>JBAZWJ010000029.1:0-65948 GCA_041660385.1 Desulfobacteraceae bacterium | reverse complement strand
CCGTTTTAAAAAAGGCGTAAACAGTCAGACATTCCTCAAAAGGGCCTGCGATGTGAACTATATCACCGGTTCAACCCCCTGCATCCACAGTGATGACGCGGTGATGGAAGCCCTTGGACAGAATGGCTGGGATATCACCCATGTGCGTGACTGGACACCCATCGGATGCGTGGAACCGGGTATCATGGGCAAACATTCCAGTGCCACATCAAGTCTTGAAGTAAATCTGGTGTCTCCGCTGGAAATGGCTTTGAATAATGGAATTCATCCTTTGAATCACTGGAAGCTGGGACCGGATACGGGATCTATTGAAGATGGAGATTTCAAGACATTCGATGATTTCATGAACGCCTTTGAAATTCAGTGCCGCTTTATACTTGAGCAGAGCGTGATCGGCAACAACCAGCTCGGCATCATTTATCAGAACCATCATCCGGCCCCCCTTCTTTCTGCCATGATGGAAGGATGTGTAAAAACCGGACGGGGAGCCACGCGAGGCGGGGCGTTGTACAATTCAAGCGGTGTGGCGTTGACCGGTCTTGCGGATGTTGTAGATTCCTTGATGGCGGTTAAAAAACTGGTGTTCGATCTTGGGCTTGTGACATTTCAGGATATGAAAAAAGCCATTGACACGGATTTCAAAAATGATCCTGGCCTTCACGCATTGACCCGGACCCGCGTTCCGCGTTTTGGGTCGGGTGATACAGAGGCATTAGGCATGGCACGTCATGTGACAGGTTTTGTATCCGGTTATCTGCGAAGCCAGAAAAATTACAGGGGCGGTCATTACACATCGGGATTCTGGTCCATGTCCTACCATTCGGCTTATGGACGTTTAACAGGCGCATTGCCTTCGGGACGGCTGGCCGGAGAACCTTTCACGCCGGGCTTAACTCCCCATCCCAGCGCGTCGAAAAACCTTCTCGACAACCTTCGTGATGTGGCAGGGCTTGATCCGAAAACCCTGGACAACAACATGGCCTTTAATGTGCGGGTTGTTCCCTCCGCAAGCGACAGCCATGATCAGGCCGTGACCCGAATGGCCCATTATGCCGGAACCTACATGGACCAGGGCGGCATGCAGCTCCAGTTCAATGTGGTCAACACAGACATCCTGAAAGACGCCATGATGCACCCGGAACATTACCAGGATCTTATGGTCAGAATTTCAGGATATTGTGGCTATTTCACACGGCTCCACCCCGACCTTCAGCACGAGGTGATCCGGCGGTCTGAATTCAGTATGTGATTTTGATTTTATCCGGGGCGGGTTTGGAACCCGCCCCTACAGATTGGAGTCTACTCTGTCCACTGTCCAGAACGTCAATAAAGTCCACTGAGTCAAACCGCTTTCTTTTCATTTCAACCCTTGACTTCTCTCCCCATTCTTATTACGTTGACTACTTCAAAAAATAAGAACATCAACACAATGATTTTATGGAGAAAACCATGAACGATTGTCAGACTTCAGCATCCCAGCCCCAGGGCGATATGATCATAGCCATGACCCAGACCGGGTATTCCGAAACAGCCGCACGATACTATTTTATGAAACCTCACATGGGCCGTATCGCAGATGCCGACCAGGTGTCCGATTTTATAGGTTCCTGCGGCGACACCATGACCATATACCTGAAGATCAAAGACAACGTCATCGAAGACGCCAAATACGAAGTGCTGGGATGCGCCGGAGCCATATCAGCGGCCATGGCTGCTGTGGACATTATCAAAGGCAAATCCCTTGATTTTGCAAAAGAAGTGAACGATGGGGATATTTTCAAAGTGTTGGAAGAAATTCCTGAAAAGAAGCACCACTGCATTCAGCTGGCCGTTAAAACCCTTCACAAGGCCATTGACGAGTATAATCCAAATAGTCAGACGTAGGGGCACAGGCACCATCAATGCTGTTGACTTAAGCGGCCCTCGTTCCGGGGAGAACCCTGACTTTACCCGATAGATTTATTCATAGCAAGAATGCGTCAGACTCTCGTAGGTCGGGTAGAGGAACGAAACCCGACAAATGACCCGATCCTTATAATAATCGGATGTTTATTCTGTATCAGTGATCAACTTTGAATAGAATAAAACCGTTGTCTCGATGGCCACCACCCGCCCTAATTTCGTTCCTCTATCCGACCTCGTTTCTCAAACTCTGAATCATCGCTCGATAACATTGATATTCAAAGGGTGTCTACTTTTTTGGCTGACAAGATTCAATTGCCATGCTGACTTATCGGCTAAAGTCAGGGAGAATACCCGGAACGAGGGGCTGTTGCGCGATGCAATTGGACGTATGAGGCATAGCTGAAGTCAACAGCATTGGAGGGGACGCTATTCAAACTTGACATGACAGCGGATCATGCTAAACTAAGTCGATGAAACTAAGTTCAATTGAGGTGACATTATGCAGACGTACAACATTCACGATGCCAAAACCCATTTATCCCGGCTGGTAGAGCAAGCTTCCAAGGGTGAGCCGTTCGTCATTGCCAAGGCTGGAAAACCAATGGTCAAAGTTATTCCGCTCAATGCGCCGGAGCCTTCCCAGGCCAGACGGTTCGGTTTTATGGCTGGACAAATCACTGTGCCGGATGACTTTGATCGGATGGCTGAAGCGGAGATTATAAAGATGTTCGAAGAGGGCTCATGAAGCTGCTACTGGACACTCACCTGCTGCTATGGGCAGCACAAGGCATTGAACATTTGCCAATAGATGCTCAGACGCTGATGAACGATTCTGAAAACGAATTATTCTTCAGTGTCGCCAGTCTGTGGGAAATTGTAATCAAATGCGGATTGGGCCGCGAAGACTTCAAAGTCGATCCACGAATACTGCGACGCAGCTTGTTGGACAACGGCTACCATGAATTGCCCATCCTCAGTGAACATGTGGTTGCTGTCGGTTCCTTGCCAACAATCCATAAAGATCCCTTCGATCGCTTACTCGTAGCGCAGGCCATTGTCGATGGCATAATGCTGCTGACTGCCGATATACAGGTGGCCAAATATCCTGGTCCGGTAAAGCGCGTCTAACAATGGCAGGGAAAACAAGCTACTGACAGTACCTGCGTCAAGCCTCGCTCCAGACCGCCAACGACCGTATCAGTATAAACAATTGCCGAAACGATGATCAAGATTAGAATGATAATTGGTAGAAAACTACACTTTCATCATCAAAGCACCAGGCCATGACAATAGAGTTGTCAATGACAAAATCATCGCTCATTTTGATCTCCTCATTTTTTCTTGAGCTTTTCCCGCAATGCATCAATCCGCCTGTGGTTGTCCTCCGAACCGATATAAGTCCGAAATAACCATTCCTGCTGTTTCATGGCTCCGTCCAGATCTTCATCCAGAATGATGTTGGCCAGCATCTTGGTTTCGGCAAGGCAGGTTCTGTCGTAAGTGGCCATGGTCCTGGCGATGTCCATCACATTTTTCAGAAGCTCGCCTGTTGGAAAGACCTTGCTGACATAACCCATGCGTTCCGCTTCGGCGGCATCGTAAATACGGCCTGTGAGTGCCACTTCTTTGGCTCTTCCCAGTCCGATGATGCGCCACAGAGGGTCCATAATGGGTGTGAGCGACAGGACGATTTCACGCTGGCCAAATTTGGCCCGCTCGGAAGCGTAACGAATATCACACATCAACGTCAGATCGAATCCACCGGCAATGGCAGGACCGCCCACAGCGGCGATCACGGGCTGACTGCAAAACATGATGGCCCGGTATGCCCGGTGAAAAAGAGCTGTGAATTCCTCATTGTTTACTTTTTCAAGGGTTCGGATGAAATCCAGGTCGAAACCGGCGGAAAAGAGTTTTTCTCCACCGGTGAGCACCACCACCCGGATATCTTCCTGGTCGCTCAGGTGTTTGAAAAGCATTTCAATTTCGAACAAAACCTCCGGCGACAGAGAGTTACCTTTATCAGGCCGGTTGATGGTGACAACGGCCACGTTGTCTTCTGTTTCGAGTTTCAGATAGGCGAGATCCATGATTGGCTCCGTTGATTATAATTTTCATTTGCGTTCAGGCTGATATCTTAAAATTTCATTGCAGATATACATAGCGCAAATATTCATTACGTATGTAGGGTGGGCTTTCGCCCACCATATGTGGTGGGCGAAAGCCCACCCTTCGGCGTGTTATTTCATGCGCTCTGTATAGATCGGACTCTTTGCACGGCCCTCGTTCCGACGGGAAGATGCGCCATTTGCTATTGTGGGGTCGGGTTTGGAACCCGCCCCTACGGGTAATGTGCTATTTGGTGTGGTTCTCGAGGTAGGGGCGGGTTCCAAACCCGACCTGTCGAAATACCTGTTTGTCAAACTTTTCAAAAGTTTGGCCCCGGCAGGGCCGCCGGAGGCCAGCACTTATTCTTCAATCCCACCCAGCTTTTTTGCATGTTTCTGTTTTTCTTTCATGTTCACCTGACGGGCGATCATAATGCGCTGGGCCTGGGGTGAACCGGCTCCGTGCATGGATTCGGTGAGATAACCCACGGCAGCGGTTCCAAGGGTGATGTTTTCGATAAGCCTCAACATCCGCATTCTTTTTTCAGTTGGGACGCTGGAGTTTCCTTTCAGATATTTCTCGATCCATTTCCCGGTTTCTGGCGCTCTAAAATCCTGCTCCGACGGCAGGGTAACCACAAGACCGCCAGCAATATCCTGGGCCAGTCGGGCGATTTCATAAGGAAAGCGGGTGATGTTCTGTTTGCACACATTGGCAAGGAGCGTGTTCACGCAATAGGTGCCGCTTGTTTCCTTGTATCCTTCTGACGCGCAGGACAATGAGCCGCAGAACAGGGTTTCGTTCAGATGGTTCATCTCGATGATTTTATCTTTCACATGGGACGCCTTGTCCACGCCGTTGTACTCGGCTATGGTCTGGGTGGCGCCGATAAGCACATCGCCCACGCCCACTTTGCAGGCGTAACTCTGGCGGTGGTAAGACGCAAAAATCTCCACCAGCTTTCCGGCGAACTCGTATTCCTTGTACATAAACACCCGGTTCCAGGGTACGAACACATCATCAAAAATCACAAGTGCTTCATGACCGCCGAAGAAACGGTTGCCCATGTCCATGGTTCCGCCTTCCAGCTTCCGGGTGTCGCAGGACTGGCGGCCCATGATGTATGTGATGCCGGGAGCGTCGCTGGGAAGGGCAAAGGAAATGGCGAAATCCTTGTCTTCTTCTCTCAGGGAAATGGTGGGCATGACGATGATTTCATGGGAGTTCACCGCACCTGTCTGGTGGGCTTTGGCTCCGCGCACCACGATGCCGTCAGGCCGTTCTTCTACCACCCGGAGAAACATGTCCTGATCAGGCTGTTTGTGGGGAGGAAGGCTGCGGTCCCCTTTGGGATCGGTCATGGCACCGTCCATCACATAGTCTTTTTCCTGGACCATTTCAAGATAGGTGAGAAAACGTTTGTTGTACGCGGTGTTGTGCTTCTGATCGATGTCGTATGTCACAATGGAAAGGGCGTTCAATGTATCCATGCCCACACAGCGCTGGAAACAGCAACCTGTGTGGGACCCCAGAAGACGTCCCATTTTGGTTTTCTTCACCAGATCACCGGCATTCTGATGAATGTGGGTGAACCGGTTGATGGTCTTACCTGTAAGATGGCTGGTGGCGGTCATGATATCTTTGTACTCCGGATCTCCCGCCAGTTTATAGGTATAAGCCACCGCGTTCATGGACGGCCGGATAATGGGGTCGTCCACCACGTTGGTGATACGTTTGCCGAACATATACACCACAAGGTTGAGTTTCCGTAAACTCTCTTCGTATTCTTTGGGTGTCATCATAAAGGTAATCCTCCTTGGTTCAATCATTGAAATGGACAGACAAACACTCCACAGTGACCGGATCATCCGCCATTAAGCGCTCGGCAAGAGCGTAAATTTTCGGGAGTTCGTATCCCACAAAATAACGGAAGGCAAAGATCTTGCCTTCGTAAAAATCGGCATCTTTTTTGGAATCTGATTCAGCAATGGCTTTTGTAGCAGCAAGTGCCTGGAGTAACCATTGCCAGGATACGGCGATCAGGCCGAACATGTCCAGATATAAAACAGCATCGGCAAGAAAGATTTCCGTCCCGTTCCGGCTGGCCACACCCATGAGGTGAAGCGTCACTTTTTCAAGGGATTTCATGGCATCTGACAGATTTTTTGCGTAATCGACAAGGTCTTCGTGGCCTTTCGCTTTTTCGATAGCCCCAGTGACTTCCTTCACAAACAGCGAATACGCCTTTCCGTTGTTCATCATGATCTTACGTCCCAGAAGGTCCATGCCCTGGATGGCTGTGGTGCCTTCGTGAATGGGATGAATCCGGGCATCCCTGTAAAGCTGTTCCACAGGGAAATCGTCGCAGTATCCGTACCCGCCGAAACACTGGATGCTCTGGCTGGTGGAATGAATTCCGTATTCCGACGGAAAAGTTTTGGCAATGGGTGTCAGAAGCTCAAGAAGCAGATGGTAGTTTTCCTTGTCTTCACCGGTTGTGACCCGCTCCAGATCCGCATAGGTATAGCACTGCATGATCAGACTCAACGCGCCTTCGGTGACGGAGCGCTGGAAAAGGAGCATGCGTTTCACGTCGGCGTGATCAATAATGGGAACCATGGGGCTCAAGGGATCTTTCTGGCCTGGTTTCCGGCCCTGTTTCCTTGACCGCGTGTAATCCAGAGCTGCGTAATACGCCGCACTGGCGATGCTTGTGGCTCCAAGGCCCACGCCGAGACGTGATTCATTCATCATCTGGAACATGTAGGGTAGGCCCTTGTGTTGTGCACCTACCAGATATCCACGGCAATCGCCTTTTTCGCCCATGACAAGCTGGGTAATGGGGCAGCCTTTGTAGCCCATTTTATGATAGATCTGGGAAACAACCACGTCGTTGGGTGTGAAATTCCCCGCATCGTCTTTACGGAGTTTGGGCACCACAAACAGGGAAATACCCTTGACGCCTGGAGGGGCGCCTTCGATCTTGGCCAGCATCAGGTGAACCACGTTATCCACGCCGTCATGATCACCGCCTGAAATGAACACTTTCTGGCCAGTTATGGTGTAATAACCGTCCGGGTGGGGTTTGGCTGTGGTGGTGATGTCGGCAAGAGAGCTTCCGGCCTCGGGTTCTGTGAGGGCCATGGTGCCTTGAAAACGTCCTGAAAGCAGATCGGGAAGCCAGGTTTTTTTGAGGGTTTCGTCGCCGAATTCGGCAATGAGATTGGCCGCTCCCCGGGTAAGTTCTGGGTAGACGCCAGCAGAATAATTGGCGGCAAAGAAAATATACGTACAAACCCCTGCCACGATCCATGGAAGTTGCTCTCCCCCGTTTTCCCTGGAAAATGTCGCCCCGATCCAGCCTCCGTCACCCGCCTCTTTCATGATTTTCCGAACATGGGGATGCACTTTAACGCCGCCGTTTTCATATTCAGGAGCTTTCCGGTCCATATCCGTAAAAATGGGGTAATACAGGTTTTTGGCAAGCTTCATGGCTTCTGAAATCACCATGTCAAACATCTTCCTGCTGTGCTGGCTGTAAAGGTCGTAACTGCATAATGCTTCGGCATTGAATACGTCGTGAAGAAGAAACTTCACATTTTTCTCACTTACGAATTTCCCTTGCATGTTACCTCATGTGTTTTATGGTTGAATATGATTAGCAGATATCCCCCGCCTATACACCACTTACGAAAAAACGGCCCAAAACAAACTGAGTAAAATTCGATTATATTGAAAGAAATCTATTTCTGTCAATCCTTAATTTATAACTGAAAAAAGTTTGTCGCATCGGTTCAAAACGTATGATATTAATGATAATGACTTTGTTTGTCCGACAGATTTTTCGCTGTTGATTTATCGGGCCTGCTTTCAATATTCTGATGTTTTATCTTGAATACTGCTCAGTAATGGTTCTATTATTTATACAGAGCGAAAAAATAACATGCCGTAAGGTTTTATTAATTTGATTTAAAAGAAAAAACCTGTTCGCTTGAATAACATGTTGGTCTGATGTAAAAATAGTGTAAGACATAACTGTAATCCTTGACCCCAACCACTCCGGGAGAAATGACGTTTGGCCAGAATATCGAATAAAGACTCAAAAAAAGACAAAATCCTTTCTGCCGCCGTGGATATTTTCAGAGAAAAAGGTAAGAAGACCACCATATCCGAAATCAGCCAGCGAGCAGGGGTTACGGATTCCATCATCTATCATTATTATGAAAACAAGGAAGATCTTCTTTTCTATTCAGCCGGAGAACAGGTGAAAACCCTGACGGATGTTCTTAAAAAACATCTGGAAGGCCGTGTAGATCCCCTGGAACGTCTTAGAGAATTCATGTATCTCCAACTTCATTATCACGACAAGAACCCCAATTACACCAACCTCACCATCTTCGAATGCCGGTCCAAAGAACGTTTTTTCCACCATGAAGCGTTCAAATACTTCAGGGAATGGACCGTTTTTATGCGCAACATCATTGAAGAATGTATCCATAACGGAACGTTCAGAGAAGACCTCCATATCCCCGTGGTTCGTGATGCGATTTTCGGCCTTCTTGATATGGAATCCATACATACTCTAGCAGCCCATGAAACGGAAGAAGCGCATAAAGACATGGACGACATCATGGTTCTTCTTCTTCCCATGCTCCTCAAAAAAGAAAAAAAAAACGAAGACGAATCGGACAAGGCTGGCCGGATACTCCGGGCCGCTGAACGGATCTTCGCTGAAAAAGGCTATGACAGCGCCACAACCTTGGACATTTCCCGCAGAGCAGGTGTGGCAGAAGGCACCCTTTACGAGTATTTCAAAAACAAGGAAGACCTGTTGTTCTCAACTCTGGATCACCAGCTTTCAAACCATTCGGCCATTTTCCGAGAAATCAGCACACGGCAAAGCCCCCTGTGGCGCCTAAAACAGATGATCCAGCACCATTTCTTCATCTATCTCAGTCAGCCGGAGTTCATGAAGATTTTCATCTTTGACGGGATTTTCAACAAGCGATTTTATCGCTCTGCCGCCAAAAAAAGCTACGCATCCTATGTCAATGCGTTCAACCCCGTCCTGGATCAGGGGAAAAAAGACGGCAGCATCCGCCCCGAAATCAATAACCGCGTCTTCAAAAATCTGTTCATGGGCATCATGGGCCACATGATTCTCAGATGGTATTTCAGGATCGATGACAAACGCATCGACAAATTTTTCGAAATCAACGAAGCGGTCAGCATGCTGATGCGGGCTGTTAGTCTTGATGAAAGAATGGGATAATTTAACATATACAATATAGATTTCGAATTATTTTTTACTTCTATTCAATAAGGGGTTTTTTGAATCAACCACATTATGTTATTATAATTTAATAACAACACGATGTCTCCTTTCTTTATTTTGAAATCAAAAAAAGACAAACCGCGCAATTCAAGCAACCAAGACCAGATGACCTCAATGGCGATTAATGATAAAACTAATTATTCAGGAGGATAATATGAAAATGCCCTTAAGGGTATTGATTGTCGAAGATGATTTTACAAGCCGCATTCTTCTTCAGGAAGTCATGAGCCAATATGGTGCCTGCCATATCGCCGTCAATGGAGTGGAAGCCGTTGTTGCATTTCAAGATGCCCTCCACAATAAGAAGCCTTATCAACTGGTATTTCTGGATATCATGATGCCGGAAATGGACGGCCAGGAAACCCTGAAACGGATACGCGCCATCGAAGAGGAAGATGGAATCATGCTCGGCCATGGGGCAAAAATCATCATGCAGACTGCCCACACAGACGCGAAAAACATATTGGAGTCGTTCAGCGAGATGTGCGACGCCTATCTTGTCAAACCCATTCAGGTCGATAAGTTGAATAAAGAGCTGAAATCCCTGGGACTGATCTGATCCGGCGCTACACCCGCATGCAGGTCTTTGAAGTCGAAGATGGCATGACGGTTCAGCCCAACAGCATATACATCATCCCGCCGGGCCGCGACATGGCTTTTTTGAACGGCACCCTGCAATTATTAGCACCCTCTGCACCCCGGGGTCACCGGTTGCCGATCGACTTTTTCTTTCGCTCGCTGGCCCAGGACCAGCATGCGCGGGCCATCTGTATCGTGCTTTCCGGTACCGGAAGTGACGGAACGCTGGGAGTCCGGGCCATCAAGGGCGAGGGCGGCAGTGCCATCGCCACCGGTCTGGTGGATTACGAGCTACCGCCAGCTGAGATGCCCGCCCAACTTATCGCCTATTCGAGTAAGGCCTTCGCCCAAGGCCTCCAGCAGACATCCCTTTCGACACCTCAGGCCGAGAACGCTCAGCGCAAGATCTTCATCCTGCTGCGCGGCCAGGTAGGCCACGATTTCTCAGGATACAAACCGAACACCATTCAGCGCCGGATCGCACGACGTATGGCCGTCCATCAGATAGAAACAATAGACAACTACGTCGACTATCTCCAACAGACGCCGACGGAGATCAAGGCCCTTTTCTGCGATCTGTTAATCGGGGTCACCAATTTCTTCCGCGACCCGGAGGCCTTTAAGGTCCTTGAGGAAAAAATCATTCCCGAAATTTTTGCCGACAAGCCGACAGGTTCTTTAATCCGCATCTGGTCACCGGGCTGTTCCACCGGCGAGGAGGCCTATTCTCTCGCGATCCTGCTTGCCGAGTACATGGAGAATCAGAAGCAGAGTTACAAGATCCAGATTTTCGCCACCGACATTGACAGCCGTGCCATTTCCACGGCCAGATCAGGTCTCTATTCGGCCAGCATTGCCGTCGATCTCACCCCGGAGCGACTGGAACGTTTTTTTTCGGCTGAGTCTGACGGTAACCTCTACCGTATCCACAAAAGCATCCGGGACATGCTGGTCTTTTCCGAGCAGAACGTCATCAAAGATCCGCCGTTCTCCAAACTCGACCTCATCAGTTGTCGCAATCTGCTCATCTATCTGGGCGTTGACCTGCAGAAGAAAATCATTCCCCTGTTCCACTACGCATTGAACCCTGGCGGTATTCTCTTTCTCGGCACGTCTGAAACCGTCGGCGAATTTTCAGCTCTCTTTGACACGCTGGACCGTAAAATGAAGCTGTATAAATCCAGAGAGGATGCGCACAGAACCAGACGCGTTGTTCTGGATCGCTTCCAGCTGCCACTCGCGGCGAAAGATGCAGAACAGCATGTGAAAGGTGGCAAGCAGCCCATGACCGGGAAACTGTCGCTTCGCGAAGTGACCGAACAGACTCTCCTGCAACAGATTGCCCCGACAAGCGCTCTCGTCAACAGAATCGGAGATATCTTTTATTTGCATGGCCGCACCGGCATGTACCTGGAACCGTCCCAGGGTGAGACCGGTGCCTACAATATTCTTAAAATGGCCCGCGAGGGCTTACGGGCCGATCTGGCCATAGCCCTGCACCGGGCCGTCATGGAGAAAGAAACGGTGCGTCGTTCGAATCTGCGGGTCAAGACCAATGGGGACTATACTCTGGTCAACCTGATAATCCGTCCGGTGGATACAGATGCCGGTCCAGCAATCAACGAACCGTTGTACATAGTGATCCTTGAGGAATCGTCGATATCGGAACGGGTGGACCGTGACCCGGTATCTGGCCCTGACGGTACGGCTCCTTCGATAGACGACACAAACAACCATATAGAGGCACTTCAAAAGGAGCTTCGATCCAAGGAAGAATACCTCCAGACAGCCAACGAGGAACTCGAAACGTCCAACGAAGAGCTTAAATCTTCGAACGAGGAAATGCAGTCTGTAAACGAAGAACTGCAATCCACAAATGAAGAGCTGGAGACCTCAAAAGAAGAATTGCAGTCGATTAATGAAGAGCTGGCCACGGTCAATTCCGAACTTCAGACCAAGGTGGTGGATCTGTCACAGGCCAATAACGATATGAACAACCTTCTGGCCGGGACGGGGATCGCCACCGTTTTTGTCGATCATAATTTGCGCATCCTGCGTTTCACCCCCACGGCCACTCAGATTATCAATCTGATCACGGGGGACATCGGTCGTCCCGTGAGTCACATCGTCCCAAATCTACGGGGCTACAATGACCTGGCATCTGCTATTCAGTCCGTGTTGGACACCCTGATCCCCAAAGAAACGGAAGTGCAGACCACGGAAGGTGGGTGGTATACGCTGCGGATCCAACCCTACCGCACGATCGATAATGTCATTGAGGGTGCGGTCATCACCTTTGTTGATATCACTCAGATGAAGAAAACGCAGGCATCGCTGCGGAAAGCCAATAATCTGATTCGTATGGCGGTGGTGGTGCGAGATTCACACGATGCTATTATTCTGCAAGACCTGGAAGGACGTATCATGGCCTGGAATCCGGCAGCGGTCTGGATATACGGCTGGAGTGAGGCAGAGGCTCTGGAGCGGAACATCCGTGAACTGATCCCGGAGATGGCAAGCATCGCCAAAAGCGAATTCTTGGCCAATATGAGCCATGAAATCCGCACCCCCATGAACGGAGTCATTGGCATGACAGGCCTGTTGCTGGACACCGAACTGAACGCGTCAGATTCTCACCAACCTCACGGGTAACGCCGTCAAATTTACCTCATCGGGTGAAGTTGCGATTCGTGTAAAAACGGTAGACCGTTCTCTCACGGATTCGGATTCCATTGTCTTACGTTTTTCTGTCTGCGACACAGGCATCGGCATTGCCAAGGACAAAATCGGATTGCTTTTCAACAAATTCACCCAGGCGGATACATCGACGACCCGGGAATACGGCGGAACCGGCTTAGGCCTTGCCATCTCCAAGCAGCTTGCGGAACTGATGGGTGGCGAAATCGGAGTGATCAGCGAAGAAGGCAAAGGGTCGGAGTTTTGGTTCACCGCACGGTTCGACAAACAACCCGAACAGTCCCGGACCGAAACGAAAATCCGGGGCAATTTGAACCATGGCCGTGTCTTGATCGTAGATAACAACGAAACAAACCGCCAGATTCTTGTAACCCGCCTTACGTCCTGGGGCATGCGGCCTGTGGAGGCGGAAGACAGCCCTTCTGCGCTCCATGCCATCTACCGGTCTCTTAATGATAATGATCTTTTCCGTGTCGCGGTGATTGATATGCAGATACCGGGCATGAATGGCAAATCACTTGGCCGTGCCATCAAAGCAGATCCGCTTATGGAATTACGGTTTCAGAGGTTCGATACGTTGTTTCAAAAGACAACATGCAATGCGGTAGTCGGGAATTCCGTTTTCGTTGTAAGTCAAATTGTCAGGCTGAATCATTTTGTTCATCACGCAGCCTTCGGGGATGGTGAGTTTGAAAAAATCCGTTTCGTTGAGGCGTGGTTTATCCACAAGCAGGCCGTTATTTATCTCATGGGCGTGGATGGGAAAATCCTCACACAGCGGGCAGCGGTAAACCCGTCCGTTGGGAAAGATGAAATAATTGTCCGCCACCTGCCCCGCACATTCAAAAGGTTCTCCGTCTTCAAGAAATACCTTGGGGTAGGTCACGCCAATGCCTGATGCAGCCACGGTTTCCGCAACAGCCGGAACGGTTTCCATCCATGTTTCACGGGTAAGCTGAAGATTCTTCCCCCCCTGTTCCGCCGATTTCCCACGGATTCCAATCACCTGGATGAAAAATTCCCGGATTCCCAGTTCGGCGAGAAGGGGTGGCATTTTCTCAAGCTCATGGAAATTCATGTGGCTCACCGTGTAGATCAAACTTGTGTTAAAGCCTTTGGCAACGGCTTTTCTTATGCCTTCAAGGCAAGTCGCATAACAGCCCTGTCCCCGGATGGAATCATTCATAGCCTGTGTGGCCCCATCCAGACTGAAACTCATAAAGTCAACGTCAGTCGGACTGACCTGAGACAAAAAGTCGTGGAACAGATAACCGTTAGTGTCTATGGTGATTGAACCATAACCGAGACGTCTCGCTGTTTTAACGGCAAAGGGGAGTTCGGGATGAAGGGTGGGTTCACCGCCCAGAAAAATCACATGGGCGTTGGGGCTCCGCCTGGCAAACAAAGCAAGCCAGGATTCCATGTCCGCCTTGCTGACCATGGAATCTCCGTGCTGGCATTTGTTGATATAACAGTGGCGGCATTTCAGGTTGCAACCGGTGAGGATATGAAAAAAAACATTGCTCGCGTGTTTTGAAAACGAGACGGTTTTTCGGATGAAACTCATGGCTAAACCTGGAGGTGAGAAGCTGATTGCCAGGAAGAAGTCATCATCAGTCAGTTTTTCCCTGAATTTTTCTCATGATGATGTTCATCTTGCTTTCTCTGATTTTTTCCACTTCCTGCTTGGCTTTAATCAGTTCTTCGTTGGTGAGGCGAAGCCTCAAGGACATGTACTCGGCAAAAATCTTGTAGAGCAGCAGCAGGAAATCGAGTTTTTCGTCACGATCTCCTCCGCCGGAAAGCTTATCCCCAGCGCTGGTGTCAACAGCAAGGCAAGTGGTCCGGCCCACGGCATAAACCGAAGCGGACCGACTGAGGCTGTCTACGATCCGCATCTCGCCGAAAATTTCTCCAACATTGTCGATGCGGCCAAGTTCCACGCTTTCTTTCTTTATAACAATGCCGCCCGCCAGGAGAAAATAGAGCCAGGGGTCCAGATCCCCTTCTTTAATAATGATTTCGCCGTTTTCGTATTCTCTTATTTTACTGAGTTTAAGCAGCTTACCCAGGTATTTCGTCTCGAAATTTTTGAGCGCCGGGATGCTCATCAGTTTCTGAATGTTCTCGATATTATCTTTCAGATATTTGGTCTCTATCATATTCAAAAACTCCTGGGCCAGATTTTTTGTCGCGTCAGAAAACCTTAAAAAGCGTCACGTGGAGTATCAAGATACACGTAAGTTACCATTATAAGCGCCTAACATTCAAGTATTTTTCAATCTCCCAGGCAGTTTTTTGAAATAGTGGGGTCAATGGGAACCGGATACTTCCCGTCAAAACAGGCTTTGCAGAAATAATTCTCCGGATCTTTAACGCCGCTTGCCTCCATCATTCCTTCAATACTCAGGTAGTGCAGAGTATCAAGACCGAGAAAATCCCTCAGTTCGTCAATAGATTTTTTCGCAGCAATCAGCTCACCTTTGGTGGAAAAATCAATACCGTAAAAACAGGGAAATCTGTGTGGCGGACAGCTGATCCGCATGTGGACTTTGTTAGCTCCCAGCTCCCTCAAGGCTTTAACCCTTGTTTTTGCCGTAGTCCCACGGATGATGGAATCTTCAATGATGATGATATCTTTTCCCGCGATCTGCTCTTTTACCGGGTTCAGTTTGATTCTGACGGCAAAATCACGCATGCTCTGGGTAGGCTGGATAAAGGATCTGCCGATGTAATGGTTTCTTATCATCACCATTTCAAAGGGAATTTTCGATTGCTCTGCGTATCCCAGCGCCGCATAATTACCCGAATCGGGGAAAGGCATGACGAAATCGGCGTCCACCGGGGCTTCCATGGCGAGCCGCCGCCCGAAAGATTTTCTCATCTGGTAAACATTATAACCGCCGATGGTGCTGTCCGGCCTTGAGAAATAGATATATTCAAAAATGCACATGCTCTGCCGGGGCCTGTTTTCCGGGATAAGACTCCTTACGCCGTCATCGTCGATGATAACTATTTCACCGGGTTCAAGCTCCCGGATAAATTCAGCCTGAACAAGATCAAGTGCGCAGGTTTCCGATGCAAGAACGTAATGACCGTTCAGTCTTCCCATACAGAGAGGCCGGAATCCGTTGGGGTCTTTCACACCGATCAGTTCGCCTTTTCCGGTCAAAACCACGAAGGAAAACGCCCCCTCAAGGCGGGACATGGTGTCCACAAGCCCCTGGACAATTCCTTTATGAATGTTCCTGACAAACAGATGGAGGGCGATTTCACTGTCCATGGTGGTTTGAAAGATGCTGCCCATTTCTTCCAGTTCCGACTTCAGTTTATGAGCGTTCACCAGATTGCCGTTGTGGGCTACGGCATACATTTTCTCTTTGTGTCGGGCGATAAAGGGCTGGGCGTTGGTCAGCGTGGAACCACCGGTGGTGGAATAGCGCACATGGCCGATGGCACTTGAGCCTTCCAGCTTTTCCAGATCTTCCATGTTGTAGATTTCAGGGACAAGACCCATGCCCTTGAGCACCTCGATCTTTTTATCCTTGGCCACGGCAATTCCGGCGCTTTCCTGGCCCCTGTGCTGGAGGGCATACAAACCGAAATAAACTATTTTTGCAGCATCCAGATGACCGTGTATGCCAAAAACTCCACATTCGTCGCGTGGCCTGTCGTTATCAATCATTTGTCTTGCCCCTTGTGATATTCCTGAATGCTTTTCACCGAACGTTCTTTTTGTTTGAGAGCCGTTACGCCTTTGCAGTAGGCAGAGGCACCCGCCATAGTAGTTGTGTAGGGAACCTTGTATTTCAATGTAGCCCTTCGAATTTTATAACCGTCGTTCATGGTTTCGCTGTCCGAAGGTGTGTTCAGAACCAATTGGATTTCGTTGTTCTTGATGGCGTCAACCACATGAGGACGCCCCACCGATACTTTGTTGATCCGGTTGTTTTCAATACCGTTTTCATGGAGAAAAGCAGAGGTTCCGCTGGTGGCAAGGATCTTGAAACCATTATCCACAAAACTTCTAGCAATGGGAAGCACAGCATCTTTGTCCTTATCTCTGACGCTGATGAACACGTTGCCCGACAGCGGTAGTTTCTGACCCGCTCCGAGTTGAGCTTTAGCAAAAGCCATACCGAAATCCGAATCTATGCCCATCACTTCGCCCGTTGATTTCATTTCAGGCCCTAAAAGCGTGTCCACATTGGGGAAACGGTCAAAAGGCATCACCGCTTCTTTTACGGATTTGTAGGCTGGTATCACTTCCCGCTCAAGTCCCAGTTCTTTTAACGTTTGTCCCATGATCACCTTGGTGGCCAGTTTGGCGAACTGAACGCCCGTGGCTTTGCTGACAAAAGGCACGGTGCGGGAAGCTCTGGGGTTCACCTCGATCACGTAAAGCTTATTATCTTTGATGGCGTACTGAACGTTCATCAGGCCCACCACGCCAAGCTCTTTGGCCATGGCCTTCGTGGCCGTGCTGATTTCATCGAGAAGATGCTGATCCACGCTTTCCGGCGGCAGAACACATGCCGAATCACCGCTGTGGATACCCGCTTCTTCGATATGTTCCATAATACCGGCAATGATGGTGACATTTCCGTCAGAAATGGCGTCAACATCCAGTTCCACTGCGTCTTCAAGAAATTTGTCAATGAGAACGGGATGGTCGGGAGATGCCTCAATGGCCAGCTTGATGAAGTTTTCAAGATCATTGGGGCTGTAAACGGTTTTCATGGCTCTGCCGCCCAGAACGTAGGAAGGACGGACCATCACCGGGTAGCCGATTTTCTGCGCCACGTCCTTGGCTTCGTCGTAATTGAAGGCGATGCCATTTTCAGGCTGGACAAGATTCAGTTTTTTCAGCATGGCCTGGAACTGGTCTCTGTCTTCGGCCCGATGGATACTGGACGGTTTAGTTCCAAGAATATTAACACCTGCCCGTTCAAGACCCACCGCAAGGTTCAGCGGCGTCTGACCACCGAACTGAACGATGACACCCAGGGGGTTTTCTTTTTCAACGATGTGGAGAACGTCTTCTTTGGTCAGCGGTTCAAAGTACAGTTTGTCCGATGTGTCGTAATCTGTGCTCACGGTTTCGGGGTTGCTGTTCACCATGATGCTTTCGATGCCTTCTTCACGCAAGGCAAGACTGGCGTGAACGCAGCAGTAGTCGAACTCAATGCCCTGGCCGATGCGGTTTGGACCACCACCCAGAATCATCACTTTCTTTTTATCCGACACACGTGCTTCGCATTCGATTTCATAAGTGGAATAGTAATAAGGTGTGACCGCTTTGAACTCGGCGGCACAGGTATCCACCAGCTTGTAAGCCGGACGAATGTCGAGTTCTTTACGACGTTCCCGCACCTCATCCTCACCGGTAAAACCTGCAAGATAGGCGATCTGGGTGTCTGAAAATCCATAGGATTTGGCACGCCACATCGTGTCTCTGTCTATACCGGTTCCAGCGTTTTTGATCACATCTTCGTAATCCACAATCTGTTTGATCTGGTTGATAAACCAGGGGTCCATGCCGGTGAGAGAGCAAACCTCCTCAACGCTCATGCCACTTTTCAAAGCATAGCGCAGGTAGAAAATTCGTTTGGAATTGGGTGTGGCCAGCTTTCGTTCGATTTCAGAAGCAGAGGGAGCCACGCCTTCCAAATCTTCCACATCCTTTCCATCAGCTCCAAGTCCGAATCGTCCAATTTCAAGGGAACGAACGCCTTTCTGGAATGCTTCCTTGAATGTCCGGCCAATGGCCATGGTTTCGCCCACGGATTTCATGGCTGTGGTAAGAAAATCCATTGTTTCAGGGAATTTTTCAAAGGTCCAGCGAGGAATTTTCACCACACAATAGTCGATAGACGGTTCGAAAGACGCCAGGGTTTCTCCAGTGATATCGTTTTCGAGTTCATCCAGCGTGTAACCCACAGCCAGCTTGGCCGCGATCTTAGCAATGGGGTAACCGGTGGCTTTGGATGCAAGAGCCGAACTTCTGGAAACTCTGGGGTTCATTTCCACCACAATCATCTCGCCGTTGGCCGGATTGATCGCGAACTGGACGTTTGAACCGCCGGTGTCCACGCCAATCTCACGGAGAATGGCGATGGAGGCGTCTCTCAGAACCTGATATTCCTTGTCGCTTAAAGTCTGGATCGGAGCCACTGTGATGCTGTCACCGGTATGGATGCCCATGGGATCCATGTTTTCGATGGAGCAGACAATGATGACGTTATCATTTTTGTCACGCACCACTTCAAGCTCGTATTCTTTCCAGTTCAGAACCGATTCTTCCAGCATGACCTGGGTGATCAGACTGGCGTCCAGTCCGGCCTTGGCCATGTTTTCCAGATCATCCGGGTTGTAGGCCACCCCGCCGCCGGTTCCGCCGAGTGTGAAACTTGGCCTTACAATAATGGGATAACCGATTTCTTCCGCCACCTTCCGGGCTTCGTCCATATTGGTGGCAAAACCGCTACGGGGAATTCGGAGGCCAATTTTATTCATGGCATCACGGAAAAGCTCACGGTCTTCCGCTTTGCGGATCACCGCTTCAGAAGCGCCGATCATCTCCACGCCGTATTTTTCAAGGGCTCCTGAGCGAGCCACTTCAATGGCGGTGTTAAGGCCGGTCTGACCACCCAGTGTGGGCAGCAGGGCGTCCGGTCTTTCCTTTTCAATGATTTTGATGACGGTTTCCGCTGTAACCGGTTCAATATAGGTGGCGTCGGCCATGTCCGGATCGGTCATGATCGTGGCTGGGTTGCTGTTCACGAGAACAACCTGATAACCCTCTTCTTTAAGGGCCTTGCAAGCTTGGGCTCCTGAGTAATCGAACTCACAGGCCTGGCTGATGATGATCGGACCAGCTCCGATGATCAGAATTTTGTTAATATCCGTGCGTTTTGGCATAGGGTCTCAACTTTACGGGATTTGTATATTTAATCTATAATGGTAAAAATTTATCGTTTCATCATTTTAACAAATTCATCGAAGAGATAGGCCGCATCGTGTGGTCCTGGCGATGCCTCTGGATGATACTGAACACCGAAAACAGGAAGCGTCTTGTGTTTCAGCCCCTCCACTGTGTTGTCATTCAGATTCATGTGGAACACATCCAGGTCTTTTCCTTTCAGACTGTTCATATCTGCGGCAAAACCGTGGTTCTGAGACGTAATCTCCACTTTCTTGGTGAACATGTTCTGAACTGGCTGGTTACCGCCCCGGTGACCAAATTTCAGCTTGTAGGTCTGGCCGCCGAAAGCGAGGCTTAAAATCTGATGGCCCAGACAGATGCCGAAAAGGGGTTTGTATTTAAGAAGGTCGCGAACCGTTTCTATGGCGTAAGTGAGGGGTTCGGGATCTCCGGGGCCGTTTGATAGAAACACGCCGTCGGGGTTCATGGCCTTGATGGTTTGGGCCGAGGTGGTTGCTGGAACCACAATGACTTCGCATCCCGCACTCTCAAGACAGCGGATGATGTTGTACTTGATGCCAAAATCGAAAGCGATCACTGCGTGGCGTCGTCCCCGTTCGAGGAAAAGATTTTCACCCGAATCAAGAGCTGTGGTAATGGCCTGGGGCGCGTTGCCTATCCATCTGTAAGCCGAACCGCAAGTCACTTCCTGTACCAGATCGCATCCCACCATGGATCGTGTCATCCTGGCTTTTTTCACCAGGGAATCCGGATCAAGGTCGATGGTGGACATCACAGACCGAAGCGCACCGTTTTTCCGGATATGCCGGGTCAACGCCCGGGTGTCCAGCTCGTCAACGCCCATAATACCCTGGGCTTTCAGATAATCGGCAAGCGTCCCGGTGGATTTGTAGTTGCTTGGGAAATTCTGGTATTCCCTGACGATAAATCCCGCCACCTGAATTCTGTCCGATTCCACATCTTCGGGATTCACGCCGTAGTTGCCAATCAGGGGATAGGTCATGGTCACCATCTGGCCCCTGTACGAGGGGTCGGTGAGTACTTCCTGGTAACCGGTCATGCTTGTATTGAAAACAGCTTCACCGGAAGTTTCTCCGGGGCCGGTAAAGCTCCGGCAGCTGAAGGTCCGCCCGTCTTCCAGGGCAAGTAGTGCTTTCATAAACGAGGTCTTCTTATCAAAATTGTTTTTATTTCAGGCTACTAAGCCAATTCCCATCCGTGTTCGGATCAACGCTCCCTGTCGTACGGGTATGTTCACTTACCACATTGCCCATGGGAGTCAAGTGCCGAAATGTGCAAAGAAAACCGATCAATATTTCTACCGGTGTCCCGGTACGCGAATTTATTAATTTATCACAATGAAAATCAATAATCTATAGCCGGATTAATTTTTTATTAAGTTCAGCTAAGGGCACCCATGGTCTTTGTTGCGGCTTGTGTTTAACCTCACTCACCACACTTTTTTCATGACTTTGACCTTTACTTTAAAAGGACGAAACTGATACAAAGCGTGATTAATCAGGAGGTTTTTAACACATGAATAAACTCAACGCCCTCATCAGAAGCGTGATCGGCATGCTGGTCTTGTCGTTTTTCACTCTGATCGTCTTTGTTTCGGTTCTTGGGGAAAATCATCGCATTAATTTTCTGGTCACAAATTTTTTTGACGACCTGAAAAATGGCGACTATAACCAGCTATGCCCTCTTCTCGACCTACCGGCCAACGGTTCCGATGAGTGCATGGACCAGCTGTTTTTTCTTGAACTGTCCATGCTTTCCAGATTCAAACTTCTGGAAAAAGAGGATTATACCCTTGTGATCACCCGTGATCATTTCTGGATACCCTTTCTCACCAGTGACCGGGTTAAAATCGGCATCGCCATGACGGATAAAAAGAAAAACATGTTTGAAGAATGGATGGCCCGGTTTGAGTCCAATGACCGAATCGAAGGATTCATGAGCGTTGAAAGACGCGGCGGACAATGGGTCATTGAAAAAATCCGATTCAATGAACCGGCACTGGCGACGTCCATAGATGAAATGAAAAACAGCGTAGATGTAAACCGCTATATCGTGAAAACAGAAAAGGGTTACGCTCTCCAGCCGAATGAAATCAATTTCAAAGCCCTCACGACAGCTGAAAAGCGTCTGTTTGAGTACAGCCTGAGGAAAATTTCCGGTCAGAATTCCCAGAACAAAAACTGACAACCCTCCTTTTTAATCCCTGGCTATCCGATAGGGGCGGGTTCCAAACCCGCCCAAAGTTCGGCTCCTTGATAATCGCCTGTCTGATTCTAAAACTCCCTATGGCAATTGAATATCTTTTCGTGCAACATCCCCTCGTTCCGGGGATTCTCCCTGGAATGCTTAACCGGAGGCTTTGCCTCCAAAGAGGGAGAGGTCAAGATGCACCAAATTTGAATAATTTGACAACGACTTGAAGCTAATTCAATTGCCCGAAAAGCACCTTCTTTATCTGTTGACAAAGCCGTTATTATATGAACATTGTTTTTACCAGCCGCTAAGATTACAAATAAGCCATTAAATAATACAAATGGGACACATCAAATCTTGATTGAATATGGGCCGTTTATTATTCCCAAACTCCGCAGGGAATAACGACGAAGTCAAACTTATAGTTTCTCTGAAACCATCAGGAGGTCCAATGACCATGAAAAAAATTAGCCGAAGAGATTTTCTCAAATCATCTGTCACCGCAGGCTTTTCGCTTTCAATCCCCTTTTCGTTGATCCATTCAAAAAAAGCGACGGCGGGTTCACATGCTCCCAAAGTGGTCATTATCTCCATTGATGCCCTTGATCCCCGCTATCTCTTCTTGAACAAACAGGGGGAAGCCGGGGGGCATGGAGGCGACTATCTCATGCCCAATGTCCGGGCCATTGTGGATTCAGGAGTCCGTTTCGCCAATGCAAGATGCCATCTCCCCTCGGCAACGGACATGAATCACCTGAACGCCCTTGCCGGAACTTGCTCCTTACAGACGGGTATTTTCGGCGTTTCTGCCCAGCCCGTCAAATGGGGTGACAATGGGAAAATGGGAGCGATGGACCCACCTGATCTGTATTCCTGGGGCCAGTCACGGCCCATCGATACACTCTTCTCCGCATGGAAGCGGGAGTACGGCATCAGCTCCAGAACCCTTTACGCAGCAGGCAAAGAATGGGTAGGCCGGATGTTTGACACAGAGGGTTCCGGTGTGGACATGGTGCTTGGAGGCAGCACCGTTTCTCTTGACATGCCCGGCAGCGTCTTCCCCATGGGATTCAGCGCCCCGGAACGCTACAGCTTTTATGACCCACCCTCGGATAAAAACAGGCTTTACGATTACACGTCACCCTATCAGAAAATCTTCTGCGACTTTTTCTATGGTCGGAATCCTGAAAACTTCCCCAGCGACAGTTGGATGGTTGAAAATACGCTACGGGTTATCAAAGCGGCAAAACCGGATCTCACGGTTTTACTTCTGGCCCAAATGGATGATTTGCAGCATGGCCTTGGCACGGCTTACCCTGAAGATTTCAACAGGCTGATTCTTTCGGGCACCTCCAGCATCAACGCCTGGGTGATAAGAGAAGCGGTGCTCGACGGCATCCGGGATGTGGATGTTCAAGTGGGCAAATTCATGAATGCGCTGTACGCCATTCCCGAATACAGGGACGCTGTGATCGTTCTGTACAGTGATCATGGTCATGTGACCCACAGAGATACCCTGCGCGCCAATGTCGGGCCGTTTATCGAAACGGATCCCACGGCTGTTTTAAAAAGGTACCGGTTCCTGTCCGAGGCTGAAAAAGACGGTTACAGCTATTTCCCTTACACAGCCTCAAGTTATGGCGGATTGTATTTCAACGGAAACGACCGTGTCAAAAGGGCCACAGAAGCCAAAGCAATTCTGAAGGATTACACATTGAAAGACTATTTTCCGGACGGCTCAGCCCTGGGAACCACATCGCCCTGGTATGTGATGACACGGGAAGACATGATTTGCGGAATACCCGAAAAAGGCATCCTGCCCTATGAACTGTTTCATCATTCAGCAGATAACCGAGCCAAAGGCCTTTGGCCCGATGTCATGCTGTTCATGAAAAACGGCTGGCAGCTTCCCATCACCGGAGGACTGGCCGCAAACCTTGGCGTCACCCTTCCTTCAACACTTCCGCCTCTTGTGGGTTTTCTAGGCGGCCACGGCTCACTTGATTCCAGAAAGATCGTCCTGGCTTATAAAGGCCCAGGCATTGCCCATGGAAAAGTCGTAAACACACCTTGCCGGATATCCGATATCGCTTTGACGCTGAAAGGTCTGCTGGGAATGGGCTCTGAGCTGATCGACATATCGAACGATCAGCGAATGGCTGCTGATCGTTCCGGGGAGTTGATATAAACTGGTTCGGCCTGTAGAGGCGGGTTCCAAACCCGCCTGATGATTGTGCCATGATGAATGCTAATCGGGATTAAAACCATTTTAACATGTCAAGCTGCTCTTTCCGTATTCTATCATCAGAAAAAACCTGATTATATTTTCCCTTGATCATTATTTCATTTTCCTGAGAAATTTTTTCACGAAGCACATTTGTAATGTATTTGCTGCGGGAAAGTTGGGCCTGTCTGCTGAGCTGATCAATAGTCGTAACAAGATCTTTGGCAATGGTTATGGTCACTCTGACAGTATCCATGAGTCACCTCCTCTTAGTATGATGACAAGTGGGACGGGTTTGGAACCCGCCCCTACAAGAATAAGGTTTCATTATTTCAAAACAAAATTCACCCGACTGTCCTTGAATTTTTCATTCTTTTCCGGGTTCAGGGTTTTGGGCTCCACCAGAAAGATCCGGCCTCCGTCCACCTGACCCGATTTTAACAACAGTTCTTTAACGGTTTCTGCGCGTTTTGATGCAAGCAGCCTCAACTCGCTTTCGCCGATGTCGATACTGGACAGCATCAGTTTTTCCATTTCTTCACGGACAAGGGGTTTCACTTTGCCACCTTCCGTTCTGGGTTTGGGGAAGGGCTCCGCATGGTAGGCCAGGGTGAGGTAAGCCAGGTACTCCTCGTCACCAACCGTCACCTGATCCAGAGAAATGGCCGGGCCGCCTTTGGCGAGAGATGCCTTGAGTTTCTGGGCCTTGACCCGGTTCGTCATCTCGACTTCTTTCAGGCTTTCTTTGTCTTTTTCAAGATCCACGTAAGGCTCAATGTCCATGTTGAGGTTGGGCCTGTCGTAAAGGGCCTTGGTCATGATTTCGACTTTCTTCATCGACGCTTCGTTAACAGCGGAGCTGCCGTAATCAAACTCCACGAACGAGGTTTCCTCATCTGCACCCAGAGAGGCAAGGAGGGAGAAAGGAGACATGACAGCCTTCATGATCAGATTTTTAAAAACCTGCCAAACCACGGGCCAGACTTTGAATTTCGGATCTTTAAGGCTACCGGAAAGGGGGACATCCAGATTGATCTGGCCGTTCCGGTCGGTCAGGAGCGCTACGGCCAGCTTCACTGGGGCCTTGATGGCCTGCTCGCTTTCCACTTTGTCCCCAAAAGTCAACTGGTTGAACGATATCTTGTTTTCTGCTTTGAGATTCCCCTTATCAATAAGATAGCTGACGTTCAGGTCGAGCTTGCCCTTGGAAACGGGATAGCCGAGAAAGGTACTGGTATAGGGTGTGGTCGGGCTTAATTCGATATCCTTGAACTTGACCATAATGTCCAGAAAAAGATCTGTTGCAAGAGGGTTGATCCGGCCCGCGATGAAAACAGGCGAACCATAACCGAAATTTCCCCTTAAATCCACTTTGGCCCGTGAGATCTGTTCAGAGGAAAGACCGGTGACACTGCCGGTAAGCTTTTTGATGTTAACCGAGTAATTGGGTTGTATTTTGTTATCAGCAAAATCCACCGACCCACCCTGGAAGCTGACCTTTCCTATACGAATATCCTTGAGGGGATCAGACGATTTCTTTTTTGCTGTTGCTGTTTTGGTTTTTTCCTGTTTTGCCGCTTTCTTTTTTCCACCTTTCGAATCACCGAATATATCGGAAATGTTCATGCTTCCATCATTGTTCACCACCAGCTTGGCGTAATAATCGGTGAGGGAAATTCCCTTGATATCGAGGAAAAAGGGATTGAATCCCGTTTTGATCCGGTCAAAGTTCAGTTGGCGCCATTTGATGAAATCATTAGCCCTTGCTTTGTCGATGGTGGCCAGACGTGATACACCGATTTCCCCTTCGTAGGTCACCTTCGGTTTTCCTGCTTTGTCCATAACGAGGTTTAAACGTCCTTTGGTTCCAATGGTTCCTTTGGTCACGTCGATTTTAATCTGATCGGTGAAATAAGGTTGAAATGTCCTGATGGCCAAGTTTTTCAGATCAAGGGAAAGATCCGCCTGAAGAGGGTCAATCCCAACAGGGCCGGTCACCGACAGGGCGCCTTTCTTCTTGTCCAGGTTGAAAGCCACGTCTATGGTTGCCTTTTCATTCTTCTGATTTGAAAAATTCGTGACTTTGATGGTCAAGGGTGAAACCCTTATTTTCACTCGATCCGAGGGAACCGCGTCACGGTATGCAATATCAGCGGCGTCGAGAACGCATTCGTCGATTTTAAGCTTAAGCGGGTTGTTTGCTTTTTCCGGCGCTTTCTCTTCTTTTTTCTCCGGTACTTTTTTCTTCCCGCCTTTAGGAAGAATGCCCAGGATGTTCAAGTCTCCTTTTTTGTTCCGATCAACCACAAGAACCGGTTTTGTCATCGCAATGCGTGAAAAATGGATATCTGATTTAAGCGGTTCGCTTTCGGCCAGGGCCACAGCAAGGGACGGAACGGAAAGAACGGTATTTTTGCGGCTGTCTTTTATAACCGTATCCCGCAACGTCACATCGCCTGAAAGTTTAAGGGTCGGCGATTCACCCTTTGCCATGACAAAATCAAGGCGGATCTTGGTATCCAGCTTTGCCGAGGCCAGCTCGCCGTTCAGCTTAACCGGAAC
The DNA here is from genome assembly GCA_041660385.1 of Desulfobacteraceae bacterium. GTDB lineage: Bacteria > Desulfobacterota > Desulfobacteria > Desulfobacterales > Desulfolunaceae > DYJE01. The sequence goes on along the minus strand of JBAZWJ010000029.1, from coordinate 39,377 downwards.
GTATTTCATGTAAGACGGGATGTCCACATCGGCAAGGGAAATGTCGAGTGAGGTGGTTTTTGAATTGTCAAAAGGTTTGGTCCTTCCTTCAAGGGCAAAAGTATGGCCGTTAACCGTTGCGGAAAACGCAGGCTTCACATAGCTCTGAACATCGTGATCAATATTGGAAACAAAGGGAACGGCCAAAAGGATATCCCGGACCTTATGCTCCGCCCCCACAGGCTCATCCCTGAAATCAAGACTTCCGTGGGTAAGTTTGATATTGCTCACGGAAAAATGAAACGGTTCTTCGTTGGGATCGGGCTCCTTTTTCTCTTTGATCAGATCGGTGAAATTGTAGGTGTTGTCCGGATGACGTGTAATTCCAGCGTAAAGCCCGTCAAGGCTTACGGCTTCAAGTATCAGCGACCGTTTAGCCAGGGAATAACTTCCGTTGATGTTGACAAACAATTCCTTGAACGACACGAAGGTTTCCTTGCCCGAAGGTTCGAAAAGCGAAAACCCGGTGACCTTCACCGTAAGTTTGTAAGGATTGATGTCAATCTTTTCGATGGTAAGTTTCCTCTCCAAGGCTTCGGAACCCTTGGACATGATGACGGCTTTCAGGATGTAAGGGAAAATGAAAAACCCCACCACGCCGGTGAAAACGAAAAGACTGACAAATACAATGACAAACCGCTTGAATATACGCATAGGGGCACCTCTATCCTTTGAATTTGAATACGTTCGGGGATTCTACCCTTGTTGGCAAGAGATTTGAAGAGTAAGTTTGGCCCATTCCCATTTTTTTGCAACTGACCACTCAGATACGGCTTATAAAATTCCCGTCAGATGTCTTTTGGCATTCAGTGTTCATAGGTGGATTAAAGATCCGCCCTGTCAATAATTCCGCACGATGATTATTCTGCAAAAATACAACCCGGAAATATTTGCCCAGTCACAGGAATTTTTTTCTGGTCAGGTCATCACGAAATCATTCCTTCTATTGTTTGAATCCAATTCCCCATACATTTTCTCGAATTAAAAAATGGAAAAACACGAATCTTATACGTTACGCTTTACGGGCGCTGAATAAAGATAAATCAATCGATTAAAAAAAATGACGGCTTTTCATTATATAGAATTGAAAAATGCTTGAATTTATGTGTATTCATCAGGGTGTAATTTGAGTTCTAAACATAAGAGTTGAATGATTAGAATCTAAAAAAGGGTAACTTATTCCTGTTTCAAATGTTTTTTTCCATTTGCATAAACCTGTCTCTGGCCTGTACATTGCAAAATACTTTAGCCAGACTTGATTCAAATAATGGTCATAAGGAGTTTAAATACATGAACTTGAGATCAGAGCGATCAGCCGACTGAAAAGATGCCCCTTTTCCACATGCTGATTCAGGTGTCCGACTGTATGCCCCAGACACCTTCCCCTTACGTTTTGTTCTCGCTTTGAAAAGATGATTTATCATCAACGCTATTTAGCGGGGATACAACGCCTCAATCCTCTGCTGGTTCAATCAAATGAACCGGAATGCCCATGGTGTATATCCTTGAGTTTGACAATCGCAATAAGAGCGACCGTTTCAAGTTATTTAAGTAAGGAGTCACCATGTTATCTGAATATGTCGATGATTCAAAGAGAAGAAATCGATACAGTGGCCAGTTCAAGGCCAAGGTTGTTTTCGAGGCCTTAAGCAGCGACAAATCACTTAAAGAAATCGCTTACGATTACCAGCTGCATCCGAATCAGATCAAAAACTGGAAGTCACAATTGAAAAAAATGGCCGAAGAACTATTCGAAGACAAACGAGGGAAAAAAATATGACACAATAAAAAAAATCGGTAACAAGGGATCAAAATGAACAAGCGGACCAGGGATGCCCCCCTAATCCGCCTGCATGAAGGTGTCCGGATGTATGCCCCAGACATTTGAATTATGTCGTTTTGACCCCGCTTTGTCAATCTGTTTTTCGAAGAGCGGGAATGGTATAACTATCCTCTTCCAAAGGGATTTTTTCTCACGCCACAGCTGTTCACCCACCCCCTCTTCCAAAAACAAACCAGGAAACCTATGAATCAAGCGGAGGTGTGTCATGTCAACGGTCGGCTCGGTTTCAATCAGCGATTATCTCAATGGTCTTACGTCTTCAACAAGCGCCACAAGCGAAACAACCGAAGATGATGGGGCGAGTATCAGTAAAGACGAGTTCATCACCATTCTGATGACCCAGATGCAGTATCAGGATCCTTTAAATCCTATGGACAGCGAAGCCCTAACATCCCAGCTCACGGATTTTTCCATGCTTGAACAGCAAATTGAATCGAACAGTCTTCTCGAAGGGATGTCTGAGAGCATTGGAGATTTAACCCAGATCAACATGCTGGATTACATCGGAAAAGAAATCACCACATCATCCAATACTCTTACGGTGGATGGAGATGATGTAACAAAAGTCAGCTTTTCTCTTGATGAAACAGCATCGGTTGAGATGGTTGTTTACGACAGTGACGGCAATGAAATCACCCGCGTGGACGTGGGTGAGACAGAACAAGGAACCCATTCTGTGACATGGGACGGTACCGACAGTTCAGGGCAAGCAGTGGATGACGGGACTTATATCTATAACCTAATTGCCACAGATGGTTCTGGATCCAGCTTTTCCGTAGACTCATCCGAACACGGAGAAGTCACAGGAATTAGCTATGTGGACGGAAGCCCATACCTGCTTGTCGATGGAAAAACGATCTCCTTCGATTCCATCGTCGAGATCACAGATCAATCGTCGTGATCGATAAACCCATAATGGGGAAAATCTCCATTATGATAACCATTTGAAACAAAGGGGAAACAACCATGTCACTCACCAGCGGATTATATACAGGCGTCAGTGGACTCACATCCACAGGTAACACCATGCAGATCATCGGCAACAACATCTCAAACGCCAATACCATCGGCTATAAAAGCAGCGATTACTGTTTTGAAGATCTGCTGAGCCAGTCCATTTCCACCCAGTCTGGCTCAACCCAGGTAGGGCGGGGCTCGGCCATCAGCACAGTTGACCTTGATTTCACACAAGGATCTTTTGAAAACACGGGAAACGCCACAGACCTTGCCATTGGAGGCGACGGTTTCTTCAAGGTCGTGGACCCTGACAGCGGCTCCACCTACTACACACGGGCCGGTAACTTCGAATTTGACAAAGAAGGAAACCTCGTCACATCGGACGGGTACATTGTTCAAGGCTGGAGCCTCGACGAAAATGGGGAGGCACAAGGCTCGGTCACCGACATCATACTGGGTTCTTTTACCTCGCCTCCTCAGGCAAGCGAAATCGTCACTCTAATCACCAACCTTGATGCGGACAGCACCAGCAACACAGCTGACCTCGCCTCATCCTGGGATGCCACCAATGATCCTGTAATCAGCTCCGAAAGTTACGAGTACCAGACCACCCTTGCCGTCTACGATTCATTGGGAAGCCAGCACGACATCACGGTGTATTACGACAAAAGCGATACAGCCGACTCAACATGGGAATACATCGTGACATGCAGCCCATCCGAAGACAACAGAGCCGGTTTTGCAACTACGACTTATCAGGGGCTTCTGGCCAGCGGCACCATAGAATTCTCAGAAAGTTCGGGAAGCATCCTCGATCTCACCATGAATTCGGTAGACCCTGCAACAGGTGCATGGACAGCAGGCACAGTGGACACAAATGGCTATTACGAATTCAGCGCCAACTTTCTTGGTGGTGCCACCACTGACATGAGCATCGAACTGGACTTGGGAACCCGGTTTGACGGAACGGTCTGGGACAACAGCTCCCTGTCTTCCACCCAGTACGCCAAAGCATCCACCACAACTTACCAGACAGCAGATGGTTACGGTTCGGGGGATCTTCAGGATATCGACGTGGATTCAGATGGCGTAATCACCGGTGTTTATTCAAACGGAGAGATTATCCCCCTGTACCAACTGGCCTTAGCGGATTTCCTAAGTCCACAAGGTTTATACAGCGTGGGCGGCAATCTTTTCAGGGAAACCCGGGACAGCGGCACAGCTATCACCAATGTCCCCGGCACCAGTGGACTTGGGAGTATTTCCCCTAATTCTTATGAACAGTCCAATGTGGATATCGCCACAGAATTCGTCAATATGATCACGATTCAAAGGGCTTACCAGGCTAATTCAAAAATCATCACCACCTTGGATGCCATGCTGTCGGAAACCATCGACATGAAACGGTAGGCTGAAATTGAATATCAATGAATACAAACAAAGGAGGCGGTCATGACAGGAATAGGATCGACCCTCAGCATCGCAAAACTTGCCCTTTCGGCCCAACAGTACGGCATCAGTGTCACCGGGCAGAATGTGGCCAATGTGGACAACGAGAATTACACCCGCCAGACCCTTGACATGACGTCCGGCACATCGGTTAAAATCGGTTCTCTTGTTCTTGGCAATGGAGTTTCCGTTTCCCAGATCAAAAGTGTCAGCGACGCCTATCTTGAATCGTCTCTCATGGACAAAAAATCAGCTCTCGCCTGTTATGAAGAAAAAGAACTGTACCTCAGCTCACTTGAAAACATCATCGCTTCCAATGGGGAAAACGGACTAAGCGCTCTTGTCTCCGAATTCTGGAATGCATGGAGCGATCTATCGAACAATCCGTCAGGTGATGCAGAACGAATGGTGGTATACGAAACTGGGGAGCAACTTGCAGAGCAGTTCAATTCTCTGAGCCAGAGTTTAAATGATATCAAGGGCAACTTAGACAATGAAATGGGAACCTCCGTATCTCAAATCAACAGCATCACAGCGCAAATAGCCGGATTAAACTCAGACATTGTTTCCGTTGAATCAGGAGGTGGAACAGCCAACGATTTGAGGGATCAGCGTAGCGCTCTACTCTCTGAACTTTCATCTATGGCCGGTATCACAACCTTTGAAGAAAGCGACGGTTCCGTTTCGGTTTTAACGGCTAAAAGCTTTCCCCTTGTTTCGGGCAACAGCTCTCACACCCTTGAATACTCATCGGGCCAGATCCTGTGGAACGGTACGGATAACGATGTGGATATCACGGACAGCATAACAAAGGGACAGCTCAAAGGCTGGCTTGAAATCCGTGACGAAACCCTGCCCGAACTCCAGGCTGAACTGGACGGACTGTCCGAAGCCCTGATATACCAGGTCAACCTTCAGACATCCCAAGGTGTTGGGTCGGATTATATGTCCCAATCCATGACCGGAAGCTATGCTGTCGATTCCAGTGGTCTTTTCTCAACCCTTGATTTTGCAGATAAACTTGACACCTCTGCCGAGTTCGTTCTTTGGATCAAAAATTCAACCACGACCCCCTCCACCTTCACGGATGTTTCCGTGGATCTTTCCAATCTCAACCCTGTTTCAGCCACAACCTTCGATGTCAATGGAACAGCAAACAGCGTGAACGACACCTACGTATTCAAGGTCGATCCGCCCACAGCAACAATGGGAGGCGCAAGCGATGTGACAATTACCTGGTCTTCCGGCATGACCGAGGGCCGCTTTACCATAGAAGCAGGTAATCTTTCCACTGTTTTTGAGATTGACGGCCTGACACTTGATCTTTCTGCCGAATCAGGTCCTTTCAACGGTGGAACTTTCACGGTGACCACCGATTCAGAAGGCGTCCCTTCAGAAAATGTTTCCGCTTACACCCTGTCCGATCTGGCCACCGATATCAACACAGCCATATCCGCCGCAGGTGGTGGTGTCTCGGCCTCTGTTTCAAACGGGCGTCTCATGCTTTCTCCCGATTCATCACAGTACAGCTTCGCATTTGGAAACGACAACGGCACCAACAGTGGGCTTGCCGCCATTCTGGGCTTAAACACATTTTTCACCGGAACGGACGCATCAACCATGGCCGTAGATTCTTTCATATCCGACACATCCCGGTTACAAACAGGCCAGATCAATTCGGCCACAGGTGCTATCACATCGGGTGACAATTCCAATGCCCTGCTCACTTCAGCTATTCAGGATACAAGCCTCATTTCAGTTCGCTGGGAGTTTAACAGAGGCAGCGATGCGACATCCAGCTCCATTGATGGTACAGCCGCAGAACTTTTCGAAAGTCTTGCTTCGGAAATCGGAATCCAGGCGAAAATTTCGGGAATCCAGACGGAAAATTATCAAGAGCTGGTGAATTCCCTTCAAGAACAAAGGGATTCAGTTTCAGCCGTATCCCTGGATGAAGAGGTCATCAACCTGACCAAGTACCAGACAGCATACAGCGCAGCGTCCAAGCTCCTTTCAATCGCGGATGAGATGCTGGACACTCTTTTATCCATCAGATAGTGGAGGAACATACCATGCGCGTGGCAACAAGAACCCTTTACCAATCGGGGATAGAACAGATCAACACCAATCTCAACAGACTCACGAAGATATCCGAAAACGTATCCACCGGAAAAAAAATCAACCGGGCCGCAGATGATCCCACGGGATACACACGGATTCTTTCAGCTGACACGTCCATTTCAGCTATAAACCAGATCAAACGAAACATCGTCACCGGCACATCCTGGCTGAGCAACACAGAGACAGTGCTCGCCAACGTCCAGGAAACCATTGAGACTGCCAAGAATACTGCCATCCAGATGGTTAACGCCACCATGAGTGCAGTGGACAGACAGGCTGTATCCGAACAGATCAACGACATTATCCTCAATCTCAAAACCGTTTCAGGCACAAAGATCAACGGGTCGTACCTTTTTTCAGGGAAAGCCACCGACACGGCACCCTTTTCGTTTGATAACAACATCTGGCCTACAGCGGTCACGTATAATGGAGAAAGCAACAGTTTTCAGATCAACACAGGAAGCAGTTTTTACGCCGATGTAAGTATTCCTGGAGATCAGGCATTTTTCAGCAGCACAGTACGTGTAGACAGTACAAACCAGAACCTTGATTTCAGAGAATATCCAAATTCTGCTCAATTGACGGCTGTCATTCCTGAAGGTGACTACAGCCCACAGGAATTGGCCCAAGTTATGGAAAGCGCCATGGAAGAAGCATCTGCGACACCATACAGACTGACCTCCATTACAAACTCCACGGGAGTGGACACCACGGTGAACGTTGCGGATTACGCATCTTTGACTCAGGCAAGCACCAGCCCGTTTCAGCTTGACTGGAACGGCTCAGGCTGGGTCTTAACCGATAACGGCGGTTATACCACCGCAAATCTTATGGCCGACAGCAATGAAAGCCAGGCGATCATTGATCTTGACGGTGATGATCTTGCAGATCTTACCGTTGCCATTGAATCATCAACCCTCCCCCAGACTGTTACATTCGACGTCACAGCCCAGCCAGCTGTGGATTACAGTGTAATTTACAATGAAAGCACCGCTTCATTCAGCATCACGGATGCCGGAGGAACCCTTACGGATCTTTCGTTGTTGTGGGAATCGGGTTCAAACTATGGAACCACTATCGGAGAGGATATCGGATTCGGAAGCAGCGCCGATAATACAGGTGCAACATCCTATTCAGGCGCTAACGACGTCACATGGGGAATTTTCCAGAGCCTGATTGATCTCCGAGATTCATTAAAAAATGATAACACAGACGGAATCAGCCGAGCCATCACCCGCCTGAACGCCCAGTATGATCATACCACCACCCAAATTTCCCTTGCAGGTATCAAGGAAAATCTGCTGGAAACCAGGGACAGCGTCATCGACACCCTTCTTCTCAACCTTGAAACAGAAAAAGGAGGAACGGAAGACACGGACATGGTGAAGAGCCTATCGGACCTGTCAGCCCGTCAAACTGCATATGAAGCGGCTCTTTCAGCTTATTCGAAGGTCACATCATTATCCATACTCGACTATATTTAACGAAAACTAACAAATAAAAAAGGGGGAAACCATCATGTCCATTTCAGCAACATCGGGACTCATTTCCGGAATAGACTACGAATCCATCATAAATGCTACCATTGAGGTGGAGAAACAGCCGATTTACAATCTTCAAGCAAAACAGAGCGACTACGAAGCCAAGATATCGTCTTACGGTTCCATCACATCGGTCCTGGCCACCTTGCAGGAAACCATGGAAACACTAAGTGACCCCACAGAATTCATATCTTATTCGGCCACGACCAGCGACAGCGACATCCTCAAAGTCAGCGCCGATGACGATGCGAATACAGGCTCTTACAGCATCACGGTTAAAAATATCGCAAAAACGGAAATCATTAACAGCTACGATGGTTTTACTTCAACCGATGAGAAAATTGGAACAGGAACCCTTTCCATAGGAACAGGGGACAACGAATCAACAGAAATAACCATTGATTCGACAAATAACACGCTGGAAGGAATAGCCGAAGCCATAAACGAATCGGACTCCGGTGTTTCTGCCACTATCATCCAATTATCCGACAACAAATACGCATTGTCGCTCACGGCTGACAGCACCGGAGAATCGATCAATTTTTCTATAAAGGAAGACGGCGACGGTTCCACAAGCGATACAAACGGCCTATCAAGGCTTTATTCCGATCCTGAAAACCAGTCTATGGATATTTCTCAGGCAGCGGAAAAAGCTTCTTTTACGTTCAATGGACTCGATATTGAACGAAGCGAAAACACCATTGATGATTTGATTAATGGAGTAACGTTCACGCTTGTCAAAACGGATGAAGACGAAGAAGAAAGCAGCGTCACTGTTGAAGTAAAAAAACAATACAGCGGCATGGAAAGTGCGTTACAGGCGTTTGTAGATGCATACAACAACATGATTTCAGTGTTTGGCGAAGAACAATACTTCGATTCTGACTCGGGAGATTCAGGAACGCTATTTGGAGACTACAGTGCAACCATCATCAAAAACGGCGTTGTTAATCTTCTAAAAACGACGGTGGATGGTGTATCAGACTCTGTAAACAGCCTTTCTGCCCTGGGCATTGAATTGACCGACGATGGAACACTGGATTTCGATTTGGACACATTCAGCGACATCATCGAAGATAATGAAGAAGACATCGTCTCCTTTTTTACCAGTGACGATGAAGGCAACGAGGGCTTGGCCGTAAAACTCTACGATTATCTGGAATCTTACACCCAGTCCGGCGGTATCCTTGAAAGCCGCACAGATTCATATCAGGAATCCATAGATAAACTTGATGATGAAATCGAATCCAAACAACTCCTCATCGACAAGCGGGAAGAGCGTCTCTGGGATTATTACAATACATTGGAATCAAAACTCGCTGAACTGGAATCCCTTAAAACAGCCGTAGAATCCATGATCGACACCGTTTCCACGATCAACTCATAATAATAAGGAGCTTATCTATGAAAGAAGATTTCAAACATCGTATCGCTGAAGCCCTATCACAACACGCGCAACCGCTTAAAATCGGACTTCCGGCTCTTGGAATGTACAGGGAAAATGTAATCCGAATTGTCCAGGAATGCGAAGTGATTATACAACACATGGGGGATGCCTTTGAAATATCACCGGAGTCACTAAGCGATCACTTATCGATTGTATCCAATGAAATCAGCAAGACCCTTTCGATCCTTAATGATGAAAAAAAACACACTGCAAATCAGATGCGCTGCTCGGGCAACAGGAAAAAGCTTGAAAAGGCCTATCAATGTTCAAGGTTGAGATAAATGAGACACGACACGATTCAATAAAAAAAGCCGGTGTTTTTCTAAACACCGGCTTGGAAAGCTTTTACAACGCCGTACTATTCTCATTTTTCACTGATCATCTTCTTCATCATCTCCTCTCGAATGGTCATCCGGTAGGATTCAAGGGTTTTCCTATGCTCTTCCGCCGACCATTTAAGATCCAGATCACCGCTCATCTGTCGGTAGAGGCCTTTTTTCTTCATAGACAGAAAGTGGAGACGTGTGTCACGGGTGAGTTTGCTGTAGAAAAAATCCGTGAGCCTGATTCTCAACGGTTTCAACGAGTTGAACATAAGGGTAACAACCATGTTGTTGGCCTTTTCGGCGATTCTGTCCTGAAGCTCAATATCCAGGACCACAAGGGTTTCCACCGTGTCCACATCCGCAATCTGGCGGTCGATGATTTCGATGAAGGATTTCACATCAAGGGGAGACATGTTCCGGCTGGCCACAACCAGGATTTCAGGGAAAACCATGTTCCAGAACGCCAGGGCCTCGTCCACCAGGAAGTCATCCACCACACTGTCGTCGTCCTTCGGTGGCTTGATTGAAAAAAGGCGGGACAAGAAATCAAGGCCCGCATTCTGGGTGAAGGGTTTCACATAAGTTCCGTCACTTCGCCGGATGTCCAGGAGGTTCATGGTTTCAAGCTGCTTCAAAGCTGCCCGGAGCGATGCGGGGTCCACACCCAGCTCACCGGCATGACTTCGGAACGGCGGAAGTTTCTCTTCGGGCTTGAGTTTTTTCAAGTAAATCTGCTGAAGCAGCTGATCCACGATATCCTGTACCGATGGGGTGTCTTTATTCATTTTATAACCTTTCGTGGTTATGCTTTATTTTCAATTCATAACCTCCGGTGGCCCTGCCGGGGGCCAAACTTTTAAAAAGTTTGACAAACAGGTTTTTATTTATGCTCTCTGGTCGAATGAATCAATTCCGATTTGTCCAGATTTTTAAAATCTGGCCCCCGGAAGGGCATAGTCGTCAGGCTAAGGCATTCAATGATACAATCCGCATCGAATCCCAACGGGATTCCGTATCATAGCCCAGGGTTGCGGCAACGCCGCTACCCTGGGATCACTGTGCGCACATCCCCAACCCCAACGGGGTTGCGTCCGGATATTGGCGATTCATGGGAATGTTACGCAACCCCGTTGGGGTTGAAAATCATAATCGGAAATGTCCCAGGGTAGCGGCTTTCGCCGCAACCCTGGGCTTTATGCCGCAGCCCCGTTGGGGCAAAACACTATAAGCTGCTATACATCAACGCCCCGTCATGTCAATTCTAAATATCATCTTGACATTGTACGAACAATAAATCAATATTGTTTGAACAATGCAAACCATTATTAAAAACCATTTCCGGCACACACAAGCCGCATCGGAGGTAACCATGAGTGAAACAACGATAAAAACCATCTGTTTTGAATGCCATTCCCGTTGCGGAGTGCTTGTGTCTGTGGCCGACGGAAAAATCACGGGGATCAAAGGCGACAAAAATCATCCGTTCAGCCACGGCTACATCTGCCCCAAAGGCCGGGCCGTGATGGAGCTTGTTTACCACCCGGAACGGATCAGACAACCCCTTGCCAGAGACAAGCGCAGTAAAAGCGGAAGCGTTACGGCCATTACCTGGGACCAGGCCCTTGACCGGATCGGCGAACGGATGCTGGCCAGCCGTGAACGATGGGGAGCGGAATCGGTGGTGTTCGGCACGGGAACAACCCGGGGCATGGCGCCTTACCTGAACTGGTTTCTCACCCTGTTCGGATCTCCGAATTATATGGCTCCATCCAACATGAGCGGCGGGCCCATTGTGGTGGGAAGCGGTGCCACCTGCGGATTCGGCATGGTGGACCCCGATTACGCCCAGAGCCGGTGCATGATTCTCTGGGCCCACAATCCCGAAGCATCCTGGCCCGGACTTTACCTTTACGACATCAACGATGGTCTGAAAAAAGGATCAAAGCTCATCGTCATCGACCCACGGCGCACACGGTTTGCGGAAAAGGCCGATCATTTTCTCCAGATCAGGCCGGGAACCGATGTGGCTCTGGCCCTTTGTTTCATCCATGTGATCATTGAAAAGAATCTGTTTGACAAAGATTTCGTGGAACGCTGGACCACCGGATTCGATCAGCTGAAAGAGCATGTGGCGGAATTTACTCCAGAACGATGCTCGACGATCACCTGGATACCTGCTCAAAAAATCATCGATGCAGCCGTGTGTTTTGCCCAGAGCGGCCCGGCCTGCATCGGTCCCGGCATGGGCGGCGTCTGTCAGGCCAACGACGCCTTTGATCTGGCAAGGGCTCTTACCATTATTTCCGCCATCACCGGGAATCTTGATGTGGCTGGAGGTAATCTGAACTGCACACCGCCCACGAAGCGCCGGAGCTGCTACGGACCGGACTACAGCCCCATGACCCACCTCCCGCCCGAAGTGACCCAAAAAAAACTGGGACTGGACACCTATCCCTTGCTCCAGTTCATTCCCATTCCTTGCGCGCCCCAGACCGTGTGGCCGGCCATTGAAGAAGGGAAACCCTATCCGGTAAAAACCCTGGGCCTTTTCGCCAACAACAGCGTCTGTGCCTATCCCAATTCCCGGCGAGTTTCAAACGTTCTCTCATCCGTTGATTTTCTTTTTGCCGTGGATTATTTTCACACCCCCACCACGGATCTGGCCGACATCATCCTGCCTCCGGCCCACTGGTCCGAGCGGGACGATGTGGAAGACCTTCTGATGAAAAACCATGTGTTCAGTCAGATCAAATGCGTGGAACCCCAGCCGGACTGCCGTGACGAAAAACAGATCATGATTGATCTGGCAAAGAAGATGAATCTGGACGGCTATTTTAAAACCATTGAAGGAGCTCTGGACCATCGCCTGGAGCCCACCGGTCTTACCTTCGAAACATTCAAGACCATGGGGGTTTTCGCCACACCTCTCACCTATAAAACCCATGAAAAAAAAGGCGGCTTCAAAACCCCGTCACGCAAGGTGGAGCTGTACGCAGAATACTTGAAAGCCATGGGAATTTCTCCCCTGCCCGTGTTCCGGGAGCCTGGAGAAAGCCCGGTGAGCAGTCCCGAACTGCTGTCCGCTTTCCCCCTGATCCTCACCACCGGCGGCCGCAACATCGTGTTTTACCATTCGTCACACCGGAATATTCCGTCCTTAAAAAAACGGACGCCCGATCCCCTTCTTCAGATTCATCCCGATACGGCTGGATCACTGGGAATTGCCGAAGGCGAATGGGTGGATCTGGTGTCTCCGCGAGGCCGTGTGGACATCAAAACCACCTTTGACAGCCACATACATCCCGGTGTGGTTCATGCCCCCCACGGGTTCTGGTACGGCGAAAAAGACGGCTGGGAAAAGATCAACATCAACATCATCACCGACGACAAGCCACTTTGCCCGGTGACGGCGTCGGTTCCCATCAAAGCCCTGCTCTGCCGTGTAGAAAAAAAGAAGGAGATGCGATCATGAGAACCATACGACTGGAAAGCCCAAGGGTATTGAATGTGGTGGACATCCCTGAGCCGGAAGCGGATGGTGTTCAGGTGCGGATGAGCGTTTCCGCCTGCGGCATCTGCGGATCGGATCTCCATTACTGGGAATCGGGCCTTGGAATGGACGGCAAACCCGGATTGATTTTAGGCCATGAGTTCTGCGGAACGGTGGTTGATCCGGGCACACGGACTGATCTTGCCATCGGGACACGGATCACAGCCCTGCCGGTCAACCCCTGCGGATCATGCGCAAGCTGCCTTTCCGGTTCAAACCATCTCTGCCTTCAGGGCATGAAACGCCCCACTCCCGGTAACAACAGCCCTGGAGCCTATGCGGAAACCATGATGATCAGGCCCGACATGGTAAGAATCCTGCCGGATTCCGTTTCAGATACCCAGGCGGTGATGATCGAACCGGCCGCCGTGGCCCTTCACGCCGTTCACCAATCAGGGCTTGTCGTGGGCTCCCGTGTTCTCATCACCGGAGGCGGCCCCATCGGCGTTCTTGCCGCAGCCTGGGCTCGGCTTGCCGGAGCGTCTCTCGTTGTTTTGACCGAAGTGGATGCGTTCAGAAAAACATTTGCAGAAGGCAAAGGCGACGTGGACGCAGTGCTTGACGGAAGTGATCCTGATCTTGGACGCAAGCTCAAGAAATTATCAGCCGGAGGATTTGACGCCGCCATCGAAACATCGGCCAAAGACAAGGGTTACCACACTGCTCTTTCAGCCTTGAAACCCCGAGGCACTCTCGTCCTTGCCGGAATCAGCTTTGCCATGCAGCAGATTCCCACGATCCTTTCCGTGATCAAGGAAATCAACACAGTGGGCGCTTTCGCATACACAACGGACGAATTTGACACTGCTCTGAAATATATCGCTGAAAAACGCCTTGTCGTGGAAAGCATGGTGACGAAAACGATCGGTTTTAATGACGTCCAGGCCGTGTTCGAATGCCTGTCTTCACTTTCACCGAATCAGATGAAGGTTGTGATCAGACCGTAATCAAGCTCATTTTCAAATTCAGCGGTCAAGTCGTATGGTTTAGGCCAACAGTATTGGGCTGTATGAGGTCCACAAAATTTTATGCCTGATTGTCCCCAGTCATTTTTTCACATTTTAAGAAATACTCAATCCACTACACGACTTTTGCCACCCTTCATTGCAGCCTTCTTCAATCTATGATACACCCATCAAAAAAAGACCCAGACACCACAAAGGAAATCCATGTCACGAAAAATCATGAAAGATCAGCGGCGGCTGGAGATTCTCGAAGCATTACACCGGCGACTGCTCATCAAGCCTTTTGACAAGACGTCCATCAAGGAGATTGCCGCCGAAGCGGGAATGAACCACGGGATGCTCCATTACTATTTCAAAAGCAAGGAAGATATCCTGTTAAACTACATTGAGCATGTGATTGAAACATACAAAAACATGTTCAGAACCTGGATGGGATCCACCGAAGTCAAAACTGAAACGCCTTCGGGTCTTCTGGCCATGTCCCTTGATTTTATGGCCAGAAAAATCACCATGAACAGGGATCTTTCACGGATTTTTATCGAAATCTGGGAGATCGCAAACTACAATGACAAAGTCCGACAGAAGCTGAAGACATCCTACATGACCTGGATCGGTATGGCCGGGGGATTCATTGCCGATAAGACTATTTCTGAAAAAAAGGCGCTGATGATGGGCACAGCTCTTGTAGCGTTCTCCGAAGGCTTGTCCATGCTTTCCGTGGTTCTGGACCAGGATGAAACAGAACTTGAAGAGTTGCTGGGAGTGTTCAGGGCGATTGTGTTGTCGTTTGTTGAAAAGGTTTAATGGACCCCGTGGACTTTTTCAGATTTCCCAATTGTCAATTGTCTCCACCAAGCCCCTCACATCAATTCCCCGCAGCAATCACCTGGCCCCGGGATGTAAACGAAATCCCCTGCTGGGATTCGGCCCCGATCATCACTGTCTCCACAATGGGAGGATTCACAGCTTTTTCCGCTGTCCATGCCACCATGAAACCGGCCCCGGATCCTCCCTGCTTTTCATTCCGTGGAACCACATGGCGTGATGACGACAATGGCCTCAACGTCAACGGCTTGGGCAGATATTTTTTAAGGAGATTCCCATTGCTGTCGTAATAGTCCACCGATCTTAACGTGATCGTGTTCTTCGGGTCCACATTCCGTACATGAAGGGTTACGGTAAGAAGAAAGGGCTTTTCTCTGTTTCCAATGGCGATATGAGAATAGGCTGGCACATAAACAGTCTGTCCCGCTGAAAGAGTCGCAAGTTCATCAGCATGTGCTGTGTTTAAAGCGATCAGGAAAAACAAAGGGATCAGAAACAGATGTTTTCTCATGGGCGTATCCTTTGAAGTAATTTTCGATCAAAAACGTTTTGTGAGCCAAGCACACATGGTCATGATGTTGTCCACCAAGTCCATGTCCACGACGTCCACTCAGTCAACCACGTCCACTATCCATTTGCAAGTTCGTTGAACAATTCACGCTCTTTGCCATTTCCCACAACCGCCACAAGATCATCAGATGCAAAAGAAAAATCGGCTGACGGGTTGGATTTCATCTGGCCCCCTCTAAGCACACCCACCACGGTTGCTCCGGTGCGTGTTCTGATGGCGGCCTTCTCAAGGGTCTGATTCACCAGAGTGCTTGTTTCATCGATACGGACCCAGGCCATTTCCAGCATGGTCCTGAAATGATGAAACGTTTCAAGGAGTTTCTGGTCAGGATGGTTTTCACTCATGGGTTCGTACACGGTCTGACGGACCGCATCGGTGTATTGCTGAATGGCTGAAACGGGCACCTCCATATGAAGCAGGGCTTGTCTTGCGATTTCAAGCCCGGCCTCCATTTCAGGAAGAACAGCCATGTACACACCACTGGCATAAAGAGATCTTGCCTGTTCCACGCCTTCCGCCCTACCCGGCTGGACAGGGTTCCCATCAGCCCCCGGCTCATCAGAATCTTCAGGGTCACCATGGTGCTTGAAAGGGAGATCAGGGCACCAAACCAGACTGATGCCACATGTTCCAGGCCCAGCCCAAGACCGATGCCGTATCCCAGAGCCATGGTGAGAATGATCTGAATCGGCGTTCCGATCAGGGCGATGCCCTTCACCGGTTTCAGTTCATCAAGTGAAAACTCAAGCCCCAAAGCAAAAAGAAGAAGCGCCACGCCGATTTCCGCCAGAAGCTCGATCTCATGGACATCGCCCACCGTAATGCCCCCGGTGTTCGGCCCCACCGCGATTCCGGCAAGAATGTAGCCCAGAATGAGCGGCTGCTTCAGCCTCTGGGCGATCAGCGCCCCGATAAGTGCAGCAACAACGATGATCACAATGTCTGCGGCTAATCCCATAAGCCTAAAGAGCCATCAGCAATGAGCTGCCCCGACCTGTACCCGTGGGCTGGTTTCCATCATCTTCAGGCTGAACCACAGGTTTCGCTTTTCTCGGATATTTCAGGTAAGGAATCACGCTCTGGTTCTTGATCCCGCCTGTTCCGTCGTAAGTAATTGAAACAACAGGAATACCGGAGACGCGTTCGATCTCCTGCTTCATGGCCTCGGTGACAATGGACGGGCAGCAGAACGCCGGGCTGGCCTGGACAAACAGACTGAGATCGGGATAATGCTTGGAAAGATAATGAATTTTTAGGATGTTTTCCATGGATTCCCCGTTGTTGTCAGGGCTCACATTGAATTTGGAGTAGATGGTTTCGGGGTCATCGTCGTAGTGATGCTCCGGTTCGCGGATCACCCGTTCGAAAAAGCGCTGGTATTTTTTTTCAATAAGTCCCATGCCCGTGACCAGGGCTTTGACCGAAACAATGCTCCTGTAAAGGCCTTCGTTAAACCATTTCTTGAAATACATGGGGGCGATCATTTTGCCCATTTCCGAGTAGGGCGTGGTGATCACTTCGCCGCCGTTTTCCTCGATGAAGCGGATAAGATCCTGATTCATTACGGGGTTGTCGCGAACGTAAATATCTCCGAATATGGCCACCTTAGGACGATCTGTCTTCCGTGTTTCAATCCATTCAAAACGAGAGACGATCTGGGACACAGCCTCCTCTTTGGATCGGTTGCCGAGAAAGGCATCTTCCAGAATCTGAACACTTTTTTCAATGACTTGGTCTGTCGCGCCTTTCACAACTTCATAAGGCCTTATTTTGCAGCCCATCTTGCGGATCATGCCACCGAACATATGGGCAAAATAGGCGTTGATGGAGGCCCTGATCGAAATATCGATATAGGTCAGCTCCCCGTGGTAAATCCCCGCTTTTTCCATTCCATTGCCATAAGCGGTGAGCAGAGAAGCAATGAAGTTGGGGTACAATTTCAGGTTGCACATATTGGATTTACTGATCCACAGAAGGGTGTTCGCCGGATCAAGATTGTACTTTTCCACCGTATCCACAAACCCTTGAGCAATGGCATTGGTTGGAATGCACTGGCCCGTGTTGAATTTTAGGCTTCTGGAAATACCGGCCTGTGTTTCTTCGATCAGATAAGCGTTGATTCCTTCACGCCTCAGAACAGCCGCAAGGAACCGGCAGGTGATGGGGTCCCAGTTGGGTATAAGCAGGTTCTTGCCCGTAAGTTTTTTCGATGATTCAAAGAACAGGGACGAATAATCCGGCTGCTTCGGTTTTTCGGATGCACGCAGATGGTTTCTGAATGAACGCACCGCCGATTCGATCCGTGTTTCATAGCCCACACTGGAATCGTGCTCGTCAAGTTCGAGAATCAGATAAGGTTTTCCGTGCTCGGCCATGATCTGCTTGAAGTAGCGCAAGGCAAAAGAATCCGGTGTGCATTTGAACGAGGTCACGTAAACCGGATAAACCTTTTCGGTTTTGGCCACGGCATGGGCTGTTTTCAGAATATTGGCCGGATAATTCCAGTGAAGATCGGAAAGGAGGGGCCACAAGGGATGCCCGTCGTCATCTTCCACAGGAACCATATCCTGAAAAAATGTTTTGATCCCCAGAGTTTTGAAAATATCGGGAATTCCGTTGTTTGCCGACGAAGAAAGGACTGTGTAAGGGCGGCCTAAAAAAACAACACTCACATCATCCGTATTCGACCGTTCACGTTCGTAAATCTCCTTGAACTGTCGCCTGTTTTCATTTTTGAACTCGAAGGCTCTGTCATAGGCCATGGAGATATCGAAAAAGCTCAGGGAAAAGCCAATCTTCTTGAGCATCCTGTACAGCTCCATTTTGGTGTGGAACGGGGTGTACAAGTATTTCAAAAGAGGAGTAAGCACACGTTCTCTGTCGTATCCGGCCATGATGGACGGGATGTATTGGGTATAATAACAGAACTGCCTTCGGGCATTTTTATCTTTGTTTTCAAGATAATAGGGAAGAAAGACAACATCCGCCTTTTCCAGCAGATATTCCACATGGCCGTACATGGCCGTGGCCGGTGCGCAGAATTCGGTTTCCGAAAGGTTTTTACCCCGCTTCACTGCGTCTTTGTACGTTTCACTGGATACCGTTCTGATGGAAAGGCTGTGGAAAAACCGTCGCCAGTATGGAAGATCTTCCACCAGATGAAGGGCCGCAGGAATTCCAACCACGGGTCCACGCCATGTCTTGGATGCCCGATCATCGGAAAGCCGCTGGATTTTTCGGCGCTCGGCCAGAAGGTCGTAGCCTTTGGTCTTGTCGCCCACATAATGCTGGGTCTCGTAATCCCTGCCGCAAAGAAAACCGTAGGCCACGGTTTCGCCGTCGATTTCCGCAACGGAGATTTTGCAATGGTTGGTGCAGAGCGAACAAACCTCCGACCGCAGGGGTATGTCTTTCTTATAAAGGCCCAGTCCTCTAAAACCCGTGGTCTTAAAATTTTCTTCCCGGAGCGTTAACGCCGTGCCCAAAGCACCGGTTACATGGCAGAACTGGGAAACAAGAATGGGTTTTTTGAGTTTCTGTTCAAAGGCCGCCACAAGAGCCTGGTTTTTTGCTGTGGCTCCCTGGAAAAACACCACATTTCCCACAGCCGCTTCATTGGCCACTTTGATCAGGTAGTTGTCACGGACCGAGTGGAGAACCGAGGCAAGTACCTCGTTCACATCGTATCCTTCACTCAAATAATGGTTAAGATCCCTTTCCATGAAAACAGTGCAGCGATCGCTTGAAAGAGGCGCTTGCACCCCTAAGGTCCGGGCCGAGTAATCGGTGAGGCTGCAACCCAGTTTCCTGGCCTGCTCTTCGATGAAACTCCCTGTACCTGCCGCGCAGACGTTGTTCATCACCGATGATGTGACCCTGCCGTTTTTAAGCGTGGTGAACTTGGCGTCCTGTCCGCCGATTTCGATGATGGTATCCACATCCGGGTTGAGTTTCACAGCAGCCTTGGCGTGGGCGGTTATTTCATCCAGGTAAAGATCGGCCCCGATCATTTTCCCGATGTATTTTCTGCCTGAGCCTGTTGTTCCGCAGGCGATAATATTCAAGCTGACATTTTTTCCTGAAATAATCCGCTGGTCAATGGTTTCGAAAATGGCACAGACCGCTTTCAAGGGATTTCCGGCTGTCCGTGTGTAGAATCCGGCAATCACTTCACCGTCTTCATCGGTGATCACCGCTTTGGTGCTGGTGGACCCGATATCAATTCCAAGATAGCCACTCACCGTTTCACCCGGTATAAGTTCCCGATAGAGGTCTGTTTCCACGTGATTTGCGCCCGAATCCGTTATCGTGGGGATATGTTCCACACGTTCCACACTGGTGAATGAGGGGAACGTTGAACGTTCCAGTGTCAATGGCGCGCATGCCAGTTCTTTTTCCGTTTTATATCTTGCGAACACGCTGTCCTGTGTTTTGGTAACGGTTACATCAGGCAGAATTTCCTTTTCAATGTCCGAAAGACCACAGAGAGCAGCACCAAACGCACCATAGATATGGGACAGATCATCAACAACAAGATTGGCACCGATGAGGCTTTCCAGATGCCGCTTCACGGCATGGTTTTTAGATACTCCGCCACAGAAAAGAATGGGGCCGTCTGCTTTTGTTCCACCACTGAACAGAGTGTCCACGATGTTTTTTGCAAGGCCGTAACACAGGCCGTCGCTGATGGCCGACATGGTATAGCCTTCCTGCTGGGCATGGATCAGATCGGTTTTAGCGAACACGGCGCAGCGGGAGGCGATCAAGGGGAATTCCCTCTCGTTTTCACCGGCGATGCGGCTTAACGTTTCGATGGAATCCAGATTCAGCCGTCCGGCCTGCTGATCCAGAAAACTTCCGGTTCCGGCGGCACAGGACGTGTTGGTTTTGTAACTTTTGTAATTCCCCTTGTCATCAAAAAGGAGCAGGCCGAATTTCTCTCCCCCCACGACCAGAATCGAGCGGATAGCTTCGTTTCTTTGTTTTGCAGCTGAAATCACCGCCACCTGGTTGTCGTAAATCGCATCTGCCATGACACGACGCGGTGTTGATGATGTTTTCACGATATGGGCGATTCGTTCAAACTTGAATGTTGCTAAAAGCCGGTCAAGACACCCGGCAATATCTCCCTTGTGAAAAGCATAGGCTTGTTCAATGATGTTTTTTTCTCTGTCGATTTCCGCAATAGCAATGGAAACAGATCCGATGTCTATTCCAAGGATGTTTGATTGCATGGTTGTTCTCCGTTATGATAAATCAGGTGGACCAAGTGGACGTTGTGGACTTCGTGGACATGGACAAAGTGGACGGTTCATAGCCATGTCCACTTCGTCCATGTCCACAAAGTCCACTTGGTCCACAACGTCCACTGTCCACTCTAAAATTATTATCTCCCAGCCTTCCCAAACGAACACGCCGGAAACTTACACGGCTTGCAGTCCATACAAAGCCCACCATGGGCCAGAGCCGCAAGATCCCTGTTGTCCGGCTGGTCTCCGGCGATAATCCGGGGCAACATCAAATCAAAAACAGTTCGTTCGTGGTACAAGGCGCAGGCCGGAATGCCCATGATCGGCAGATCGCCACGGTAGGCCAGAAGAAACATGGTTCCGGGCAGAACGCCTGCCCCGTAGTATTCCCGGTGAACCCCCATGTCCCTGATTCCCAGGCGTGTCACATCATCGGGGTCCACGCTCATGCCGCCCGTGGTGATAATCAGATCCGTGCCTTTTTCCGCAAAGGATCTGAGGGTATCTGCGATGGTCTGCCGTTCATCGGGCAGGATCACGGTTTCCACAAGCTTTGCTCCGTAGGCTTTGAGTTTCTTTTCAACAATAGCCTGAAAACGGTCTTCTATCAGACCGTTGTATACTTCGCTGCCCGTAATGGCAAGCCTTGCTTTCATAGAGCGGAAAGGTAACACTTTCAAAACCGGTGCTTCTTCTACTGCAAGATGAACTGCCCTGTCAAGGATCTTGCGGTCGATGGTAAGAGGTATGGCCCGTGTTCCGGCAATTTTCTGGCCCTGGGTGACAGGACTGTTGGTATGGATGGATGCACACATCACATCCGGGATCATGTTGAACGCCACAAGGGCGTCCACGTTGATCTTGAGAAGGCCGTCGTATTTGGCGTAGAGCTGGAGTTTGCCTTCCGAAGGTTTTTCATCGTATAAAATCCCCTCACCGGCAAGGGCTCTGGCAAGTTCCTGGACAGCATCGTCTTCGTGGATCTTGCCAGCATCGTCTTCAATCACATAGAGATGGCGCTTCCCGAGACGCATCAAATGGCAGACATCTTCACGCTCCACCTTGTGGCCTTTTTTGAATGCCACGCCTTTGAATTCTCCAGGCCTGACTTCAGTTATATCGTGGGCCAGAGGGAGCCCCACGGCGTTTTCAACGTTTATTTTTTTCATGATTCGCTCCGCTGCATGGATTTCATTGAAAGTTTTTTGTTGCCAGGTCAACTTTTAAGGGATGGTTGTAGTAGGTCTGGCCGTAACAGAAATGGCACACCACCTGCCCACCGTCACTTATTTCACGGCCATCCCGGATCACTGCCCCACAAACATCACACACCGCTTTGGAACGGGTGGGGCCGGGGAAATCCGTTTCCGGAATATCCACTCTCACCTCGTACACGTCGAAAAGATCCTGAAGAGGCATCTTTTTATACGCTTCAAGCTGTGCCTGTGATTTGTTCAGGGTATCCAGAGCGTAAGCTGCGGCAAGATCCCTGGACTTCTCCGTTGATACAATGCGGAAAGCTCTGTTGATTTCAAGATTTACGAATGTGGCCGCCATGACCCCGTAATCCTTGAATTTCAGCGAACGGCGACCCAGCCGGGCACCGGTCACATAGCCGATGGCGTCTGTGGCGCAGCGGTCGATCTCCACGTACACGATCAGCTTCTTGATATCCGGTCCACTCCGAGTGTTTTTGAGTCCCACGAGTTCAAGACCCAGAAGGGCCATCCGCACGCCAATGACCTGACCGGCGCAAAGATGTCCGTGTTCCCTGGCCGACCCGGCCAGAAGGGTTTCAAAATCTTCCATGTCATTTTTATTCAAGGTTCCTTGCCTCCTTTTTGCAGCCGGATGTTAGGACCTCCTTGACTTGGTCTTGAGTATCACAGGGACAACCGTTCAGCATATCAGGGTTTATTCTTGATAAAGTAAAGTCGTCCCTTTTTTATCCACAGCCATTAAAAGCATAACCATCAATATAATACCAGGTTAAATTTTTTCCACTCTGCACGGCACATATCTTTGAAAAGACGTCATAATTCATACCTCTTATTTGTACATGCCAATAATCAAATCAAAAAAACGATGGACGGTTTCGATTTCCCCATCAGTGAAATGGGCCGCCAGCTTTTCGTTGTTCGCCTTGACCAGGGGAAGAGCCTCTTCGCAGACCGTTTTCCCCTTTTCCGTGAGAAAAATATGGGCCGCCCTTCCGTCGGTTGTCGAGGCTTTTTTCTGGACAAGGCCGTTCTTCTCCAAGCGTTCAACCAGAGTCGTGATGGCGGATTTGTTCTGAAACAACGCATCACTCAGATCTTTGAACAGGCAGCCGTCGTTTTTTCTGAGAAAAAAGAGGGCTGCAGTCTGTGTGATGGGAACGCCGGTTTTTTCCATCATTTCACGGTCGAAATATTTCATAAGGAGACGCTGGGCCAGGTTTAATTTAAAAAAAAGACGTTTGTCAGCGGTCATGGATTATTCCTATTGATGGTTTGTTTTGCCTCCGGGGTCAAAACCAATTGAAAACATATTTTAATCCCTGCGACTCCAGATGCCACCAGAAGCCGCAGGGATAAATTAATTCATTTCTTTGCACTTATATTCATAGTGATCACGGCTGTAAAGACTTCCTTGCCTTCTGTGTCGCAAATAACCACCGGAACATCCGTATTTCCCTTTGCTGTCCAGTCCACACCATCTCCTTTGGCAATCGCCTTGAGATCGGTCTTGGCCTTGGCGAGGTATTTCACCGTCATTCCCACCGGAATCCATCGAAGGTCGCCGGGAATAGAAACTTCGGTCATCGTACCGGCCACAAGTTCTGCTGCGTTGCACATAGCGATGGCGTGAACCGTCCCCAGGTGGTTCTGGACTTTTTTCTGGTTGGCGAAGGTGAGTTCCGCATAACCGGATTTCAGATCGACGAACATGGGATCTATGGTCTGGAAGTAGGGGGCAAATTCTGTGACCATTTTTGTAAAATCGGCGTTTCCTACGGCTTTGTACATCTCAAGCACTTGATTCATGAGCTCTCTCCTTATTTTGTTCTGTTGCTTTGGCATGAACTGGTGATGCATAGCTTTAGTTCACACATAAACTATATATAGTTTATGTGTGAACTATATGTCAAGAAACTTTTGATGGGCAAGGACGATACGCCGATAAACGGGTTTATGGGCCGTCTTTAATCACCGGGCAGGCATGCCTTTATCTTAAGATATTTTCAAGTGCGGATATGTTGTATGTTTTTATATTTGACTATAAACACTATATTCAACTGACAATTTAATATGCCAATATATAATCAATTCCGATGGGTTACGCTAAAGCTTCACCCATCCTACGGGACTTCGTGGGCATGGACGAAGTGTACGGTTCATTGCATTGTCCACAAAGTCCACTGTCCACTCAAAAATTATTATCTCAAAGCCTTCCCAAACGAAGACGCCGGAAACTTGCACGCTTGCAGTCCATACAAAACCCACCATGGGCCAGGGCCGCTATTGAAATTCTACCCCTTAACCACTGACGCCCCGATTTCAATCTCATACCGGCTAATTTTAGCGTGAAGCGTGGGCCGCGATACTCCAAGAATTCTGGCGGCCTTTGAACGGTTTCCATCGGCTTTTTTCAGAGCCTCAGTCACCAGAAGAGCTGAAAATTCGTCAACGCAGCGATCGAACAGATTGTCTTCCGGGCCCTGAGCCAGACGGTCCTGAATCCAATCCGATATGGCATTTTCCGATGAAGGCTTCCGTTCTTTTTTTTCGGAAACGGTGTTCTGGAGCACTTCTTCCCGTGTCACAGGATTGCCTCGGTTGAAAATCAGAATTTTACGGATCACATTGGACAGCTCCCGCACATTTCCTGGCCAGCCGTACATGCCAAGACTCATCAAGGCGTCATCGGTGATGCCTGGGCTCACTCCACCCGCCTCCCTTGAGTATTTGTTCATGTAATAACGGGCAAGAAGGGGGATGTCGCCCTGACGGTCTCGCAAAGGTGGAAGATGGATGGTCACCACCTTGAGTCTGTAGTAGATATCCTCTCTGAAATGGCCCTGTTCCATGGCCGCTTCAAGGTCCCTGTTCGTGGCGGCGATGATCCGCACGTCCACGGGAATGGTTTCCCTTCCTCCGATGCGTTCAACGCTTTTTTCCTGAAGAAGCCGCAATATCTTGGACTGAAGGCCTGCTGGCATGTCGCCGATTTCATCAAGGAAGACCGTTCCGCCGTTGGCCTGTTCAATTTTTCCTATTTTTCTGTTGTTCGCACCGGTAAAAGCCCCTTTTTCATAGCCGAACAGTTCGCTTTCCAGCAATGTTTCGGGAATAGCCACGCAGTTGATCACGGTAAACGGCTTTTGGGATCGTAAGGAATGATGGTAAAGAGCCCGGGCAACCAGTTCCTTGCCTGTCCCCGACTCACCACGGATGAGAACTGTGGCATCGCTTGCTGAAACTCGGCCAATGGCTTTATATACATCCTGCATGGCTGAGCTTTTTCCAACGATGGATTCTCCATCAGAGCTGTCAAGACCTCCACCGTCACCCACACCGGCGTTCAACTTTACCGGGGACCTCATGAAACGGCCTGCTTCTACAGCCTGACCGATCACCATCAAAAGGGAGGGGATGTCAAAAGGTTTCAGAATGTAATCAAAAGCACCCAGCTTGATGGCCTCGATGGCCGATTCCGTGGTGCCATAGGCGGTCATGATAATCACGGGAAGCTTGGGGTCCATGGCGTGAATCACGCCGAAGGCTTCAATGCCGCTCATGCCCGGCATCTGCATGTCAAGGATCACCATATCGGGCATCTCTTTACGGATGGCCTGAATACCCATTTCCGCCGAAGGAGCGGTTCTGACGATGTACCCTTCGTCAATGAGAAGTTTTTCGAAACTCGTTCTCAGGTTGTCATCATCATCGATGATCAGAACTTTTGCCATCCTAAATTATCTCCTTGCCGAACAGCCGCCAGATGAAGAAAATATATAAAATTCTTATTTGGTTAAGCATATGTTTATTAATGAAAGCCAATCAATACATAAGCTAATCTTCTATAAGAAAGAACACGAAATATCAATATGGTCATTGCTTGGCTTCATTTTTACATCTTTTCAAGCTGGCAAGGCACAAAACGGTGAATGGGCGTACCGATCAAATCCCGATGAGTGTTTTTGGTCAGATAATTCACATTGATGCCGTAGGTTTTTCCATCGTAGATCAAGCCGAACCCATGGGGAATAAGTACCGTTCCTTCTCTCACCTGATCGCTGACTTCAAGTTCTCCCACTGCGGTGCCAGCTTCCGTTGTTACCCGCACAGGATTGCCATCGTCAAGTCCCAGTTTCTCAGCATCCACAGGATTGACGGCAATGGTGCAGGCGCGCTTCCCTTTATTCCATTCGGGATTGCGCATCATGGTGTTGATATTGGTATCCATGTGCCGTCCCGCATTTAAAATAAAAGGGAAATCGTCGGGCATGCGAAGGCCTTCGGTTTCGCTTTGGGCATCGATTTTTCTTGCAGGTGTTTCCATTTCAGGGACAAAGACCTCAATTTTTCCCGAAGGGGTACTGATTGCGGCCAGATTGTTTTCCACATCTGCCTTGCCGACCCAGAGACCCTGGGGTGAATCAAGAATGGCCTGGAAAATCCTTTCGCCCATATCCAGACCGGTTTCAAAGCCGAGCCTTGCCGCATTTTTCCTGAAAGCTTTCGGTGCGGTCATCATCATACCCCACAATGCAGGCAGCGCTGCGCTGTCCCATTGTTTCCCAAGAGTTTCGGCCAGGATAAAAGGCATTTTGGCCAGATGTTCCGGGTGGGCACCAATCCACTCCATGAGTTTGATGCCAAAGGTCATGCGGTCTTTTCCGGCAGCCTCCATCACCTCCACTGGAATTTCGGGAATCAACCCCAGCTTATCGGCCAGTCGGGTGAATATCTGGGACGACTCAAGGCAGTTGCCCTCAGGCTGGACAATGGGGCGGCGCATTTGAAAGAAGACATTGGGGTAAGTAAAGGGAAAAAAGGTCCCGTCCCAGGATTCATAAAAGGTCCGGCAGGGCAGAACATAATCCGCTAAAAGAGCGGTTTCACTCATGACGATATCGTGAACCACCAGAAGGTCCAATCTGGCAAAGGCGCGTTCCAGAGCATGGGTGTCCGGCCAGGCCCGTAATGGGTTACAGGCACTGACAATCACCGACCGCAACCGCTGGGGATGATCGCTCATGATTTCATCGGGTAGTGCGCTGGCAGGATAGGAACCGGCTGCCGCAGGGGTCATGTTGGTTGTCACGGTCCGCCAGGTTTTCGGGTTGCGTTCGTCTGCATGGAACCCCAGGGGCATAATCATGCCGGGGATGATATTACCCCCCCGTTTACCGAAAATACCGCATATCGCCCCAAGAATGTTCATGAAATAGGAATTGACAGTGCTGTGGCGGCCCATGTAGATACCGAGATCCGGATGCACGCTCCACGTTCGGGTGGTCATCAGTCGACACAGCTCATAAACCGTTTCATACTCAAGTTCACATACCGAAACGGCAGAGCGGATATCCACGTTTTCAAACCAAGGACGGACGGTTTCCCATCCGTCCACATGGGCCTTTATATATTCTTTATTTTCCCAGCCTTCCGCAATAATGATGGCGATCATGGCTTTCATAAGCAGAGCGTCGGTTCCCGGACGAATCGCCAGGTGCATGTCTGCAATGGCTGCGGTCTCACTTTTTCTGGGGTCGATAATTACTAGCAGACGGTTCGGATCATTGCTGATCTTTTTCAGAACCTTTCTCGCCTGAGGCATCTGGTGGCTCTGCATTCCGTTCCAGCCCCAGCCCACAAGCATTTCGGTTTCATGATCATCAGGTCCTGTAATAAGGTACTGCTTGCCGAACATGCGTCCCTGGATCCACCATGTCCCGCTGAATTCCTGCCCGGCTGACGAGTACAGATATTGAGATCCCAGATTCCGCAGCAGGCTGATCCCAAACGCGGCTTCAAAGTGCCCTCCCTGAGAGCTTGATCCCAAATAGGCAAGAGATCGGGGGCCGTGCTGGTCCAGGCCGTTTTTCAGTTTTTCTGCAATTTCTTCAAATGCCTGATCCCAGGAAATGGGAATGAATTCGTTGTTAACTTTCTTTAAAGGCTCTGTCAGCCGTCCTTTCGGGTACTGGTGATACAGGACGTTCAACCCTTTGCGGCAGGCATAGCCTTCGCTCCGCAGGTTTTCTTTGTCCGGTCGGACTCTGACCATTTTGTTGTCTTCCACCAGAATTTCCAGACCACAGTTCTGATTGCACAACACGCACGCCGTTTTATGCCATTTACCCATAAAGCATCTCCTTTCTTAAAGTTTGTGGTGACAGCTTACTTTAAAAGGTTTTCTTATGATGGACAAGTGGCATATACGACTTAAAACAGGTCAAAAAGGACATTATTTCATCCATACCCAGCCCTGGACGCGGGTGAAGCGCTCCCGATGTTCTCAGGGAGACAGGCCGGTGCTTTTTTTAAACAGTTTTGTGTAATATGTGCCTTATAATCCTCCCGCACATCGTTCGTGAAAACTCGTTATGAGCAGGGCAGAACAATAATAAAACATGTCCCTTCGCCTTCTTTGCTTTCAACCCGGATTTTGCCGTTGTGGTTTTCAATGATCCGTTCGACGATGCTCAGGCCCAGGCCCGTTCCTTCTTCTTTGGTGGTGAAAAAGGGATTGAACACTTTTTCCATGATTTTATCGGACATCCCCGGCCCATTGTCTCTGACATGAATCACACAATCGTTTCCAGATTCACCTGATTCTCCTGCTGCGATTTCTTCTTTTATCGTGATCTGGCCGCCTCGGCCCATGGCCTGGCAGGCATTTTCAACGAGGTTTACAAACACTTCCTTAAGTTGCTCGGGATCGCACTTGATTTCGGGCAGATGTCCTTTTCTGTCACGAGAGACGGTAACATCGTAGGATTTAAGCCGGTGGGTCAGGAGCTGGAGCATCATATCCACCACAGCGGAAGGGCTCACCATCTGTATCTGGAGTTTGGGAGGCCGTGAAAATTCGAGAAAATTCTGGACAATGGTGTCGATATGTTCAATTTCTTCCGAAATCACCATCAGGTCATCGGTTTGGTCGTCGTTCAGTCTGGCTGTCCGATTTAAGGAAAACAGCCTCATTTTCACAGAGGTAAGGGGGTTTCTTACACTGTGAGCCATGCCTGCTGCCAGCTTACCCACCATGGCCATCTTTTCTGCCATGGCAAGACTTTCACGGCTCTTTTCAAGCTCATGGCGTGTTTCACCGGCATTCTTGAGAAGATCGTCAACATTATCAGAAAGGGCTTTGACCAGATTCATGGGGTGATCGTGGCTCTTCTTTCCTTCCGTTTTTTCTGCCAGCTCCTTAAGTGGATTCAGAATCTGAACAACAAGAAGGAATGCAAGAAAGATTCCTGTAAACAACTGAATTGTAAGGCCCATGCCCGCAATTTCCCTTAAGCGTTGTGTTCTTTTTCGACTGTCGTCCCGGATTTTAAGAATTTCCTCTTCCTGGATTTTTTTGTAGTCATTACACAATTGAATAAGCTTGAAAAACTCTCCCCGGACCTGGTTGTGAAGCGCTGTTCCTGTGTTCCTCTCACCTTTGTTGTAATGATCGATGACCTGGTCTTTTGTCTTCAAGTAATGCTCATATTTGATTCCGATATCGTAGAGAAGCCGTGTTACCCGACCTTCTTGATTCGGAATGATTTTGGCTTCCCTCAGTCTTTCTTTGAAGATCTGACGCCATTCTCCCAACTGGCGGAGCCAGCTCGGATTCTGATCCATAAAATAATATGAAACATAACCTTTCTGGTTGATCAGGGCCAACTCAAGAGCTTCGGCTGTCTGATAAGCCTTGATTTTGTCATTTACGATCAGGCTGACCATGCCTTCCACGCGGTAGGTGTACCATATCATGGTTCCCGCACCTACAAAGGAAACAGCAAGCAAAAGACATATGATAAGGCCCACTCTGGTCCGTAAACTCATTCTCTCTTTCATGACGAGCCCCCATCGATTATTAATATCCAAGGTATGCAGAAATTAATCCATTGATACCGTTTCAACGATATAAGACGTCAGGTGCCATATTTGTCAAACGATTTTTATTTAAATCAGAAAGAGCCGCTGTAATACCCGTAGATAAGAATGACGATTCCAAATGCGATGCGGTACCAGGCAAAGGGAACGAAAGAACGGTGGGAAACAAAACGGAGAAGCCCCTTGATCACCAGAAGAGCTACAAAAAACGACACAACGAAACCAATGAAAAAAACGGGAAGATCTTTAAAACACAGCAGATTCCAGGCCCCCGCCAGCTTGATGATTGAGGCACCCAGCATGGCTGGAATGGCGAGAAAAAAGGAGAACTCCGTAGCTGCCATCCGGGAAAGCCCCAGTGCCATGCCTCCCATGATCGTTGCGCCGGAACGTGAAATCCCGGGGAAAAGAATGGCCAGAACCTGGAGGGTCCCCACGCCCAGGGCCTTGGTCCAGGGAATGCTGTCCACATCTGCGATTCCCTTGTATTTGTAGTTTCGCTCAATGACGAGAATGAGCAGCCCACCGATTGCAAGGGCCAGAGCCACAGGATAAGGTTTGAACAAATGGGCTTCAATCCAGGATTCTGTTGGAAGACCGATCACCACGGCAGGAAGAGTTCCAATAACAAGGTTCGTCACAAGCCGCCGGGATTCGGGCTGAGTTTTAAGACTCAATGCAACGTTCAGGAATTTTTTCCTGTAAAGCCAGACCACAGCAAGGATAGCTCCGAGCTGGATGAATATGGAAAAGACGTTTTCCACACGTCCTGTGAAGTTAATCAGATTCTGAGTTATGATCAGATGGCCGGTGGACGATACAGGAATGAACTCGGTCAAGCCTTCCACAATCCCCATCACCACTGCTTTGAGCAAAGTCAATCCGTCCACAGTTATAGAATCTCCTATTGGTTGTTTTTGTCAGGGGTTTTATCCTATTCCGGGATGATGGGCAAGGGAATTTGGGATGCATGGGTGCTCTTTAGACGAAGTGGACTCCGTGGACAACATAGACAGCCAGGGCCAACGTCATTTTCTCCAAATCAAAGTCAGAGCGTAATCTCTTTCGAACAGCTCCGAATGGATTTCGATTCCGAGAACCGGCTGACCATGATGGATAATCTGTCCATCCATAATCTCCACTTTTTTCAGCCCTTCAGCAAACCCTTTCTTGATGTATTTCAGAAACGCTTCTTTCATGGTCCAGGCAAGATAGTGGTCTTGGTCACTCCGTCCTTGGAGTAGCTGTATTTCCTGGTCTGAAAACGCCACGCCGACGAAGGTCTGCATCCGGCCTGGTTCGATCTGTTCGATGTCGGCAGCCACTATGCCACCATGTTCTCCCATGGCACACACCGCATAATCGCCGGAATGGGAAATACTGATGGGGATATCCGGGGAATCCATGAGAAAGGGAGCACCGTTATCTTCGGCAGCTATTCGGATATCGGCTTCAGGGGCGAGCCCTCTTTCACAGGCAAGGATTTTCACTGCCGCTTTTCCGGCCATCCATTCCACCTGTTTTTTCATAACTTTGAAATGGTTGATCCGCTGGAAATCATCGGCTGTAAAGTATCTGGACAAGGGGCCGGTTTCGTCAAGAATCATCGCCCGTACCCGCCTGAAAGATGCAAGATCCAGATCAGGAATATGTGATGCGGCAAACGCCGGGATATGAACAAAACAGAGGGCAATACCGTCTTGAAATCGTCTGATATGATAAAAATCAACCCTGTCTGCTGGATTGTTCATGGTTCTCCGTAATTATTTGTTTTCGTCAAGAATTTCACGGATTTTGTGGGATATGGCCGTTATGTCAAAAGGCTTCTGGATAAAGCCGTTGCAGCCCCTGTCCAGAATGTCCTTGGCCTGGCCGTCGATACTGTAGCCGCTTGAAAGGAGGACTTTCACATTCGGGTTTATAGCCTTAAGGCGGTCGTACACTTCACCGCCACCCATTTCAGGCATGATCATATCCAGAATTACCAGATCTATGGAATCCATATTATCTTGATAGATTTGCAGAGCATCCATCCCATTGCCTGCGATCAAAGGTTTGTAACCCATCAGGCTGAGGATATCGGAACCCAGGCTCATCAATGCATGATCGTCATCGACAAAAAGGACGGTCTCCACTCCCTTGAGGAGCTGTGGAATTTTCTTTTCCTTGATGGGAATGGTTTCTTTGGCAAAAGGGAAATAGAGATTGAATACTGTTCCTTTCCCCAGAGCCGACGTGGCGTTGATGTAGCCTCCATGAGCTTTGACAATGCCATAGGTGGACGCCAGACCAAGTCCCGTTCCCCGGCTCACGTCTTTGGTTGTAAAGAACGGCTCAAAAATATGGGGGAGAATTTTTTCATCCATGCCTGTTCCGGTGTCTTCCACGCTCAAGCACACATATTTTCCCGCTTTTGGCTCGTAACTTTCTCCACCAATGCTTTCATGATCCACAACCGATGTATTGAAGGTCAGATCACCGCCATGGGGCATGGCATCTGCTGCATTCACGCAGAGATTCATCAGGATCTGCTCGATCTGACCCTGGTCTGCAATGATGCCCGGAAGATCGGTCATAAGTTCAAAATGAGTTTGGATTTCCTTACGGGTCATGGCAAAGGTATCCACAGTTTCCCGAACAAGATGATTCAAATCCACTGGCCGGACTTCGTATTTTCCTTCACGGGCGTAGCCGATGAGCTGGCTGGTCAGCCGGGCACCGCTTGTCACCTGTTTATCGATGCTTTGAAGCATTTTGTAATGGCTGTGTTCTCTGGGAAGGTCGAACAGCATCAGCTCAGTGTAGCCTCTTATGGCCATGAGCAGGTTGTTGAAATTGTGAGCGATACCTCCTGCCAGTGTGCCGATCGATTCCATTTTCATGGCATACTGGAGCTGGGCCTCCATGCGTTTTTTTTCCTCTTCGGCTTTTTTTCTTTCCGAAATGTCACGAACAATGCCCCTGAAACCCACACGTCTCGATTTACGACTTCGGATCAGCGACACGGAAATCTCTGCGTAAAACTCCTCGCCATTTTTCCTGATCATCGGGCATTCAAAAGCCTTGACCCGTTCGCCGGTCTGATAGACATGGTTGTAAGCAATAAACACCGTACGGTGGCTGCTTTTACTCATGTACACCCTGTTGTTCATATTGAGCAGCTCTTCTTCGGTAGCTCCGAGAATCCGGCAAAGGGCGCTGTTGAAGAAGGTCATATTCCCCCTGAGGTCCACCTCATAATAACCTTCAATGATGTTCTCAAGGATGTCTCTGTGCTTGGCTTCGCTTTCTTGGAGCGCCTCTTCGTTCATCTTTCTTTCGATGGCCAGAGCCACATGATCAGAAACCGTCACCATGATGTTCACATCACCCATGGTGAGCATGGGTGTCTCTGAATAATCCTGGACCACCATCAGACCGATCACTTTGTCCCGGACGAAAAGAGGGGTGCCGATCCACACGCTGGGAAGATTCCCTTTATATTCCACATCCCAGCTGAGAATCTCATCATCGGTGATAAAAAGAGGGGTGCCGGACCTCAATACGGTGAGTGCCAGACCCTGATTTCTGGGATTGCTGATGTTCCTGACAAGGTAGAAGTTATCTTTTTCATCGTGAATATAGGGGAAGTACAGGTGATCTTTTTTTTCGTCGATGAGACCAATAGCGAAGTTTTTTACATGAACAACGGGCTGAAGGGCCTGGTGGATGGTTCTGTAAAAGTCATTGAGATTACCGGCGGAACTCACCGCTCGCGCAATGCTCAGTAGCACGGATGAAATATCTACAAATTTTCTGAGATGAGCGCATTCGTCTTCAAGCTGACGGATACGCTGATACAATTCGCTGGTTGACGTGTCGTTCGCCATGGGTCGTTTCCCCGAAAGGGCGCTGGAAACCACAAAGTGGTCATTCAAGGCTATGTCTTTTATTTCACATAATTGTAAAAAGTATAACGGAAACAACTGCAAGAGTCAAAACAAGGTTCACTCCAGTAAAAAAATTTTTTCTTATTATTCTTTTACCGTAATTTCATCACCTGATCACGCATTCCCGCACAAAAGCATCGGCCAGGCGTTTGAATTCCTGAAGGGTTATTTGCTCTATCGCCGGGTTTTCTCCGTTGAAAAACGATGGCTCAAGGGTTCTGTTCGCCTTGAACGGCTGAAGAACATAACGTGCTGCCCCTTCGATATATGAAACGATTTCAGCAATAGTTTGCTCGTCGGTAAACGGTTTCACGCAGGTGGTTCTGAACTCGTAACGAATGGATGATCCCATGATGATACCGATGCTTTCCCTAAGAATTTCAGAACCTACCCTGTCCCAAAGGACAGGTGCGTAGAGGCCGGGACTGGTTTTGACATCCATGGCCACGTAATCCACAAGATTTTCAGCAAAAAGAACCCTGAGGACCTGGGGACGGCTGCCGTTGGTGTCCAGTTTCACCCGGAAACCCATGGCTTTGACACGACGGAGGAAGTCAATAAGCCCTTTCTGCAACGTGGGCTCTCCACCTGTAACCACCACGCCGTCCAGCAGCCCTTTCCGTCGTTCAAGAAACGAGAAAATGGATTCGCTGCTGACCAGTTCGTCTTTCCGCCTGTTCATAGGCACAAGATCCGGGTTGTGGCAGTACGGGCAATGAAAATTGCACCCCTGGGTAAACACCACGCAACTGATCGTACCCGGAAAATCAATAAGTGAGCTTTTTATGTATCCGCCGATGTTCATGATTCACAATAGTTGGTTTGAAGAAAAAATATCGTCGTTGGTTGGGTAGAGTCACGAAACCCAACAATGAACCGATCCTTAACACATAGTGACAGGCCCTTTGAACATCGAACATCGAATAATTGCAGCACCACCGCTGTTGTTTTCATGAAGCACTCTCGCGGTTTCATCTATTAAAATTTTGAATGAAATATGTAGCTTTCCTTGAAAGCTCTTGGACTTAAAACTGTAATCCCCTTATAGCCTGTCAGCTTCAACAAATGCTTATCACCGCTAACGATGATTTTACAGTCTCCGGCAACGGCACACTCGATGAATTTGTCGTCATCAGGATCTTCGCACACTGAGATTTCAACGTCCTGTGTATCGACGAAAGTCCCATGAATGGTTACGAATTCGATAATTGGAGCAATGTCTATCGAGGGGAATTTGACGGATAATTCATGAGCGACCCGATGGTATTCATCAAGAATTCCCTGAGAAAGGATGATCTGGATTTTCCCCTTGCCCCAAGCCTTGAGAATATCTGATGGAGGCCCGCTGAAAAATATGCCTGACACGAAGACATTGGTATCAAGGACAATGTTCATTTCCGCTTCTCACGGGCGGTTGAAATGGCATCATTGATATCAGACTTTTTTAATTTGGCCTCTTTCCCTTGTTGCCTCGCCGACGCGATAAGATCATCAAATTCATCCAGGGAAGGCTTCTGGATGCTTTTAAGGATAATAACATCATTATCACCGACCACGACAAATTGGGTGCCGGTTTTCAAATTCAGTTGTTTGCGTATGCTTTCAGGTATAACCACCTGCCCCTTTGAAGACATTCGGGTTGTCGATACACTGTCCATATGTTGCCTCCCTTTCATAGTTTTAATCTTACGGGTAAGATTATAGAACGGATGCTCAGGGTATGGCAAGCGGTAATCCTGATTTTTCAAGTTACATTGAGAACGGAAAAAAAACTCGACAAATGATCCGATCCTTAACACATAGCGGCAAACCTTTTGAACATTGAACATCGAACGCCCAACATCGATGAACTTGTAAAAAGTCGCCTGATGGTTATGAACAACGTTGGGCGGGCTCACGCCCTGCTTATACCCAATAAAAAAAGCTGAACAAGAATACAAAGGTTTTATAGTTAAGAAGAATGGAACCCATAACTATAAAACAAAAGATGGAAAGAGAAGGCACCCTAGAAAAGATAGCTGCGAGACTTGAGTTGGAGCCAGAAATAACACGGACAAGACTTGCCGCTAAAATATGTGCCGAATTGTCGTTGATGGATCATAAAGGAGCACCACAGATCGGCTCGTGTTTGAAGGCGCTTGGTGAGCTTGAGTCCAAAGGGGTGTTGAAGCTTCCACCGCCGAAGGCCGGCTATGGGAAATATGGCCGAATGAGGCGAATGGAAGGCGCTGATTTGACGCCTTCGGGCGTCCCTTCGCGTGTTGAGGAGATCACGGATCTTAGTCTGACGCTGGTGTCATCGAAAGATGAGCAGCGGATGCGGATTCACAATGAACTTTTGATAAGAGACCATCCCCAGGGGGCAAATCACGTGGTGGGGCGTCAGGTGAGATATCTTGTGGAATCGGGCCATGGTTATCTTGGAGCCGTGTCATTCGGGAGTTCGGCGTTGCGGCTTGAAGCGCGGGAGCATTTTATCGGCTGGAATGAAGAACAGCGGATGCGGCATCAGAACGACGTCATCAACATGAGCCGCTTTTTGATCGTAAACAAGGTGACATGCAAAAATCTGGCGTCCCGAGTATTGTCCATGGTGGTGAAAAGGATCGGCGCGGATTATGAAATGCTTTACGGATACCGACCGCTTTTGATCGAGAGTTTTGTGGATACGCCCCAATTTTTAGGGACATGTTATCAAGCTGCGAACTTTAAAAAAATCGGGCAGACCAAAGGGCGTGGACGGAACGACCGAGGGCACCGGAAGTCCAAAAGTGTGAAAGATATTTACGTCTATGCCCTTGATGATGATTTTCGTAAAAAGATGGGGATTGCCCACGAACCTGAACAAGGGATCAAACCTCTTTTCGGGTTTGCAGGTGTAAAGGAAGAGAACTGGGCAGAGCAGGAATTTGGAGGAGCCGAGCTTGGAGATCTAAGGTTGAGCCGTCGTCTGGTAAAGATCGCAGAGCAGAAAGGAAGCCTTCAAGGCGCCTCCTATTCCCGTGCCGCAGGTGGAGTCAGGCTTGATATCAAGCAGTACTATTATTTTATAGATCTTAAAAAAGAACAAGTGACGTTTGATGCCATCCTTTCCCCGCACAGAAGTTGCACAATAAGAAGAATGGCGGGAATGGATACCGTGCTGGTTGTCCAGGACACCACGGACATTAACTATACAAAAATCAGGGAGTGTGAAGGCCTGGGTCCCATAGGAACGAACCAGAGCAAATCCGAAGCCAGAGGTTTAAGTCTTCATACCTGCTTTGCCTTTAGCGAGGAAGGTCTCCCCTTGGGTATCGTGAACGCGTCATGTGAACCACCTCAATGGCCAACCGTCAAGGTGAGTGAAAGCGAAAGACGCAAGATCCCCATTGAGGAAAAAGTGTCCTACAAATGGGTGAAGTCGTATCTTGACTGTGTGGAAGTGGCCAAAACGCTTCCGGACACAAAGATGATTTCTGTGATGGACCGGGAAGCGGACATCTTTGAACTTTACGAGCATGTGATAAGAACAAGAAACAAGGTGAAGGT
Organism: Desulfobacteraceae bacterium; assembly: GCA_041660385.1. GTDB lineage: Bacteria > Desulfobacterota > Desulfobacteria > Desulfobacterales > Desulfolunaceae > DYJE01. The sequence goes on along the minus strand of JBAZWJ010000029.1, from coordinate 1,936 downwards.
GATCGTTCGCGCTCGGCATGACAGGTGTCTTTCGGATTCTTCGTACAAACTGTGGAAGGACGTTGAGATAAACGGCTGTGGATTTGAAGTGGATGTAGAGATCCCGGCTCAAAGAAACCGAATGGACAAAAAAACCAAAAAAGTCATTGATTATCTTCCGGAAAGAACAGCGCGTTTGCATGTGCGATATAAGAAGGTTCATTTGAATACCCCGGTAAACTTAAGGAAACCGGATCAAAAAGAGGTTGTTCTTTATGGGGTCCACGCCACCGAGGAGAACCCACCTGAAGGGGCGGTAAAGATCGACTGGATGTTTTTGACGTCCCTATCCGTCACAACAGACGAGGAAGCCTTGCAATGTCTGAGGTATTACAAGAAGCGATGGGGGATTGAAACATGGCATCGGGTTCTTAAAACCGGAAGCGGAATAGAAAAATACCGGCTCAAGAATGCCGAACGTCTCAAAAGGGCGCTTGCCATAGATATGGTCATCTCATGGCGCGTGATGTTTTTGACACTTTTGGCAAGAATCACCCCTAATGCGGACGCGTCGGAATTTTTCGACAAAGACGAATACGAAGTTCTTGAAAGAATAGGTAAAAAAAAATTAAACTCGGAGAAGCTGTAGAAGTCGTCGCCAATCTCGGAGGGTACCCGAACAAACTGGCTCAAGGTCCGCCCGGATTTGAAACCGTCAAATACGGGCTTCACGCCTTGAGATTTATAACCTGGGGATACCGCTTGGCTTTGAACGAGCCGGATTATTTTGTCCGGGAGACTTATGGGGTATAAGCAGGGCTATCGCCCGTCATTTGTGGTGGGCGATAGCCCACCCTACGAGTTTTATGCTGAATTTCCGACTTTTTACGACGCCATCAACATCGAACATCGAATAATTGCAGCACCACCACTGCGTATTAATCCGGCAACAAAATACATCAATGTTTATCATACGAAAGCGATGGGTTACGCTTTGGCTCCACCCATCCTACACACTGAATCGGGATTTTCGATCATTCCATGGTTTGCTGTGCGCATACTCTCGTTCCCAGGATTCTCCTGGGAACGCATTCCGGGGAGGCTCCGCCTCCAAAGCAACATGACATTTGAAGGCTGTTTTCAAATCAATCGTAAAGCATAACGTGCGCTTCAGGCGCGGCGTTTAGCCGTCGCCTGCAAGCGATGGTTATATTTTTTGTCGAGTTGTTATAACATCATGTTTTGGAATTCTTTTATTACCTTTTCAGGTGTCAGTTGTTCATCATTTATATTGACCAAAGAAATCGTAAAGTCAGAATCTGTAGTCTTACACTCAAATTTAAATAGAAAATTATCACCATTTATTGTTTCCCATTTAAGCCTGAGGCAATTGGGAACGAATTTTTTTATGTCCTCAATTGCAACTTCATTTTGATGGTATTTTGTAATATCTCTTGGAAAAGATTTACCTTTATTAGGACTTATTATTATATGCCAATTTTTCGTTTCAATTTGAATTTCTAAACTACGGACCATCAAGGTTATGAATCCAGTCATTTTCATAGTACAATTTTCCTTTGGTATTAAAATATAACAACCTTTGGAGGCGGAGCCTCCTTTTTAACGCAAGGGGAGAATCCCCGTTACGAGGTAATTTATGCAGGAGAAAAGAATTTCTCCTCTGCTTGTTTTACAAAATCTCTGTAATACTTTAAGCCCAGAATAGCAACATCAACGGGGGCAGCCCAAAGAAGTTTTATTTGTTTGTGAGTTTTTGGTGGGTTGTACCACTTATTCCCATCTTTAATACGAAGCAACTCTACACGTTTGGGTAAGTTCTCAATAATTAAAGGTCGATTGCCCCGATACTCGATTAAATTCCCATCTCTTATTTCTAATTTTTCGATATGTGTTACACCCGGTCCACCTTCAATATACATCCTGAGAATCGGATAAA
>JBAZWJ010000028.1:0-72438 GCA_041660385.1 Desulfobacteraceae bacterium | reverse complement strand
TCGTCCCCTCCCGGACAATGTACATGGCTTCCCCGTCATCGCCTTTCATAAAAAGGATGTCATCGGGTTTGAGGGTTTTCGGGCGAACAGCACGGCTCAGTCTTTCAATGGCCGCAGATTCGAGGGACGCAAAAAGGGGAATCTGTCTCAGCACATGTTTCAGGTCTTCCATGTCACACTCCCTCCTTCTTCCGGCTCTTTTCCTGTTTCATGGAAATGATGCGATCAGAAGCATCGTCAATGGCCTGGGGGATGTTCTCAATGGCCCGGCCTTCAAGTCCCGCAATAAATATCCCTTCATGGATTCCGATTTCGGCGACAACATCTTTCAAGCCTGGCCGGCCTTCAATCAGGTTTTTGATGTTTGCATCCATTTTGTTCAAGATAAACATAATAGGAAGATTTGCTTTTTCAGCCATAACCGCCATTTTCTCTCCAAGGGTGAAGGATTCAAAACTGGGGTCGATGATGCCGATCACCAGGTCCGAATGGCTGTCGATACCCCGCCCGAAATGTTCCACACCGGCTGCTGTATCAATGATCACCATTTCTTTATCACCTTCGACCAGTCTGGAAAGGATCATCCTGGAAAGAGAACCCATGGGACATGCGCAGCCTTCTCCTGATTCGTGAATTTTCCCGATGGACATCATGCTGATGCCGTCATCGCTTCTTCTACAATGTACGTCAAGATCGTCAAAAGAGATTGTATCATCGAACAGACCTGCCTTTCCGCCTGGAAACGCCCCTTGTGTTTTTTCCTTGAACCCTTTTTTCCCACCAAGACTGTCCATCATTACAACGGGAGGGGCAATCCCCACCAGGCGATGAAGCCCCAGATTGGATTCGTCGGCGTCTATCAGAAGCACTCTGTACCCTTTTTTTGCAAGAGATTTGGAAAGAAGAGCCGATACCGTACTTTTCCCACTGCCGCCTTTACCGCAGATCACCATTTTCATATCAGATCACGCCCCCTTAGCTGCATTCATCAAACCTACCCTGAAACATTTCCTTCTTAAGGCCATTATCCCATTTTACAGATGATTTCAAGCCGCATTACCAATCAGACCGGAAGGGGCCTGAAACAGCGGACAAAGCACATTTACCGAACGTATAACAATTATCTTGTGATATGGTTGTTGTTATATTATAAAAAAGGTATATTTTTTTAAAATAATCAATATGCTTCAGCTGTGATATAAACCTCACCATTGGAGATAGAAAACGTGAAAAAAATCATTTATTTGGCAATGATCTGCCTGTTTTTAACCCTGTGGGGATGCAGTGACAGTTCAAACGGCGTTGATCCCATTGAGAATTTCAGAGACTTCTCCGTGGATCTCAGAAATCTGGTTAAAGATGAATTCGTCAAAGCAGGCCTGGAATTAGACGCGCTCCCGGATGACGACCCCAATGAAGAGGCGTACATCAAAGTCACTGAAGATATTATGCTTCAATATCTGTACTGCAATTATATCATCGAAAAAGTCATCAACCTGGATATCGCAAGCAACAGCGGCAATGTCTTCAGAAGCGAAAACAGTGAGATCACGGTAACTGTATCCGATGACGGGTTGTATCGTATGGATGGTGAATTCCATGTGACAGTGGATGAATCATGGGAGCTTCTTAACGTCACATTTACCTGGAACCCTGCCACAAACCGCTGGCTGATCACAGGAAGTCGACTCGACCTGCCAAGCGAAGAAGATGATGAGCCCGTTCCCTTTCTGAGACAGGAAGGCGAATGGCATGATGACAGCCAGGTTTACAGCGCCACCACACTATACTTTGTGGAAGACGAAACCCGCCGGGTGAGCAACGCCTATTTCACGTACGGCATATCGATAAGCCCTTTCCGCATGGTATCTGAAAGGGAAGAATGCGTTGAAAACTGCGTAGACATTGACAGCACCGATCTCTATGATCAGGGCATAGTTGCCATGGAACTCACCGAATGGAACGATTTCAAAAGATACTCTGTTGAAGACGGGATTCCTGAATACGAGATGCCTGCACCCATCGTTGAAGTCAGATAAACTCAAATACCGTACCTCGACGTAGTGTCAGGTTCCAAACCTGCCTGCGTCGTATGCCATGTCATTCTGGGCGGGTTTGGAACCCGCCCCTACGAAAAAACAAAACCCGCTCCTACGAAACAATGAAACCCGTCCCTACGAAACAATGAAACCTGCCCAGCGAAACAATAGACCGAACCTGAAACCAGAACAGCAAATAGACTTGTTTTTTGTCCTGCATGCGTATAGAAATCATGATCGATTTTTTTAGATTTTAAGCAGGACAAACAGCTATGACAGACTGGTTTAAACAGGAATACCAACAGCTCGAATTCAGAAAAGGCGCTCTGGCTCTGCTGCCCGAACAAGGAGACAGCGAAGCAGGAATTGCGTATCATGTGTTCCAGGATAAAAAAGCCCTGGAATACGGATACTGCACCTGCATGGGAAACAGCGATCAAAACTGCCTCCATAAAAAAAATATCAACCGCTTGATCAAAGAACTCCGCAAAACAGGTGTGAATAACCTCAGCGACTTGTTCCGTCAAAGTGTATGGGACATGCTGGCTGGAATTCTGAACGATGCCATGCGCTTTCCCCGTGAACAAACCCGGGTCATCAAAACAACCGAAGACAATGGAATGATCCGACTCCAATTCTTTCAGGAAGACACGGAAACTGCAACGTACACGTCATCGCCTGAACAGGCGGCCATTCTCCTTGACCGGCTCGGGCTGGAAAGTCCTCCCAGCCATTCACGGCGTGAAGCCCTGGACAAACTTGACCTTCTTTCCCTCAGCGAAAACGAACGAATCATGCTGCACAAGGGCGTCAAAACCCGTCGGCAAACTTTGGAAGGAAGTTTCTGGTACAGCTTCTGCTACCACCTTTTTTTTGACTGGAACTATGACGATGCCGGAATCAAGGCTGCCATCCATGAAAAAACAGGTGAATTCTTCATTGAACCTACATCGGCAAAAATCAGAACGCTGTTTACAATGACCGCTCCCCGGCAAAGCGTGCCCCATGTGCTTCTCGGCCTGAAGTCCAGCCTTGACAACGCCGGAGAATTTACCGTTTCCACCACCGCTCTCCGGTCGATCCTCAAAATGAGCCTCACCAAAAAGAAAGATCTCCGCATGGCGCTCTGGTTCAGATTTTCACCGGATGGTGAAGAAGCAAGCGTTTATTCACGGGAGCGGCTTCTGCCCTTCACCTATGGAGATCTTGTTTATCTGAAGGATAAAGCCTGTTTCGCCCGGATTGAAAAACCGGATATCCTGTTCGATAAATTCAAAGGTAACTACTCAAGGACCGTACGGCAGGAAAAAATCCCCGAAGGACTGGACAATCTGGGTGAAGCCTTCTGGGGTCGAAAAGGTCTCAACATCGTTGATGATTCGCTTAAAAATCTTTCCATCTACAAAACCCACGACCGCCTGGCGATTGACTCCAAAGCTATGGATAGAAACTGGTTTTATCTTTCCATGGACTACGGTTTCGGTAAAAGCCGCATCTCCATCCGGGAACTGATCCAGGCAAAAAAGGAAGGACGGCGATTCATCCCCGTGGACAAAGGCTGGGTGGATGTGAGATCCATTGACACGGATGCGGTGTGTAAAATGCCCGGCCTGGATCTCCGGGATCAGATGGTGAAAAGCGAAGAACCGTTGAAACTTTCCCTGGCCGATATTTTCCGGGTTATGGCCGGTTCAGGCAAGCCAACAGATATAACAGGCCAGGAAAAAGAGAGCATGGACCGGATGATTTCCATGAGATCCGTCGATCCTCCGGCTCATATCCCCGGCCTTGCATCCACGCTCAGAGACTACCAGTTCAAAGGCGTTCACTGGCTGATTTTCCTTCTGGAACACGGCCTGAGCGGCATTCTCTGTGATGACATGGGTCTTGGCAAAACCCATCAGGTCATGGCGTTGATGGTGTTTTTGAAAAACGTAAAACAGGAAAAAAAGCCCTCGCTCGTGGTGGCACCTGTGACCGTGCTCAGCCACTGGGAAACAAAGCTCAAGCAATACGCGCCCAGCTTGAAAATCATCACCCACCACGGTCTTGAGCGTGATGTGGCCGCTCTTCAGGGCCATGACGTGATCCTCACCTCCTTCGGTGTTCTTCGAAGAGACAGCTTTGATTCGATAAGAGACGGTTTTTCTCTGGCCGTGTTCGATGAAGCCCAGCACCTTAAAAATTCTCGGACTCTTGTCTACAGAGCCGCATGGGCCATCCGCGCTGATATGAAACTCTGCGTCACTGGAACTCCGGTGGAAAACAGCCTTACCGAACTGAAAGCCCTGATGGATATTGCCGTTCCCGGTTATCTGGGGCCTGACGATGCGTTTGAATCCCGTTACGTTCGCCCCATCATGCTGGACAACAACAGGGCACGGCGGGAAGAGCTAAGCCGACTGGTGACCCCTTTCACCCTTCGCCGAATGAAGAAAACCGTTCTACTTGAACTGCCGGAAAAAATCGAAGACGTAAGAACATGCCGCCTGTCAGAAGATCAGATCAAGCTTTACAGACAAGCCATTGCTGATAAAGGCAGAGACTTCCGGCAGATGATGGAGCGATCGGACACCATCCCTTATATCCACATTTTCGCATTGCTCACGATGCTGAAACAGATCTGCAACCATCCGGCCCAGGCTCTGAAAATTCCAGATCAGGCCGACGCCCATGAATCGGGTAAATGGGAGCTTTTTAAAGAAATCCTCGACCAGGCTCTTGAAAGCGGACAAAAAATCGTAATCTACAGCCAGTATGTGGACATGATCCGTATCATGGAAAAGTATCTAAAAACTCTTGGAGTCAACGCCGCCATCCTGACCGGTGCTTCACGCAAAAGAGGCGATATCGTCCGTCGTTTCAATGAAGACCCGGATTGCCGGGTGTTTGTGGGAAGCCTTCTGGCTGGTGGAACGGGTATTGATCTGGTGTCTGCTTCAGTGGTCATCCATTACGACCGCTGGTGGAACGCCGCCAAAGAAGATCAGGCCACGGACAGAGTCCACCGAATCGGTCAGCGTCGCGGCGTCCAGGTGTTCAAGCTGGTCACCCAGGGAACCCTGGAAGAAAAAATATCGGCCATCATCGAAAAGAAAAAGAATCTGATGGACAGCGTGGTTCAGGAAGATGACCCCCATCTCCTCAAAGCCTTCACCCGTGATCAGCTCATCGGACTTCTGTCTATGCCGGACGAATAGCCCCCACCACTCCACTACCTTTGGCTGGAGTCTGGTGGAACACCCTCCCCAGCCAAAACCCGAAGTCGATGAGAGCCGAACCCTCCCTCGTTCAAGAATTCTCCCCGGAATGCTGCCCCGGAGGTTCTGCCGCCAAACCCCGATCTGCCACCACATAGGATTTATCAAAACGACCGCTACAAATCCCCACTTCTGAAAATCGCTTTTTTAACACATGTTGACAAAATCAGCCTTCAACGTTATTTCATTGAATTATAATGATTCACAGGCAGAACGTATCGCTTTCAATCCCCTTTAAAAATTTGGGAACAACCAGAGCGGAAACCTCATGATAAACGTGATAAAAGACGGGTACGACATTCTCGAATCCCTCGCCGAAACGGAAAGGTCACGACTCATCCGTGTAAGACACCGGCAAAACAGCAAAGTTTTTCTTTTAAAAACGCTGAAATGGGGAAACCCTGGAACGTCCGACAAAGCCCGGTTTTTCAAAGAATACGAAAGTCTGAAAGCCCTTGATCATGACGGCGTCGTCAAAATTTTCGACCATTTCACCGATGAAGAAGGCATTAACCTTATTCTGGAGGACTGCGGCGGCATTCCCCTTTCGACCCTGATCAGAAAAAGTCTGGCCGACATCCCGACTTTTTTATCCATCGCCATTCGCCTGTCCGAAACCCTGGGGTTCCTTCATCAGAAAAAGATCACCCATGGCCGGATAAAACCAGCCAATATCCTTATCCTTGGTGACAAAGCAATCAAAATCACCGATTTCGGTGTAAACGCTCTGATCACCGCAAAAGCAGATGAGCATTACCTGGACAAAGACGTCCTGGCGGCCCTTTCGACCATGTCTCCAGAACAGACAGGCCGAATGAACCGACCGGTGGATTACAGAACCGATCTCTATTCCCTGGGTCTCACCCTTTTTGAGATGGCGACGGGCATCGTTCCTTTCCGCTCCCGAGATCCCCTGGAGCTGATCCATTGCCATCTGGCCATCACGCCTGAAAATCCAGCTCTGCTCAGGCCGGAGCTCCCCATTCCTCTTTGCCGGATCATTCTTAAACTCCTTGAAAAAGCTCCGGAAGAACGCTACCAGAACGCCTTCGGTCTCAAATCCGATCTTGAACGCTGTCTTACGGAATTTCTTGAAAAAGAGCGTGTGGACGATTTCAAACTAGGCCGGAACGACATTGCCGACACGTTCATCATCCCCCAGAAACTCTATGGCCGGGCGAACGAAGTCCGAACCCTCATGGAGAGTTTTGAAAGGGTGTGTCAGGGAGAGAAACGAGCGGTTCTGGTCACCGGCGGTTCGGGAATCGGAAAATCCGCTCTGGTCCAGGAAATCCACAAACCCATCGTACAGAAGCGGGGTTATTTTCTCGAAGGCAAATACGAACCCTACAAAAAGGATGCACCATACAGCGCCATATTCCAGGCCGTGATAAGGTTGATCCGACAGATCCTCAAAGAGAGTGAAAATGAAATAAACATCTGGAAGGACAAGATTCTCGCAACACTGGGTGAAAACACCGCTTTGATGACCGCTGTTTTCCCCGAGCTGACCTATATCACAGGCGCTCAACCGGAGTCTGCACCTGCTGAACCTGAAGAAACACGAAACCGTTTTATCCGTGCATTCACCCGTTTTATATCCCTTTTTTCAACCCGAAGCCATCCCCTTGTGTTTTTCCTCGACGATATGCAATGGGCAGATTTTGCAAGCCTCCATTTCCTGAAAAGCCTCATGACAAGTCAGGACATGAGCCATGTTCTTTTCATCTTTTCTTACAGGGACGAAGAGCTGAAAGAAGGTCATCCCCTTCATGAACTGCTACGTGAGATGGAAAAAAACAACATTATCCCAAAGGTGGCCCATCTTACCCCCCTTCATGAAACGGATGTAACAGCTCTTGTTTCCGATTTTCTAAAATGCAGTGTGGACAAGGCACAGAACCTTGGCTCCCAGATTTTCAAGAAAACAGCGGGAAACCCGTTTTTTATCAACCAGTTTCTGAAGACTCTTTATGACGGGGGTAAAATCTGGCTCGATCCGGTGGACGGATTCCAGTGGAATGACGAAGACATCAACGCCATGAGAGTCACGGATAACGTGGTAGATCTCATGGCGGACAAGATCTCGAAACTCCCCGCCGACACCTTCGAAATCCTCAAAATCTGCGCCTGCATCGGCAACCGGTTTGACCTTGAAACCATTGCAGATGTAACCGGACGGGCCGTTTCCGATGTGTTTTCATCGTTGAAACTGGCCATCGACCAGGGTTATCTGAAAATCGTGAACAACCTGTTTTTCTATCATCACGACAGAATCCACGAGGCGGCCTATTCCCTGATTCCCGAACAGGAACGAACCGAATACCATTACAAAATCGGAAGAACCCTTTTATCCCGATTGAAAAATACCCCGGACCTGACCAACCAGCTGATGTACATCACCGATCAGTTGAACATGGCAAAAGATCTGATCGATGATCCGTCGGAAAAAATTGCCCTGTCCAACCTGAACTACATCTCCGGTTTGAAGGCAAAAAACTCAGCAGCCTACATTCCCGCCCTCCATTATTTCAAAACAGCGGCCAGCCTTCTTGGACCGGGTGCCTGGACAGACAACTACAGACACATCCTTTCGGTTTACGACGAAATCGCCGAAACCGCCTGTGTGAATCAGGAATACGACGCGATGACCGAGGCAGCAGATACGGTGACCCTAAACGCCCGGACATTCCTGGATCAGACCAGGGTTTACGAGGCTGGGATCAGGGCCTGCTTCCATGTCCAGGACTTTCTCAAGGCTCTGAGCAAGGGCCTTTCCCTGTTGAAATGGATGGGTCTCCCCTTTCCTGCTAAACCTTCTTCGAAAGACGTTGTCGTGGAACTTATCCGGGTAAAGTGGGCGTTAAGGCGCATCACGTTTCAGGGTGTGGAAAACCTGCCGGTGATGAAAGACGAACAGCAGCTGGCCATGTCGCGACTGATCATGATGCTGATTCTTCCCGCCGCGCCTGTGAATTCAAAACTGTTCGCCCTTCTGGTTCTCAAACTGGTGCACAAAACCCTTATCCATGGACGCAACCTCACGTCAGCGATGGCTTTTGCCGCCTTCGGCGGTCTTGTGGTCAGCGTGATGGGCGACAGACGGACAGCCATAATGTGTGGCGACCTGGCCTTACGTCTGGGTGAACTGCCCGAAGGCCGAATGATGAAACACAGGGCCAATGTGGTTTATGATCTCTACGTCCGCCACTGGAAAGAAAACCTCCCCGCCTGTCACGCCGCTTCGGAAAAATCATACGCCCTTGCAAGGGAAGCCGGTGACCTTCTGTTCACGGGAATCAGCCTTGCATACGGAGACTTCATAGCCCTTGTCATGGCGCACCATTTGGGTGAATTCAGAGCCTCGGTACTGGCCCGGACCCAAATAACCGAAACAACGAACCACCTGTTCATGATCCAGATGCACCGGATGATTCTCCAGTTCGTTGTCAATCTCAACGAAAATACGCCGGACCCTACCCGACTCAAGGGTCAGCACTTCGATGAAGACTCGGCCATTCCGATGTGGGAGAAAAAAAACAATTTCTCCGGACTCTTTTACTATTACACTCTGAAAACTCTGGTTCTCTACCTTTTCGGACAGTACGAACAAACAGAAAAATACATCCTCAAAGCCCGGACCATACTCCCCATGGCCAGATCCATTTTCGTGGCGGTGTTTTTCAATTATTTTGACATACTTTCCTGCCTTGCCCGAAGCCATGGCCTTTCAGACACTGAAAAGCGAAAAGTCCTCACACTCGTAGACAAAAAGAAGAAAAAACTTGGTGCTTATGCCACCCTGGAATCCAGCAAGCATGAGCCCTGGTTCCATCTGATCAATGCTGAAAAGGCATGGCTCAAGGGTCAGCCCACCACGGCCATGACGTGCTACGGACAGGCTCTGGCCGCATTTAAAGCTCTACCCTCCCCACCATTTTATGCCCTGACTTGCGAACGAGCCGCTCTGTTTTATCGTTCTCAGAACCAGCCCCTTCTTGAAAAAACCTTCATCAAGGAAGCGCTGAAAAGCCTGAGTGATCTGGATATGAAAGCTCTGGTTAAAAAAATCACAAACGATTACCCTGACATGGCGAAAGAACGGTATCGGGACGAACGGTCACAATCAGCCACCGGGCATGATCGCCCGGCAATGGCCGAAGAGCTGGATCTTGCGACAGTCATGAAAAGCGCCCAAGCCCTTTCAGGTGAAATTGTACTGAACAAGCTTCTTTCTACCATCATGAATATCTCCATCGAAAGTGCAGGTGCTCGAAAAGGGTTTCTGATCCTTGCCAGAAAAGAGGGGCTTTTCATCGAAGCTGGAGGAACTGTGGACCGGCAGGATGTAGGAGTCCTCCAATCCCTTGCCGTGGATCAGAGCGAATCCCTTTCACAGTCTGTGGTCAACTATGTGGCCCGAACCCTTTCCATTGTAGTTCTGGACGACGCGGCAAAAGAAGGGGATTTTGCAACAGACCCCTACATCCGGGCCAGAAAAGTCCGGTCACTCATGGCAGCCCCCATGGTGAATTCAGGCATCCTCAAAGGAATCATCTACCTTGAAAACAATCTGGCGTCCCATGTGTTCAACGCCGAACGCCTGAAGATCCTGGATCTTCTCTTTTCCCAGGCGGCCATTGCCCTTGAAAACGCACAGCTCTTTGCCGACGTAAAAAAAGCCGAAAAGCATTTGCGACAGTTCAATGTGGAACTGGAACGAAGGGTGGAAGAACGGACATCCGAACTGACAGCCGCCTATGAAAAAATCAAGGTTATGGCCCACACTGACCCTCTGACCGGACTTCCCAACCGGCGGTACATGCTGGAAAAAATCAGGCATGAAACAGCCAGGGTCAAACGGAACCCTGCTCCGTTCGCCCTGGTCATCGGAGATATCGACCATTTCAAAACCTTTAACGACAACCACGGCCATGACTGTGGCGACGCGGTTCTGGTGAATCTCGCCCGCCTGCTTTCAGGTATTCTCCGTGAACAGGATCAGGTGGCCCGCTGGGGCGGCGAAGAATTCCTTTTCCTTTTTCCCGATACGGACAGGGACGGTGCCATAAACGTGGCTGAAAAGATCCGCCAAACTGTGGCCACATCGGATTTCACGTTCAACAGCCTGAGCCTGGCCATAACCATGACATTGGGCGTCAGTGTTTGTGACAACCCGGAACACGACATTGATCATTATCTCAAAGAGGCGGACCAGGCCCTTTACAAAGGCAAAAACTCCGGCAGAAACCAGGTGGTGGTGTGGGAACCGTGATATTGAACCTGAAGGCCATGGATGCGGCTGTATGGATGGGAAAAAGAGAATTATCCACACAATCATGACATTGAAAGAAGGTACATTTTGATTTTTATCCTGAAAAAATTCCTCCAGACCATTGCCCTTCCCCCAGCTCTGCCGTTGCTCCTGATCGCTGCCGGACTTGTTTCGACATGGAAGAATAAAAAACAACGGCTTGCCACCACGCTCATCTTTGCAGGATTTTCCATCAGCGTGTTTTTTTCCATTCCCCTGACCGTGGACATCATGGCAAGACAATTGGAAAGCATTCCTGCGGTTCAGCCACAGCAACTTGAACAGGCTCAAGCCATTGTGATTATGGGTGGAGGACAGCGGGGCTGGGCATCGGAATACGGTGGGGACATGCCTAGCAAAAGTACATTGGAACGGTTGTGTTACGGAGCAACCCTGGCTCGTCGGGCGAAACTTCCCGTTCTTGTTACAGGCGGATCACCATCGGATGGAGCAGCGGAGGCGAAAATCATGGCAAAGGTGCTCAATGACCTTTTCTCTGTCAAAACAGCCTGGATCGAAAGCAGATCCCTTGATACCACAGACAACGCAAAATTCAGCGCAGAGATCCTCAAACGATCAAATATCAAAACCGTCGTTCTTGTGACCCACGCGGCCCATATGCGACGGGCTGTCAATGAATTCAGACATGCAGGACTGACGGTAATTCCGGCTCCCACGGCGTTTTTCTCGGACGAACGACGCAAGCCAATCCTGTTCGGCCTTGTCCCCAACATGTCAAGCATCTACACCGGCTTTTACGTAACCCACGAATGGGTGGGCCTTCTTGCCCAGAACATCCGCCACAGGCTATCCTGAAAACAAAAAAGCCCCGGAAGATCATTCCAGGGCTTTCTCAATATATGAACCGCTTAAAGCGGATAGTAAACGGTTTTTGTTGAAGACGGGACTTAATATCCGCTATGGATCTTCCTGTCAACATTTATTCGCATTTTTTATTTTTTCGATTCCAGGGGCTGCCTGGGGACGGGTTTGGAACCCGCCCTTACATGCGATGACGATATGAATCTACTTACATTCAAACAGATCAGAACGAGCCGATCAAGGTCAGACAGGCGTTAGTTCCTTCTGTTTCGTTTTCAACACCGTATTCAAACAGATAGCGGGCACTGATCTGGATGGGAAAGGGTTGGAACACCATGTAACGAACTTCAGGACCGATGGCGTTTCCGAAAAAGCGGTCGTCTGTGGCATCTGTTCCCGAATCGTCGGCTATCTGGGCATACGTATAACCGGCCACACCGGCTGTGAAGATGGCTGTTTTTTCGATGGGGAAAGCCTTGGCCAGACCATAGTCGGCAACCACGTCCGCACCGTAAGTTAAATCCGTGTCTTCGTCCTCTGTGTTCTGGAGCCAGCGTGTCAGCACGGAAAAGCTTGTGGTTCTCGCATCATCAAAATAATACGTAGCTCCCAGGGTTTCCATAAAAGACCAGTATCCCGAACCTGGTGAGGCCAGTTCGTCGTGATCTGCTGTGGGTGCATAAAAACCCAGACCAAAAGTCACATCCAGGCGAGACGTGTGCCAGCTGAGCAAAAATGGTTCGATGCAAATATCACCGAGCTCAAAACTGTCATCATCCCAGCCTAATGCATCGATCGAAACGTCTGTTTTAACTATAGGAATGATAAAATCAAAACCATAATTCCCACCTAAAATTTTGAAATCGGTCATATACGTAAACTGATTGGCCATGGCGTAAACGTCCACATCAAATCCTGGGTCAGGACTAAATGCGTTGCCATTATCATCCATCATTTTATCTGCGCTGTAAAATATGTTGTACATAGTGTAATGGAACCCCTTGGGCGGAAGGGTCGCGGCGTTAATTCCCAGAGTACCCGGAGTGTAATGGCCAAAGCTCATGGCCGTCCCTGAAACACAGAGAACAAGAGCCACGGCACAACAAACCGCTGTCACATGTCTTTGATAATTTTTTTTCACCTTTCTTCTCCTCCAACCTTTAAAATTTTATTATGATTCATCCCCTAAGGGTGTATTCCCATTTTCATTTCCAAATTGCTCTTCCTCTTCAGCCTCGCTTAAGGGAAGCACCAGCGGCTCCACCCAGGCCTCAAGCATTTTCAGCAGGGGCATGAGGCTGCTTCTGGTTCTGGCTGAAACAGCCACACCATCGAAACGGGATATCCATTTCATATAAACTTCCGGTTCCACCAGATCCATTTTGTTGAGGACGTTGATCCGGGGGATGCGGTCCAGTTCCAGTTCGGCCAGGATTTTCTCCACCGATTCGATCTGTTCGACAAACCGGGGATTGCTCACGTCAATGACGTGGAGAAGGATATCGGCATTTTCAAGTTCTTCAAGGGTAGCCTGGAACGACACCATCAGTTCTTTAGGCAGATCACGGATAAACCCTACAGTATCGGTGATGATCACCTCGAAATCTGCGGGAAAACGCAAGCGACGGCTGGACGGGTCCAGAGTAGCAAACAGCTTGTCTTCGGCGATGACGTCACTGTGGGTCAGAGTGTTGAGCAACGTTGATTTTCCGGCGTTGGTGTAACCCACGATGGAAACCACGGGGAGGCCGCGTTTCTTGCGTTTGGATTTCTGAAGGCCCCGCTGTTTTTTGACTTTTTCCAGCTCTTTTTGAAGGGCGGTTATCCGGTCATTGGCCCGTCGTCTGTTCAGTTCCAGCTTTGTTTCGCCGGGGCCTCGTCCGCCGATACCACCGGTGAGCCGTGACATGGCCGTGTTCATGGTAACCAGTCTGGGCAGAAGGTATTTAAGCTGGGCCAGTTCCACCTGAAGTTTTCCTTCGCGGCTCTTGGCTCTCTGGGCGAAGATATCCAGAATCATCTGGGTTCTGTCGATGACTTTAATAGACACCTGATCGGTGATGGACCGGATCTGGGAGGCGTTCAGTTCCTGGTCAAACACCAGAAGTGTGGCACTTTTCTGCATGGCGAGAATGGCGAGATCGGATAATTTACCGCTGCCCATGAGGAACCTGGGATCGGGTTTGTGGCGGTGCTGAAAAATCGTATCCACTACACTGATGTTGCTGGTCTTTGCCAGTTCCGCAAGCTCGGCCAGGGAATCCATGGCGATTTCCCGGGGCTCGGTGCTTACGCTCACCAGAATGGCCCGTTCTTCCCCTTTGTCCGCATCCAGAAGGGATTCAATCTTTGATACTGCCGATTCGGTTTCACGGATCAGCACATCACTGTTAATGCTGAGGTTTTCCGGGCTGACCGGTGGAAGCACCACGCAGGGATCGCCGCCTTCAGCGGGGTTCACATGGGCCACATGAATCCGGTACGGACTTCCGTCGTCGGCAAGGGTGATGGCAGCCATGATGTCGAACCGCAGCAATGCAAGGTCGGTGAGATCGTCCCGTGTCAGAATTTCATCATGGTTCAAATGGGTGTGGATGTATTTCAGACCCAGCAGACGGCCGGGAATCACCCGGTAATCCCTGAATTCGGGAAGCATGATTTTCTGGGGTTCACCCACCACCACCGAATGGACTTTGCCTGAACGCTCCACAAGCAGACCGATCTGACGTCTGATTTCAAAGGAAAGACCGGCAAGCTCCCAGCATAGCTCCTGAGAAACAACCGTTTCCGGCGCTTCCCGCCGTGCATAAAGATCTTCCAGGCGTCTCCGCTGGTCAGCTTTCAGGCCTTCCACATGGCCGTATAAGGTTTTCATGTTTGTTTTCCGTTACTCTTTGTTTTTATAAATATTTAGCCTCCGGCGGCCCTCCGGGGGCCAGATTTTAAAAATCTGGACAAATGGGTTTGGGTGTCATCGCATGGGGTGCCGTGCCCATAGAATACATGTTTGTCAAACTTTTCAAAAGTTTGGCCCCCGGCAGGGCCGCCAGAGGCAATCAGAACTAAAAACAAAGCAGAATCAAATAGTTATTCGTATGAGCCAAAGTCGCCGTATTCGCCAAGGACAATGTTTTCAAACCGTGTATACTGGCCAATAAAGGTCAGCATGGCCCGGCCCACGGCACCGTTTCTGTTTTTCGCCACGATGATTTCGGCCTTGCCTTTGTTGGGGTTGTTTTCTTCTTTATTGTATACTTCATCACGGTAGATAAAGGTGATGATGTCCGCGTCCTGCTCGATGGCTCCCGATTCTCTCAAGTCAGACATCATGGGGCGTTTATCGGCACGCTGTTCAACCATTCGGTTGAGCTGGGACAAAACAAGAATGGGAATGTTCAGCTCTTTGGCAAGGGATTTCAGAGACCGTGATATTTCAGAGATTTCCAGGTCACGGCGGTCTCCCATGAACGGGCCTTTCATGAGCTGGAGGTAGTCGATGATGATCAGGGAAAGATCCTTGTCCATTTTTAGACGCCGGGCTTTGGCTCTGATTTCCATGGCTGTGACGTTGGGTGTGTCGTCAATAAAAATTGGCGCTTCGGAAATGATCCCGGCAGCTTCAGTGACCTGCCGCCAGTCGTCTTCGCCGATCATCCCTGTTTTCAACCGGTCCGAGTTCACCCGTGCTTCGGAGGTGAGCAGACGCATGGAAAGCTGTTCTTTGGCCATTTCCAGGGAAAAAACTGCCACCAGCTTGTTTTCATTGATGGCCACATTCCGGGCAATATTCAGTGCAAAGGCTGTTTTTCCCATACTGGGTCGTGCCGCCAGAATGATGAGATCCGAATTCTGGAGCCCGGAGGTCAGCATGTCAAACTGCTTGTAACCTGTTGGTATACCGCTGTATTCGCTATTGTTGTTCTGCCGCTCTTCCAGAGTATTGATGTTTTTAATGACCAGTTCGCTCAGATGGGAAAAAGAGGGTTTGAGCTTGTTGTCTGCCACGTTGAAAATGGCGGTCTGGGCAAAATCAATGGTTTCCGATGCGTCGCCCTGCTCTGCGTAACAACGGTGGATGATCTCCGAAGCTTTTTCGATCAGACGACGCAACGATGCTTTGTCGTGAATGATCTTTCCGTGGTATTCGGCATTCAGCGTGACAGGAACCGTGTCCGTCAGACGGGCAAGATAGGCAGCCCCGCCGATTTCTTCCAGCTTCCCTTTGGCTTTGAGATGGTTGACAAGGGTCACCAGATCCACAGGTTCGCTTTTGTTGAAAAGCTCCACCATGGCTTCGTAAATAATCTGGTGCGACGGCTTGTAAAAGTCTTTGACGGTGAGAATGGAGGCCACATCGGTCAGGGTGTCGTTATCCAGAAGGATGGCGCACAGGACCGACTCTTCCGCTTCCATGTGATGGGGCGGCAGCTTTTCGGAAATGATATCTTTTTTCTTTGTCTTTTTTTGAGTCTCAGGCATGGGTTAGAAAATAGTCGGTGGGGGGCAAAAAATCAAGGGGTTTGATGGTAAAAAAGTCGAAGCGCCGCAACACCTGATAATACAAGGAGAATCCATAACAGTCCCCGAACCCACGGGTAAGCTTCACGATAGGACACCACCGTGATTCCCGTTTTTGTAAAAACGGTGTCATGAATGCCGACTTTCCGGTATTCGGCCACAACGTATACAGGGACCACGTTGCCGATGGCAGCGTAGCGATTTGTGATGTGAAACACAGGTGTTGCTGATGAGGATGCTTTCAGTTGGGTTTCCATCGTTTCACGTTCCACAGCAATGGATGGAGGATGCACAAGACGGCAATTCACGGTTAAATCTTCCTTGCCCGCATTGACCAGCATCACCTCAAGGTCATCAGACAGATACAGCCTGCTCCCTTTTGATGAAAGACGAATGTCCGGTTGGTCGTTATGGCCCATGGAAAAGGTGGAAACCTCAAATACGTTCATGGGAATACCCGCCCTGTCTCGAAACATCAGTTCCACAATCACGGGGTAGCGTCCTTTTGATCCTGGGTCGGGGCTGACGTTGAAAAGCACCCTGTTTTCTTCGTTCACCGCCCACACAGGCCGGACAAGGGTTTCCGATGTTTTCCAGGGCGTTTCCATCACAACTTTGAGTTCATAAACATCCTGTGGCCCGTCATTCACCGATAGCACACGGACCTCCGGCACAGGCAGAGACGATTCAATGGCAATGCCTGAACGGACACGGACCTGATCCCCATGGGCATTGCCCAGGAACAGAACGATCAGAAGAACCGGCACAATAAAATGGATAGCACGATGTTTTGTCATGATCGGTTACCGAAATGGAACTGGGTACGAATTGAGTGCCATGGAATAAATCTTTACAAGTCCCTTGTTTTTCATTATTTTTAATCAGACAATCTCTTTAAACGGTTTCTATCCGTTTAAAAGCAAAAATCGCTTATGTATTCAAAGATACTACTTGAAATAACTTGATTTGATGGATTCCACTTTAGACTCCCCCTATCGCACATCGTTTCTCCTGTAGGATGGGTGGAGCAAAGCGTAACCCATCACCAATATCCATTGTGAATACATATGGATATAATAACATTCAATTTACTTATTACACCGTCGGAACACAGCCATGGTTGAAGTCAAAGGCCAGAAAATAAGCCGCATCAAACAGACCATCATCGATTTTCTCATCACCATGTCCCTGTTTGACGAACTGAGCCCCATCGAACTTTCCCTTACCGCAGATTACATGAATTTCTTTGATCTGGAGCAGGGCAAAACCCTGTTCAAGGAAGGCGACATCGGCGACTACATCTGCTTCGTGGTGGAAGGTGCCGTGGACGTTTTGAAGATGTCCGGTTCGGGCAAACGCGCCGTCATCGCCACCCTCACCCGTGGAAGCACCATCGGCGAAATGTCCATCATCGACAACATATCCAGATCCGCCACAGTCCGCGCCCGGAAAGACTCCACCCTGGTGATCCTTTCCCGCAAAGGCTTCAACGCCATCCTGGAAAGCCACCCGAAAATCGGCATCAAAATCCTCAAAGGCGTCGCCCGCCTTCTCAGCCTGAACATGCGCCGAACCTCCAGCCATCTGGCGGATCATATCATGTCCCCGGAATCCGATGAATCCGATTAGCAGAGCGGAAACTGCATATTTTGGCCTGATACGGCGTTCTCGAAATTTTTAGATCCTCGACCTAGCGGTGCTACGCCTGCGGTCTAAAAATTCCTGTGTCTTGTCTCAGACCAAAATCTACAGTTTCCTTCATTCACCTTCAACTTTCATTTTTCTCGAAATAGCTCAATTTTCGCTCTTGTATTGGATTAGAGCTTTTCCTGCAATTCTTCTTTTTTGATATCACAATCTCTGAGAATTTGAGACAATAATCCACGACCGATGGTCTCCCCTTTATGAACAGGAATCACTGTGCATCGACCATCTTTATGCTGTAGAAAATGATGGCTGCCTTTTACCCTGATAACATTAAAACCGAATTTCCGCAGAGCAGTAAGCAGTCGAGTGCCGGTTATTGATGAAAATGTGTTCATGCGTTGACCGCTACTTTCTGTACGCCAATAAACTCAGTTGGCACCGGCGTTTCCACTTCAAGACAAAGCTCAATCGCTTCTTTTATCCTCTTCATTAAGGTATCAAGTGATTTGGCCTGGGTATGGCAACCACGAAGTGCCGGCACAGAAGCGACATAGTAACCATCCTCATCCTTTTCAATTATCACACTGAATTCTTTCATGTTTTTATCCTTCTCTGTTTCTTCACTTGCAAAAGCTTTAATTGACGAATTCGGCTCCCATTTTCGGAAGACCGTCTTCAAGAAGCATCGCTCTGCCATCTGGATCTGAATCCATTAAAAAGAGATTGATCGTTTTCCCGTATTTTTTAAACATAATTCATCCTGAAAACTAACGAACTGCTGTAGTGCACGAACTTATTGCGCGTCTCAACCAGCATATGGTTATATATATCATTTTTTTAAGTTCAATTTATCCCTATCTTCGTAAAGAATATAAAACAGTGGTTCACCCATACAAACCTCAATCTTCTTTTCTTTTTCCAAATTCAATAGAGAGCTTTTTACTCTTCTTTTGCTTTCGATATCGACTTTTGGACCAAAATCAGGATAAAGATTTTTCATGATTTCTGAGAACCAAATTGATTCTAAAGGATAGTATTGCGGATTATCATAAGTTCCTTGAATCAAATATTTCCTTTTCTTTCTATGGTTTTTAATAATCTCAAAAATTGTCAGTTCTAATTCGTTCATAGGAATTCACGCTTATAACTATTATTATGAAGTTTAAAACAAAAATTGATTCAATCCCTCACTGATTCAAAACAACAAAACCACACCCATCAACAAAGAATCCGCTCCAGAATCACCTTAGTAATCATATACGTAGGCTTGATCCCCTCTTCGCCCATACTGCCGGAAGCCAGGGTCTGACCGCTCACAAGGGGGTTGTCTGAGGCGTAGTAGGCGTAGCGGAGTTTCACGTTTCGGGAGATGTGGCCACGGATCATGGCGGCGCTGATGGCTTTCTGATAGTGGCCGCCTTCCATTTCAAGACCGATGGCTTTCCAGCTTGAGGCCTGGAATCGGCGAAGCAGGTCTCTGTTCTGGAGACTTGTGCCCACCACCGTCACCACAGGCCCCTGGTAGACGGAAGTGTCTGAGCCGAAATCGTTGCGGCCCATGTCGTTCTCAAAAATGTAGTTGTCGGACGTGCCTTCAAACACATGGGAGGTGGCCAGCATGATATCGCCTTTTTTTCCGTTTAATATTCCGGCTTTACCCATCACCGAAATGGACTGGATGTCAAAATGTTTGGCGGTTTCCTTGTCTTTATAGGGATCGAGAAGCTCGTCCATGGCTTCAAACGCCTGGGTTCCAAAGGCGTAATCCATCACGAAAAGAACCGGGGCCTCGTCATTAGGGCACTCGGTATTAAACCGGAGATCCGGATGAAATGGCATGCCTTTGATCTTGGCCGTGTCGATGATCTGGCAGTCGATATGGGTGCCGGAACGGTCCGGAAGCTCATAAAATCCACGGACTTCGGCGTAAGATCGGATGGTTTCATTTTCGCTTCGCGCTTTGGACACAAAGTCGTAAACATCCATGTCCGCCTTGACTTTGGACAGGCCGTACAACGCGCCGTAGCCATAAATCAGGTTCACCACGCTGTGAAGATTGGCGCTGATAATATGGATGGGGCGGTTCTGAAAACCCAGGGCGTTCAACTTCCGCTTGATGTCATCGGCCCATCTCCGGCTGTAGCTCTGATTGCCCAGGATATCCTGGAGCGACGGGGTAAAAGAGATCAGAAGCTCGCTGTCTTTTTCGGATTTTTCTTCCTCCACCCGTTTACCAAGGCTGTAAATAGAGGATGGAAGCACATGTTTGCTTCCTTCTTTGGCATAGCGTTCCAGATATTCGTAGCTTTCCTTTGTTTCGTGCATGGTTCTGCCAAGGATGTTGCTCAAATTCCAGAGCGCTTTGTCCAGAGCGTCACCTGAAAGAGCCTGACCGCTAAGGACCGTTTCTTCAAGTCGCCGCCATTCCCGGTTGATTTCACCATTCCTGTCGCGCATCTGGTGAAAGATCTTTTCCGCTTCGTTATTCATGAACGTGATGTGGGTCAAAAGATCGTAGATTTCGCTGAAACCCCGTGTGATCACAAAACAGATTTCTTTTTCGCCAATCAGGTAACAGGCTCTTTTCCGTTTGGGTGGGACAATCAATTCAAATGCAGTATTCGTAAACTCTTCCCTTGCCGTCAGAATGATCCGGTTGCATTTCTCAATGCCCCGTGGAAGACGGTCGATCACATATTCCAGCCCTTTGAGTTCGATGATCCTCGGATCGTTCATGGTTCCATAAATTTCAGGACTCAGCATCCGAAGCGCATCAGCCAGAGTCTGCCCCGAACTGCCCGTGGGTTTGTAATACCCCCTCAATGCCAGAGCATCGATGGTGGTTTTGATGGTCCGGACTGAATTCCGGGCTTTCTGGGATTTGGTCAGGGTCTGCATGGCGTTCTCCGTTCAAACGGTTCTTTGTCATCGCAATGTCTGTTGATGCATTGCAACAAATTGATTTCCATCTTCTTTTTTATCTCAAGAATAACCGATCCACCGGCCATAGTCAAAGACAAGGATCACCTTGTTAAAACTTTCTCTTATCCCGCAAGTCTCTTATTCTATGGATGAAGCGATTCAAACAACGACCCATCAGACCCGGAAGGATAATACAATAACGATAACGTTCACGTTAGCCAAACAAAACGACAGAACCACTTGACAAATCCGTTGCGTATTTGTACGGTTTGAGTGTGTACACATCTGGAAGGGACACGGAAAAATATGAATTTATCATCACATCAAGGAGTTTTATATGCCGAGAACAGCGGTGAAAAACAATAATCGAATGTCGCTGAGAATCCGGCCAGGTGACAAGGAACTGCTCATGCGCGCCGTTTCATATACAAATACGGATTTGACGGATTTTGTTTTGCGGAATGCCCTTCAGGCCGCAAAGGAAGTGATCGCGCAGGTTGAGCTAATTCAGTTGTCAGAACGAGACAGCATCCGCGTGCTGGATGCCCTTGAAAATCCGCCCCTACCAAACGCGAAGCTTATTGCGGCTTCACAGGCGATGCGGAAAAAAACATGATTCTACCGTCCTGGCATGAAGAACCTGTATCCAAAAACCATGACCGTGACGCTTTTGATTGCGGTGATCCGGCGTTGAATATTTTTTTGAGCCGTCATGCGCGACAATCCCATGCCCATGGCGGCGCCAAATCATTTCTTGCCGTTCGTGACGACAACCCATCCATCATCTTGGGGTATTACTCTGTCTGCCCCGCATCAATTGAATTTGCCCGCACACCTGCCGTCGTGAAACGGGGGCTTGCCCGATACGATGTCCCGGTTTTCCGCCTTTGCCGTCTTGCCGTGGACCGTTCCATGCAGAGTAAGGGGCTTGGCGGGCAGCTTTTATTGTCAGCGGGTCAGCGCTGCATCAAAGCTTCACAGGACGTCGGAGGCGTCGCATTGCTCATCGACGCAAAAAACGATGATGCGGCCTGCTGGTATGCAGGATATGGAGCCATTCCGCTTCAGGACAATCCCCTCGCTCTTGTTTTACCGTTATCAACCATCCAAAGGACGCTTTTTTCAGCCGGTATCACGGACTATTGACAACGGAGGCACAGTCCCAAAAAGAAAGATGTGTAAGATGTCACTGGAATTTTCATTTTTCATTTTTTACCGATTTTTTACCAATTTTTCGAACAGAACGCTGGGGACAGACGAATTGTCTTATTCGTTGGCCCCAGGAGGTTAGATACCCAGCCTGAACGAATCTGACACTTCAGCAGATGCCAAGTCCGGCCAGGCATCCAGGATACTGCTGTCGATCAGTTTTGTGCGGCCTTTCGGATTGATGAAGACATTGGTGACTATTGCTTCAACAGCCAATTTTTCCGAAGGTTTAAGATAAATCTTCTGGTTGATCATAAAGCTATGGGTTGATCGATTGGTAACCCGGGTTTCAAAGCAGAGAATATCTCCGACCCGAGCCGCGTGTCTGTATTGGATAGATATTTCGGTGACAACATGGAACGCACCGATTTCATGGATAGGCTCAATCAGGCTGTTGTCTTCAAGATAGCGCCATCGTGCTTCTTCAAGCAGTTCCACATACCGGGCATGATTCACATGGCCAAAGTGGTCGATATGATACCCTCGAACTGTGATTTCAGTTTTTGACAGCATGGTTGTCCTCCGCAGCCGTTGTTCGGGCCGTTTGATAGCCCACAAGCATGATGATGGTTAACAATCCGCATTTTACAAGGATCCATATGCTGGAGGAATTGCCGTTCACGATGCCGGTGACGGTTGTTGCGATCAGGCCGACGAGCACGGGGACTGCGGTGAAAAGCATCACCATCCGGCGTTCGATGGGTTTTTTCGCGGTCCAGATAAGGAGCAGGGTCCACCCGGCCATCAGTGATGCAGCCCCCCCCATCATGAGCCTTAAATTGATATCGAATTGCATATGACTTTTCCCTGTCAGAAATGCAAAAAGTGGCGGATGTAGAAATACCACCGTCCAGAATGCATCGGCTGCGGCACCCAGCCAGCAGATGCCATGAACCATTTTGATTTTTGTTTGTGATGTCATGTCCCTTCTCCTTTTTGATGAGTCGTTGTGTTTGATTGATTAACAGGATACGGCAAAGAATTAGGAACGTCTTGTTCATAGAGACAAATGAATTGATCTTTTGCGCAAACGTAATGTATTTTCAAATAAACAGTTTTCATGGAGTCCGGCATACATGACGAATCGAAAATCTTCTACCATTTCCGTTTCATTGGTGAAAATCTTAAAAAGCTATGCGAATCGCTTTGGAATTGATTTCAATACTGTGGCAAAATCCTCGGGTCTTGAGTTGGCTGTCCTTGAAAATGGAGAAGCGAGGATTCCCGCCCATATGTTTAATGCCCTGTGGCAAAATAGTGTTGCTGTCAGTAAAGATCCATGTCCGGGGCTTCATTTTGGGCAGGAAATGACCCGGCACTATCCCGGGGGAAGCCTCTTATTTACCATGATGCTGAATTGCAAAACCCTGGGTGATGCAGTGACGGTGTTTGTTCGTTATCATCGCATCATGGCGGATGTTATCCAACCGGTGGTTGAAAAGCAAGTTGACCATGTTCATCTGTCATGGGAGGTGTTTGATCCTGAATTGGTTGCGCATCCTCATCTTTCCGAAGCTCTGATTTGTACTTTTTTTTCCATTTTAAATTATCTCGCCCAAGACAGTTTGATTCCGGCAAACGTTTGTTTTACTCACGCAGATCCAGAGGATGCTGACGCATACCGGCAGATATTCAAAACACCCGTGAAATTTGGCATGGAGAAAAATGAACTGATTCTTGAAGCAAAGGATCTGGGCATAAGAATTGAACTGGCCAATCCTGAACTGTATGGCTTCCTTGAAAATCATGCGGCCCGAATTTCACATAAACTGGATGAAACGATAGTGTCGGCAAGGGTACTCCATATGATCAGCAGCATGATCTTCAAGGGCCTTCAGCCGGATTTGGATTTGATTTCAAAAGAAATGGCCATGAGCAGACGAAGTCTCCAGGAAAAGTTGAAAGCGGAAAAGACCAACTTCCGAAAAATTGATGCCACAGCCCGTATGCAGATTGCATTGGACCAGTTATCGAAACCGGAAACAGCTATTTTTGACGTGGCGTTTTTACTTGGATATTCGGATCAAAGTGCATTTAACCATGCATTCAAACGATGGACAGGAAAAACTCCAAACGAATATAAAACCCAGGCAAAACCATATCGAATCGTTTAACCTGTACCAGATCGGTCTTATAGAGTTCCGGGACACCATACCGAATTGGAGTCAATAAAAAGTTTAGTGGCAGAACATTATTCAAGTCAATTTTCGGGATCATGAAACATTTGACCCTTGGTGCACCATTTTGAAAGTGATTTTTTTAGATGTTGTTTTAATTTCTTAGACGAATTAAACGATCCCGAGCTTGTTTCATCCCATCGAACACAGACCGGGCAATATCATCCGGGAAATCCGAAGGTAATCCACCGGCCGTCTGTTCAATGATTCCATCCATCTCCTGAAGCAGGTCGGCGATTATTGTTTCCATTTCAGTGACAGGGAACCGGCAGATCCGGGCTGTTGACAGGAAGTGTCTGTAAAGAATGCTAAATTCCGGGGACACCGTTAAATTCCGGGGACACCGTACTTAATTCAACCCCTTTTAGGACCAAGGGTCAATTTAGGACCAAGGGTCAAACCTTGATTTGTGATTTTATTATTTCGTTATCAATTGAAGATTTAACACATCACCCTTCAACCCCATTCAGGTAAGTCGTTCTCTGATCAAAGCAGGGTTTCTCTTGCTATGGAGAACAGCGATAATTGTAATCCTTTCAGGTTCAATAACATAGATGATCTTATAAGGAAACCTGCGGATCAGGTGCTTTCGTGTGCCTTTGTATTCCTCTGGATGAATGTCCGGATTTCTTTTTACAAGATCCATACCAGCGGCAACCTGTAACATGAAATGATGCCCCAGGCCTTTTCGCTGATCTTCATACCATAAAAAAGCCTGTAAAAGATCCTCCTCGGCATCGGGCGTGACCGTCATGGAGTATATCATCGGGTGCTCACGATCCGGTTATAGACATCATTCCATGGTGATCCCAGTTCAGGATTTCGATGATAACGTTCCAGCCGTTCATCGATGATCCGTTTTTCATCCTCGGAAAGATGAACACTTTCAGCGTATTCCGTAATTGTATCCCAGATATCTTCAACCAGTTGAATGCGCTCCGGGATAGACAGTTCGAGCGTGTCAGCCGCTGTAATTTTATGCATGATCTTTCCTTTTCCACAGCCTTTTCGTAACGGTTTTTTTATATATACATGATGCGTAAAAACGATGTCAAAATATATTTCAGATTCCAGGGATTTCAACGACGGTTCCCACTTGACCTTTCACCAGACACGCTCTTCCAAATCTCCTGTTATGGCTAACGAAACTTTGGTGGTCGTGCTGTTTTCTGTTTCTGTTCTGAAAGCCTTACGGCTTTCTCAGGGCCAATCGGGAGATTGGCGTGCCCAGGTCGGCCAGCGTTCGGTCTGTTTCATAATCGAAGGGGGTTCAATACCACCTTTAAAAGGTGCCCACACACATAAACGACGCCGAAATAAGCTCCATATCTTTTTCGGAAACACCGCATGCATGGTAATGGGGTTGCCATTGAGAGACTATTTTTGATATTTCGTTGACGATGGATTCTGCATCATCAAGGGAA
This sequence comes from Desulfobacteraceae bacterium, assembly GCA_041660385.1. Classification (GTDB taxonomy): domain Bacteria; phylum Desulfobacterota; class Desulfobacteria; order Desulfobacterales; family Desulfolunaceae; genus DYJE01. The sequence continues at coordinate 47,106 of JBAZWJ010000028.1, read as the reverse complement.
AGACCAAAACGTTCAGGTGGGCTCAAGGCGTTTTTCAATGTTGCCTGACGCCCGGCCTGGCCGACGGACATGGCCAGACTGAATTCACTGCCGACTCCGGCACGGGTGGGGGCAGGCACGATGTCGTAGGCAGATGAAAGAGCCAGTCGGTTACCCGAACAGATAAAACCATGGTTTCTTGGATGATCATCGGTGTTGCGGACAAGGATATTAAAAACCATTCGGTGGAACAATTCACGGATATCGTTAACATGACAATACCTGCGCATGGTGTCAGCTATGGCGGGGTAAGCCCATATGAGCCGGTCGGATTCATCCCACTGCATCAGAGACAAGGCGCTGATAAATCCGGAACGTGTCCAGCCGTCAGGATGGTGTTCCCGATCAAACCGACGGATTAAAAAAATATCCCGGCCTTCCGCTCTAACCAGTTTGATCTCCGGGATTTGAATCCCACAAGAACTGGCAAGGCTCATCGTTGCATATTCAAGTATCGGCATATTGAAAGAATCATGGCAGGATGGGAATTTCGCGATCCACAGAGCGCCATCAAGTTCGATTGTGCATTTGGGGCGTGCTCCGCCCATACTGGTTCCCTGGAGGAGAATCTGGAGCAAGGCATGATCTACTGTTTCACCCTTTTCAATTTTTTGCGACGCCTCGATAATGTCCCGGATCTTGTTGAAATGCGGCGGTTTGAGTTCTGGTTCGGGGGAATCCGGGGACAGACGAAAATCAAGGTTACCAACCCGTGTAGCATTGCCTGCCATGAGGAAATCGAATTCAGTCAGGGATTCAGGTGCAACTCCGGCTTCCGCAGCGATCACCAGACGTCCCCAGTAGTCCGGCGCAGCATCCCTGAACGCACCATAAAGCCCGCCATTTTTGTCCGCTTCCCTGGGCTGAATCTCCAGAGGTAGAGTTACAGGATCTACAGGCAGCGCGTTTCTTCGCGCTATATATCTCTTCCCATAAGCAAACGTCCCTATACCAGCATCACTGTCATGGGTAAAGATCCCTGCCGGAACGGCCTTCGGTTCTCCCGGCAGATAAATGAATACCGTTGTTTTTCTTTGTTTCATTATTAAAAATCCAGATCATCGGACGACGCAGACTTTCGAACACGTTCCGGCAGCCGTCTGGTTTCAAAAAAAATACCTGTTTTGTCTTTTTCAGGGACGCAGATTTCCAGAAGGTCTTTTTCAAGCCCCAGAACCCATAAAGCAGACGCAAGAACTCCCAGGGAAACCCCCGGATCGCCTTTTTCAAGCCGTGACAGGGTATTCCGTGTAACAAACATGCGTGATGCCATATCTTCCATGGTCACCATGCGTCGTTTTCTGGCCCTTGAAATGCGCTCCCCGATCAAGGCAAAATAGGCTTCAACCTCATGGGGAAATTGCTTTTTATGATTCATATATCACCCATTAAGTAGTTTTATGTACTATATATATTACATATAGCACATAGAATCAAGTACTGGCTTTGTGGTAACAAGGAAAGACGGCGGGAACTGTTTGCGGCACTGAGTCAGGGTTTGAAAACAGCCAAATGAAGTTCTTTGATCGGCTTGAAATGCTTGGCATTGCTTGAAGCGAGAACCTTGTTATTTTCCACAGCCGTTGCCGCAATGATAGCGTCTCCTGCCCTCAAACCGGAGGAAAGGGCGTATTCTTCCAGATAAATGGAGGCTCGGTGACCGATGTTTTCAGTGAGAGGTAGAACGGAAAAACCGAAGGACGTCAGGAAGTCTTTCACGTATTTGTGCTGAACTTTATTTTTTGCACCCTGAAGAAGCTCCATATAGGTTTGAACTGAAAGAAACCGTTCTTCGGACTTTTCCATCAGATCCACGGCTTTTTCATTTCCTCTCTGAGCCCATATGAAGATGTCCGTATCAAAGATCATCGTACCTCGCCCCTCGCAATGCGGCCATTTCAGCCTCAACGGTTGTTTCAGCTACTGCTTTGGACATACCGAAAAAAGGGTGCTCTTTCATTCCCATACTGGATCTGTTGCCGGACGGGATAAGAATCCCTTTGACCTTTCCCCGGTATAGAACCGTCACCTGTTCATTCCGGTCGAGTGCCTTGAGCACATCATTCATTTTATACCTCAGGTCGATAATACTGGCTTTCATGGGTATTCCCTCCTTATTTCATGTCTATATCATATATACATGATGCGTAAAAACGATGTCAAAATATATTTCAGATTCCCGGTTCGCCTGCCGGACATGCAGCCGATTTTGTTTCTATGAATAGAAACAAAATCATTGACAGATTGATTCCGGCTCTATATAAAGGTGGGCAAATGGAGATGAACATGAACGGCAAAACACAAAACATGACATTAAATTCAATCCGGCGATGGTGGTGGCGCATTTGCATGCGACCTGCTGATACCTTGTTTTCGCCACGGGGATGAACCAAAAAATATATGGCAAAAATCAAAGGATCGTGGGCAGGATAAAGCTCACGATCCTTTTTTTTTAATGTCACATGAAGGACAAAACCATGATTCTTAGAAAAAACTATCCGGACAAACAAGCGTTCCTGGCCCTCGCTGGCAAGTACAATGTTCTGCCCCTTTGCGTGGATATTCTGGCCGATACGGAAACACCGGTGTCTCTCCTTAAAAAATTCTACACGGGAGAAGGTCCGCTGTTTCTCCTTGAAAGTGTGGAAGGTGGTGAGCGTTGGGGGCGGTACAGTTTTTTGGGAACCTCGGCAAGAACCCAGATCAAGGTGTTCCGTGAGAACGTGGTGATCAAGGAAAACGGGTCCATGGAAACCATCGCCCACCATGGCGATCCCCTGGCTGTTCTCAGGTCGTTCATGGCTCGATTCAAACCGGCGGACATGCCGGAGCTGCCCAGGTTCTGGGGTGGTATGACCGGCTACCTGACCTATGAAATGGTGTCTTTCTTCGAGCGGATTCCCAACAGGCTTCCTGAAGATAAACCCCTGGCCCATTTCATGGTACCCGAAGAACTGATCATCTTTGACAACGTGAACAACACCATGACCGGTGTGGTGCTCTGTTTCTGCAAAGATAAAAATGAAGCCGAGAGTGTTTACGATCAGGCGGTTGTCCGCATTGAACGGATGATAGCACGCACAGGCAGGCATCTGGAGCCGGCGAAGCTTAATCCCAAAGGCAAAACCTTTATTATGGAACCTGTCTGCCCGGACGAAGATTACCGGCAGGGCGTTGAAAAAATCAAAGAGTATATCCATGCGGGTGACGTGATCCAGACCGTTCTTTCCCAGCCTTTTGTCTGCGATGCTCCGGCGGATCTGGCTGAACTTTACAGAGCCCAGCGATACGTCAACCCATCCCCTTACCTTTTCTTCATGCATCTTGGGGAAACGGCTCTTGTGGGTTCTTCACCCGAGGTGATGGTGCGCCTTGAAAACGGGGTGGCCTGCGTTCGACCCATTGCGGGAACTCGGCCCAGAGGGAAAAACGAGCAGGAAGACAGAGCCCTTGCCGATGAGCTTCTGAAAGATGAAAAGGAAAAAGCCGAACACCTGATGCTGGTGGATCTGGGCCGTAATGATCTGGGTCGGGTGGCTGAAACGGGCACGGTTCAGGTCACGGATCTGATGATCGTGGAGCGATACAGCCACGTGATGCATCTGGTGTCCAACGTGAACTGCCATCTGGTTTCCGGTACCGATGCCTTTGATCTTCTCAGGGCCACCTTCCCTGCCGGAACCCTTTCCGGCGCTCCTAAAATCAGAGCGATGGAAATCATCGACGAGCTTGAAAAAGAACCAAGAGGCACATACGGCGGGGCTGTGGGTTACTTTTCTTTTAATGGCAACATGGATCTGGCCATCACAATCAGGACAGCCTGCGTGGAGAACGGAAAACTCACGGTACGTGCAGGCGCGGGCATCGTGGCCGATTCTGTTCCCGAAACCGAACGGCAGGAAACGGTGAACAAGGCCAAAGCCATTGCCAAGGCCCTCACCCTTCTCCAGAACGAAACTCTGAACGGAAAGGAATAAACCATGCTGGTGATGATTGATAATTACGATTCGTTTACATATAATCTCGTCCAGTATCTTCGCATGCTCGGAACGGAAATCAAGGTTTTCAGAAACGACGCCTTAACCGTCAAAGAACTTGAAGCGTTAAAACCCGAAGGCATCGTGATTTCCCCCGGGCCGGGCCGCCCGGATGCAGCCGGAATTTCCCTTGAAAGCATTGCCTATTTCGCCGGGAAGATTCCCATTTTAGGTGTGTGCCTTGGACATCAGAGCATGGCCCAGGCTTTTGGAGGGAAGGTCATTTCAGCCAAACGGTTGATGCACGGCAAAACCTCCATGGTCACATCCGACGGGAAGCGTCTTTTCGACGGCATCACCAAACCTTTTCAGGCCATGCGCTACCATTCCCTGGCTGTCGAACGTGCAAGTCTGCCCGACTGCCTTGAAGTCACGGCGGAATCGGAAGACGGAGAAATCATGGGTATCCGCCACAAAACCCTCCTGGTTGAAGGCATCCAGTTTCACCCGGAATCCATCATGACACCTTTGGGAAAACGGATGCTTAGGAATTTTTTGAAGTTGTCCCGGGGTGAAATTTAATACAAGAATTCTGCTCACGTTTCAGTTCAGACGCCTCCGGCGGCCCTGCCGGGGGCCAAACTTTTGAAAAGTTTGACAAACATATGTTGGTGTTAAAGACAATGAAGATTAAGGAATTTTTTAAAAATAAGACTATTCGTAAAATATTAATATTTACTGTTTTAATTCTCTGCGCATCAACTTTATATTTTATAGACCTTTTTGTTTTTTATCCCGAAAGGCAATTATCAAATATTTTAAATGATTTTGATCAAGCAGTAAGAAAAAAGGATACTACTGTCTTAAAATTGTTAGTATCTGAAAAATGTGTGTTTTACCCATATTTAGCATCAGATGATATACAAAAACCATTTATTTTATTTGAACCTGGTATCGAAGTTGAAAAAGCTCTTTATGCTCCTAACAGGTTCAATTCAGGCGATAGCGATTGGATTTGGGGTTCTGCAAAAATGAAAGCAAAGATTGATGGTGAATATAGATATTTCTCTGAAATCTGTTTGGTGAAAGAAGACGGCGAAAGGAAAATTCGTCAATTTTCCTTTCCTGATTTAATTGACTATTAATCAAGTATTAATGCATAGAAAACACTAATAATCTGATAAACTGGATTTGGCGAAAAACTTACCAATACGTTTGTCATAACCTATGTAGGGCAACGGCACGGCACCCCCTACAAACATACCCAATCCATTTGTCCAGATTTTTAAAATCTGGCCCCCCGGGAGGGCCGCCGGAGGCAACAAACAGGTATGTCAACAAAGATAAGGAGAACCATCATGTTCAGAGAAAACCTGAACCGCATCATCCGAAGAATCGATCTTTCTGATATTCAGATGTCCCAGATGCTGTCGGACATTCTGAACGGCACCATACCCGACACACAGATCGCGGCGTTCATGGCAGCCTTGGCCACCAAAGGGGAAACATTTGAGGAGCTTGCGGGTGCAGCTCAAGCCATGAGAAAACATGCGGTCCGGATTCATTGCAACGCAGCAACCGTGATTGATACTTGCGGCACGGGTGGTGACGGGATGAACACGTTCAATATCTCCACCACCACGGCGTTTGTGGTGGCTGGTTGCGGAGTCACTGTGGCCAAACACGGCAACAGAAGCGTGTCCAGCAAATGCGGCAGCGCCGATGTTCTGGAAGGTCTTGGGGTCAATCTGGACACCGATCCTGAAATCGTGGAAGAAGCCATCGAAGAAATCGGCATCGGATTTCTCTTTGCTCCCAAATACCACGGAGCCATGCGTTTTGCGGCCAAAGCCAGAAAAGAATCGGGAATCCGAAGCATCTTCAATATGCTTGGGCCGTTGTCCAATCCGGCTGGGGCCAATTGCCAGCTATTAGGTGTTTACGCACCGGAGTTAACCGAAATGTTCGCCCAGGCATTGAACAAGCTTGGAACACGGCGGGCTTTTGTTGTCCACGGCCATGACGGGCTTGATGAAATTTCGGTTTGTGCTCCCACGAGAATCTCGGAACTGAACAACGGCGCCATTAAAACCTATGACATTACACCGGAGGAATTTTTCGGTGAAAGTGCGGATTCGGATGATATTCTGGGTGGTGATGTGAACGACAACGTGATCATCACGAGGAATATTCTTTCAGGGAAAGAGCGGGGAGCGAAGCGGAACGTGGTTCTTCTCAACTCGGCTGCGGCTCTTGTTGCGGCAGGGAAGGCGGAGACGTTGAAACAGGGGATCAAAGAAGCGGAAGGGGCCATTGATAGCGGCAAGTCCATGGCGAAACTTGTGGCGCTTGCGGAGTATACGCGTAAGAATGGGTAGCGTGAATTCTGAACGTCGAACATCCAACGTCCAATAAAGGATCGGATCATTTGTCGGGTTTCGTGCCTCTACCCGACCTACGAGAGACTGAAGCTTAGACAAACAGGCTTTGAGGAAAATTAAATGTCCAGTGATTTTCTAACACGAATTGTGGAGCACAAGAAAAAAGAAATTGAAGAGGCCAGGAAGCGAGTGAGCCAGACTGAGCTTCAGAAGAAAGCGGAAAAGCGGGAACTCTGCCGTCCGTTTTATGAATCGTTGAACCTGATGAAAGGAGACTCGGTTTCCATCATTGCGGAAATCAAACGGGCCAGTCCTTCCAAAGGGGATATTCGGATAGATCTTGATCCGGCAACTCTGACCGCCGATTATGAACGTGGCGGAGCAGCCTGTCTGTCTGTGCTCACTGACAGCGAATTTTTCAAAGGCAGTTTTTCCGATTTTCAGGAGGCTCGTCTTGGGTCTAACCTTCCCATGCTCCGCAAAGATTTCCTGATTTCAGAATACCAGATTTTCGAGTCGGCGGTTCTGGGGGCTGATGCCGTGCTCCTTATTGCGCGGATTCTGGATCGGGACACGATGAAACACCTGTTAGATCTGGCCGAAAGTCTGGGCATGGATGCTCTGGTGGAGATCCATACCGATGAAGATCTGGACTCGGCGTGTGGAATCGGGGCCAAACTCATCGGAATCAACAACAGGAACCTGAGTTCCTTTGACACCGATATCTCACGGGCTGTGCGTCTGGCCCAGTCCCTTGATCAGAACCAGATTCCGGTTGCGGCAAGCGGAATTTCAACCCGGGCTGACATCGAAAAAAATCTGACTGCGGGCATCAACCATTTTCTCATCGGCGAAAGTCTGGTGAAAGCGAAAGATACGGTGGGTTTCATGCGCCGGTTAATCCATGGAGAATCTCATCCATGAACTTTCCACAGGTCAAAATCTGCGGTTTGACACGGATCGATGAAGCTTTGGCCTGTGCTGAACTGGGAGCGGATGCCATCGGACTTGTGTTTTATCCCAAAAGTCCGAGAAACGTTTCGGAAAAGGTGGCCCGTGAGATTGTAACCGCCCTTCCACCAGGCGTTGTTCCCACAGGTGTATTTGTGAACGAGACTTATGAGGGCATCATGGGCAAGGTGGAACGCTGTGGTTTAAAAGCCATACAACTTCACGGAAACGAATCGCCGGATCTTGTTCATAGGCTTATGGACGAAAATCTCACTGTGATCAAAGTCCTCTACATGGAAAGCGAACCCCATGTGCGGAACACCTGCGATTACCACCCATCTGCCTATCTGGTTGAATGTGCCAAAGGTGTTCTTCCCGGCGGAAACGCCATGTCCTGGAATTTTCAAAATGTCAGACAGGTAAAAACAGACAAACCCCTCATCATTGCGGGGGGACTCGACCCGGACAATATCAGTTCAGCCGTTCTCAGTGCCGAACCCGATGCAGTGGACGTGAGTTCAGGTGTTGAACGGGAACCCGGATTTAAAGATCTCGCCAAAGTGGCGTTGTTCATAGCCCATGTCAAAGCATGCGACATGGGGAAAAAACCAAGGAGAATCTTTTAATGACAGCATTACAAGCAAGGCCAGACGATAAAGGCCATTTCGGAATTTTCGGAGGGCGCTATGTGGGTGAAACCCTGATGCCCGCCATTCTCGAACTTGAAGAAGCGTACAACACCATCTGTTCCACCAAAGAATTCAGGGACGAGTTGAAACAGCTCTTCACGCATTATGTGGGTCGCCCCACGCCCCTTTATCATGCAAAACGACTTTCGGAACATCTGGGTGGCGCCGCCATTTACCTGAAACGTGAAGATCTGGCTCATACCGGTGCCCATAAAATCAACAATACGCTGGGTCAGGCCCTTCTTGCCAAATACATGGGCAAGACAAAACTCATTGCTGAAACAGGCGCCGGCCAGCACGGGGTTGCCACAGCCACCACCGCCGCCCTTTTCGGCATGGAATGCCAGGTGTTCATGGGTGTGGAGGATATAAGGCGTCAGGCTCCCAATGTGCAGCGAATGGAACTGCTGGGCGCAACGGTGATCCCGGTGGATTCGGGTACGGGAACATTAAAAGACGCCATGAACGAGGCCATGCGGTACTGGGTCGGCGCAGTGCGGGACACATTCTACGTCATCGGTTCCGTGGCCGGTCCCCATCCCTACCCCCAGATGGTTCGGGATTTCCAGACCGTCATTGGTGAAGAAGCCAGAGTCCAGATCACCGAGCAGGCCGGACGCCTTCCCGATCTTCTTGTCGCTTGCGTGGGCGGTGGCAGTAATGCCATGGGGCTGTTCTACAGTTTTCTCAATGATCCGGTTAAAATCACAGGTGTTGAAGCCGCAGGAAAAGGTGTTGAAACAGGTCTTCATGCAGCCACCATCGGTCATGGTAGCGTGGGCGTTCTCCACGGCTCCAAGTCCTATGTTCTCCAGAGTGCGGACGGCCAGATCCAGGAAGCCCATTCCATTTCAGCCGGTCTCGATTATCCCGGTGTTGGCCCTGAACACGCATGGCTTCATGAAACAAAGCGTGTGGATTATCAGTCCATCACCGACGACGAGGCCATGGATGCATTTCAAAAACTCTGCCGTTTCGAAGGCATCATTCCGGCTCTTGAGAGTTCACATGCCCTGGCCCATGGGTTTAAAGTTGCCAAGGCCATGGATAAAAACAGCATCGTTCTGGTCAATCTTTCAGGACGGGGCGACAAAGATCTGGGTACGGTTTTTTCCGTGCTGAACAAACGATAAGGAGAACCGGTCATGAATCGTATTCAGAAAACATTCGACACATTGAAACAACGGGGAGAAAAAGCCCTGGTGGGGTTCGTCACCGCTGGCGACCCTGATATCAAAACATCCTTTGATCTGATCAGCGCCATGTGTGATGCCGGGCTGGACATCCTGGAACTGGGTATCCCTTTTTCCGACCCCACGGCTGATGGGCCTGTTATCCAGCGTTCGTCCGCACGAGCCCTCAAAGCAGGAACAACTGTGCCTGTCGTGCTGGAAATACTAAAAGATCTCAGGAAAAAAACAACCATCCCCATCATTCTGTTTTCCTATTATAACCCGATCCACGCATACGGGCCGGAAAGGTTCTATCAGGATGCCCTGAAAGCCGGGGCCGACGGGGTGTTGATTGTGGATCTGCCGCCTGAAGAGTCCGATGAACTCACCTGTTTTTTCAAAGGAGATGAATTCGCCATCATCCGCCTTGTGGCGCCCACCACATCGGAAACACGGATGAAAACCATTGCCGGTTCGGCGTCGGGATTTCTTTACCTTGTTTCAAAAACAGGGGTCACAGGCAGCGACGGTCTCGATACCACCGATATCGGAAGTCTTTGCGGAAAATTGAAATCCGTTTCAGACATTCCGGTATGCGTTGGCTTCGGGATTTCCACAGCCAAGGATATTGAAACCATAGCTCAATTCGCTGACGGGGTTGTTATCGGAAGCGCCTTTGAACGGACCATTGAAGAACATGTGGGCGAAGCAAAGCTATTGTCCGTATTATCGAATCAAGTTCGAGGTTACAAAAAAGCGACGAAATAGGTAAAAAATTCTTGCATCGTTACGCTTACAGATATATTGTTCTGTGACAATTCACGACAAAGGCCCAAACGGCGCATTATAACATGCTCTTGAGAGGGCTTCTTGATCCGATGCTGTTGCACTTTTCAAATATTATTTAATGTCCCCACATTAAACTGGGACTTTAGTTCGATGATGTGCCGAACCATTACATCATAAACGTGAGACCAATTCCCTTCCTCACGGAAGGGCCGGAAGTCGGAGGCGCAGATTGGTATATCCTTTCCTGTATTCAATCATCCCCCCCCGCGTCCTCCGCTTCCGGTTATTTTAATTATCAAATTCCGTTGTTATTCCGGGATTATATTTCAAGGCTGATAATCCTTCAGTTTTTCGCATAGGGTTTTATCCCGACAGCTCAGGAGAAATCCGCAGAAAAATGAAGCCTGGACTTCATGGACAAAGGCAGGTGTTCGTACATATAATCCTAATTAACCATCGGCTTACAAAATATTTTTTTATTGTTTATTCAGTCAAATCAGTTGACTTAATGAATAAACATGTGGGCTATTCGGATTCACAGAATCAAATATTCATGACAAACACATTTCGAAAACGGAAGCCGTGATGATGTGATTTTGATTATAAATGCCCACAACCATTTATCATCATGAGGGGGTGCTCCATGATCAGTAAACAAACCGTATCGTCGCTTAATTTAAAACTTTACACAAAAACCGGGTGCCATGACATGTTTCATGACATCAACACACGCTACAAAAACCTCGATGAATTGGAACTGGATTTAAAAAGCAGACAAGAAGATCCTGAAACCCTTAATAAACTCTGGTGGGTTCTCAACTACCATTCGGAAATGCTTGATCAGTCAAGAAAGCTGAGAGCCATTGTGGAAACTAAACTGGAATCAATCGCAAACACAATTGGCTGCTGATATCGCTGCCGTTTCAATAACAACAAATATACATAATTCTTAAAAGCATTGTTTTCATCAGAACAATGCTTTTTTGTTTTATTTTGCAACATCTCTGTATATAATATTCTACTTTCCAGACTCAAGCGCGGCTACATGCGATATGGCAACATGAAACAAAGGATTATCCATGAGCAAATTATCCCCACAAGACATCAAAGACCTTATCGTCACCCCTGAAGAAGCCATCCAATGCATCGAACCGGGAATGAGCATTTTCATAGGTACGGGGGTTGCAGAACCACGAACCATGGTCAAGCATCTGATGGATTCCCACGAACCTAATCTTCAGGATCTTGAGCTAATCCAAATCATCAGCTTCGGTGATGCCATATCCATTAAGGAGCTTTCCAGCCAGAAATTCCGACTTAAAACTTTTTTTTCTGGCTGGACTGCCGATGAAGCCATCAGCTCGGGCCGTGTGGATTATATTCCCAGCCGGTATTCGGAAATTCCCAACCTCATTGAGTCGGGCATCATTCAAATCAATGCAGCATTCATCCAGGTTTCACCGCCCAACGAAGCCGGGTACTGCTCCCTTGGTGTTGCTGTGGATGTGGCTCGGCAAGTCATGGATAAAACATCACTTGTTATCGGCGAAATCAATCCTCTTATTCCCCAGACCTTTGGGGACACGTTTATTCCGGCATCCGACTTCGCCTATCTTGTTGAATCAAAAGAAGAACCTTTCTATTTTGTCCGCTGGCCCGTTGACCCCGTTTTCGATACCATCGCTGAAAAAGTCGCTTCGGTCATTGAAGACGGAAGTTGTCTTGTTTACTCTATTGGCCCGCTTTTCGAGGCGCTCAGTAAGCATCTTGTATACAAAAAAGACCTGGGCATTCATTCGCCGTTCATCACCGATGCCCTCATGGATCTCATCAAGAGCGGGGCGGTCACCAACAGGAAAAAACGATTGTACCGTGGAAAATCTGTGGTCTCCTACGCCCTCGGAACTCCGGAACTGATGAACTGGCTGGACGCCAATCCCCTCATTGAATTCCAGGCCATCAACGAGGTGTTCAGCCCCGTTCAGATCGGAAAAAACCCGAATTTTATAGCCATCATCCATACCCGCAAGGTTGATTTATACGGAAACGTGGCCCTCCATGTGGGTAAAGGCAATGTAGCCACAGGGCCTGTTGAGGTCATCGACTTCTTCAATGGAGCCGAACTCTCCAGAGGTGGCCGTTCGATTTTTGCATTGTCCAGCCGGAACCTCAAAGGCCAGTCCAACCTCGTTCTCTCGGTGGACAATTATCCGAACAAACTGAACGTCAAGGAATCTGTGGATCTGGTTGTGACAGAATACGGTGTTGCCAGCCTTAAAGGGAGAACCGTCCGCGAGAGAGCCCAGGCTCTTATTGAAATAGCCCACCCTGAAGACAGGGCGGAATTAATGAGACAGGCTAAATCCCAGAAAATCATATATCAGGACCAGATTTTCCTTGAAGATACAAGCCATCTCTATCCTGAACACATCGCCACAAAAGAAACTTTTAAAAACAATACGATGGTAAGGTTCAGGGCTATAAAACCCTCCGACGAGGAAGGCATGCGCCGTCTTTTCTACCGATTTTCGGACACAGCTGTTTATTACCGGTATTTTACGCCAGTCGCTGCCATGCCCCATTCCAAGATGCAATCCTATGTCAACATCGACTACGGCAACATCATGTCCATCGTGGGCCTTGTGGGAGACGTGGGCAAGGGCCGGATCATTGCAGAAGCCCGCTTTGTGATGAACAAGGATAGGACATTCGCCGATGTGGCCTTTGTTGTGGACGAAGAGTTTCAGAACATAGGCATTGCAAGTTATCTATACAAACGACTGATTGAACTTGCAAAAGAAATGGGTCTTCAGGGTTTTACGGCGGATGTTCTGACGTCCAACCGGGAGATGATGAAAGTGTTCGGTAAGTTCGGCCATGAAGTGAAATCACGTATCGAAGATGGTGTGTACGCCGTTAAGATTCTTTTTTAATTAACACTAACACTTGTCAATAGGATTCACATTAACGCCATGCTTTTGAGATTATTCCTCTTGTTCACCCTTTTTCCGATCCTTGAAATTCTGATCCTGATGCAGATCAGTGCCCTTCTTGGACCTCTTACAGCCATCATTCTCGTTATCGGAACGGGCTTTGCCGGAGCGAGCCTCGCCAAAATCCAGGGATTCCAAACCGTTCAGCGGATCAGGGAAAACATGAAACAAGGCATCATGCCTGGGGATGAAGTATTTGACGCCTTTCTGATTTTTGTTGCAGGCGTGCTGCTCATTACACCGGGTCTTATCAGCGATGTATCCGGAATCATCCTCCTAATGCCGAAAATCAGGGCAAGTGTCAAACGTTTTCTCGTCCAGGCCATCGACAAGCGTATCAAAAACGGGACTCTGCGTTTTCGAAGATCCTGACCATTTAGCCTTTTTCCGACATTTCCGTTTTCTGTCCATGGGGATGTCGCCATATCACCTACCATTCTGAAAACGTGTTTTATGTTTGAAAGTTCTTCTTAACATTAATTCTGTAGCCTATTTCAGCTCCCTCCCTTTTCTGTCCACACTCAATAACCAGGCCAAAAAATAATATTCTGTTCCAATTACAGATAGTTAAAATATACAATTTTTGTTTTACATTTATTATTTCTGTTGTCTTGACAAAGATAAAACCATTCGAATAAGAACGAGGTAACCTTTATTTTTATTACGCCATGTCTTTACCATAAACACCGTACGCGTCTGCGTTCATCATATTCTGCTTCCCATGACCGATTCAGTTCAGCAGCAAAACCTGAATCTGGTTTAGTTATAAACAACACCAACTATTTCAAAAGGAATTGGAGGAACAGGGACATGAAGAAAAAAGCGTTGATTCTTTGCTTGGTCAGTCTGGGCTTGGTCAGTCTGGCAGTTTGCATGACTGCATCCATGGCGTTCGCCAGAGCGACTAAAACAGTAAATCCTGTTGTTTTCGCCCATGGTATGATGGGGTTTGATCAGCTGGTGGGCCTTGATTATTTTGGTAATGATCTGGGAACATTTGTCGGCGATCCCTGCGATCAGTTTTTAGAAATCACCTGCAACAGAAAAATTGACAGAAAGCAGCAGGCCTATGCTGCTGAAGTCAACCCTTTTCAATCATCCGAATATCGAGGGTTACAGCTTGCTGATGAAATCGAAAGCTACATGGCAACGGTCGGAGCAACCGGCGTCAGCATCGTCGGCCACTCTCAGGGCGGTATGGATGGAAGAAAGGCAGCAAGACTTCTATACGATCGCAAAGGAAAGCAAGTGGTCAAAGTTTTGATTTCACTCTCGTCACCCCACCGGGGTTCTCCTGTGTCAAAAAATGTTCTGGACAAGGGAGAGGACGGCTACAACGCATTCGTGGCATGGATGGCCAACAACTTCATCAACACCATGTTTTATGTTGAAAAAGGTGATTTCTTTGCCAGCATGAAAACCCTGATGTATAACGACGCAGATCCGAATGACGGTGAAATCACCGGCTGCAAGGCGTTCAACAACAACTATCCTATCGATAACAAATACGTCAAATACTACGGTTCGCTCATCACGGCTCAGCAGGGTGCCACAAATCCCATTCTTATGGCTCTTTCACTTTTCGCTCCACGTGACATCGATGGTGACGGCTGGTGTGCATTGCTCGACCCCATGGGTGATCAGGTGGATTGTGACAATGATGGAGCTGCCGGTTCAGGTGACGGCGACTTTGAAGACACCGATGATGACGGTCTGGTGGGTATCAACTCACAGCAGATGGGCTACCGTCTGACATACAAAGACAGCTGGTGGTCAGGCACCTATTTCACGGAAGACAAAACAACCGGCTATGTTGCCGACCTTAACAATCCCACGGAGATCCAGGCAACATCGTACAGCAGCGTTCTGCCCTATGACCATCTCGACATCACTGGCCTTGGTGTTATCCCTTACGTAATAGCCGATGATTTTGATGAAATGCAGTTCTACGCGGATCTCATTGATTACATTGCCGATAAAGAATAAAAGCTCCAAAATTTTGTTCGAAAGATAATCGTTTAGCATCATTACCCGCAGGGGCGGGTTCCAAACCCGCTCCTGCATTCGTTTCGAATAATGAATGACGGATTATAAGCCAATGAAATACAATAAAAAAATAATTTTCGGTTCTATCGTAGCCATCCTTGTAATTGTTGTTGTTTTTTTGACCTACTCCAATATGAACGGGCTTTCAAATGAAAGCGGGCAAACGGATCAGAATAAGACTGACGGATATAATACATTCGGCGCATCTGATCATTCGACCACCGATTCTATAACTGACGAATTCGGTTCAAATATTAACAACAAAACAATACAAAAAGAAGATGTGATCGCCAAACTGAAGGAACTATACACAGAAGGCATTTACCATCCCCGCGTTCAGCTCGAAGCCATCGAATCCCTGGTTCGCTACTTAAAAAAATTGTATCCCAACGACTGGGAATCTTACGTCTGGGAATATCTGGCCGCTTCATTTCCTGATTACGCCCAAGAGCTGTTCAGCAATTATAAAAAACTGGCGGCCTACAAACAATGGATAAAAGACAACTATACCATGCTCACCGGTTTGGCCCGAGACAGGATGGATGAACTGATGTGGGACAAGAGGAAAGCATTTTTTGGAAACGACGCATTAAAAATCTGGGAATTGGAATTGAAGCAAAAAGAAGTTAAAGACGTTCTTGCTGAAATTCAGGATGAAACGAATCTGCCGTTCGAAGAGAAAACCGATTTTTATCGCCACCAGTTAGAAGCGATTTACGGAGAAATATCCGAAGCCTTCATAAAAGCACACCAGCAGAAAATGATGAACCAGTTTCTCGAAGTGGCGAGCGTTCAGGACGATCTGGCAAATATGCAAAAGTCCGAAAGACAGAAGAACCTCACAGAGTTTCGAAAATCCATGGGACTTGATGAAGACGCCATAAAGCGCTGGGATCAGCTTGACGCAACCAGAGATGCTCGCTGGGCCAATGGTCTTGCTTACATGAAGGCAAGAGAACATATCATCAATAAAAACACGGGTAAGGACCAGTCTCAGAGCCTTAATAAACTGCGGCAGCAATACTTTGGAGCCGAGGCGGAAACCATCGCACGTGAAGAACTGTCACAATTTTATCGCTTCGTCAGGCCAAGGGTTTATGGGGAAAATTGATTTGAACTGGATTAGACCAACAGGTGCCCATTAGCCATTACCATCGACAGGACCGTAGGGCGGGCTTTGCCCACCATGGTCGTCGGGCGCGAGCCTGACCTCCTTTGCCGAGTTATTATGAACGACAAAGCAACTTCTGAAACGGGCACTGACGGCCCATTTTATTATTCTACAATAAAACATCTTCAGCAAACAAACTACCGATTGCCCAGCCCTGCTATTTTGAGGTATACTGTTTCAACATCACAATGGCCAGCCTTATTCTCCATAAAAACAGATTCATTTCTACTCCAAGGCCATTAAAATCTAATGCTATTGAAAATGGAATAAAACACGAACCGAACCATATGGCGCCTTAACGCCGGAAGGGGCACGTTAGATGAACAGTCTCAGAAAATTTGTCGCACCTGAATTTGTATTTGGCGAAGGAGCGCTTAACCTCACTGGACAGTACGCCGTCAACTTCGGAGCAGAAAAAGTTCTGATCGTAACAGACCCCGGTGTCATGGCAGCAGGCTGGTGTGACAAGGTGATTGAAAATCTTAAATCTTCCGGTGCGTCCTGCGTTGTTTTCTCTGGCATAACCCCCAACCCCAACGCCGATGAGGTCATGCGCGGAGCGGATTTTTATCTGAGTCAGGGCTGCGATCTCATTGTTGCCGTGGGCGGCGGAAGCCCCATGGATTGCGCCAAAGGCATCGGCATCGTCAGTACCAACGGCATCCACATTCTTAAATTTGAAGGGATCGACAATGTGGCTCTACCAGGGCCTCCGCTGATATGCATTCCCACCACAGCCGGAACATCCGCCGACGTTTCCCAGTTCGCCATCATCAATAACGAAATCGAGCGCGTCAAAATCGCCATCATCAGCAAAACCGTCGTTCCTGATGTGGCCTTGATTGATCCGTCCACAACTCTCACCATGGGCACTTATCTCACAGCATGCACCGGTATTGATGCTCTGGTTCACGCCATCGAAGCCTTTGTCTCCAGCGCCCATTCGCCGATTTTTGATGTTCACGCCCTTGAAGCGATTCGCCTGATTAACACCCATCTTCTCGATGTTCTCGCCAAACCTGATGATATGGATCTCAGAAGCACACTGATGCGGGCAAGCTTGGAAGCAGGTCTCGCCTTTTCAAATGCCAGCTTAGGTGCGGTCCACGCCATGGCCCACAGCTTGGGCGGATATCTCGGCCTGCCCCATGGGGAATGCAACGCCATACTGCTGGATCATGTGATGGATTTCAATTTTGAAAACGCCCGTGACCGCTACGAACGAATAGGCGAAGCCATGAACATAAATTTACGAAACATGACGTCCAAAGAAAAAAAACGGTCCATACTTGATACCATCGCCCGACTGAAAAAAAATGCTGGGATTTCAAATACACTGATCGACAGAGGCACTCATCGAAGCGACATTCCCGTTCTTGCGGAAAAAGCTCTCAAAGACCCCTGCCTTGTCACAAACCCCAGACAAACAAACAAGCGGGATATCGAGGTCATCTATGAAAACGCCCTGTGATGACAAAGAACCCGAACGCATTCTGTATGAAAAAATAATCGGGCTGGGTGAGAAATCCATTCGAAAAAGCTACTATCCCCTGCTTCGCCAGAAAATCACAGAACTCGAACGAGAAATCGCTGAAGGTCGGCGCAAAGAAGATGAACTCAGACGGAATTATGAGAATCAACATTTTCTGAACTCCCTTATGAAACTCTCCCTTGAACCCATTCCCCTTGACGATTTCTTCAAAATGACCCTTGAAAAAATTCTTTCCCTCAGCTGGATGGGCGACAAAAGCAGCGCTTCGTTTTTTTTCGTCGAAGACAACCCCGACGTTTTTGTGTTGAGCGGCTCAAAAACAGTGACCGATTTTCCCGGTCCGTCTTGCGACCGGGTCCTCGCCGGTCATTGTTTCTGCGGCCAGGCAGCCATGGAAGGAAAGACGCGCTTTGGAATTCATGAGGAAGTAGCACTGGCTCACAGCCATTATTGTGTACCCATCCGGTTTGAAAACAAAACCATCGGAATAATCTGCATCGGCCTTCCGGGAGATCACCTTTACGACCCTTTGGAGGAAGAAGTCCTTAGCGCAATCGCAAACACCCTGTCGGGGATTATCCAGCGGAATCGAATGATAGAGGAAAAATCAAAGCTTGAAAGCCAGCTTCGTCAGACCCAGAAAATGGAGGCCATCGGCTCTCTCGCAGGAGGCATAGCCCATGACTTCAACAACCTTCTCACACCTATTCTGGGTTACACCGAGATGGTCTTGCAGGATATTCCCCAAGACAGCCCGATGGCAAACGGACTCGCTCAGGTGATGAAAGCAGCGGAACTCGCCAAAAATCTGGTCCGGCAGATCTTGACCCTCAGCCGCCAGAGCAAATACGAACTGAAACCACTTCGAATGAATCTTGTGGTAAACGAAGCCCTCAAACTCCTGCGATCTACTCTTCCAAGCACCATCCAGATCAAAAACAAAGTCGAGGAGAGTGACAGGACTGTTTTCGCCGATCCCACCCAGATCCATCAAGTAATCATGAACCTCTGCACCAATTCATTTCATGCCATGAAAAAAACTGGGGGAATTCTGGCCGTTAGCCTCAAGACTGTTCAAATAGACAGCGAGCACAGACACCTTCAACCCCTGATGCTTGAACTGGGATCGTATCAGGTTCTGGAAGTCAGTGACACCGGTATGGGCATGAGTAAGTCGGTCATAGAAAAAATTTTCGACCCCTATTTCACGACTAAAAGCAAGGAAGAAGGAACAGGGCTTGGCCTTTCCGTGGTCCATGGAATCATCAAAAGTTATGGTGGACATATCACGGTTTACAGCGAACCGGGTCATGGAACCACCTTTCACGTCTATCTACCATGCTCGGAAGAAAGCGCTCTACCCGACACTGAAAAAGAAATCTCACCCATCCCATCGGGCAACGAGCATATCATGGTTGTGGATGATGAAAAAACCATCGTCGATCTGGTCACAGCCATGCTTAAGGCCAGAGGCTACACGGTGACCGGCTGTGTGGGAAGCATTGAAGCATTAGGTGTATTCCAGGAAAATCCAAACACCTACGCCCTTGTCATTACAGACATGACCATGCCCCATTTGACAGGGGCTCAGCTGGCAAAAGCCCTTCAGTCCATAAGACCAAACATACCTCTGATCGTCTGCACGGGATTCAGCGAACTGATCAACGAAAAAAAAGCGGCTGCCCTGGGCTTTCAAAAATACCTCATGAAGCCCATCATCATTCGGGAGCTCTGCCAGACGGTCAGGGATGTTCTGGATAAACACATCTGATCCCGATTCGCTCACCATGGCACAATCATCAGGGGGTTTGAAACCCGCCCCTACAGATGGAGTATCATCTTGATTGCAACATGGAATGAAACAATCAAAAAAACATCCTGTTTTATTGTTCAATATAAAATAACACGAACCATCCCCAACCATCAGAATCGTCAATAAACGACACCTCATCAATACATATTTTCAATTTGATAAATTCAATCGATCTATATATAAGGTTTACTTTATATATGATAACCTGCTGAAAAAATACGATGGATTTTGTATGATACGTCACCGTTCCAGACACTACTGACGGCTTTAATTTCTGTTTCGCCCGTGGGGCGGATGCTGATTTTTTGGTTCCAAAGCCGAAGGTGGTGTTCGGAGTTGTGGTGAATTTTCTGTCGTCTGATCTGTTGATGCAGACAATATTCCCTCCTCCTTTCACTCATCCCCTGTGGTCATTGAAAACGGTATTTCAACTGTGTGGAAACCCTCTTAATGGGTGATCCATGGATTCCTTTATAGTCTCTCAGAGGAAATTCCCGTTTTTTTTCAATAACGCCAGGCGAACAAAAAAAACCAAACCTTTAAAACCGTTACCTCAAAGAACGGGTCGGGCGGCTTGTAAAGGTATCATTCATTTTGAACTGGAGGAACGTTTATGACTGAAGCATTGAAAGTGACCGGGGGGAAATCCCGCATCAAGGATATGGCTCTTGCCCTTATCCCTGACGGGAATCTTTCCGCGTGTCTCACCTGCGGAACCTGCGCCAGCGGCTGCCCGGCAACCGGACTGATGGATATGGATCCCAGAAAGTTTTTGCGAATGGCCGTGCTGGGCATGGATGACGAATTGGAAAAGCATCCCTGGGTCTGGGTCTGTACCATGTGCAAACGCTGCTACGATGTCTGCCCCATGCACATCAACATTCCGGCCCTCACTTTTGAACTGAGGTCCGGTTGGCCCAGAGAACAGAGACCCAAAGGTATCCTGGGTTCCTGTGATCACCATGTGAGATCCCGTGGCGGCGCCATGGGCGTTCCTTTGGAAGACTTCAAGTTCACTGTGGAAGACCTGGCCGAAGAATGTCGTCAGCAGGAAGGTTTTGAAGAACTCAAAGCCGACATCGACCGTGAAGGAGCCTTTTTCGCCCTGAATCAGAACTCCCGTGAACCCGTGACCGAGCCCGATGAATTGCTGCCGCTGTGGAAGATTCTCCACACCGTTGGTGCGGACTGGACCTATTACTCCGACATGTGGGGCGGTGAAAACTACTGCATGTTTCTGGCCGACGACGAATCCTGGGAGAAAATCGTCCGGGCCCAGTGCGAATACATCGACAAACTGGGTTGTAAAGTATTTCTGAACACCGAATGCGGCCACAGCTTTTTCGCTGTATGGCAGGGCATCCGGAAATTCAAGATTCCCCACAACTTCGAATTCAGAAGCATCGTGGAATATTACGCCCAGTGGATCAGAGAAGGGAAACTCCCCGTCAATTCCGACTGGAACACCACCGGCATCAAGTTCACCGTCCAGGACCCCTGCAACGTGGTCCGCAAATCACTTGGAGACAAGTTCGCTGATGATTTGCGCTATGTGGTGAAAAAAGTGGTAGGCGAAGAGAACTTCGTGGAAATGCATCCGAACAAATCCAACAATTACTGCTGCGGCGGTGGTGGCGGCTCTCTCCAGGCAGGCTTCAATGAAGAGCGTCATGCATACGGCAAAGTGAAGTTTGACCAGATCATGGCTACCGGTGCAACCTACGTTGTCACCCCCTGCCACAACTGTCACGCCCAGGTTGAAGATATCGGTCATGTATTCGGTGGTGAATACCACACCATCCATTTGTGGACCATCATCTGCCTGTCTCTGGGTATTCTGGGTGAAAACGAACGGACCTATCTCGGCCCAGACCTTGCGGAATTCGGCCTTGAATGACCCATGTCCCGGAAGACCACAACCCATTTGTCAAACTTTTTAAAAGTTTGGCCCCCGGCAGGGTCGCCGAAGGCCAAAAAGAAATTAAGGAGATCTCCATGCCCGACAAAAAAACAATCGGTTCAGTCCTGATCGCGGGAGGCGGAATCGGCGGTATTCAGGCCGCTCTTGACCTCGCCAATTCGGGATACTACGTCTATATGGTTGAAAAATCGCCATCCATCGGCGGTGTGATGGCGCAGCTTGACAAGACATTCCCCACCAACGACTGTTCCATGTGCATCATGAGTCCCAAGCTTGTTGAAGTGGGACGCCACATGAACATCGAACTTCTGACCCTTTCCGAAGTCAAAGAAGTCCGGGGTGAAAAAGGCAATTTCCAGGTGGACGTGTTTCAGAAAGCCCGTTACGTGGACATGACCAAATGTATCGCCTGCGGTGCCTGTACTGAAAAATGCCCGGTGAAAGTGGATGACGTTTACAACGAAAAGCTGATCAAACGAAAAGCGATTTATGCCCTGTATCCCCAGGCCGTACCCCTGAAATACTGCATCGACGCTGAAAAGTGTATCAAACTCACCAAAGGCAAATGCGGAAACTGTGAAAAAAAATGCCCGGCAGGGGCCATCAACTACGACGATAAAGACAAAAACGTGACCTTGAACGTGGGTTCCATCATCCTTGCCCCCGGCTTCAAAGCGTACAACCCGGCAGGGAAAGTGATGTACGGTTACGACAACAACCCGGACGTGGTGACCTCTCTGGAGTTCGAGAGACTTCTTTCCGCATCCGGTCCCAACCAGGGCCACATCATCCGTATGTCCGACCATGAAGAGCCGAAGAAAATCGCCTGGCTCCAGTGTGTCGGTTCCAGAGACATCAACACCTGTGACAACGGCTACTGTTCGTCAGTCTGCTGCATGTATGCCATCAAACAGGCCATCATCGCCAAAGAACATGACCCGTCGCTGGAATGCACCATTTTCTACATGGACATGAGAACCCACGGCAAAGGTTTTGAAAGCTGCTACAACGAAGCCAAAGAAAAACACGGCATCAAGTTCGTACGCTGCCGTCTTCATTCAATCTTCAAGAACCCCACCGGGCCCGGCCAGATTCTTGATTTTGTGGACGACAACACTGGGAAAATCGTTCGTGATATATACGACATCGTGGTTCTTTCCGTGGGTATGGAAGTTCCGGACGACGTGAAGGCTCTGTGCAGAAACCTGGGTGTGGAACTCACCGCCGGTGGTTTTGTCAAAACAGACTCGTTCAACCCCGTATCCACAACACGGGACGGCATCTATGTATGCGGCGCCCTTCAAGGCCCCAAAGACATTCCTCAATCCGTTGTTGAAGCAGGTTCCGCCGCCCTTTGTGCAGGTTCCGCTTTGGCCGAAGGACGGAACACGCTCACCAAAAGCATCACGGTCACGCCACAGACCAACATCACCGGCGAGCGTCCCCGGATTGGCGTGTTCGTCTGCCACTGCGGCATCAACATCTCCAGTGTTATCGACGTGGATGCGGTGAGGGATTACGCAGCAGACCTTCCTTACGTGGAATATGTATCATGCAACATGTACTCCTGTTCCCAGGACACCCAGGATTTCATGGCGAAAGTGATCAAGGAGCAAAACCTGAACCGAATCATCGTAGCGGCCTGCACGCCGAGAACCCATGATCCGCTGTTCCAGGAAACACTCCAAAGCGCCGGTTTGAACAAGTACCTGTTCGAGATGGTCAACATCCGTAACCACGGTTCCTGGGTTCATAAGGATTTCCCCAAAGAAGCCACGGAAAAAGCAAAAGAAATGGTCCGAATGGCGGCTGCCAAGGTTGCACTTTTCGAGCCCCTCACCGAAGCCAGACTGGATATCGACCAGAACGCCGTGGTCATCGGCGGTGGTATCTCCGGCATGAGTGCTGCCAAATCTCTTGCTTCTCAAGGCTATCAGGTCAGCCTGATCGAAAGAGACAGCCAGTTGGGCGGTCAGGCCAGAAACCTTTACGCCACATCCAAAGGTGAATCTATTCAGGACGGATTGAAACATCTGATCAAAGATGTGGAAGCCAATCACAAGATCCGGATTCTGACCGAAACCCAGATCACAGCGGTGGACGGTTTCGTGGGAAATTTCGACACCACCATCTCCGTCAAAGGCAACAAGGAAACTCTCCGGCACGGTGTGGCTATCGTGGCCACAGGCGCAAGTGAACTGAAACCCGACGAATACCTGTATGGCAAGGACAGCCGTGTTATCACAGGTCTTGAGCTGGACCGGAAGTTCATCGACAACGATCCGGCCTTTTCAACCATGAAGTCAGCTGTGTTCATCCAGTGTGTGGGTTCCCGTGAACCGGAACGGCCCTACTGTTCCAGAATCTGCTGCACCCATACGGCAGCCAGCGCCCTTCACCTGAAGACGCTGAACCCGGACATGGCGATTTTCGTTCTGTACCGAGACATCAGGACATACGGTGAACGTGAAGCCCTGTACAAGGAAGCCCGTGAAAAAGGCGTGATCTTCATCCGCTATGACGTTCAGAACAAGCCGATGGTTAAGGCGGAAAAAGACGGTCTGTCCATCACGGTCATCGACCATGTTCTCAAACGTCCCGTCGAAATCACCACGGATATGCTGACCCTGGCCACAGCTGTTGTCCCATACAGGGATGAGCAATTGGCACAGTTCTTCAAAGTTCCCATGAACTCCGACGGTTTCTTTGCAGAAGCCCATGTGAAACTTGCCCCCAGCGATTTTGCAGTGGACGGTGTGTTCCTGTGCGGGCTCGCCCACTACCCCAAACCCGTTGACGAATCCATTGCCCAGGCCCAGGCAGCTTCTTCAAGTGCCACACGCTTGTTGTCCCAGAAAACCATCAACACCAGCGGCAACATAGCCAAAGTCAACCCGGCGTTCTGCACAGGCTGCGAAGTCTGTATCACGGTCTGCCCCTACAACGCGCCCTCCATGGTTATGGAAGGCCGCGATAAAGGAAAAGCCCAGATCAACCCGGTGTTGTGCAAAGGCTGCGGTTCCTGTGTGGCATCCTGCCGCTCCGGTGCTTTGACACTGAAAGGCTTTGAAGACGGTCAGCTGATGGCGATGATTGAGAACGCATAACCATTTTATGTTTTCGGTTGATTGGATACTAAAAAATTGTGCCTCCGGCAGACCTGCCGGTGGCCAAACTTTTAAAAAGTTTGACAAATGTTTTTTTAATCCAACGCCGTAAAACCAAACCTATTTGCGACAGACTTGGAACTTCAGATTTTGGCCTGAGACAAGACACAGGGTTTTTTAGACCGGAGGCGTAGCAGCGCTCGCCCTCGGATCTAAAAAACCCGAGAACGCCGTATCAGGGCAAAATATGAAGTTCCGTATTTAAGGAGGTCTTAAATGACTGATTTTGAACCAAAAATAATAACATTTCTTTGCAACTGGTGCAGTTACGGCGCGGCTGATCTGGCTGGTGTAAGCCGGTTTCAGTATCCGCCCAATATGAGGGTGATCCGCGTGCCCTGTTCGGGGCGTATTTCTCCCAAGATGATTCTTGCTGCATTGCGGAAAGGTGCGGATGGCATCTGGGTCTCCGGCTGTCATCCCGGAGATTGTCATTACATTGAAGGCAACTATTACGCACGCCGGAAGTTCACACTTCTCAAAGAACTTCTGGAGTACCAGGGAGTCGAACCGGGACGGATTCATTTTTCCTGGATATCTTCGGCTGAAGGCGTGAAGTTCGCACAAGTGGCCAATGACGTGATCGCGGAAGTCAGAAAACTCGGCCCCGCAAAGCATTTCATCAAAGGCGCACCCAAAGAAATCGCTGCATAAAGAAGCGAAACCATTTAGGTTTTCTTACATATTTTTAAGCGGATTTTCCATGGGGAAAACCGCTTGGAGGCTGAAATAACATGATAGACTACACTGAAAATATTCGAAAAATTTCAGGTGATCTTCTCAAGAACGGCAAGGTGGATGTGGTGATCGGCTACAAACGTGGAACCCTCCCCGGAATCAACGAGCCTTTTCTTGCAAAGACACCGGAAGATGCGGAAAAACTGGTCTGGGATTCCCAGTGCAGGCTGAACCTTGCAAACTACCTGACAGGCAGAAAAGAAAATGTCGCTATCATTGCCAAAGGCTGTGATTCAAGAAACGTGGTCACCCACATTGTGGAACGGCGCGTCACACGCGATCAGGTCACGGTGATCGGCGTTCCCTGCACCGGCATGACAGACAAGAACAAAGTAAAACAACTGGCTGGCGGTGAAATTCTGGAGCTTACGGAAAAAAACGGCAAAATCACCGTCAAAACCCGGAAGGGCGAACGATCGGCGGACAAAAGCGAGCTGCTACAGAGCAACTGCGCCAATTGTCTTCACCGCAACCCTGTGATCAATGACATTCCGTTTGCAGATCCTGTTCCCGAAATCAATACGGCCCGGAACGACGATGAAATCAAGAAAATCGAAGCGATGAACCCTGCTGAACGCTGGGCTTTCTTTGATGATCTGCTTTCAACCTGCACCCGCTGCTATGCCTGCAAAAATGCCTGTCCTCTGTGCTACTGTCCCACATGTTTTGTAGATGAATCACAACCCCAGTGGGTGGGGAAAGGTGATGATCCCGTCGACGTAAGAACCTACCATACGTTACGTGCTTTCCACTGCGCAGGGCGCTGTACGGACTGTGGGGCCTGCGAAGCGGCTTGTCCCATGAACATCAAGGTGAGACTGCTTACGGGCAAACTGGAAAAATCCTGTTATGAGCGTTTCGGCTGGGAAGCGGGTCTCACCACGGACGTACGACCGGCTCTTGACACATTCACCACCCATGACCCGGAAGAGTTTATTAAATAATCACTGCGAAAGGTACATAAAAATGAAAATTTTACATATCGACAGGGCAAGCTGGGATAAGGGTGTGTTGGCATCAGCCGAAACCTATCAGCTCACGGGTCCGGTCAAAGAAAAAGATTTTTACGAGTTCAAGGATCTGAAAAAAGGCGAGATGCCGGACATGTCGGGAAGCGACACCCGGCTTTCACCTAAAGCTCTTGTATTTCCCAAGTCGGAAGTCATGATCACGTTCAGTACTGACCCAAACGACCCGGAATGCAATATCATGAAAGAAACAAAGAAAGAGTACCCCAAACGGGCGGTGATCGGTATCCGTCCTTATGACGCACGGGCTCTTCAACTGCTAAAACTAAACTTCGACAACGGAGATTATCAGGATCCTTACTTTCTTAAAGCCTATGACGCCATCACTTTTGTGGGCCTTGCCGTGAATCAGCCATCGGCCACGGATTTTTCCACATCCTGTGGAACAGGCCCTTTTGATGAAAAAGGGCTGGATGTTCTTCTGGTGGATGCCGGTGAAGAAGGCGATTACTTTGCCAAAATCATCACACCCAAAGGTGAGGCCTGGGCCAAAGCCGCCGGATTCACCAAAGAAGCCGGATCTGATGCGGCTACCCGAATCGAAGGTATGAAAAAAGCCGCCGAAGACCAAATCGTGTCCACTGTCGCTTTTGATAAGATTGCAAAAAAAACCATTCTGGAACTTTTCGAAGCCGATCACTGGGAGTCTACAGCCTTCGCCTGCATCAACTGCGGAACATGCACCTACGCCTGCCCCACCTGCTGGTGTTTTGACATCCAGGATGAAAACTTCGGCACAAAAGGCGTCCGGATCAAAAACTGGGATTCCTGCATGACCGGCCTTTTCACCATGCACGGTTCCGGTCACAACCCCAGACAGTACCCGTATCAGCGGACACGCCAGCGTTTCATGCACAAGCTGAAGTACTTCACGGACAAATACGATCAGGGAATCATGTGTGTGGGTTGCGGACGTTGCGTAAGACAGTGCCCGGCGAATATCGACATCCGCGAAATCTGTAAGACAATGAACAAGTAACGAAGGAGATGAACCGTGGAAAATCCCTATGTACCCTATCCGGTACGCATTGATGATATCAGCATAGCCACCGAAGACAAAAGCCTGAAAACCTTCCGCTTTGTCTTTAAGAGCCCGGAGGATGAAACGAAGTTTTCTTACAAAGCCGGTCAGTTCGCCGAACTTTCCATTCCGGGTCTGGGTGAAATCCCCATCGGAATTGCCAGTTCACCCACTGAAAAAGGCTTTGTGATGTTCACCGTGTTCAAAACCGGTAAAGTCACCCAGTACCTCCACAGCATGAAAGTGGGTGAAACCATGGGAATCCGTGGCCCTCTGGGCAACTGGTATCCCTGGGACACCTTGAAGGGCAAGAACATACTGATCATCGGCGGCGGTTTTGCCTTCACCACCTTGCGGTCATCCATCAAGATGATGCTGGACCCGGCCAACCGTGCGAACTTCGGCCAGATCGACGTGGTTTACGGCGCACGCACACCGGGCATGCTTCTTTACAAAGATGAACTGGTGGAATGGGAAAAACGTGACGACATCCGCATGCACTTGACCGTGGACACCGAAGCGCCCAACTGGAACTACCATGTGGGTTTCACTCCGACCATCACGGAAAAAGTGGCGCCCCAGGCGTCCGACGACACCTACGCCATTGTCTGCGGTCCGCCAATAATGATCAAGTTCACATTGCCTGTTCTTGAAAAGTTGGGCTACAAAAACGATCACATCATCATGAGCCTTGAAAACCGGATGAAATGCGGCATCGGCATGTGCGGGCGCTGCAATATCGGACGGGAGCTGGTGTGTAAAGATGGTCCTGTGTTTACTTTGGATCAGATCAATACGACGCCGAAGGAATATTAAAATGAAATGTTGAACGTCCAATGGAGGATCGGGGCATTTTTAAAAAAAGGTTGAATTGTCCGGGATGCGGTTGCACTACCGGGATTCAAATGCAACTGTAGCCGTTACTTTACGATAAATGTAACCGACGAAACGTTGTAGGGGCGACCTGCTGGTCGCCCAAACCGATATACAATAAACGTGTTTATGGTTATGCGGGGCTGGGCGACCAGCGGGTCGCCCCTACGGTGATCACACGATTAAAAATGAGCGTTGTCATCATATTTCTTAAGGAAACGGCATAGACTGTAGGGTGGGAGAAGCGACAGCGTAACCCATCACAAATTAACGATAAAATCAATAAAACATAAGGACAAAAAACATGTTCAACGTCACAGAAAAAGCACAGGAACAGATCAAGGAATACTTCACCGGGAAAGACGTCATGCCCGTGCGGGTGTTTCTCCACAGCGGCGGTTGCGGCGGGCCTCAGCTCGCCATGGCTCTTGATGATAAAAAAGACACCGATGACGTATTCAACTTCGGGGGCTTCGATTTTCTGGTGGACCGTGCGTTTCTTGCTGATGCAAAGCCGATCAACGTGGATTACATCGATACCGGTTTCAAAGTGACATCGAGCCTTCAACTGGGCGGAGGATGCTCGTCCTGCGGAACTGAAGGTTCCTGCTGTTCCTGACACCAAGCGAATTGTGGGTCTCCGGCCCTTATTACCCGTTTATTGCTTATCCCTCTATTTTGGAATAATCAGGGCTGGAGGTTCCTGGGGCACGGCGCGCCGTGCCCCTACAAACAGATGCAAACACCATAGAAAATCTTATGATACGTTACATACACAGCAATCCCAGATTTGAAAAAATGCTCACCGCCATGCGTTCATCAGAAAAGATGGCTGTTTCCGCCGCGAAAAAAGCCGATGCGATCATCCGGAGCATCATCAAAAACGGCGACTCGCGCCTTTCCGTTCTCGGGAAGTTCACCCGCCACGGAGAATTCCGTATCAAGAACTGCATCAAATACGACATCGGCAAGGGATATCGTATGGTCTGTGTCAAAGATCAGGAAAACCTCTATCTCCTGTTTGTCGGAACCCATGACGACTGTTCAGCCTGGGTGGAAAACAACAGAAACTTCACCCCTGACCCTGCCCGAAAAAACCTGATCACGTTCCTGGTGGGGCAGGCTGACAATCCGGAGGATGAAAATGGCTATTGCACAGAGTCCGACTACGAAGACATCCTCCTTTCAAGGATCACAGAAAAAGATCTTAAAACCGTTTTTCGAGGTTTATTGAATTCTTCAACCTGTACATGATCAAGCCTTTGTTTCTCTTTACATTTCCCTTCCTGACGTTGTAAAATACCTAAAATATTCGAAGGCAGAGCCTGACACCTTCGTTCGTCTATTTTTCCGCCATCAAAGCAGACTCCAAATCAATCGGCCGTCCGAACCATTGATGCGCCATTCTGAAAAAAGAAAAGAGCTATGCAATCCTCGCGGCCCTGTCATTTCTGATACTGGCTGAAGCCGGATAGGCACCTCTGGTGGATATTCTGGAAAAGTGGCTGCCATCATTTTCCGCTGTGCCATTCCGGTTTGAAAAAAGCCTAAGGAAGGCTAAGGTGAATTGACCATGAATCAAACAATACCCGATATCAAATCTAACAGGCGATATTTTTTAAGTGGGGCCGGTATGATGACGGCAGTACTGATCGCTGGACTGTCCCTTGCCTGGTGGACAGTCCACCGAACGGACATGGAGATGCGAAAATCACTTCTCTATCAGACCCGTCTTATGGCCGAAGAGATCAACCCCAACTACATCAAAATTCTTTCAGGCAATGGATCAGATCTGGTTAAACCTGCTTACCAGCGTCTCAAGTCACAGTTCAATGCCCTTCGACAGACATATGACCAATGTCATTTCGTATATCTTCTGGGATCTGATCCCGGTAACAGAATATTTTTCTTTGTGGACAGCAAGCCGTCCGATTCCGAGGCCTATTCTCCACCCGGAGCCCCCTACGATGAAGCCCCGAAAAGTTTCCATAACACTTTTACCTCCGGGGGCGAATCGGTGGAAGGCCCCTTCACCGATCGCTGGGGGACCTGGGTCACCGCCCTTGTCCCTGTACAAGATCCGGCTACCGGCAGCATTGTGGCTGTTCTGTGTATGGACATTGCGGCTGTAACTTGGCGGTGGACCGTTTTAAAATCAGCCATTCCGGCCTTATTGCTCACAGCCAGCCTGATCATGATCATGACTGTTGGACTGTTTCTATTATCAAAACGCACACAGTCAAAGGGGAAACATTCTTTCGGAATGCGTTACCTGGAAACCACCGTGACATTCTTGGCAGGGCTTGCCCTGACCCTGTTTGGTACATGGACAGCCCACGGGAAAGAGTGTTACACAAGGCAGGCAACATTCATGCAGATAGCGGAAGCACGAACCGCCACGATCAGCGAAAAGTTCAAAACTCTCCAAAATATTGAACTTGAAGGCCTTTCAAAATTCATTGAAGGATCGGTATCTGTCACCCATAAAGAATTTCAGGTTTACGCATCCTATTTGACAAAAAATTCGGCAATCAAGGCATGGGAATGGATCCCTGCGGTACCTGCGTCAGACAGAACCCAGTTCGAACTAGAAACCCGCAAGACGGGATGGAAGGATTTCGAAATATGGGAAAAAAACCCTCAAAAAGGACGGATACCGGTCACAGACCGGAGCACGTATTATCCCGTATTATTCGTTGCTCCTGTTTCCGGAAATGATAAAGCCATAGGTTATGACCTCGGCTCGGAACCGATCCGCCAAAAGGCACTTGAAGAAGCCGCCCGAACAGCCCTGCCCACCGCCACCGACCCGATAACACTGGTTCAAGAAACAGGTCAGAACAAGGGCATGCTCATCTACCGACCTGTTTACAGGAGCGATCTTTACGGAAAACTACGAGGTTTTACCCTTGCTGTTCTCCAGATGGGGACCTTGCTGGAGAATTCAGGCGGGGACCATTTGTCACACATCACGATCAATACCCACCAGAACGAAGAGATGATCGAACTTCTGGCATCAACATGCGATGCTGAAAAACCACTCGACACGATTTTTTCTCTTTCGCGTCCTATCCTTGCCTTTGGCAAGGTTTTCACCGTAACAGTCCATGCCAACAAGAATTTTTTACTCCTCCATCCAAAAAGAGCAGTGTATGTCACATTGCTTACAGGAATTCTTCTCACAACAGCATTGACCTTCGTATTTGCCCTGGCACTTCACCATCGAGAGGAACTGGAACGACTGGTTGAAGCAAGAACTCTGGAGCTTCGCGAGAGCGAGACAGAAAACCGTTTACTCACCGGACATGCCATTTCGGCGATTGCGGTACATGAAATCATTCTTGACGACCATGGGAAACCTGTGGATTACATTTTTTTATCTGCAAATCCGGCCTTTGAATCACAAACAGGATTAAAAATACCCGAAGTGATAGGCCGCCGGGTTACCGAAATCCTGCCCGGAATCGTAAATGAACCTTTTATAGGCATCTACGGCAAAGTCGTATTGACAGGAAAACCCGTCAGTTTCGAACAATATTCTCAACATTTGAAAAGACATTACTTTATCAGCGCCTATCGTTTGTCAGAACGACGTTTTGCAACCATGTTCTCTGACATCACCGAACAAAAAAAGGATCTGAGTGCTGAAAAAGAAGCCCAGCAGCGTTTCGAACGATTGTTTCAGAATAACCCGGCACTGATGGCGCTCACCACCTTGTCTGACAGGCGCTTCGCCGATGTGAACAACGCTTTTCTGGCCGCCACAGGCTATTCACGCTCTGAAGTCATAGGCAAAACATCAGATGAACTGGCTCTTTTTCTTCACCCGGAAAAACAAGAAACTATGGCGGAGAAACTTCAAACCGATGGGCGCATCAAAGATCTGGAGTTAGAGATCCGACGCAAAGACGGAACACTTATTGACGGTCTGTTTTCAGGTGAAATCATAAGAAATCAGGGGAAACAGTATTTCCTGACTGTCATGATCGACATCACTGATCGTAAGCGCGCCGAGGCGGATCTTCTTGAAACCAACCAGCAACTCGAAGAAGCCATAACTCGGGCCAATGAAATGGCCATAAAAGCGGAAATGGCCAGTGTCGCCAAAAGTGAATTCCTTGCCAATATGAGCCATGAAATCCGCACACCGATGAACGGGGTCATCGGCATGACAGGGTTGTTGCTGGATACGGCTCTGAATAATGAACAGAGACGTTATGCTCAAACCATTTCAACAAGTGGCGAAGCCCTTCTGGCCCTGATCAACGACATTCTTGACTTCTCAAAAATCGAAGCCGGGAAACTCGACCTTGAAATGTTGAATTTCGACCTGTCGTCTTTATTGGAAGATTTTGCCGCCACGTTGGCAGTTCGGGCTCACGAAAAAGACCTGGAGCTTATCTGCTCTGCTGATCCGAAAACGCCAGTGCTGTTACAAGGAGACCCCGGGCGTATACGCCAAATCCTCATCAATCTTACGGGGAATGCCATCAAGTTCACCTCCTCAGGTGAGGTTGAAATCCGTGTCAGGGTGGATGAGTCTTTACCTCAAACAAATGTACATTCCGTTGTCTTGCGTTTTTCCGTCCGTGATACAGGTATCGGTATTCCCATAGATAAAACAGCTATACTTTTCGACAAATTTACCCAGGCAGATGCCTCCACGACCCGGCAATACGGGGGAACAGGTTTAGGCCTTGCCATCTCCAAGCAGCTTGTGGAACTCATGGGAGGTAAGATCGGGGTGATCAGTGAAGAAGGCAAGGGGTCGGAGTTCTGGTTCACAGCACGATTCGACAAGCAGCCCGAAGAAAACAGAATAGAAACGATTAACCTGGCGGATTTGAACCATGTCCGGGTATTGATCGTTGATGACAACAAGACCAACCGCCAGATCCTTGTTACGCGACTTGCTTCTTGGCGAATGCGCCCCGTGGAAGCTGAAGACAGTCCTTCGGCACTTCAGGCCCTCTACCTTGCAATAAATGAACACGATCCCTTCCGCCTCGCGGTGATTGATATGCAAATGCCGGGCATGGACGGAAGATCACTTGGGCGAGTCATCAAGGCAGACCCTGTTCTGGCAGGAATCCACATGGTGATGCTGACCTCTATGGGAACCCGTGGAGACGCCCGACATTTTGAGAAGGTCGGTTTTTCCGGTTACCTGACCAAACCGGTTCGGCACAAAGAACTCCGGGATATTCTGTCTCTGATTCTTGCTGGATCAGATGGAACAGAGAGAAAACCCCACCCCATTACCACTCGCCATACAGCACGTGAGACGCTGGTCAGCTTTCAAGATTGCAAGGCCCGCATTCTTCTGGCCGAAGACAACATCACAAACCAGAATGTGGCTCTGGGTTTATTAAAAAAACTGGGTCTAAAAGCCGATGCCGTAGCAGACGGCCTGGAAGTTCTCAAATCTCTGGAATCCACACCCTATGATCTGATCCTGATGGACTGCCAGATGCCGGTCATGGATGGATTCGAAGCCACACGAAGAATCCGGAAACATGAGTCGAGTTTCCGGGACATTCCCATTGTCGCTCTCACCGCACACGCAATGCAGAGTGACCGAAAGAAGTGCCTGGACGCAGGTATGAATGACCATATCGCAAAACCCGTATCGGCAAGGAATCTGGTGGACGTTTTTGAGAAATGGCTACCGAATCTGAAACAGGATAACCCAATAATCAAAATAGATTCAGATGCCGTTTCATCAATGATCGATGAGGGTTCGCACATGATCTGGAACCGTTCAGCCATGCTGGAACGGCTGAACGGAGACAAACATCTGGCCGAAAAGATCATAGACGGATTTCTTTTCGATATCCCAAAGCAAATTCAAACTCTTAGAGGAATACTGGAGCGTGGCGACATGACCACTGCCGAACGGCAGGCACATACCATCAAAGGGGCGTCCTCTGTTGTGGGCGGCGAAGCATTGGTGGCCTTGACTTCTGGAATTGAACAGGCCGCAGCAGCAGGAGACTTAAATGCTGTCAGGGCTGGTTTGAAAAAATTGCCAGCGGAATTTGAACGGTTGAAAACAGCTATGAAATAGAAAGGTAAAGTATTCAATCAGGTTCTGCATTCATATTAAATTAGCAAAAAAACAGGAGGTTGTTTCATGAAAATCGGTAAAAAACTGACAGCTGGATTTCTTTCAGTTGCAGCAATTACTCTGATTGTGGGTGGAGTCGGAATATACAGCACTATGGATCTCACAGGCGACCTGAAGAATCTTGGGGGAGACAGGATTACCGACT
This sequence comes from Desulfobacteraceae bacterium, assembly GCA_041660385.1. Taxonomy (GTDB): domain Bacteria; phylum Desulfobacterota; class Desulfobacteria; order Desulfobacterales; family Desulfolunaceae; genus DYJE01. Next base: position 12,573 of record JBAZWJ010000028.1, on the reverse strand, counting down.
TGAAATCTCTGGCGGATCTCAACTTTCAGCGTATGGTCATACGTGGTCAAACTCTGGAAGTTTTTCAGACAAAAGATCAGGCTGACAGACAAACAGTTCTTGATAGAATCCAAAAACAACGGGCCGAAAGCTGGGAAAAAATTGACGAATCACTGGAAATGCTCATAGCCATCCCCCGTGCCAATGAAACAGGTCACAAGCTTCTTGGCAACGTGAAAACCACCCATCAGGTCTGGCGCGATATCTACAAAGAACTGGATGGTCTTATCCATCAACTCAGCAAACAGACGGACGATGGACAGCGGGCTGCTGTCTATGAACAATACCATACAACAGTTGCTCGTATGATCCCGATTTCCGAGGCCTTTGGGCATGCCCTCCTGGAACTAATCAGCAATAATACAAACCTTACGGCTAAAATGGTCAAGGAGCATGCGGCATCAGGTGCCCAGCTTATGATGCTATGCTCAGTCATGATGATTGGCGGCGCTCTCCTTGCCCTGGGTCTGGGTATCATGCTGACCCGAGACATTGTTCTTGCCATCAAGGCCTGTGTCAATTTCACCGGGCTGCTTGCAAAAAGTGATTTTTCACATGAAGTCCCGGTGGTCTTTCAAAGGCGAAATGACGAAATCGGTGACCTGGCACGGGCCTTCCACACCATGGTGCACAACACCCGTGATCTGATTACAAACCTTGCTGGCGGGATAAATACCATGTCGTCTTCGGCTACGGGGCTCTCGGCCATAAGCATCCAGACCGCCCAGAGCGTCAGAACCATGTCGGAAAAAACCTTTACGGTGGCAGCGGCTGCCGAGGAAGCCAGTGCCAACACCTATTCCGTTGCAGCCAGCATGGAACAAACATCCACCAATCTTGCCTCTGTGGCCAGTGCCACGGAAGAGATGAGCGCAACCATCGGTGAGGTCGCCGCCAATTCGGAAAAAGCTCGGGCCATCAGTGCTGAAGCTGACATCCAGGCGGCTGGCGTGGCATCACTTATGAGGGAACTGGGTCAGTCTGCCCGGGAAATCGGCAATGTCACCGAGACCATCAACGAGATTTCCGCCCAGACCAACTTGCTGGCATTGAATGCCACCATTGAAGCGGCACGGGCCGGTGAAGCGGGCAAAGGGTTTGCCGTGGTGGCAGGTGAAATCAAGGAACTGGCCAGACAAACCGCAGCAGCCACCGAAGATATCAAAATCAAAATCGGCAGTGTTCAGAACTCTACGGGAAACGCCATAGCTGACATCGAAAAGATCACCCGTGTTATCTCCGAAGTGGGGCATCTTGTGGCCAGCATCGCCGCAGCCATTGAGGAGCAGGCCGCTGTAACCCGAGATGTGGCAGGAAACATTGCCCAGGCATCTTCAGGTGTTCAGGATGCCAATGAAAACGTGGTCCAGACCGCCTCAGTTTCCAAGTCCATGGCCCAGGACATCGCAGATGTAAGCGAAGCCGCTGGTGAGGTCAGAGCTGGCGGTGAACAAGTTCAAAACCATGCGGAACAATTGATGAAACTGGCTGAGCAGCTCAAAAGCATGATAGGCCAGTTTAAAGTGTAAGGCATAGTCTTGATTAATTCGTAAAAAAACCATTTAACAAAACAAGGGAAAATATGGCTACCGCTTCCACACCGGATCAGAAAACATCAAAACGTGTTCTGATCGTTGAGAGTAACAACGAATTTCGGATATGTATCGAACAATCGTTGAACAAGGCCGGGTTCAATGCCGAAAGTGTGTGTTCAGGCGCACTAGCCATCGAACACGCCACAGGCGATCCGGCTCTGGTGCTCCTTGTTACCCAGACCCTTTCCGATCACACCGCAGATAAAGTGGTCGCCGCACTGTCCCAGCGCGGCATCGACGTGCCCTTTATCGTAATGAAAGACAAAAAGGACGAACGACGAGCTGTTCAGATGATGCAACTCGGTGCGTCCGATTATCTAGAAAAAGATAGGGATCTCATTGATCTTCTGCCTTTGGTTCTGGACCGTGTTTTCAGTAACATTATAACCGAAAAACGCCTTCACAACGCAGAAATGGCCTATGGTGATACGCTCTGGCGGCTTGCAAGCATCATCGAAGGTGCAAACGTGGGCACCTGGGAATGGAATGTTCAAACAGGTGAAACAATTCTAAATGAGCGCTGGGCACAGATGGCCGGTTATACACTTGAACAACTGGCACCTGTCAGTATCGAAACCTGGAAAAAGTTGACCCATCCTGATGATCTGGTGCAGGCCACAGATCTTCTCAATCGTCATTTCGCAGGAGAACTTCCCTATTATAGCTGCGATTGCCGGATGCTCCACAAAGACGGCCACTGGGTCTGGATAAGGGACCACGGATGCATCGCCACCCGTGACTCTCATGGCAAGCCCCTTCTGATGTTCGGAACCCATACGGATATCTCAGACCGGAAACGTGTGGAAAAAGAGCTGGAAGCCAGCCGGGATCTTCTGGAGGCCACACAGCACCTATCCAAAGTTGGCGGCTGGGATTGGGACGTTCAGAGTCAGCAGGGGTCATGGACCGACGAAACATACCACATACACGGCTTAGTTCCCGAAGAAACCACGTTCGTCCCCCACGAGCTCATTGAACTCAGCCTATCCTGTTACGATCCTGATGATCGACCGGTGATTCTGGAGGCTTTCCGGTGCTGTACAGAGCAAGGCGTGCCCTACGACCTGATTTTTCCATTCACCACCACCGATGGGCGAAAGACGTGGATTCAAACCATGGCAAGGCCTGTGATGGAAAATAATCGCGTCATTAAAATCATTGGTAACATCATCGATATCACAGAACGCAAGCTAGCCGAAAAAGCCATTCTTTCCGAACTTGAAGCCCAGCGCAAATTAGATAAAGTAAACACCCGTGTTGAATATATTCTTAACGCGATCCATGACGGATTATGGGAAAATAATTTTCAGACAGGCGAATTCTATTACAGTGACAAAATGTTCACCATGCTCGGTTATTCTCCCATCAGCGGGCAAGAAGGTTATGACTTTCTGTTCAGCAAGCTTTACCCGGGTGACAGTGAGCGTTTAAACAATGAAGTTCAATTGCTGGCTTCAGGTCAAACAGAAACATGGAATATGGATTTTCGTATGCAGGCAGCCGATGGTTCCTGGCGTAATATCTTATCTCGTGGCAACTGCGTCACCCATGACTCTCAAGGCCAGGGTTACCATTTTGCAGGAGTCCACACGGACATCACCGACCTCAAACAAACCGAAGAGGCTCTGCGAGACAGCGAAGAAAAGCACCGGACCCTGGTCAAAGGATTGCCTGACATCGTGATGAGGTTCGACCGAGACATCAGACCTCTTTACGTTTCTGAAAATATTGAAGATGTAACCGGCATCCCTGCCTCAAAGTTTATCGGAAAAACTTGCCTGGAACTGAATTTCCCTGAGGAGGCCTGTGCGTCCTGGACTGAGTCAGTCCAACACGTCTTCGACAGTGAAGTCTCCTATGAAACAGAGTACACATTCGATGGTGTTCATGGCGAAACCACATTCAACAGGCGGCTTATTCCTGAAAGAGATGCTGACGGACGCGTTCAATCCGTGCTGTCCATCAGCCGCGACATCACAGCACACCGCATGATCGAGCGGGATTATCAGACCTTGTTCCGAGAAATGCTGGATGGTTTCGCCCTGCACGAAATCATCTGTGATGATCAGGGGAAGCCTGTGGATTACCGTTTTCTCGCCGTGAACCCGGCATTCGAACGGATGACCGGCCTGGAATCAGAATCTTTGATAGGTAAAACCGTACTTGAAATCATGCCAGGCACTGAACCTTATTGGATTGAAACATACGGAAAAGTTGCTCTGACCGGTGAACCGGTATTTTTCGAAAATCATTCCAGGGAAGTGGGTAAATTCTTCGAGGTCACGGCTTTCCGCCCAGCCACTAACCAGTTCGCTTGTATCTTTGCCGACATCACCGACCGCAAACAGGCTGAAGAAGAAAAAGAGAAGCTTCAGGCCCAGTTGAATCAAGCCCAGAAAATGGAGTCTGTGGGTCGGCTTGCAGGCGGTGTAGCCCACGACTTCAACAACATGATGGGGGTGATCCTGGGCCATGTCGAAATGATTCTGTATCAGATGGCCCCGACCCAGCCCATTTACGCGGATATTCAGGAAATTCAGAAAGCAGCCCAGCGTTCGGCAGACCTGACCCGGCAGCTCCTTGCTTTTGCCCGGAAACAAACTGTGGCCCTCAAAGTACTGGACTTGAATGGAACAGTAGAAGGTATGCTCAAGATGCTGAGGCGTCTTATCGGTGAAGACATCCATCTTGAATGGATGCCGGGACGTGGCCAGAAAACGGTCATGATGGACCCGACTCAGCTCGACCAGATCCTGGTCAACCTGTGCGTCAACGCTCGGGACGCCCTTGGGAGCAGTGGCAAAATCATTATCCGGACAGCCGGTGAATCCTTTGACCAGACATACTGCGACACCCATCTTGAGTTCGAACCCGGCGAATATGTGATGCTGTCGGTAAGCGACAACGGCTGCGGCATGGATCAGGAAACGGTAGCCCGCCTGTTTGAGCCATTCTTCACCACAAAAGAAATTGGCAAAGGAACGGGTCTGGGATTGTCCACCGTTTATGGCATCGTCAAACAGAACAACGGTTTTATCATCGTCCACAGCGAAAAAAATAAGGGAACGACATTTAAAATTTACCTCCCCCTCCATGTGCCCAAGGCTGAACAGATGATGAAACCGGATGTTGTCAAACCTGTGGAGCATGGGAGTGAAACCATTCTGCTGGTTGAAGACGAACCGGCCATCCTCAGCATGACCGCCTTGATTCTGAAACGTCTGGGATACATGGTACTCGCTGCTGCAACACCCGGAGAAGCCATGCGTCTGGCCGAAAGGCACCCCGGAGAAATTCATATGCTGATGACCGATGTGGTCATGCCCGAAATGAACGGACGGGATCTGGCAAAAAACATCCTGGACCTTTATCCCAATATGAAGCGGCTGTTCATGTCCGGCTACACAGCAGATGTCATCGCCCACCATGGCGTCCTTGACAAAGGTGTGAACTTTATCCAGAAGCCGTTTTCCATAAAAGATTTATCTGAGAAAATCAGGGCTATCCTGAAAAACGAGTCATAAAAAGTGTTCATATATGATTTTCATTCACATGAAACGAAAGGTGAGAGAATGTAATGGTGCTCCGCCCCATGTAAACGAAGGTGATGAACCACAAGGTCTGAAGAAGTAAAATGATCATGGGGTTCCACAGTTCGCGTAGTCCAAGGCCGATGTCTGCCTTGAGGTTTGTGGGTTCAGGCAGAAACCCGGCCGTCAGAACAGCTAACAAAACCGCAACGAACCCCATGATCTGGTACGCAGATAAAAAACCTTTGCCCCGAAAATCTCCCCGAAAAAATTCCGAAAGGCTTCGCCAGAGCTGAGTGACGATCAGGGTTTCAAGCATTGCCCACAATGGGAGACCGCTGAAAAGCAGTACAAGGCCCACAAGGGCAGACAGGGCGTAGATCACAGACGTGACTGCCTGAATGGGAATGGTTTTCACCCCGTCAAGGTGTGAGGCGTAGCAGGCTTTTCGGGTATGACCTGTGAAGATGAAGTTGTGGTTCTGAAACAGATTCCGGACAAAAGGATGGGCATCCGAAAGGGGTTTTCCGTAACAGCAGCCAAAACTGATGCAGGACAACCGGCCCAGAGATTCTCCAAAGGTGTAGGCGATGGAAAGGGCAGCTAAGGTCTGGACCAGTGGATAAGAGAACCCGGTGATCCAGGGAAGACAGACGTTGAGTAAAAGGAGAAGAATCGGTGAAAGGAGAATGCCGGCAAACACGCTGCCACCGATGGTGAACGTGTGCTGTTTCTTTTCAACGATCCGTGCAATCCACCGTGCCGAAGGCAGGAGGACCGATAAAAGAGTCAACAGGAGAAACAGAGCGTAATACGCGGGAACTCCCATGGCTGAAGCAAGAACAATGAAAAGGGCCGCCGACAAGGCAACGCCGTTGGCTGAAAGAAGGCCGTACCATGTGAAGTTTATACCGGTCCAGAAACCGGTATCCTGTTTCTCATGGGGTACGGATGCGAAGATCTGGAGTTTTTCCTCTGTCAGTCGGGTGAATCCCCAGTAAAGATAAAGGGTTGTAAAACATGAAAGGGCGATGATAAATAACGTCTGGGTCATTGGTTTTCCTTATTTTTTAAAGCAATTCCTATTTCCGAACGGACGGAAAGATCCGTTTCCACAAGGCTCTGGCCGAACCCTTTTGAAAACCGGCTTTGAACATCGGTCCGTCCCACATTTTCAAGAAGATCCGAAGAAAAGGCAAACCGGTCTTTCTGAAACAGAAGAACAACGGTGGAACTTCCGGGTCTGAAAAGACTTTTGGGCTGGCCTTTGAGCATGACATCGTTCAAGGCAAGTTTTCTGGGGTTGTCATAGGCCGAGTCGCTGTAAGCCTGCTCGATATCCCCGATCATCAGAGCCACGATTTCCACCATGGCCACAAGACCTGCACCTGTTCCGCCAGGCACGTCTGTGTTGATAACGGTCACTACCCGTTTGTTTTTTGAATAGGGTGTTACCAGTTCGATCACGGCGCTTGGGTTGCAGGAATGATAACGCCCCGTGATTTCATAAAAATCCACCACATTCCCGGTCACAGGGGCGTGGTTGTAATGGTATTTGTCAGGCGTCAGGCGGAATACGGCGTAATGGCCGCCTTCAAATGCGCTCAGCCAGCCGTATTTGTCTGTGCCCAGCAACTCTTCCATATCGAAGAATTTATGTTTAATAAAAAATGACGTGCCATAATCCAGAGACCCTGGGATCATCCGGGCATCGCAGGGAGAAACCACTTTATCCGTGCCGTCTGGCATGGGTCGCGTTTTCCAGTATGCGATTTTCCGTTCAAACAGAGTCCTCAAAGACCTTGTACATTCGGGTTCTATGATTTCATCCGTATTGATACGAAGATCGCAGATCATACGTCGAATATGGGATGGTTTTAATTTTAAGGGGTTATCGTAATGGGACCAGGCAATCATTTCGGTCAGGACAGACGATGTTAATGCCCTGAACAGAACAGATGCGTTTTCTCTCAGCCCTGAATAGATAAGGCGGATGAGGCGGTCGGCTTTAAGAAGTTCATCGCGGATTTCTCCGCTGTGACGTTCAATGTACTGATGGGTTGCTTCCATAATAGTTCAACATTCCGTACTGGCAACAGCCAGCTGTGTTTTCCGGGTTTTGTCCAGAGAATTTTTTTTTATATCCAGATGAATGGAAAGGATCAGAAGACCGGACAGTTGTGTGATATCCGATCCGGTAAGGGTGTCTTCTTGGAATGCTTCGATCATCCGGTCAATAAACGCATCGGGAGTTTCATTTCGAAGAATGGAGGACAGGGTTTCCTGATAAGCGGTTTCACGGAAAGTCACCCAGAGTTCCATCCGGGCAAACTCCTCTTTCAAATGAACCAATGCTTCATGAATCTGTTTGCGACGAAGATCGTCCCGGTAATACGCTTCGGCTGTGGTGTTGAACTCGGCTGCCGGAACCTTCAGTGGGTTTGTGACCGGACGTTTCCGGTTCCGGGATACGTTGGACAGAATACCTTTTCCAAGCTTTGCCTCCACAGAATGCACATGGGCACCATCCAGCCGTTTTTCAAGATCGGACATGGTTTTTTCAAGGCCCAGTTCCTGAATCAGCCCCTCGCCGTCGTTCCTGAGAACACGAACAAGACCTTTCATATACTCCCGGTTGCTCACCCGGATATAGCCGGGATACCGTCTGCTTTTCCGGGTGTTTTTAACCGAAGCGAGAATGCGTTTGAGAAACAGGTTGGTACTGTCTGTGTGAATATAAAAAGTGGGGATTCCAATGGCTGTTCCGAAAAAAATCTGGCGGCGCTCGCTTTCGGTAAACGGGTCATCGGGGATATCGTTGTGGGTCACTTCCCCTGTGAGCATATACTGGAAACAAAGGGCGGTGATCAGCATCTGAAGGTTCACGCTCTGGGCCAGATCGTCACCGAAGCTGTCGAACATGCTGTAATACCGACCTTCAAAGCCGGAGAAACCCATGTCCGCATGTTTTCTCATTCTGTAAAGAAGATATAAGGGCATCCGGGTGTCAAACACACCCATGTCGGCCAGATCTTTTTTCAGCCGGACGTCGTTACCGGTATGACCGTCAAGAGCAGGGCTTTCATCGGTGCTCATCAGGCAGGCGAAATAATCGATCAGCCTGAAGTCCGGCACCACATCCCCTTTCAATCCGAAAATCCGGCTGAGGAGCTTGTCTATAAAATGAGGCCCCCAGGGCGTGACGGTTTTTCCCATGATTTTAAGCCGGGCTTTCTTTTTCCATCTGCGCCAGATCATCCGAAGATGGGTGTAATCCAGCTCGTGGGGCAGAAACGCGAGGATCTGTTCGGGATGGAAATCCGTGAAATCCATTCTGTAGGGAGCCGCGCTGTAAGTGTTGACAAACAGCGGCAAGAAATGCTCCGTGATTTTTATGGTCAGATCCCCCAGGTATTTCTCATGATCGGGAGTGTAGCCTGACGTCTTGTCCGCAAGAAGGGCCGAGAGCTTTCGGCTTCCGAGGCTCACATGGGTTCCGTTGTTGGCAAGGCTGATGTTGGAGGTGTTGGGAAGCACCACCAGATTGCGTGTGATGATCCCGGCTTCTTTCAGTTTGGCCACGGCGTTCAGCTGGCTTCGGCTAAGAACCCTGTGGCACAAACCCATGTAGGACTTTTTGTCTTCACCCTTATCCCAGCCCGAAAGACAGGGACTCATAAACAGCTCCCGATAAAATGCGTCGGGAATCATCTCATTCAACTGTTTCTGCCGGATGGGGGGATGGGCGGAAAAATACGTGAACACGGTCTGGCCGCTGTCAGTCAAGCCAAATGCAGTGTTTGCGTGCAGAGTGAGAAGCTGGGTGAGAAGATAGCGTTTCATGGCTTCGGATGCCACGGCGTCCCCGATGCTTCGGCCATGTCCATGGCCCACCGTGTGGAATGAAAACAGTTCAGGAGACGTGTTGTCATTCAAAAAATGATGCATCAGCGTTTCACCAGTCACTTTGATCACGCTGTGGTTTTCCTTTTCCCGGCTGATCAGATCAGCCAGGGAGAGTTTTAACAGGTAACTGACGGGAATGCGCACAAGCGTCTCGTCGCCGTCCTGAATAAAGTACTGATCCGCATCACTTCTGCGACCGGATTCGGGGTTTGATTTGTCAGACAGAAGATCCCGGTTGAAGATATGGTTGGCGTACGGGGAAAGAAGGGATTTTTTAAATCGGACCCAGCTGTTTTCCCAGATGTTGCCGGGATTTTTATCAATATAATTCCGCAGGGAATTGGGGATGGTTTTATCATTGTCCCCTGATTTTGCGCGTTTGATGATGTTCTTGAAATAATTGGATTCCCGGATAAAACAAGGAAGATCCGCCGTGTGGCTGTCCCCCTTGACCACGGTCTGGAGTTCATTTTCAATGCCTGCCGTGCTGTCATGGGCTGAAAAAGGCAGGGATTTTATAAAGGCTTGGGGGGAGCTGAAATCAATGCCAAGAGTACGGCAGAGATTAACAAGGTCAGGTTGAAACTCCTGATGGCTGATTTTTTTTTGCTGTGTTTTGGCTGTCATTCACACCTTGATATCATGTTGAGTGTTATTAAATATCTCCAAGTGACAACCGTATTTTGCCTTTGAACTGTTTGGATAGGATGAGATTTGGGTTCTTTTTGTGTTTGAGATGAGCAGTGGCTTGATTGGTTCAGCAAATCCAGACTCACGGTTCTCTATTAGACGAACAAGAAGGTGGACGAAACAATGATTAGATGGAGAACGATATCAGCAATTCCCGGTGAACGGAAGCGGAGATATGGCTGTTTCCGAGGACAGAGCCGTAGAGCGGACTTTCGCCCTACGGCATGTTATTTCATACGTTCTGAATAAAAGGAGATATGAACCATGGAAAGAACCACAAAACCATTGGGGCTTAAAAATAGGAACCGAGGGGAAAAGGGATTTAACATTAAAAGTACGACTGTCAAATCATCCGCCTGATCTCATCAGCGATAGCATACAACCTTTTTGCAGATATCTTCACAGGGGTTTTCAGTTCCTGGGCGAAAATGGAGACTTTGAATTCTTCGATCTGCCAGAAGAAATCTTCGATGAGATTGCGCCGTTCGTCACTGTGGGCTTCGGTGAGATTTTCCAGCAGGTTGTTCAGAATGTCGGTGAAGGGTTTGATTTCTGCTGCTTTTATCCGGTCTTTATCGGGGTTTTCAAAGGCACGCTGGGCTCTGAACCGGATGCCTTTGATGTAGCGGTCCAGATGGGTGAGCCGGGTTGAATCGTAAAGATCAAGAAAATTGGCTGGGACTAGGTGATCCAGTTCTTTTCTCAATGTGATGCCAAGACCATCGGCAAGGCCAGATGCCGCCTCTTTCAATTCCCGGCTGTGGATCAGGGTGCGGGCTTCGTGATAAGCGTCGAGAATGGCCGTGGCCATGGTGTAAATTTTCTGGCCGGTGCTGTGGATCAGTGGTGCTGTTTTTCGTGTGTGGTCATCAAAATCTTTTCTGTTCCGGATATTCAGGGAAAAGAGTTCAAGGGATACCCTTTCGACCATGTTCTGGTTGAATGCTTTCTCACCTCCGAAATAAGTGGCGTAGAGGCGGTGCTGCCCCTTGAGAACCAGATCTTTTCTCAAACTTTTCAGGCGCTCGGAATGGGCTTTCTCAAACAAGAATCTTACGGCCCGCATGTGGTGCTGGTCTGCATGGTCTTTACGGCGGAACAGGCGGAGATTCACCTTGCCGTCTTCAACCCTGAAGCAGGGAAAGGCAATCCCCTTTTCCTTTCCGTTCACCAGAAGGGCAATGCTGCCTGCGAGGTTTTCCACATCAGTAAACGATACGTCCGCCCTTTCAAATCCTGCCCGTGTTCGTTCAAATCCGTCGTCGTCATCTTTTGAGGCAAAATCCCGATTAAGAAGTCCTTTGTCTCTACCTTCGGCAAGGACTTGACCTTCCGAATTTGTGATGGTGATCCGCATGGATAGATGGGGAGCCAACTGACCCGATGCCCAGACCGATGCCGGGATATCAAGGTTGAAACGTTTTTTGATGAAACGGGAAAGGGCTGTTTCTATGGAGGATTCAGGACTTTTCCCTGTTTCAAGGACCTTTTTCAGCTCAGGAAGTTCCTGTTCGATAACTGCCACAGTTGAAGAAACAGGGACAAGTCTCCGCCTGTATTCCTTGGGAAGCCCCTTGATCAGGCTTTCGATTTTTTCACGCACCATGCCCGGAACAAGCCAGTCCAGGGCTTCGGGCTTCACGGCCCCCACTGCGGCTGCGGGAACAGCCATGGTGATTCCGTCGTCATCGGCTCCGGGATTGAAACGATAGCTCACCCGGAACGAGGCTTTTTCACCAAAAGACAGGGCTTCAGGGAAAAGATCAAATACGCCGGGGTCCGGTTCATAGCGAAACAGCATCTCCTTGTTCATGAGAAGAAAACGGCAACCGCCTTTTTCACGGATAAACTGGGAAAGGCTTCGGACGTCGCTGATGTCTTTTATATGGACGGCATAAAATTCCGAAAGTGCCTCATCAGGCACAAGAAGATCCCTGCGTCTTACTTTATCTTCAAGGGAACGAACCTCTTCCACAAGATCCAGATTGTGTTTGATAAATGAAAGTTCTTTGCCCGTTCTCTCAAGCTCCACATCCCCTTCCACAAGGGCGCTTTGAATAAAAATCTTCGCAGAGTCTTCCGGCTTTACCTTACCGTATAGAACAGTGCTTTCCGCGATTACAAGGCCGAAAAGGCTAATCTTTTCCGAGGCAACAACCGCCCCTTTTTTTCTATCCCAGCGGGGATTGTTGTATGTTCGCACAAGAGACGCCCCGCCCAGTTCCACAAGCCATGCAGGATCGATGTTTGCTGTGGTCCGGGCATAAAGCCTGGATGTTTCGACCATTTCAGCAGACATGATCCAGGGGCCGCCGTTGTTGAACAGACCGGAACCGGGAAAAATCATCGCTTCCCTTGCCCGTGTGGCGGTATAAATGTTCTTTTCCTTCTTCATGGCAATGCCCGACAGATACCCTGAAAGAATGGACTGATGAATGGCTCTGTACAAGGGTTTGAACGGGCTGCGCTTGTCTTCCTGTTGCGCCGCAGCATGGGCGGACTGATCAGACAAACCCTGCTCTGAAAGAATATCAGCCAGTTGGGCATGGATGTCCTGCCATTCCCTCATCCGAAGGAACGAAAGAAAATGGGTTTTGCAGAATTGCTTCAGGACAGACGCCCGTTTGCCCCCTTTGCCGTTCTCCCGTTCAAACGCGTTCCAGATATTGAGGAGAGTTATGAAATCGCTTGACGGGTCTTTGAATACAGCGTGGGCCTGATCAGCCTGCTGGGCTTTCTCAAGAGGCCTTTCTCTTGGGTCTCTTAGGGAAAGGGCAGCGATGATAACGGTCACTTCCGAAAGGCAGCCTCGT
>JBAZWJ010000027.1:0-72856 GCA_041660385.1 Desulfobacteraceae bacterium | reverse complement strand
TGATATGTTCTCAGGTCTTACCCTGGCTGATTTGGACGGAGCCGTTCGTGGCTCTAACTATACCACTGGTAGCGTGCAAAGTTACAGCTTGTTCTTTGGTCTGAACTCTCCGGACACCCCTGAGATATTTTCAACAAAAGCATTTGGCATATTTAACAACGCCAATAATTTGTGTTTGGGTACAGCCCAAGACTTCGCCAACGGAACGTCCGTAGCGCTTCTTCCTTCATCCGATGACAACTCCTATTACATGAGAATGGTCGGAGCACAGGCGGATGTCAAAGGCAGATACGCTGGGTTGATCTTACCAGCAAATGAAGAAACAGAAGCAGACATGAGTCTTCTTGAGACCCAGGGTTATGTTGATCTTTTCTTGTTCAACTACTTAAGGGTACTGTCAACAGCCACAACCGTCAATCCTAGTGTCCCCGTTGCAGTTATCCGTATGATGGCTGATGGTAGCGTGGTGATGAACCCCACTGTTCCTCTTCCTGGTTCGCTGATTCTTCTCAGCTCCGGACTTCTTGGAATGGTTGGCATTCGCAGGAAAAATGCATAATCACATCTGAGAAAAGTTGATGAAAAAAATTTGAAACGGGGCCGGTTTTTTAAGGTTAAGACAGGAAGACTCACTGCTCATTTAAATAATTGATGAAACATTAATTTAAAAAAAGGAACACGCAGACTTCCGGATCACACCCAATTAATATAACTGGCCCCACTTTTTCAAATGTAAAAAAGCACAATAAATACAACATACCATAAGAATAAAAAAAATTAAGTAAATCGAGTAAATTAAGGAGAAGAAAAATGATTAAGAAATTAGTAACAAGCGCAATTGCAGGTACATGCTTGATGGTTATGGCGAATTCTGCCAGCGCAGCCCAGTACAATGTCAATATTTATGGTGCCTCCGCACAGTATACTTACTGGACAACAGCCGCACCGGCTTTTTTGAGAGCCAAGGGTTGCGATGCAGCTGACATCCGTTCAGCAGCCAAAAAAGTAAGCGGTCGTGAGCAGGGTATCGCGTGGTGTGCAGGTTCAGTTGGTGTGGGTGGTGTGACAGGTAAAGGTATAAAAACCGGCACTACCTATGACTACAACGATTACTTCATCCGCTATTCAGCCAACGCTTCCTATGACGGCATCATGGCTGTTCAGAACAACGGCACCTATATGCCCGATGCAGATCGCACTGCCGGTTGCGCCAACGGTGAACGCCTGATGGCCAATGAAAACAGCGTCACATGGGTGGCCTATCCTGGCAACCCCACCACGGGTGCTATTGCTTCCGTATCCTGCAAGGATGTTGTTGTGGGTGCTTCCGATGTGGCAGCCAGTTCTTTCAAACAGAAAAGCAAAGGCTTCTTGACCGGCCACAAAGAATTCGGAGTTCCCGGCGCAACTCAAGTGGTTCGTGACATCAAAGGTATCACGATAAATACTGCAAATTATTCCTATGTTCGTCCCCTCGTTGTTCCCTTCGCGTTTTTCGCTCATAACACAGTTCCCTACGATAACGTGTCCCGTCTGATGGTAACATCCATCTTCAGCGGCCAGGTTGCCAACTGGCAGGATTTCAGTGACAGCAACCCCGATTTGCCAGTTGTTGCCTGCCTTCGTCATGCCGGTTCCGGAACACACTCCACCCTTGATAAAGCCGTTATGAGAGGAGATTTCCCGCTTGTACAAGAGCAGATCACACCCGATGAGTCATTTGGGATGTTCCCTGTAATTTGGTTCAACTCCGGTTCTTCAGATGAAATGAACTGCATCAACGAAAACCAGGGTGCCATTGGATACGCCGATGCGGACAGAGCAAACATGGCCAATACCAAACGTCTTTACTGGATGGGTGCTTCTGCAATAAAAGCCAACATCACCAACGGTCTTTACGATTTCTGGTCAAATCAGTGGCTGTATTATGCAAAAAGCGAAAGCACACCGGTGAAAAACCTGATCACAGCACTTAATTCATTCGCAGGCAATGCGGCCAATATGCCTGCTTCTCTTGCAACATACTGGGCAGCTGAATCTGAAATGAAAGTTGGAAAAGGTTCTGATGGAGAATATCCATCTTTCCAGTAGGCTATTTGCTTCATAGCTTATTATCAGTGACATGAATGTTAAAGGGTCTTCTCTTCGGGGGAGGCCCTTTTTTTTGATGGGAGAAGGAAATAATGGTTAATGATTTTGAATTGAATTATGAGTGATTAATGGGAAATGGTTAATTGCAATTAACGTCCAACGTCTAATGTTCAACATTCAACGTTGAATGAAGGGATTGCTGTTATTCGATGTTCAGTGTTCGATGTTTAAAAAAATGAGTAGTGAGTGGGATGGGTGGAGTCGTGTTGTGGCCCATCGGGTGGGTGCAGTGAAGAATGAATGGGGAAAAAATGAGTGTTGAACATCGATAATTCTTATGCAGAAATTATTTTCTTGATTGGTATACAGACGGGTTTCTTCTCTGGTGGAGAACACCAATCACCACGATTCTAAGAATCATCATGTGATATCAGCCCAATATTCTTTTTTTTACGTCTTTCCAGGGGGAACCTTCTTCAGGATTTGCGTGGTATGCTTCGAGTTTTTTTTCGAGTTCATGTCTGTGCCACTCAGGCACTTCTATTGTATCAGGCATTTCGGCTATGGAATCCCAAATATCTTCAACAAGTTGAATGCGATGTGAAATGGGCATTTCTGCAATGTCCGATGCGGATATGATTTTCATTTTGAATCGTCCTCAGATTTGCCATTGTTTATCAGCAAGTTGAACCTTAATAACCTTTTTGAATAAGGTCGAATATGTTCGTCGATTTATGTTTGTATTGACAGATTAAAACTATCAGCTTTCATACAATATTTCAAAAAAAACATCCAGTACAGTGACATTTGTCATACTCCGGATTGATTTTTTGGCCTTGGTCATTGTTCCCGCCTGTTTCGACATTTAAATTAAAATGGGTCTTTATTGCGTAGGGGCACGGCGCGCCGTGCCCCTACATCAGGAAGCCGCCACCGTTCTTAGACAAGGCAAAAAACAGTTTTTTTGCCCCAAAGGGGCTGCGACATAAAGCCCAGGGTTGCGGCGAAAGCCGCTACCCTGGGACAATGCCGATTATGATTTTCAACCCCAACGGGGTTGCGTAACATTCTCATGAATCGGCCATATCCGGACGCAACCCCTTTGGGGTTGGGCTATTCGCCGGTGATCCCAGGGTAGCGGCGTTGCCGCAACCCTGGGCTATGATACGGAATCCCGTTGGGATTTCGATGCGGATTTTTATCATTTAAACCCTTAGCCTGACGCCTATGGGGCAAGGCCGTGAAGATAATGCCCGCTCCGCGCTGTGTTCTTCCTTATCTTATAAAATCAAAACACCGTTCTAATACAAGACTTACAATCCCATGAAAAAGTACGTCGAACTTTGATGGTCGGGCTTTGGTTTCGGCTGAAACAAGAACTCAATGTAAAAGAAGAACAAGATCCCATGAAAACAATGAAACGATGCATTGGTGCTGCCGCTGTGTTTCTTTTTCTGACCGGTTGTACCGCTTTTCCAAAAAATAACGTGGCAGTTATGCCGGGGGACAAGGTAGGAGCCCATGTGACCTGCCGTTTGAATGACGGGTCCATGGTCTACACCAGCAGGCCGGATGCGGACACAACAGGTGAAAAAAAATCCTCTGTTTTTTTTGCGCAGGAAAAAGAAGGGCCTGTTGAGTGTGTTGCAGACAGCGGGTTTGGAGGCCCTTTGTCCGGCAAACTGAAATCCTTTGAATACGAAATTATTGCCTGCCTCTCAAAGAAAATCATGGGGATGAAACTCGATGAAAAACGACAGATCACCCTTGAAACAGCGGAACCGGCGGATCTGGAAGACCAGGATCGCTACCTGACCATGAACATCAAGCGGCGTTACCCTTTAATAAAAGAGGTGAAAAAGTCCCTGATGGCCAAGGAAACGGGCAAGGAACCGGTGGTGGGAGACCTTGGGCCAGCGTCCGGGCCTCTTTCCTATGTGGTCCGTTCCGTTGATGGGGAAAAGGACAAGGCAACGGTTGAAATGCAGTTTACAGACGGAGCCGTGCTGGACATGCCTTTCGGTCCCGGCGTTCTTGCCCATGACGGCGATCATTACACCATAGATATCGGAGCGAAAGTGGGTCATCTTATTCAAACCTATCCCCTCCTGGGGCGCATTATCCGGGTGGAGGACAAGCGTTTCGTCATTGATTACGGCCATCCCTTTGCCGGTGAGACCCTTGCCTGTGATGTGGAAATCGTGTCCATCAGCAAAAACAATGGAGGTGAAACGCCATGAAACTCAATATGAAGCATGGAATTCGCCCATGGCTTGGGGGGGCACTGGTCGTTTTTCTGGTCGGTGTGGCCCTTTTCACCATCTTTTCAGGGAAAATGGCCCAGGCAGATAAAAAAAAACCGGATATGAAAAACCCCGACTCGGCACAGGCTGATTTCAATATGTCGCTTGATCAGGCTTTTACTACGGCAAAAGAAAAAGGCTTGAGCGAGGTCAACGTGTTTCCTGATGAGAAAAAGGACGTGATCCAGCTCGGAGATATGGTGGAGGTGGATTACTCCCTGCGCGCGGAAGACGGAACACTGCTTCGGACAACACGTGCGGCAGATGCAGCAACACGGGGAAAAGACGGCAAACCCTCCCTTGAAGCTTCTGAGATTCGTGGTGAAATCCACAGACCCGAAACTTTTCTTGTGGGCGGAGGAACCAATGCCGCCGACATCACAGGAAATATTCTGGGGATGAAAGTGGGGGATAAGAAGCATCTTGTTCTGACCCCTGAAAAGGGCGGGTTTCCCAGAGATAAAGAAAAGATATCACGATTCGGCCGTTACAAACGCATTCCCATGCGAACGGATATGCCTGTTTCGGATTTCAAAAAACAATACGGAAATGACCCTGAAAAAGGCGGGCAGATCATGCTCGCACCCTATGTCAGCGCCGTGATCGAAGCGGTCAAAGACGGCCGGGCGAAAATGGTTGTTGAATACAGTGGGGACAGGGAAGAACGGGACAGCCTGGGTCTGACAAAGATCAGAAAGGAAAAGGATGACCTTGTTCTTGAACTTATCCCGGATAAAGGCGCTGTTTTTGAACTGAATTCAGCCAAAGGAATTGTGACGTCTTTTGACAAAACCCATTTCACCGTGGACTTCAACCCCAAGGGCGCAGGACAGAACCTCAAAATGGATCTGAACATCGTGTCTCTTGTAAAAGGGTCAAAGCTCCATGGCCTCACCATCGACTGGATCACCGATTACAACCAAGGCCTTAAGAAAATGGCCACATCGGGAAAGCCCATGGTTCTGTTCCTGTATAAAAAGGATTGCCCCTGGTGCGAAAAAATGGAGAAGGAGATTTTTCCCGACACCAGAGCCCAGTCCCTTGGGCCTGATTTTGTCTGGGTCAAGATCGATTCCAGCAAGAATACGGCAATCAAGGAGATGTACAAGCAGGAAGGCTACCCCATGATCGTTCTGTTAAATAAGGACAAGGGGGCGTACAGAAATCTCAAAGGATTCAGGGACGCGGCCAAATTTAGAAAAGAAATTTTCATGTGGCTTGATGATCTGAAAGCTGGAAAAACAACGTTTGAACCCGACAATGATGACGCAGAAAAAAACGCTCTTAAAACGGACGACTGTCTTGAAACGGAAGAATGTAGTGAATAAAGGAAACAGAGCTTTGAACACAGGTGAGGGATTCCGTTTCTTGGTATTGGGGATGATTCTTTTAAGTCTTTTGATTAATCCGGTTCACCCGGGACGGGTCTGTGCAGAAGAAGCCGTTGCAGGTGAAAAGGATCAGGCTGTCCGATTTGACATTAACGAGATCCAGGTTCAGGGCAACACCCTGATGCCTGAAGAATCCGTCAAACAGATCACGGCATCTTTCACAGGCAAGGGCAAAACATCCGATGACGTTGAAAAACTGCGGGTGACCCTTGAAAAAGCATACCGTGAAACAGGCTACCCCACGGTTCAGGTGAATATCCCCGAGCAGAACGTGGAGGGCGGGGTGATTGTTTTTGATGTGGTGGAGGCAAGGATCGGTCAGGTTCAGGTCAACGGCAACCGTTATTTCACCATGGAAAAGATTCTGGGTGATCTGCCGGTTTTTGCTCCGGGAGAAATACTCTATCTGCCCAGAGCCCAGCAGGAACTGAACACCATTAACATGAACCCGGATCTCAAGGTGAAGCCCGTTCTTATGCCGGGTCAGGTGCCGGGAACCGTGGATGTGGAACTGGTGGTCACGGACAAGATGCCGCTTCACGGAAGTCTTGAGCTGAACAACAGGGCTTCGGCCAATACGTCTGCTCTCCGTGTGAATGGCGTGATTCACTATGACAACCTCTGGCAGAAAGAGCATTCCCTTTCCGTCCAGTTTCAGACATCACCGGAAGACATGGACGAAGTCAAGGCTCTGAGTCTGTCTTACATGATCCACGCTCCCTGGAATGCCAACCATCTTCTGGCCCTTTACAGCGTGTTTTCAGACAGTGAAACAGCTTTTGGCGAAGGGTTCAAGGTGAACGGAGAAGGCTATATTGCGGGGGTTCGGTATGTGATCCCCCTTCCGGGTTCAAGCCGCTACGGACATAACGTTACCCTGGGCGTGGATTACAAAAAGTTCAAGGATTCCCTGTATTTCGGAGATGCAGAAGACAAGGAGGAAGAAGACAAGGTGGACATCACACCGGTGGGCTATTCGCCCCTTTCCTTTGCCTATCAGGGATCGGTGATGAACAAGGATTCCAGGACCACCGTTAACGCCGGTCTCAATATGGTTCTGCGGGGAACGGCCATGGATGTGGAGGAATACGAAAACAAGCGGTACAAGGCCAGAGGCAACTACATTGCTTTTAAAACAGGCGTGGAACACGCGACGGCCCTTCCCGGAGAGTTCGGATTGAACCTTAAAATCGATGCCCAGATCACGGACCAGCCCCTGATTTCCAACGAACAGGTTTCGGCAGGCGGCATGGAAAGCGTCAGAGGGTACAGGGAAAGCGAAGTATCCGGTGACAATACGGTGTGCAGTTCCCTTGAAATTGCGTTCCCCGAATTATTCACATGGCTCGGAAAAAGATCGGGGGGCACGGACGGAAGTAAGGCGCAGCGCTACAAATTCAGACCCTATGTCT
Organism: Desulfobacteraceae bacterium; assembly: GCA_041660385.1. Classification (GTDB taxonomy): domain Bacteria; phylum Desulfobacterota; class Desulfobacteria; order Desulfobacterales; family Desulfolunaceae; genus DYJE01. The sequence goes on along the minus strand of JBAZWJ010000027.1, from coordinate 65,659 downwards.
TTTACGATATGGCGTACCTCCGGTTGAAGGACCCATTGCCCGGCGAAGACCAGCCCGGAATGATCCAGGGAACGGGCGTCGGCTTCAGAGGGTATGTGACCCGGTATTTCAATTATGGGTTGGACTGGGGAATGGCACTGAACAGGACGGATGGAACGGATGCTGGGGATGGGAGAGTGTATTTTCGGGGGAAATGGGCGTTTTGATTGGGAGATGAATGGGGAAAAAATGAACGTTGAACATCGAACATCCAACATCGAACATCGAATGGGGGGAAGTGAGTGGGATGGGTGGCGTCGGGGTGTGGCCCATCGGGTGGGTGTGATGAAGAGTGAATGAAAAAATAATGAACGCTGAACATCGAACATTCAACATCGAACATCGAATGAAGGATTGTGCCATTTATATAGGGATTGGATTCAAATTGTTTTTAATTCAAAATTTTTAATAGATGGAACTTTGAGAATGCTTCATTAAAGCGACAGAGGTGGCGCTGCAATTATTCGATGTTCAGTGTTCAATGTTCAATGTTCAAAAAGGCAGTCGCAATTGTTGAGGTTGTAATAATAACTTGCTGTGTGAAATCTAACGGCATTGCCGTTTAATAATGAACTAAAATAACAAGAAAATAATAACAGGGTCAGACGCATGAAGGCAAAAAAGGGAAACAAAAGGTTCAAACGGTGGACGGCTATGGCGATGATTGCCGTGCAGACGGGATTGTACACGCCTTATGTTTATGCGGGCGGGCAGCCAGTGATTCCGGGGTATTACGGCAAGGACATGAACACTCTAATTCCGCCATCGGTCAATGCCCTTCCGGTGGTCCGTGAAGTGATACGGAACGCCACCCTTTCTCAGGTCTCGGGAAACGAACTGGTTGTTCACCAGACCGATGACAAAGCGGTGATCGACTGGGAAAGCTTCGATATCGGTGCCAATGCCCATACCCGGTTTGACCAGCAGGGAAACGCGGCCTGGTCGGTTCTGAACCGTATCCATGACAGCAATCCCAGTCAGATCTACGGAAGGCTTACGGCGGACGGTAACGTGTACCTGATCAACAGCAACGGTTTTCTGTTCAGCCAGGGGGCCAGGGTCAATGTTCATGGACTGGTGGCCTCGGCACTTAACATCAGCGTTCCTGATTTTGATGCGGGTTTGAACGTGTTTTCATCCCATGACAGCAACCCGGATGCGCTTATCGTCAACCACGGACTGATCCAGACCGATAACGCCGGTTCGGCGATCCTTCTTGCCCCCCATGTGGTGAACACCGGAACCATCGTTTCTCCTACTGGTCGCATTATTCTGGGCGCGGGTATAGCTGCGAACACAGACCCAGATGCTCAGGGGAACCTGGCGACCACGGCTGAAATCACATCCGATTCAAACAACGTGGTTCTGAATGAATCATCGGGCCAACTGATTTCAGACCTTGGATTCATCGGACTTTACGGTTCCTGCGTGAACCAGCAGGGACTTGTACGGAGCGTCAGCGCCATAAAAAAAGACGGGGGAATAATCCTTAAAGCCACGGACAGCATCATCACCGGCAAGGATAGCCAGACAATTTGCCCGATCAGCGATTCGGATGAAAAAGTTCACAGTTCTTTCGAATTCCAACCGGGAACCATCAAACTCACATCCGGCGGGACCATCGAACATCAGGGGCTTATCCTCAATCCATCAGGAACGGTCGAACTCACAGCCGTTGACCGGATATATCTTGGCGAAAACAGCCGTATCGACGTGGGCGGTGTGACAGCCAATCTGGCGGCCCAGGACAGCGTGGTTAAAGTGACCCTGAACAGCGTGGAGCTGAAAGACGATCAAGGTCAGAAAGACGGTATTCTCAAAGGAGAAGAGGTTGCTTTTCTGGCTTACGAAGGATCGTCCATTGGCGATGTGGCGAGTTCTCTTGAAAACAGGGATATGACGGCAGCAGAAAAGGCGGTTACGGGTGGAAAGATATATCTCACATCCAATAAGGGTGACATTATCGCCCGTGAGGGATCGGTGCTTGATTTTTCAGGGGGAGGCACCCATTATGCCAGCGGATTTGCGGATACCACATGGCTTGTTTCGGGCAACAAGGTGTACAGCATCAGCGACGCGCCGGAATGGCTCAGTTACAACAATATTCTTGGATCCTATGAAAAAAATTACAGCCGCTTCGGCATCACCGAAACCGTCAATGGAATTTATTTCGGCGGTGCAACGGCCGTGAAAACACGGGTCAGTGATTTTTTCATGGGAGCAGATGCGGGCAGTCTGAGTTTGTATGCAAAAACAGCCGTACTTGATGGTGTACTTGACGGTTCGGCCATGCCAGGTCTTTATCAGATTGAAGACGGCACTGTTACCAACGAATTTGGCCGTGAATTCGCCCTTGGGCTTGAGCAGCCGGGGGGGGGGAGTCTGATTATTGGTAAACAAGCTATTGGTACTGAATCCATGCTCACTGAAGACGCCATCGTAAGCCAGATTGTGGTGACGTCCGAAAAAGAAACCCTGCCTGAACAGTTCACATCCGATTCAACCCTGGCGGATGTGGCAGACAGTGTTTCATTGACATCCGAATACTCCAGCAACACAAATCCCCTCTATAAAACGGTCATTTCAGATGATACCCTGTCCGGTTCCGGGCTGTCCAATGTCACCCTGTATGCAAACACAAGCGTCACCGTTGAAAACGGGGCTGTGATCAGTCTGGCCCCAGGCGGAGTGTTTAAGGCCGGAGCTCGAACCATCGCTGTTGAAGGTCAGATCCTGTCTCCGGGTGGAGAGGTTAATCTGATCACGGCAAGCAACCGTACCAATCATGAAACAATAGGCGCTTCGGCCAATCCCGACTATGTGTCCCTGGAAGCGTTAGGGCCGCAACGGATCTACCTGGGTGAAAACGCGGTGATATCAACGGCGGGTGAGACGGTGAACAACGCCCTTGCTCTTGAAAAAGGGGAAACCGTCAAGTCCGGGATAGAAGACGGCGGAACTATCAGTCTGCTTGATAGAACGATTGAGAACGGAGAAGGTGTGATTCTTCGTAAAGGAAGTGTTCTTGATGTGAGCGGCGGTTATGAAATTGCCATGGACGGAAGTGTTTCAGGCGGAAAGGCCGGAAAGATTTCACTTCAGGGCACAAACCTTGTTCTGGATGGCAACCTTCTGGCCTGGTCCCTGCCCGGTTACAGCGGCGGAACCATCGAACTGTTTGCGGAAACGGTGAATGTGGTCAAAGACACACGATCAACCCTTGATGAAAGCTTTGGAGTTGATGACAGCCTGGGTGAAAGCTGGGCAACCGGCCTGATCCTTGGGGACAACACCCTGGACAACAGCGGTCTGGCCCACCTGAAACTGAATAGCATCCTGGATCTCACCGTGGAAGAGGGGGTTGATCTTGGCCCTTCCACCGTGAAACTGAAAAATCCCCTGGGTGCTGAAACAGCGGAGGTTGACAGACAGCTTATCCGCATGTCGGTTGATGAGATCGGGGTAACCTCGGTGAACCTTGCCGCAGGGAAGCATATGGAAAACCAAAAAATAGACAATGAAAGAGAAAACAAAGCCAGTGTTATTGTGAAAGAAGGCAGCCGTATCAGCACCACTCCCGGTGGCAGTATCGTCGTCAATGGACCGGCTATCGATATGGGAGGAACCTTTGAATCTCCTGGCGGGTCAATATCCCTGACGGCTGATAAGAAAAACATGGTCCTTGGGCAGAATTCCAGTCTCCTTGCCAGAGGCTACAACAAACCGGATGCGGGGAGTACCGACGGCAGCGGGGCTGTTGTTCTGGAACCCATGGACGGTGGAACCATCACCCTTTCATCAGCAGGACAACTCACAACCGTACAGGGATCTCTGATCGATGTGTCCGGTGCCGATGCGGTGACCCAGGCCATTCAGGGTACGGACGGAAAAAACACCAGGCGGATCATCGCCGGGAACGCCGGTTCGGTGAGCATGACCTATGGTGGTGCAACGGACGCAGAAGGAGCATCCACCCTAAAAGGCACCCTTAAAGCATCCCATGCAGCAGTGGACGGTGTTACCGGTGGGGAACTGTTTTTGATGAAAGCAAGCGGTATCAGGGGTCAGGATATCTCATCGGCCATGATTACGACCTATCTGGACAGCGGTTTTGACTCCCTTGGTTTTGGAAGCGGCCACTCCCTGACCTTTACCGATTCCATGACTTACGATATAGGCCGGGTTCTGACTCTGGATGCTCCTGAAATCAGATCATCGGGGATCGCTGGGCAGACAGTCAGCCTGACGGCTGATACGATAACCCTTAAAAACAGCATTTACCTGAAAAACGACACACCCCAGGCATTGTCCGAATCCTCCGTTTTTTCCCTTGATGGGTGTTCCATTGATATTCAAGGTTCCATGGATATTTATGGGTTCCGTAATACGAAACTTACGGCACTTAAGGATATCCGCGTTTCAGATAAATATTACTCTGAGAATCTTTTGACTGAGAGCAAGGATTATTATGGAGAATTGAACGTCTCAGGCGATCTGGCCATAACAGCATCACGGATTTTTCCCACCACCTATTCGGACTTTACCTTCCACAGCGACGGAAAGATCACCACACGTGCGTCTGAAGTTCAGGATGAAACACCGGTTTATTCCGCAGGGGGAAGGCTTGTTCTGGAAGCAGAGGAAATCGATCACGGAGGCGTTCTGGCAGCACCCATGGGTGAAGTCGTCTTCTGCGGTAAGGATAATTCCACTGTTGAGGCAGCCAGCTACGACCAGGCGCAAAGCATCACCTTGCAGGAGGGCAGCCGGATCACCACATCAGGAGATGCGGCTGTTCTTTACGGAACTTATAACACAGACGGATCGGTGTGGATTGTTAACGAAAGAGAAGGTAGCAACTCAAAAGACATCAAATTCGAAGCCCTTCCCGAAAAGAAAGTCACCCTCGCAGGCGACACCGTTGTCTCCGAACAGGGTTCCACCATTGACGTGTCAGGGGGCGGTTCGGTGTTCACCTACCTTTTCCAGAAAGGCGTGGAAGGGACGGTGGACCCTCTGAAAAAAAGCGGGTCTTACGTTCTCCTGCCGGTATCAAAGGATGCGACGCCTGGTGAAGGGATCTATATTGCCGGAGGCCAGGGCATTGCCGAAGGCCGCTACACCATTATGGGCGAGGAATTTGCTTTTCAGCCCGGAGCAGTGATCGTGACGGATATGGGAACAACGTCAAACCTTGCGGTCAACCAGATGAGCAAAGCCGGATACCCTGTGGTGATCGGATACGAATCTGAAACAGGCCAGGCCGGTCATTCCCCCATTGCCCATGCTTATAGCCTGAGAAGTGCCAAAGATGTTCTCACCGAAGGGAATTACTCGTACAAAGAAAAAACAGCAGATAATGGGGGAACCCTGTCCATCACCGCCAACACCAACACCCTTGCCGCCATTCTTAAAGGCGGAGGCAAAGGAGATGCCCTTGGCGGTATTCTTCACCTGACCGGAGATGATGTGATCATTGGAATTACGGATGATCCAACAGGAAAATTGGTGGTTGCGCCTTCCAGCATTTCCGGATCGGGCTTTTCGGATATCGCCATTGGCGACAGCAACACCGAAACCCTGACCGTAACCAGCGGCAGCAAGATTTCAGTGAACAACCTGGATCTGGCGGCAGAAACCGTCACGGTTGAAACGGGTGTGATCATGGACACGGGTTACGACAAAACAGGGACCATACGCATCACAGCTGAAAACGGAAGCCTTGACCTTAAGGCCGGATCGGTGGTTCAGGCCGGAGAAGCCCTGATTCTCGAAGGGGCTGACATGGCCTTAAACGGAAGCATCGGTGTTGACAAAGGAAGCCTAACATTAAAGAGTGACAGTATTGCTCTGGTGAACGGCAGTGAAACGGATTCACCGGCATCAACAGGTCTTACCATTGATGATGAGTTCTGGGCCATGATCTGCGGAACCGAGGCCCTGGCTCTGGTGAGCAACGGGGCCATGACTCTTGACAGCGGGCTTTCCATTGAAAAAGAGGGGTCTCTGGTTCTTGACACAGCTGTTCTTTCCGTTATGTCAGACGGACAAACAGACAAAACAGCAGATGTCACCGCCGATTCCCTGGTTCTTAAAAACAACGGCGATAAAAACACGGTTGCGGGCCTGCCCTCCGCAGACCCTGAATCGTCGCTCACCCTCACAGCCCGGAAGAATCTGACAGTGGAATTCGCAGACAGGGCAGAAAAGAATGAAACAGGTGTTTCCAGATCCATCACCCTTACGGGTATGGGTGAAACGACCCTTGCGGCAGGTCAGGAGCTCCGGCTGAAAGGCCAGGGAACCCTTGATGTGACTGATGGAAATCTTACACTCAGCGCACAGGCCGTGACAGCAGCCCTTGCCATCACCGAAAAAGATGACGGAACCACTCGCTATACCACGGCAGACACCCTTGTCCGGGTTGGAAACGGAACACTCCGTATAGCTGATGGCGGGGTTTTCACCGGAGATTCTTTGTATCTTGGGGGCGATCTTGGCTTTTCAGCCCTGTCCATTGATGTGGAAGGGAAGGTCATTCTTCCCTCTGGTGTGGTGAGTCTTAACGCCACGGGTGATGAAAATCAGGGGATTTTCCTGAAACAGGGAAGCCTCATAGACGTATCAGGTACCGACGTTTCACCGGCAGGGTCCATAGTTCTTTCAACAGACCATGGCCGGATTGTCAGCGATCAGGGTTCGGTACTTGATGTGTCCGCAGGCGCAGAAGGAACAGCAGGTTCTTTATCTCTGACCGCATCTGAGCAGAATGTGGATCTGAACGGAACATTGGCGTCCCAGGGTACGGACAGCCGACTGATCCTGGATGTCCATGGGTTAAGCGATCAGGCATTTTCAAACGTTCTGATCAAAATGAAAGATGGCGGGTTTGACGACACAGTGAAAATCCGGACACGGAACGGGGATCTTGTTGTGGATGAGGATGTGACCGTTCATGACCTGAACCTTGCAGCAGACCGGGGCGATATCCGGGTCTCTGAAAATACCGTGATTGACGGGTCGGGCGTTTCAGGCGGTTCCATTGTTCTGAACGCGGGAAACAGCCTTGTCCTTGAAAGTGAAAGCAGCCTCTCGGCAGCCGGAACAGCGGGTGAGGGCGGTGATGTGACCCTGACCGCAAGAGACGGGTCCATTCAGTTTCATGAAAGCGCCCTGATCAATGTGTCCGGTTCAGGGTTTAGTTCTGACGGAAAGGTGATGATCAGTGCCGGACAGACAAACGGGAATTCGGTGAACGCTGAACTCCAGGGCACGGTTCGTGGCGCGTCATCGGTGACTGTGACTGCTGTTGATGTGAATACGAATGTGGCCACGGTGGATGCGGCAGTGATGGCGGCGGTGAAGCAGGAGGCGGTAGATTTCATGGCCGCAGCCAGCCTTAACAATACAGCGTCAACCCTCCTTGCGGGTTTGAAATTAAAGGACAGAAACGATACAAAGCTTGAAGATGTGGCAAAAACCAGCCTTTTCCATTTTGCACCGGGTATTGAAATTCAGAATAACGGAAACATGACCCTTTCAACCGATGTGGATATGAACGGGTTTGCCTTAACACCGGGAACCCTGACTTTGCGGGCTTCCGGCGATCTGACACTGAACAACAGCATATTGTCCCATCCCACGTCACTTGAGGAACTTTTCACCAGCACAGCCCGTGATTCCTGGAACATCAATCTGACCGCCGGAGCCGATCTATCAGCAGCAGATGTCATGAGCTTTAAAGACAGCGGTGACAGCGGTAGTCTCACGGTTCGCGATGGAGCCATGGTGTATTCGGAGAGCGGGGATATCCGGCTTGCAAGCAGGTTGGATACTGTTCTCGGATTGGGTAAAGAGCAGTTTTATTCTGTTGAAAAAGGGGGCAATTATTGCTCCGTCGCCTCCTTCGACGGCGATATCACAATAAACACGGGCCGAGACCTAACCCTCAACGGCAGTGCCGTTCAAAACGGAACAGGTGATATAAACGTCGAAACAGAAGGGGATATTCGTTTTAACACACGAAAAGTCGGTGATACATCATTGACGGGCTCCATCCGTACCACAGGTGAGGCACCCGATTCAAACATGGGCTACAACAACTCTATGATTTCCCGCGTCAGCTTTGGTTTTCTCTACCATGACGGTGGAGATATTTCGATCCAAAGTGGAGGCGATATCTCCGGGTGTCCTCTGAATAAAGAATGGAACGTGACCAGTGTCCTTACAAACGCGGAAGGAGAAAAGGAGGTTCACTGGGCAGCGGGCTACGGCGAGTCGCTTTCGAGAACAAAAAGACCGCCTGTGTGGACAGAAGGTATCGCCGCCATGGGTGGTGGTGATGTGAACGTGAACTCTTCCGGGAGCGTATCGTGTTTTGCAGGGGTTTTTGGCGAGGGAGATCTAAGGGTTCAAGCGGGTGGTGATCTTAATGGCCGTTTTTTAGTGAACAAGGGAACCGGCAAGCTTTACACGTCCGGCAGTTTTGGAACCGATACAGTTATGAAAGACCAGACCCTTGAGCTGAATGATGCAACCATGTCTCTTTTTGCCCAGGGATTTATCGACTTAGGGTCCGTGATCAGTCCGTCTCTTGTGAATGCCAGAGAGGATTACTCTATTTCTTTATACACCTGGAATCCGGGATACACCGAAAGCACATCGGCTTCTCTGACTTCCGGATACGGTGACATCAGCATGTCCGGTGAATCAGGTTTTTTTAATACGGAAATAATGGGAGATCCTGGAATAGAAAGTTCACAACATGAACGATCACTATTTCTGCCCCCCTCACTGTCCCTGGATTCAGGAAATGATATCCATTTATTAGGAAATATGATTCTTTTTCCCTCAAAAACAGGCAATTTGAATCTGACCGCAGCAGGAAGCATTGACGGGTTACAGAGTGATGGCTTCACCTTTTCAGAAATCATCCTGGCGGATTACGATCTTTCCCGCGCATATACGCCAATTTCGGATTTAAATAATCTTACCTATTCTTTTAATAGTGAATTGAGAGAAGGAATAGGTAGTACCGAACAAATGAAAGTAGAATATTTAAGCACCTATTCCAATCCCTCCAACCATCTGAACGACAACCAGGCGGTGATAATCGAAGCCGGGCAGGACATTAAAAACCTGAAACTCCAGCTTCCTAAAAAAGCGGAAATCGTTGCAGGCCAGGATATCGTGGACCTCCGACTTCTGGGGCAGAACCTGGCTGACGATGATCTGACCCTTGTGAAAGCCGGTCGTGATCTTGTGTTCAGCACAGCCATTGTCAAAGATGAAACCGGCCCCGGTATTGAAATGGCCGGGCCGGGACATCTGGCGGTAATGGCGGGCGGAAAAATCGATCTGGGCTCTTCCATCGGGATCACCTCCATCGGTAATCTTATGAACAATGCCATTCCCACCAGTAAAGGGTGCAATATTCTGGTGATTTCGGGGTTCACCGACGCCTTTGACTCTGCCCCCCTTCAAACAACGGAATATTTTCTGGATATGGTGAGGGCCCTGGGCGTGGCCTACACCACGGTTCTGGGTGATGAGGACAAAGAATTCACCCTTGACGACATCATGGTGGAAGTTAAAAAAGCCATGGCTGGTGCGGATGATGATTTTTTGAACGATGTGAAACTGGCCATGGGAGACGGAGACGGCGGGAAATACTCTGCTGACGATATCATCGACGCATCCAGGTCCTACCTGAAGAAAACCCTGCCTGGATATGTGGACCCTGTAACAAAAAACAAACTTAAAGAAGGACTTAAAAAAGAACTGGGGGATAAGTACGTTGAGGAAACAACCGGTAACATCGATATGGTGAGATCCCAGATTGCCACAAAGAGCGGCGGAAACATCAGCATCATCGCCGCCGGGGAATTCAACGTGGGCCAGAGTGTTTTATCCAATACAAGCGGCGAAGGCACAGGCATCAACGCCATGAACATCGGCGACATCAATGTGTTTGCCGTGGGTGATGTGAATGTGAACGAGGCCCGTCTGATGAGCTGGCTGGGCGGTGACATCAGCGTATGGAGTGATGGCGGCGATATCAATGCCGGCAGGGGCTCCAGAACAGAAGTTAACGCAGGTGTTGCCACGGTCGTGCCAAACCCTGACGGCACTAAATCCGTGGTACGATCACCTGTTGCCGTGGGCAGCGGAATCCGGGCCCTCACCTTTGACCCCGACGGTGTGGAAGGCCCCCAGGCCAAACCCGACCCAGGGGACGTTTACCTGTTCGCACCTTCCGGAGTCATTGATGCCGGTGAGGCGGGGATTGCGGCGAGTAATATTTTTCTGGGTTCGAGAACTGTTTTGAATGTTCAGAATATCAGCTTTTCACAAGGAGCTGTGGGAGCGCCCACTGCGGCGGAAAACACCGTGAATTTAGGTGCCATCTCAGGGGCGGGAAGTTTGAGCGCTGCCACCCAGGCTGGCGACCTTTCGTCCACACTGGCCTCGGTGAACAAGGAATTGGAAAAAAGTGCTGAAAAAATGGAAGAAACGTTTCTGCCCAGCTGGCTCAGGGTGGAATTCATGGGATTTGATGTCAACGACGAAGGGATGTGAGAGATATGGTTGTCAGAGAATGGTATAACAGAGCATGGCGGTTTTTTGGTAAGCTGATCCTGCTGGGTATAATGGTTGTTGCTTTGCAGCATGACGTGCTTGCCGAGGAAACATGGTGGAACGAGGACTGGCAGTACAGAAAACAGATCACCTTTGACACCACGCCAACAGGTGCCGATGTGAAGACCAACCTCACCGATGTGCAGGTTCTTTTAAGGCTTCACACGGGAAACATGAATTTTACCAACGCAAAGGAAGACGGTACGGATATCCGTTTTGTAGCCGGTGACGACAAGACGGTTCTTAAGCACCATCTTGAAAGCTTCGACGGTCAGGAAGAACTCGCGCTGATCTGGGTAACGGTGCCCGTGGTTACTGGCGGAACAAACCAGGATTTCATCTGGATGTATTACGGAAACGGTGAAGCTGTGGGCGGCGAGGATGAACGCGGCGCATTCGGGACAACCTCGGCGGTGTTTCATTTTAAGGAAATAGAAGGTCTGCCAGCCGACAGTTCTGAAAAGAACATCACCGTGGATCATTTCGCAGGCAGCATGGGCCTTCCATCCCTCATCGGTAGTGGTATTTCCATGAACGGACTTTCCGACAAGATGACCATAAAAACAAACCCCCTTCTTGACATGAAAGACGGAGGGTTCACCTTTTCGTCCTGGGTGAAGATAGCCGCATCCCTTGACAATGCCGTTCTTTTCAGCAGAGCAGGGGACAGGGCGGAGCTTGTGGTGGGCGTTGACAAAACAAATCTCTTTGCCCAGATCGCTTTCAAAGGCGGCCGGGCCTTTACCACTGAAAAAACAGCGGCTCTTTCACCGGGCACATGGCATCATGTGGCGGCAAGCGGCAGCCCTGACGGCATGCTCACCGTTTTTGTTGACGGCATCAAGATCGACTGGGTGAACACAGGTGGAAGACTGCCTGCATTTAACGGCGATATGGCGGTGGGCTCTTCGGTGAATGGTGACAGATTTTTCGCAGGTGAACTGGACGAAGTGCGGATTTCAGCGGCGTCCCTTACCGAAGACAGAATCAGGATGGAATTTGCAACTCAGGGCCAGGAAAAGACCTGCGTGACAGCGGGTGAGGAAATCATCAACGAGGGTGGAGGACTGCACAGCGGCAGCATGGGCATTGTTTTTAAAAACATCACCCTGGATGGCTGGCTGATCATAGGCACCCTGACAATTATGGGGGCCATGTGCTGGATCATTATTCTGACAAAAGGATTTTCATTTCATCTGATGAACAAGGAAAACAACTTGTTCAGAGATTCTTCTGAAAATGCGGATGAAAAAATGGCTTTTATGGGAAGCAGTATTGAATTTCAGAATTCGTCATTGTACCGCCTTAACCGTGTGGCAGCGAAGGTCATGAGTAAACTGATTGATCCCTCAAAAGAAAACGAAAACATCGTCCTTTCCAGTAAAGAGCTGGCGTATTTCAAATCGGAAGTTGAGAAAGGCATGATCAAGGAAACGGGCCAGATGAACTCCTGGCTTACTGTTCTTACCATGTCTGTTTCCGGCGCGCCTTTTCTCGGGCTGTTAGGAACGGTCTGGGGCGTTATGACCACGTTTGCCGCTATCGCCGAAGCTGGCGAAGCCAATATCCTCGCCATTGCTCCTGGTGTTGCTTCGGCTCTGGCCGCAACGGTTTTCGGTCTGCTTGTGGCCATACCTGCCCTGTTCGGTTACAACTACCTGGTCACGAAAGTCCGCAGTCTGACCATCGACACCCACTTGTACGTGGACGAGCTCTGCCTTCTGGCGGATCGTCTGTTCGGAGGTGACAAATGAAACGCGACTTTTTCGAACTTGAAGGTTTCAATGAAATCAACGTGACGCCCATGCTGGATCTGGCATGGGTTCTTCTGATCGTGTTTATCATCGGTATCACGGCAGCCATTCAGGGCATTAAGGTGAACCTGCCCAAGGCCAGCGGTGCGCCAAGCCTGTCTAAACCGAAAACCAAAGCCATCACCATTCACGAAAGCGGCCAGGTTTACCTGGATACCTTTCCAGTGACCATGGAAGAACTGGAAGCCCATTTAGCCAAATACAAGGCAGCAGACCCGGACCTCCCTGTGGTGATCAAAGGCGATGACAGGATCTATTACCAGAAAGTGATCAGTGTGCTTGATATTTTACAGAAGTTGGAGATCACTCAGCTGGGGCTTGTGACACAGAGACTCGTTAAATAATGATTTCCGGTAAAAAACCCCGGAAATCATGGAATCCTTTTCCGGTGGAAAAGGATGGAGGCATTTTTATGCCGAAATTTTCAGTGAATCAGAATTGTTACGATGAGGGCGAGGCATGACAGATGATGTGAAACGAAATAAAGGGACGTCTTCGACGTCGGCTGCGAAAATCGTTATTCCCGTGGTGGCCCTGATCGCCGTTTCTGTCATTGTGTCCATGCTGATCATGGCGATGAGCGGGGATAAAAAGGTTCGGCGGAAATCTGAGGTCAGGTCTGTTACGCTTGTAAAACCGCCTCCTCCTCCAAAGATCAAGGAGAAACCGCCGGAGCCGGAGATTGAAAAGGAAGAAATCGTCAAGAACGAGGACATGAAACAGCAGATTGTGGAAATGGAGCCTGAGCCCCTGGCTGGCCCTGACAAACCGGATGAAGCATCCGACGACGACACCAAGGCCATGGATGACCAGCTGGGTGTGGATGCGGATGGAAGCGGCGGGGCGGATGGATTTGGTCTGAGAGCTAAAAAAGGAGGAAGGTCTATCTTGAGCGGTGGCGGCGGCGGAGGCGGTTCGGGCAATGGGAACGGACGTTTCGGCTGGTACACATCCATGGTTCAAAAAACGATCAGTGATACGGTCAGGGAGTTTCTTGAAAAAAACGGAGGCATCCCGGACGGAGAACTCAAGGCCCTTGTAAAGGTCGAACTGGACGATAACGGCAGGATCATCAATTACAAACTTTTGAGATCTTCGGGCAATCAGCGTATGGATTCGGCGATTCTGAAAGCACTTGCCAGCACGGGTTTTGATGAAATTCCGCCCTTCGATATGCCAAGGGCACTCAGGTTCAGGGTATCGTCCAGAGGCAAGGCCTGAATTTTAAAAAGGATTGTGTTATTTGTCGGGTTTCGTACCTCAACCCGACCAACGATGGGCTTCTCTTCGTGAGACGTGAGGAGAGCCGTGATGAAAAAACAGGTAACGATGGAAGGGTTTAAGATAATGAGGTTATGGAATGGTGTTATGGCAGGTTTTCTGGTTGTTGCGATTTTGTTCTTCGTAACACTTCCCGTATATTGCGAGACAGCAACGGACGAATCGGTGACAGCAGAAGAAACATCAGGTGAAACAGGTGTGGCTGATGAGGTGGAAGAAGACGCTTCAGTTGAAGAACAGGCACCGGTTGTTGAAGCAAAAGAAGCGGACATGCCCGGAACAACACTTCCCAGGGATGTTATTGAAAAGATCAAAAACGAAATCCGCGAGGAAATGAGGCTGGAAGATAAAAACTGGCTGGACCGTATGCATCTTTCCGTTCCCGAATGGACAAAACGAACCCGGCTTTCCGGTGATTTCAGGGCGCGTTATGAAGGGATTTTCTACAGCGAGGAAAACAACCTGATCGTCGATCCCCAGGATACCTCGTCACTGATAAACACGAGGGTGGATGAAAAACGATACAGAACACGGGCCAGACTTGGACTTATCACGGAAATCAACCCTCAGACCAGTTTTGAAATCAGGCTGGCATCGGGAAGTTCCGGAAATCCAACATCCACCAATGAAACTCTTGGGGATTACCTGAACAAAGACAGCGTTCTTATTGATCTGGCTTATCTCAAACTGTTGCCCATGCCCTCCAAGCCCTGGTTTTCAGCTGTGGCAGGCCGCTTTCCTTCTCCTTTTATCGGAACGGATCTGGTCTGGGACGGGGATCTTGGTTTTGAAGGACTTGCCGTGAGCTACGATACCCGGAAGACACGGACGTTTGGCCCCATTGCCGTGGTCGGTGCCTTCCCGCTTCAGGAAGAGGAATGGTACGCGGACAAATGGCTGCTGGGCGGCCAGCTTGGGTTTGAATACAGACATGGCAGCGATCTGTCCTTTGTGTTTACCTCGGCTTACTATCATTACGAAAACATAGAAGGAACGCCCAATCCAGCTGCAACGCCCAATATCAACGACTGGACAAAGCCTTTGTACCAGCAGAAAGGCAACACCCTGATCAATATTTCCGCTGATGCCGATTCCTTTACACCGGGCATTGCCTCCGATTTCCGGCTGGTGGATATGACGGCCTATGTGGACTGCGCATGGTACTATCCTGTCCATGTCAAGCTTACGGCCAATGTGGTTGAAAACATCGGTTTTGACAAAGACGAGCTGATCAAACGGACAGGTGTAAGCGACGTCGCTGACGACACCACAGGCATGAAGGTTGAACTGATGGTCGGCCATTCCAGTGTCCGTTCATTCGGGGAATGGCAGTGGACCTTCGCATACAGGTATCTGGGAGCTGACGCGGTTCTCGATGCTTTTACCGATTCCGATTTTCATATGGGCGGCACCAATGCCCAGGGCTGGTCTCTCAAAGGATCATTGGGAATTTTAAGCAATGTGTGGCTGGATGCCCAGTGGATCACCGCCAACGAGATCCACGGTCCTCAGCTTTCTATTGATCAGTTTCAGTTGGACCTGAACATGAAGTTTTGATGGCGTCGTAAAAATTCCCATATGCGGCGTTATAGTGTTTGGCCGGACATTTGACGTACGTTTATGTACGCCTTCATGCCCGCCCGGTGCTCATCTCATGATGAACGCAAACCTGTAGGGGCGGGTTCCAATCCCGTCCAATGATCATGTCATGATGAATGCAAACGTGGGGGCGGGTTCCAAACCCGCCCAAGGAGATATAAGAGGTGAAAGGAATGAAAGAAAGTTCACTGGGTTTAATGCTGATGTTTCTTATGGTTTGTCTGTGCGGTTGTTCGTTTTACTGGAACAACGATTCTAAGACCATCGCCTGGAAACCGGAAAAAGAGCCTCTGGCTTATGAAATCAAAGACAGAAAAAACAGGTTCAATATCGGGCGACTTGAAAAGGGAATGACCTCCGAAGAGGTTTACGATGTGATGGGCATGCCTGATCTTTACGGCGAATTTGAAACAGCCGACGAAACCGAAGCCGATGTGTTTTTTTATTACACACAGACCAAGGTGAGCGACGGGTCCGCCACAGGCGAGGAATGCACGCCCCTTGTGATTGTTGACGGTAAACTGGCAGGCTGGGGTAAGGAATTCCACGACAAAATGAACGTTCCACCCAAAAAAAGCACCGAAGTTTTTGAACGATGAACAACATTTAATGACACGTAACCCATAGGAATCGGACCATGGAAAAACAAAAAAAACCATACATGATTTACGCAAAGTACATTCTCATTGCTCTTGCAATTATTGGTGTTTCAGGTGCTTACGCATCCCTTCTTTCAGGTAAGAACAGGCTTCAGGCTGAACTCATGGAAACAACGACCAAGCTTGAGCGTCTTGAAAAGAAATACGCCAAAGAAAAAAGTCTGGCCCGGAACCTTATGGGAAACAAGCAGTCACAGGAAGGGATTCTCCGGGGTCTGGAGATGAAAATCAAGGAAGCAGAGGATGCCACGGCAAAGATTCAGATTGAAAAGGACGGTCTTAAAGTGGAAATGGGGAAACTGGCCGAAGACCATAAAAAGAATGTTCTGGAACTGACCCAGCGCATTGATAAAATGAAAGTGTCACGGGATGAGGTTGCCGCCCTTCACAAAGAAAAGATCGAGGTCATCCGGAAACATGAAAAATCTATCGCTGACCTGAACGGTCGGATCCGGGAAAAAGAAAACGACCTGAAACGGACCACGAAGAAACTGGACATATGCCGAGAACATAACGAACGGCTGTGCACTATCAGCGAAGATCTTGTGGAAATGTACAAGAAAAAAGGCATTGTCAAGGTGTTCTCCGTCACCGAGCCCCTGACCCAGCTCCGCAAAGTTGAGATGGAAAAAATGGTGCAGCTCTACAAAGGCAAAATTGAAAAGAACAGGGAAAAAGATCTGGAAGCAGCGTCGGTAAAATCTGACGATGATACGGTTACGAAGTGACGCTATATTTTGCATACCCCAAAAAAATTTTGTTGACTTAAGCTATGCCCCCACCTCCAATCGCATCGCGCAACAGCACCTCGTTCCGGGGATTCTCCCCGGAATGCTTAACCGGAGGCTCCGCCTCCAAAATTGGAAAGATCGACGCACTCTAAATACGAGTAAGTAAGAAACGATTTGAGGAAGTGAGTAGTAAATAAAAAACAGTCCGTGATGTGCGACGTTGGATGTTGGACGTTCTTTTTATTGCCATCCCCAGTCAGATCCTTTTGATTACATCAAAAATCATCTTCCTCCTCAATTTCTAATAGAATCATGACACAGATCTAACATTCCGCCTGTAAAGATAGATTTCTTTAAGAAGGGAGTTAGAACCATGCAAAAAAACGTACTTTTCATATGTCGGCACAACAGCGGAAGATCTCAGATGGCCGAGGCCATGTTGAATAGGCTGGGCAAGGGTTGGTTAAAAGCTGAAAGCGCAGGACTTGAACCGAAATCTATAGACGGTCTGGTCGTAACGGTCATGGATGAAATCGGCTATGACCTGTCCAGGAAACGGTCCAAGGATGTGTTCTCCTTTTATAAGCAGGGGCGGTTGTTTGATTATGTGATCACCGTGTGTGACAAAGAGACGGAAGACGGTTGCCCGGTTTTCCCCGGAATCGTGGAACGGTTGAACTGGCCTTTTGAAGATCCTTCTGAAGTCCAGGGCGATGATGATGAACGACTATCAAAAGTCAGGAATATAAGGGATGCGATTCTTTTGAGAATCGAACTTTTTATCAAAGATGAAGGGTTTGTATCATGACAGGCATGGCCTCCCAGCAGATAACCGAAGAGATCAGCGAAGAGGACGAGCGCCGCTTCTTCTCTGTGGTTGCAACGGAACTGTCCGATGAACAGAAACATCGCGTGACGGAACCGGAATCGGTCTATCCCTTGCAGGAAATGGTGATGGCCTTGCACTGGCATCCGGAACATGTGCCCCTCGCTCTTATCGAACGCCGTATTGCAGTGCTGTATCCCAATCAAAGAGACGCCCTCATCATTCCCACCCAGCATAACGTCATCGAATGCGTTGGGGAATACGCAGGAGTGGAGGTTGATTGTTATTCCAAGGGGTTCAATCAGAAAGTGCAGCTTCTCCTCCATTTTGACCGGCGGAATCTTGACAAAGCCGATGCGCTTAAAAAAATGCTGGCCCACACGTTCAAGTACCGATCATCCCAGTTGTTCGAATTTATCCGGGCCATAACGAAACCCGATGAAACCATCATCGAACGGGCTGTTAAAGAAACCGGAGCAGATGCTGACCTGGTCGCTTTTGTTCGCGCATATGTGAAAAAAGTGGAACAGATGCTTTCGATTCATGCGGACATCATTCCTCCGGCCATGGTGAAGAACAAGGTGATTGCGAATTTCTTCGACACCTTGAGAGCTGATTACGATGACCTGCTGATATACCGGGCCCAGACCTTTTTGAAAGCGGTGAAAACCAGCGTCAAGGCAGGGTTTTCCCTTCAGTACTTTTACAGGACATCCGAGGTCATCGAAGAAGCCCGGAGCCTTAACGCAGGGGTTGTTATTCCACATCCCGAGCAGTTCTGGCCCATACTTCTGGCGAATTATGACGTGGACGGATACGAGGTGTGGAATCCCCAGTCTCAGAGATATACGGATTTTCTTATCTCTGTTCTGGATGAAAAAAACAGACGGTCAGACCGATCAAGACGCCTCCTGGTTTTTATGGGGGATGATACCCACATGGGAGAAAAAATTAAGGACAAAACCTTGCAGGATCCGATCAAGGCAGGTCGTGAAATCGGCCTGCAACCGGCCTGGGATGATTACATGATCAGTAGAAAACTGATCCTGGCCAGCATGGAGCGGCGGCGGGTTATTGACGAGTATCGCCAGCGGCTGGCCGGTTAACCATAACTATATAAATATTGGATGGAGAACGACCATGGCGAACAACGAGCGTTTTGACCACGAATCCTATCAGGACACAGAGACCATCAAACAGTACCTTTTGTCCCTTGTGGAAGGTTTTGGAAAAGGACAGATTACCTTGAACTCAAGAAACGATCATCTGGAGCTTCCCCTCAGCAACTTTGTGAAATTCAAGGTGAGAGCGAAAAAGAACGACGACAAGAACAAAATCGAAATATCCATTTCCTGGCGTGATGCGAGTGAAGACAAGAAACGGGAACCCATCAAAATCGGATAAGCACTATGCCGGACATTCAATCCATACTTGAAAATTTCCGTTACCAGGTTATTGAGATCGAAAGCCAGGTCAAGCTTGCCGCCAATCTTCTCAGATCAGGTGATGCCAGGCTTCTCGATAAAATTAATTCCAAGGACGATTATATTGACAATCTGAAAACGAGCATTGAAAACATCTGTTTCTCCTATATCAACCAGATCCATGACGAAACGGAAATCAGTCGAGTCCGGGCCATTCATGTGATCTGTGTCAATTTAGAGCGAATCGGTGATTTTTGTGTCAATATCGCACGTCAGACTCGTTATCTTACGGGTATTGATTTCATACAGCGTTTTGACCATGCAGAAATGTTTGATCTCATTCTTAAAAGTCTCAGCCTTATCATACCGGCATTTCAGAACAGGGACCTTTCCGGTGCTCTTGAAATCTGTCATTCCGAACTTCATCTGGACAGTATGTATAAAGCCAATTTCGATCAGATCATGAGCAGCATGCATGATTTTGATAAAAACGTGATTCTCTCGGTGCTTGGAGAAATTGCTCCCTACTTCAGGAAATACAATACAGTACAGGCGTTTGAATTATTCAAAACCGAACTTGGAAACAACACCCTCTACAAGGCAGTATTTGACCGCGTTCTTGGGCAGGTTCACAAGCAGTACACCATTGCCGATCACATCACGGCGATTTTTATTTTCCGCTATCTGGAAAGGATCGGCGATTCTCTGCTAAATATCGGTGAAGCCCTGATTTTTTCGATCATCGGAGACAAGATTAAAATCAGGCAGTTCAGGGCACTGGAAAGGACACTTACCGATTCGGGATTTGGAGGGACGTTGCGGGATATTGATTTCCGGGCGATTCTGGGATCACGGTCCGGCTGTCAGATTGGAAGGATCAATGCCAATGCGGGCCAGGCAGGCCAGTCAGGGTATAAGGCTCAGGGCATATTCAAGACAGGGGCTGTTTTAAAAATCCGTAAAGAAAAAGAAAATACCGAAAAGTGGGAATGCTTATATCCTGGTCTTGTACCCAAGGTTTATGCATATTACGAACGGGATGGGAATGCTTCAATGCTGGTGGAATTTCTGCCCGGATGCACACTGGATGAAGTGGTGCTGGGTGGTGACAGGGAGATGATCAAAAACGCCTCTTTTATTCTTGAAAATTTATTGAACGGGATCTGGCTTGATACGAAAACAACAACACCTGCGCCTTCAGATTATATGACTCAGCTCGAATCACGGCTGGATTCGGTTATCAAGGTTCATCCCGGGTTTCTTCGAGGTCCCCAGCAGATCGATACGTTTGAAATTGCTTCCACCCATGAACTGATGGACATCTGCAAAGGGATAGAAAAGAAATTGTCAGCCCCTTTTTCCGTGTTGCTTCATGGAGATTTCAACACCAACAACGTGGTGTACGACCATGCAAATCAGAAGCTTCATTTCATTGATCTATTTCGGTCAAGAACCGGAGATTACATTCAGGATGCGTCGGTGTTTCTGGTTTCCTATTTCAGGCTGCCTTTTTTCAAGAAAGAGCAGCGTTCCCTTCTGAATATGATGATCGAGCACTTTTACGGTTTTTTCAAAAGGTTTGCTGTTGAAAATAACGATATAACGTTTGAAATCAGGATGGCCCTGGGGCTTGTCCGATCATTCTACACATCCACCCGGTTTGAGATGAACATCACCTTCGCAAAACATATGTGCATGCGAGCCCATTATCTGATGGAAAAGATGAGGGACCATGGTGAACGACCGCTTGAGGATTTCAGGTTGCCTGAAGAGGTGCTGTATTATTAATAATGGAGGTAGGCATATGCCTAAAATAGGTGTGGTGGGAACGCCCGGCGGGTGGTCGTCGGAAAAACTGGCTGATACGGTGGCCCGCCTTACGGGGTTTCGTCTCCTGATCGATATGGAAAAGGTGGCGCTTGACCTCAGCGAAAAAAAAGTGATGCTGGACCACGTCAATCTGTTTGGTCTGGATGCTCTGATCATTAAAAAAATCGGGGCATGGTATTCGCCTGATCTGCTGGACAGATTAGAAATTCTTCGGTTCATGGCTGAAAATGGAATGCGGATTTACTCGTCTCCGCTGAACATATTACGGGTACTGGACAGACTGAGCTGCACGGTGACCCTGGCATCCGCCGGGATTCCAATGCCTCCCACCGTTGTGACTGAAAATATCGACGAAGCGGTGATGGCCGTTGAACGTTATGGCCGGGCGGTGTTCAAGCCACTTTACAGCACCAAGGCCAAGGGGATGCGGATCATAGAAAGTGGGCCGGACACCCGCAGACAGGTGATGGAATTCAAAACTGAAAACTCCATTATGTACATTCAGGCCATGATTGATCACAGCGGCATGGATCTGGGAGTCACTTTTCTTGGGGGAAAATACCTGACCACCTACGCGCGTTGCGGCGACGGGTCGTCCTGGAACACCACAACCCGCTCAGGAGGCCGTTACAAACCCTTTTCTCCGGAAAAGGATCTGATAGAACTGGCCCAGAAAGCCCAGGATCTGTTCGGCCTTGATTTCACCTGTGTGGATGTGGCTGTAACACCCGATGGCCCTGTTATTTTTGAAGTGTCGGCCTTTGGCGGTTTTAAAGGAATCGAGACAGCCAGCAACATTGACCCTGCTGAGCTTTACGTCAACCATGTTCTTGAGGAAATCAAATGAATGAGATGCTGCTGTCGCGGAAAGAGCTGATTATAAGGGTAAGGGATGAGTACCCTGCAAAACATGATCTGTACCTTCTGTTCGGTGAGTGCCTTGTTCAGGTTCTTGCCAACCACCCGGACATTGTTGAATCCCTTGTCAACTACTGCCAACCCTTTGTTGTCAAGGGCGGAAGACCGGACATTGTCATCAGTGTTCACGAAACCCCTGAAACGGACTTCGGTCTTCACCTGATTATGAAAGAGCCTGATCCAGGAAAATCAAAGGTCAAAGAGGAATATGTGGATTTCCTCGATGGTCGTGCCGTGCGAAAACGGCTCACAGGCATGGTGTTCTTTTTTGGTGGTGGCCAGCATCTGGCCATGGGGCCCTGCCTTGCCAATATGAACCAGGTGGTGAATTTCATCAACAACCGGTATATCGAATGGATGCTGTGCAGGGGATGCCTTCTGGGGCATGCCGCCGGAGTGGAACGACATGGCAAGGGTCTTGCCCTTGCCGGGTTTTCAGGGACAGGCAAATCCACCCTTTCTCTTCATATCATGAGCAGAGGAACCCGGTTTGTGAGTAATGACCGGTTGATCATCCAGCAGACGGAAAGGGGACTCCGGATGAATGGCGTGGCCAAGCAGCCGCGCATCAACCCGGGAACGGTATTGAACAATCCCGACCTTTCTTCGGTGATTTCCGAAGAGGAACGAGCGACTTTCAAGGAGATATCAGAGGACCTTCTGTGGCATGTGGAACAGAAATACGATGTGCCCATCGACGAATGCTTCGGAAGAGATAAATTTGTTCTGGGTGCGTTCATGGAAGATCTGGTGATCCTGAACTGGCGGAGGGAGCCGACCCCATTGGTTGTCCGCCGTGTCGATCCTTTTGAGCGAAAGGATCTTTTGCCCGCCTTTATAAAAACACCTGGTCTTTTTATTCACACCGGAAATGATTGCACTTTAGCTGAGACAAGTGAGGATAACTACGCGGAATGGCTTTCCCAGTGCCGCGTGTGGGAGTTTTCAGGCGGGGTGGATTTCGAAGCAGCAACCCGGGCCTGCCTGAATATTCTGGACGGGGACCTGGCATGAAAATTCAGGTGACCCATACGGTGGAACTGCCGGACCCCATACGCATTGCCCGATGCCACAAAAGCCCGGAACTGGGACCGAAAGTTCTTTTTTTCAGCGGCGGTTCCGCGTTGAAAGATGTCAGCCGGACCCTTATAGAATACACCCACAACTCCATCCATATCATTTCTCCCTTTGACTCGGGCGGTTCGTCAGCAAAGTTGCGTCAGGCCTTCTGTATGCTGGCCATCGGAGACGTGCGGAACAGATTGATGAGCCTGGCTGACAGGAGCCTTACAGGGAATCCCCAGATTTTTAAACTATTCGCCCATCGTTTCCCGAAAACGGAAGATCAGGAAAATCTAAGGCAGGAACTGGAATCCATGGTGTCGGGCAAGCATCCCCTTGTGGCGGTTATTCCTGATCCCATGCGAAAAATCATCCGTAACCATCTGCACCTTTTTATGCAGTCCATGCCCATGGATTTCGACCTGCAAAATGCCAGTATCGGCAATCTGATCCTTGCTGCCGGATATCTCAACAACCAGCGTCACATTGATCCGGTGATTTTTATCTTCTCCAAACTGGTTCAGGTCAGGGGAACGGTCCGTCCGGTGGTGGCAAAATCTCGCCATCTGGCTGTGGAGTTATCAAACGGGGAAATCATTGTGGGCCAACACCGGTTTACAGGCAAGGAAACACCCCCTGTTACGTCGAAAATCAAACGGATGCTACTCAGCTTCGATCCGGATGAGCTCAAACCCAAAGAAGCGTTCATCCGCAATAAGGTTGAAAATCTCATCAGTGATGCGGAATTGATCTGTTACCCCATGGGAAGTTTCTATTCCAGTCTGATTGCCAACTTCATGCCCCGTGGCGTTGGAAGGAGTGTCAGCCGGAATCCCTGCCCGAAAATTTTCATTCCCAACCCCACAGATGATCCAGAGCTGATTGACACAAGTCTTATGGAGCAGGTGGAAACAGTGATCAATAAACTCAGAAGTGATGATCCCCAGAACATAAAACCCATGGACGTCCTGTCCTTTGTTCTGGTGGATATGAAGAACGGAACCTATTCCGGAGCGCTTGATATGGAAAAATTGAAGGAATGGGGCATCGGTGTCATCGATGTTCCTCTGATAAACCCGGAGACCGGTCCGTACATGGACGCCCAACGACTTGTCCCCATTTTACTGTCCCTGACGTGAACATATACTTTATCAACAATGTTGTTTTCTTAAGATATATGTTACCGGCGAGACGTTGTAGGGGCGACCTGCTGGTCGCCCAAAACGCTATGCAATAAACGTGTTTATGGATATGCGGGGCAGGGCGACCAGCGGGTCGCCCCTACGGTCATCGCATTATTAAAAATGAGCGTTTCATAATATTTCTTATGGAAACAGCATTGAGTGAATAAACTAAATGATTTCAAAGGAGAAAAAAAGATGAGCAAACAATCTGTGAGTGTGGAAAAAACCATGGGTCTTAAAGAAGCGATTGTTTACCTTGAAGAACTTGTAACCAGTATGAAAGTGGGCCGTATTGAAGTCATTGAAGGAGAAAAGCGTGTGATTCTCTGCCCACCCAGCATCCTTGATGTGGAGGTGGAGGCCAAGGTTAAAAAAGACAAACAGAAGTTTTCTCTTGAGCTTTCCTGGAAAAACCAGTCAGCATGCACGGGTGCATGCGAAGACACAGGTTGCAATTGCCAGCCCGAAGCGGATCCAGATGAAACAGCGTGATGCCTGAATTATTTGATACGGCGGTCACCCTTGAAAGTGATCGCCGTTTTTAATCCGGCAGCAAAACATATCAATTATTATCACGTGAAAGCGATGGGTTCCGCTTTGGCTCCACCCATCCTACACGCGTAGGGGCACGGCGCGCCGTGCCCCTGTATTACGAATCAGTTTGTAGGGTGGGCTTTCGCCCACCATATTGTGGTGGGCGAAAGCCCACCCAACGGCATGCTATAATTTCTAACCAGAACTTAGCCTCCTGTTTATCAAATTCTAACATCCATCAGCCAGATATGGAACACCGCCTGATGTCATGGCCTTTTGTGTTTCAATCATGATGCACCGTTTTCCGATCTGGTTATTCCAAAACGTTGCAGCACAGTGAATTGCAGGGCGCAGCAGGTCAGGACGGGTTGTTCAGGGTAAAGGGCAAGAATGATTTTAAACGGAAAATTGAAAAAGGGGAGATGATGAAATGTTAAAGATTAAAAAAAGGATGCTGACCCTTTCCATGGGTTTTGCAATGATGGTTGCCGGTTCATCGGCATGGGCGGAAATGCCCAAGTACGTGTTCTTTTTTCTGGGTGACGGAATGTCCAGCGCACAGATTCAGGCCACCGAGGCCTATCTGACCACCATCAACGGCGGATCAGCGAAACTTGCTACAGATTTAATGAAGCCGGAAAACAGACTGAATATGTGCAAGATGCCTGTTCAGGGTATGCAGACCACCTATGATGCCCATGCGCTGATGACCGATTCCGCTTCTGCCGGAACCGCTTTCGCCTGTGGAATTAAAACCATGAGCGGCGTGGTCGGCATGGATGAAACCATGACCATCCCTTATAAGAGTGTTGCTGAGCTGGCCTTTGAAAAAGGGAAAAAAGTGGGTGTTATTTCAAGTGTGTCTCTTGATCATGCGACACCTGCATCGTATTACGCAAGTGTGCCTAACCGTGGATACATGAACAAGATCGCCACCCAGCTGACTGAAACCGGGTACGATTTTTTTGGCGGCGGTGGTTTCGCATCCCCCACAGCTCCTGCCCGTAGCGGTGACACAAGCAACAACATCTGGAGTCTTCTGACCGATAAAGGTTACTCGGTGATCAATAATCGTGACGCCATGATGGCACTCAAGAAAAAACCGAAAGATAAAGTGGTGTGCATCAACCCTTATCTTCAGGATGCTGCGGCCATGCCTTACGCCATTGACAGACCCAACACCAACCTTTCCCTCAAGGAAATGACGGAAGTGGCTATATCATGCCTCAAGAACGGAAAAAGAAAACATTGTGGGAACGATGGTTTCTTTCTGATGGTGGAAGGTGGAAAAATCGACTGGGCCTGTCATGCCAATGATGCCATGGCCACCATCGGCGACACGCTTGACTTTGATGAAGCCGTGGGTGTGGCCATTGATTTCTATAAAAAATACCCGGATCAGACACTGATCGTCGTGACCGGCGACCATGAAACAGGCGGTATGACTGTCGGTCACGCCACCACCGGTTATTCAGCCTATTACGACAGAATTCTCGGACAAACCAACAGCTTCACCTATTTTGGCCAGAAAGTCTGGCCTTCTCACAAAGCAGCATACGGCAGCGGATACAACTGGAGTCAGTCCGATAACCTGGCAAGCAACTCCGCCATGATCAATCTGATGAAATCCGAATTCGGTCTGATCTGGAGCGAATTGAACGCCTATCAGAAAGAAAAACTTGAAGACGCCTATGATAAATCCATGTGCGGCACAAACAACAACGGTTCTGATGAAAACACTCTGCTTTACGGTGGATATGAGCCGATCATCGTGACCATCACCCACATACTGAACGAGAATTCAAGTATCGGTTGGACATCTTATTCTCATACAGGCGTGCCTGTTCCCGTATTTGCCATGGGTTCTGAATCACGTCGTTTTGCAGGTTTTTACGATAACACCGATATCGCAAAAAAACTGGTAAAGGCCATGAACATCCGTGCCACTCTGCCGGTGAAGAAATAACAATTTACCCAAAATTTGACTTTGTAATCCTTGCCTCCGGCGGCCCTTCCGGGGCATAGCCGTCAGGCTAAGGCTTTAAATGATACAATCCGCGTCGAATCCCAACGGGATTCCGTATCATAGCCCAGGGTTGCGGCAACGCCGCTACCCTGGGATCACCGGAGAACATCCCCTCAACCCCAACGGGGTTGCGTCCGGATGTTGGCAATTAATGGGAATGTTACGCAACCCCGTTGGGGTTGAATATCATAATCGGAAATGTCCCAGGGTAGCGGCTTTCGCCGCAACCCTGGGCTTTATGCCGCAGCCCCGTTGGGGCAAAAAACTGATTTTCGCCTTTAGCCTGACGGCTATGCCCGGCAGGGTCGCCGGGGGCATTGAATTTTTTTAGAAAATTAAACATTACAAAGTCAAAATAACCCTTCATCATGAACGTCCGTCAAGGGTCAGCTTGACGGAACCCCAAAGGGAACCCATGTCAAACCTGCGTCAGGATCTTTTGTTTTCACTCGTCATTGTTGTTATCTGTGTTGTTTTGTTTAACCTGGATGTGGGTCACATCCCCGCTTCACCCCAGGGAATGAGGGCAAAAGGCCTGATCACTGACGTGGACAACAGCCGGGTGCGTGTTAACCTTATTGTCAAAACAAATGCCCAGTACCTCACGGTGAAACTTCTGAACGGCCCTCACAAAGGGACTGCTGTTCAGGTGGTGAACATGCTCACAGGGAAAATGGAACTGGACGAGTTTTATGAAAAGGGGAGCACCATTCTGGTGGAATACGGCGAAAGCGATGGAAAACCGGTGAATGCCATTGTAAGGGGCCATTACCGTCTCGGCCTTCAACTGCTTCTTATTTCCATCTTTTTTGCGGTATTGCTCCTCGTGGCTGGAATAACGGGCTTCAAGGCTGCTCTTTCCTTTGTGTTTGCTGCCATGGTGCTGTGGAAACTTTTTTTCCCCTTGCTGCTCAGCGGTTATCCGCCTCTTACCACAGGGCTTGGGATTGTTGCCGCTCTTACAGCGGTGATCTGTTTTTCCGTGGGAGGTCTCACAAGAAGAGGAGTTTCCGCGTTTGCGGGGTCCATGGTGGGCCTCAGTCTGACCTGCCTGCTGGCCTGGATGTTTACCCATACGTTCCGGCTTCACGGAGCTGTTCGTCCGTTTGCTGAAATGCTCCTTTATTCAGGCTATTACGAACTGAATCTCACGGATATTTTCATTGCAAGTGTATTCATCGCCTGTTCGGGCGCCGTGATGGATCTTGCCATGGATATCGCCGCCACCATGGATGAACTGATTGTCCGTGAACCGGGTATCGGATTTCTCGATCACATGAAGTCCGGTCTGCGTGTGGGAAGAGCCGTCACCGGAACCATGACAACAACCCTGCTTCTGGCCTATTCAGGCAGCCATGTGACCATGTTCATGGTGTTCCTGGCTAAAGGATTGCCCGCCGCCAATCTTCTGAACGCCCCCTTTGTGGCCGCCGAAGTGCTTAACATCCTTGTGGGAAGCTTCGGAGTGATCATTGTTGCTCCTTTGACCGCCGTTGTCGCTGCCTGTATTTACCATTTGCCCCATTCAAAAACGCGTATGGCCCAAGAGCCCGGGCATGAGTAAAAGATTCCAGTTGTCAGCCGGATCAGAAAAGGTTTTCTATCAAGCAGAAGGATATTTAAACCGGTTAACGCTCGCATCTCTATGTTCTGGGCACGCCAATCTCCCGATTGGCCTGTGCGAAAGCCGCAAGGCTTTCAGAAGCAGAAAACAAACAGCCAACCATAGTTTTTTCAGACGATTATCATTGTAGGGGCGACCTGCTGGTCGCCCTTGGTGTTTCTGTCGCAAAGTTTGCCAATAAATATTATTCCCCAGACACCGGAAAAATGTGTTTGATCATGAACAAGAATGACCTGACGGTCATTAAAAAAGGGCGACCAGCAGGTCGCCCCTACGAAAACAGAAAATTATGCCTGAATTAGAAGTTGACCTTGAATCGATGAACTCTGGGATTTTATCTTGATTTGTTAAGGATAAAGATCGACCCCTCGCCCCCCTTAGGTAGTGTGGGAGGGGCACTCAGTGTGGGCGTCTCTATCCTTTATGCCAAGCCTTTGCGTTTAGCTTCGGTCAGTGGTGTATAAGTAAAGGACGTAAACTCGATATTAAACTTGGTGTCACTTCGGTGACCACGATGCAACTGTACATCTGGGTTCTGACCATGTAGTATTAAACATATCATGTCGATGTCCTGATCTGTCATCTTTGCTCCAAAGTAGATCGATTTCAACGCCGTCGCATCGTACGTAAATAACGTTCCTGCCTTGGCGTGTATCGCTCGCCATTCGCGCTCATATTCCCAATCGCTTGATTTTGTACAGAACAGATTGAGCAATTGTTCGTAATCATTTTCGATCATAAACCTCGCCATATCGACTTCTGGAATCGTTGGTGAATACTTGACTTGCCTTAGTTTCGTAAATGGCTCGAAGTCTGTGCGGAACTCAAGACAAAAGCCTTTGTGTTGGCCGCCGTAGTGCGACCACATCAACATATTATCATTGCATTCGGAAAAGCAAGTTACCCCTTTCACATTGTTAAAATCATTGCGTTGATCGCGAATAATGATCTTCGCACTTTGGAACAGCTGCTCTTTAATTTTCGATTTCGGCAGAAAAAGTAGTAATTGCTTGATTTTCTCTGATGATTTTGGATTGGAAATCATTCGAGCTGAAATCGCGTCAACCTCGACCTCGCTCGGTTCTTTGATTCGTGGTGTGAGAGCGCAGTCGAACGGATCATTGAAAGAAGAAGGCGAACCAAAGTAGACGGAATGACACTTCAGGTTTTGCAGTGCCCGCAGAGAAAACGGCTCATATTTGAAAATCGTTTGTGGAACGTCTTCCATAATTAGTCATCTTTTCTTTGGCATAACAAGTGATTATAAAGTTATCCAGATAACTCCAAGATTCATCAGGACCATATTCATTAATCTTTGTCCTTGGTCTCGTGAGTGGTAAAATCATTATTTAAGTTTAACCCTTTGAAATGGATATAAAACAGTGACAGGGGAATATCAATCAATTATTTTCTTCTTCCGTATATCATGCCGTATAAATTATTATGCAGAAACTGGAGATGATATTATGCTCGCTGTCCCTGGTGATTTACAATTGATGTTTGACGATTGTCTTCGGAAAAATAATATACCGGCTCAAGTCCATGGGGAATATAGAAAATGGCTGTGATACGATCTGGATTTTTGTTCGAAATATCATGCGTCATCTGACCATGAAAAAAGTTTGGCTTCTTTTGTCAGGAAACTTCAGGGTAAAAATTAATCCAAAGAGCAGTGTTGACGATGGCCGCAGTCCATGAGAAACTTGTATATCAAACACGATGAGTTTAGAAAGGATGAGCAATGGCACCGTCGATGATCCATTATTTTAACAGCCTTCTGCATAACTCAGACCTCGATCTGAGTCAGTCAGTGGTTTTGAACGACAACGAATCGCGGTTTATTGTCCGATCCAGGATCACGCCGGTCAGGATCGCCTTCAGCCTTCTTTTCGCTGTGCCATGCCTTTATATGCTTTTTTTCTCGCTTCGCCAGCAGGGATTTTTTTTAATTTTACCGGTCATTTTCTGTCCTCCCCTTGCCATTCTCTCTGTGCTGTTTGGCATGGTGATACAGGAAAAAGCCTTGACGTCTTCAGGTCAGGGCTTCAAGTCCTGGCGGTTATTAAACATCAGGAAAGAGGTTGCGGTGGGCCTTGGGAAAGAAGGTGTAATCGTGACGTATAAAAAATGGAGCCAGGGAGAAGGCAGCGGTTGCTATTTTTACCATGCCGAAATCAAAGATTTAGAAGGATTCGGCTTCTGCATAGCACGTGACGAAAAAAAGCGGGATGCCTTTGCAAAAGACCTGGCTGCATTTCTCAGCTATGAGATGCACGATCTGGGTGAAACGTATGAAAAGTGATCGATCCAACCTCGAACGTTATTTCATTAAAAAAATATGGGTATCAACCAGTATTTTCAATCCCCGTCTCCATAAAACATCTCGTTGATTTCGTTATCTTCTTTTATAAAATCATCGGGTATGACGATCTGCCCTTTAAGCAGCCCCAGCGTGCGTTTTTCTTTGGATTTATGGATAACCAGTTCAACAAGAGGTAAATTGTTTTTTGCAATGACCACTTTTTCGCCAAGACATACCTTGTCGATAAGCTTGGATAGATGTGTCTTTGCTTCAGATACGTTGATGATCATAGGGTCTCCTTTTGACGTTATTCTTAACCAACCATACCCATTCAGACCATGTTGATCAACTTTTAATTCAATATCTGCTGCGGGGAATGCTTTCATCATTGTGCAAAACAATGCGATTGGGGAAATGAGATGAAACCCGGAAAGGAAAGGAGCCGGGTTTCATCTCGGCGGGGCGGTGGGTGAAGCCCCTCGCAGGAGAGAAAGGCGGTTATTTCACAGTGATCGGAGCGGTGACAGCGATCTGGATGGGGTGGTTGTCGGGATCATCGTACCAGTTTTCAGAGGTGACTTTAACATAGTAGATGCCTTTTCCCGGAACCATCGGGTTCCACTGGATCTTGTCCGTGGGAGTGGCCGGGGTTTTGACGGCCACCACATGACCGCTTCCGTTCACAAGTTCGATTTTTTCGATGAACTCGTCATCGGAGATGTCCACTGTGAACAATAAGGGTTCATTGTTTGAATAAACTTCGGAACCCATCCAGGTGTCTTTGAGCTTGAAAACCACGTTGATGTTGGGGTCGTCGGTGGAGTACAGACGGCGTTTTTTCATGGCGGATAAAGGGGCACCCCGGCTCAGTTCAGAGGTGATGATTGCCGTTCTGTGACTGTTGGTGGTAAGACTGTGGTTATCCTGGTTGCTGGTCGGGGCCACATTCCAGCCAGCCGTGAGGGCTTTGGGGTAGTAGGCAAGGTATTCCCCGTCGCTGTTGCCAGTTCCCTTGTTGCCCGTTTCCATGGCGAAAATGTTGTCGGCCACGGATTTGTTAAATGCAAAATTGCGGAAAACCAGGGGTTCCCGTCCGGGATGATTGAACTGGGCAAGACCATTGTGTTTGTCGAGCCAGTAGTAGAAGATATCCAGGCTGGGGGTGAGGATACTGTTTGTATAAGAGGATGTGTTGTAGACGTTGATATGGCCGGCAAGGGCATGGCTCCATTCAAAACCTCTCATGGCGACGAAACTTCCGGGCTTGTTGAAAGCGTCGGCTTGGGCTCCCGTTTCTTTCCATTCCGAAGGAGATGTCTGTTCCGCGTGATCGGTGATGGCGTAGAAATTGTATTTGGCCACGTCACGGGCCCAGGTAAAGGCTTCCTTCTGTGTCCCTTTTCCATCGGAAACAGCGCAGTGGCTGTGGAGGTTGCCGAAATAGAATTTCATATCGTCCGCAGCGTCGTCAGAATGGAAACCCACATATATCGGGCTGGTCATTCCCAGGAGGCGGCCATAGAGAAGCTGGCTAATCGGGTTGTCCAGTTCAGGTTTTCCGAAAAACATCACACGGTAGTAATTCAGGTCAACAAGGGTGTCGGTGAACGTGACCACAGGCGATTGACCTGTGAGAATCCAGGCTTTGAAAAGTTTTCCGTTTTTGATCACGCCGATAACACGGATATTGGAAAGATCGCTGATGTTCAGGTCTTTAAGAGAGCCGTTCAGCCAGAAAGCGCCTGTCAGAAGGTCTTCCATGGCCTTTTTGTCCAGAGCGATGATTTTTCCCTTTTCACCTGTGCCGTTCTGGTCGGCCACACTGATTTTGAACGTGGCTGAAAGCCCTGATCCGGACATGTTGTCGCCGTTCATGGTTTCGAAGATGCCGTCGTTGTTTTTGTCCGCACTGAACATGACCCTGGGGCCGTCAGGCGAAAAACTGAGGGACGTATGGCCTGCCTTGATGCCGTCCAGGATGGACTGGGCTGATTTGTCGTTGGCAAAGACCCAGGTGGTGGGGTTGCCAAGGCTGAAAAGCTTTGATTGAATACCTTTCAGTTCATGGGTATCGCTACCGCCCACGCAGGGAAGCCGTTGTCCGCTCATCAGGATGTTGTCCCAGACTTGATCGATGGCCAGGGGGTTGAAGTTGGGAATCGTGTACATGGAGTTCCACACTTCCATGCTGTCGATGGTTTCGGGAACAGGGTATTTCCAGGGGCAGCAAAGGTATGCAGTGGGATGATTGATGGAAAAAAGGGCACACTGAGTGTGGGCGGCCGATACGGCTTTCGATAGATCTCCGTTGGTGTTGGCTTCCCACAGAGTACTGTAATCGAAGGGTGCGGCGGCCCACACATTGGCGTGGCCTTTATCGGTTGTCCATTCCACACCATAAAGGAGTGTGACTTTATCGGATGTGTAATCCGGGTCGCTCCAGTGTTTCGGCAATCCGTTCATGTTGCCGTCATGGTCGGTCAGGGCGAAATAATCGAAACCAAGTGACTCGGCCTTTGCGATCACATCGGAAACGGGACTGTCGCCGTCGCTGTGGAGCGAATGGGCGTGAAGATCCCCCTTGTACCATTTCCCTTCGGCAAGGGCTGTGGTGCCGCTGACGCAGCATAACATGAACGCAAGAGTTGCCGCGCCCCGGATGACTGCCTTTCTTTTTTTCATTTTTTTCTCCTCTTTCAATAAGGTTTTTTCCCGGTGATCGTTTCTTTCATGCCCACACGGGAATGAATGACCACCCCCCTTGCTTTAAAAAATTTTCTTTTGTTTTAGATGAGCGTTTGATTATTTATTTTCACATTTGGAAGAAAAAAGAGTGGAGCAGCACGGAAGCGAATTTTTCCATGGCGTGTTCCTAACGGAAATCTATCCCCATCGTCATCCGATGCTCATATATCGGCATTAATATAACAAAAATTGGGCAAAACCGCTGAAAGGTGGTGACGCAAAGCCACGGGTCTAACAACCAGACGTTTATGACAGCCGGGCTGCTTCAGGAGAAACTTGCGCACCGCTTTGGTATTTCCAGGCGGTTTTTTATTTTCAAGAGGGGGGAATCATGTGCATGAACAAGCCTGAACAAAAGTATGAAACCTGGTCTTATCTGGATGAGGAGGGTAACACTACCATCCCGGTTTGTACCATCATGGAACCGTTCAGGACGACATCGCCGGACACGTCGGTGGAAGCAGTCAGGACCATGTTTGAAAAAGACGAACCGATCAGCGCGGTCATTATCACACGCGATCAAAGGGTTCTGGGACTGGTGATGAGCCTCCATCTGGACCGGGTCTTAAGTCTTCCTTTCGGTGTCCCGCTCTATTACAACAAACCTATAGAAACAATCATGGATCCCCATCCACTCCAAGTGGATATGTCCATGCCTCTTGAAGAAGTGGCCCGACTGGCCATGGGCCGTGCGAACACGAAAATATTCGATCATATCATCGTCAGTGAACAGGGTGAGATCAAAGGGATCGTCATGGTTCGCAACATACTCGACACTTTGGCCGAACAGCAGAAAAAACGGGTCAATTTCTTTGCCGAAACAAACCGGAAGCTGAACGAGGAAATTCTTGAACGAAAAAGAGCTGAATTCGACCGCCAACAAGCCCTTGAAGCCTTGAAAAACAGCGAGGAAAAATATCGCAGCATGTTTGAAAACACGGATACGGGAATGGTCCTTTTCGACAGCGCTTTCAACGTCACCATGGTTAATGGAAAAATTAATGAGCTGATGGGCAGAACCGATGGAACATCCATCGGGTTTAAAAAAATTGACCATCTCGTGCCTCAGGTCCACATGAAAAAAATTTACAGCGCCTTTGCAAAAATCCCTCGATCTCCATCCCCCGTCCCCCCTCTGTCCTTCGAGATGGAGGTTTGTGACGCCCAGGGTCAGGTCAAAAACATTCTCGTCCGGATCAGCATCATTGCCGGTACTCAGGAAGGAATCGCTTCGATAACGGACCTGACCGACCAGAAACGGGAAGCACATGAAAAAAACCAGCTTGCCACAGCCATGGAGCAATCCTCCGAGGGAATTTTTATCACCTCACAGAATGGCCTGATCAATTATGTAAATCCGGCTTTTGAAAAAATCACCGGTTACTCGACCTTTGAGGTATTGGGCCTGAAACCGGATTTTTTATGGACACGGGCCCCAGAAACACCGGAGGACGGTCAACATCCTTCCATTGCCAGGCAGAGCCCGACCTGGCGAGGTCGGGTCACATGCCGACGAAAGAATGGCGATTTTGTCAGAACGGAAACGGCCATTTCACCCATCTGCGACCAGGAGGGGGCCGTCATCAGCCGTCTGTTTATGCTGCGTGACGTGTCTGTTGAGGAGCAGCTTCAGAACAAATTGCAGCAGTCTCAGAAAATTCAGGCCATCGGAACACTTGCCGGAGGCATTGCCCATGATTTCAATAATATTCTGGCAGGAATCATGGGATACACAGAAATGACCCTGTTCGAGGCGGACAAGGGAAGCAATCTGGAGCGGAGGATGAACCGGATTTTTTCAGCCTGTCTTCGCGCCAAGCAATTGGTGGATCAGATTCTGACCTTCAGCCGTCAGAACCCACAGGAGAAGTCGGCTATTCTGATGAGTCCCATCATCAAAGAGGCTCTGAGGTTGATCCGTGCCACCATCCCCGCCAGTATTAAGATCAGAGAGAATATCCTTACCAAAAACGATGTGATCTTAGCCGATCCCAGCCAGATTCATCAAATCGTTATGAACCTCTGCGCCAACGCATCACACGCCATGAAAGAAACGGGAGGCACCTTGTCCGTGCATATGGATCGGCTTGAACTCGATGAAGATTCGGCAAAAAACTTCATTAATCTTTCACCGGGAAGTTACCTCTGCATGGTCGTTTCGGACACTGGATGTGGTATGAACCGCAAAGTACTTGACCGGATATTCGAGCCCTTTTTCACCACCAAAAAACAGAACGAAGGAACGGGCATGGGTATGTCCGTGGTTCACGGTATTGTCAAACAGCTGGGAGGAGCCATCCACGTCTATAGTGAACCAGGCAAAGGGACCGAGTTCAAGATCCTGCTACCTCGCCATGAAATGGCACTGAACAAGGAACCAGAAAGGAGTCAAGAGTTGTACCCGGGAAACGAGCGGGTGCTGCTGGTGGATGACGAAGACTTCATTATTGATGTGGGGAAGGAAATTCTTGAGAGCCTGGGTTATCAGGTGACGACCCGGAAAGACAGCGTGGAAGCCCTGGAATTATTCAAACAGGCACCCAATTCTTTTGATCTTCTGATCACCGATCAGACCATGCCCCACATGACCGGCGATGTGCTGGTCAAACATGTTCTGGCCTGCCGGGCGGACATCCCCGTAATTCTCTGCACGGGGTTCAGCAATACCATGAACGAATCCGAAGCGGCGGATATGGGCATCCGGGCTTTTTTGATGAAACCCATCATCAAGCAGACATTCGCCCGAGTGGTTCGTTCGGTTCTGGATGAAGCTTAAACGAAAACAGGAACGAAAACAGGGACAGGCAAATAATGTATTTCTACAACGGTGTCCAAAGAAATTCAATTTAAATGAATAATTGACCTGTCCCCTAAACCCCTAAGCCCTTCAGGAGTATTCCTATGGGACTAACCCCACTACCCCCGATAGCGATGGCCATAGGTATAATGACGACATCCTTATTTGAGAAACGAGTAGTCGGATAGAGGAACGAAATCCGACGGGTGGTGGCCATTGAAACAACGGTTTTATTCTATTCAAAGTTGATCACTGATACAGAATAAACGTCCGATTATTATAAGGATCGGTTCATTTGTCTGGTTTCGTTCCTCTACCCGACCTACGAGAGTCTGACGCATTCTTGCTATGCATAAATCTATCGGGTATAAGCAGGGCGAGAGCCCGACCTCCAGAGGTCATCCTGTAAAAAAACAGAAGGAAACGGTATTGATTCTATATTACTTGTTATGGATTTCGGAGATGGCTGGTCAGGGCTGGCCTGAAACCAGCCCTTTGATAGTCTGTTTAATACAACATTCTATTTGTTTGCTGTGCAAGCATTTCAAAACTGTTCTGAACATCAAAACAGAAGGTTGTAACAGGGTTTGCCTCAAGCCGATGGATTCCGATTGGCTCTTCGGTTGCTTCACAATAGCCGTATGTGCCGTTGTTGATTCGCTCAAGGGCTTGATCAATTTTCTGAAGCAGATTCCAGTTCCTGACCTTATGTTGGATTTCGATATCTCTGTTAAATGACAGGGAGACTCGTTCCATCTCCTCAATGGGCATAGTCTCAGTTTCATCTATTGCCCACAGGTTCCTGCGGTTTGATTGTTTCAGTTCCTCTCGAAGCGTATGCAGTTTTTCTCTAAAGTATTCCATTTGGCATTGATTCAAGTAATGATCGTTTTCACATGTTGCGTATGAACTATTTTTCATCTCAAACATAAGGATCTCCTTTTTAAACAGGTTACGTTGAATTAACGATAAAGAGATTAGATGCCGGATGTTAAAGATATATAAGGGTCAAATGTGTTTTTCTTTAGTTTTTCCAAAGTATCCTTCTTCCCCCAGTCCGTGAACGAATGCAAAAAGAAAGCAGGGGCGGGCTTGGAACCCGTCCCTGCAGATACAAAGATGAAGATGGTCAAGTAGTGAATCGTACCAAGAGAGAGGGAAAGAACGATGCATATTCCCATCTGTCATCCATGCAGAAGGGGCCCTTTGGAGGATTCTTCGACCGTAAGTCAAAGAATCCTCCAAGGGTGTTAGAAGAGGGATGAGATGAAGCAACCTGAGCTACCTCCGCCGTCAGAGGCAGGATCTGGCTCAGCAGCCTTTGTTGTGATTCCCACAGCGTAAGTCGAGAAGTGCGGGATTTTAAATGTCAGAGTATCGCCGGTTATGCTGGCGATAGGAATCTGATGAAGGAGTTCCCAGGCCTGTGCCTCGTCATCGAAGAGGTAAAGATCAATCGATGATGCATTTTCAAGAATACCTGATGGGAGAACGTCGGGTGTCCAGGGCAGGGTCAGTTCTGCTTCTTTGTCAAACAAAGTTCCGGAAGGGCTGAATTCAAGGGCCGGAAATAGTTTCACGAAGTTTTCGGGCAGAGCCAGTTCAAGAATGTAACCGATGGTCAGGGTTTCGTCCGTTGTAACCGATTCGGGCGGAAACACGAGGCGGAGGCCATGGATCAGGCTTGACGTGTTCGTCACGGAGATAACCTGCTCGGTATTCGCTGAAGCGGATACCGACTGGGACGCTTCCACCACCACGTCATGGACCTGGGCTTCGGTGTTTGCCGTGAAACGGGACGTGGATGTCCAGCTGCTCTGGTCCGAACCGACTGTGGTTCTTGCACGCCAGTAATAGTCCGTGTCTTCCAGAAGTTTTTTTGCGGGGTAAGTTGAGGCCCAATGTGTGGAAGCGGAAGAAATCGTCCACTGGGTTAGGCCTTCGCCCTGGTTGATTGAGGCATAGGCCACGATACTGCTGAGGTTTCTGTCTGCGTATAATTCGAACTCGTATGTGATGTTTTCCGTATCCATATCATCAGGGTTCAGAATGGAAAGGGTCGGAGTGAGTGAGTTGACCACCCCTCCGTGCACAGGACTGTTTGTCCGGGGTGCAGGCGGATAGGCAGAGTAATAGCGGAATGAAACCAACGAAGACCATGGACCGGTGGTGTTCTGGTCTGATGCCTGAACACGCCAGTAATATTCCATACCTTCGGTGAGGTATTCGGGAATCCGCCAGCCGCAAGCATCTACAGAGGCTGCATATATGGGGCTCTGGCTCTGGGGATTATCGTAGAGCTCAAAGCGGTAGGAGAGGGAATCTCCATCCGGGTCAAAGGCCGGGTATACAGAAAGGACAGGTCTCGAATCAATGACTCTGCTCAGATCCTGAGGCTGGAGTATTTCAGGCGCATCCGGAGCATCATTGATCAGATTTACAAAAAACTCGCTGTAAACCCAGGAACCGGCCAGCAGGGCAGAGTCAAGGGCTCTGACACGCCAGCAGTAAAGGGTGTTGTCACTTAAAGGAAGGCCGGGGTAGCGCATGGGAACAGTCCACGATGTGGTTTCCCCGCTCGCAGGGATTTCCCAGTCGGAACTATCGCCTGAAAGGGTGTCCGAAGCGAACACCAGATTCAGACTCTGACTGCCCGGAAGTTCGGGATCCACTGTGCCTTCCGCCACCGCAGGAGACTGGAAAATCGTGCAGGTTCCCAGTTCTTCACAGGCCGGGAAAAGGGTCTCGTCACATTCGCAGGATGAATTTTTTTCCACGACTTCAAAGTAATATGTGTGGCTGTCTGACGGGTCCGGATCAACCACGTTTTCCACGGTGAGTCGAGGATTTCTGGTCATGACCCGTGATTTGAAAGCCGGGCTAAGAACCACAGGTGCCAGAGGGCTGTCGTTTTCTGTGTTGACCGTGAGGACGAGTTCACGCCAGTTACGGTCAACTGAAGGTTCGTCGCTGTTCACATCCTGGGTGCGTACACGCCAGAGATAGGTGGCATTGTCATCAAGGGTGACATCAGGTTTCCAGGATGTTTCATTATGAGACGGGTTGCTCAATGGGTGACCCTGATCGTCAACAGCCACATGGCCCTGGGCCACAGGCAGAGTACCGGTGCTGGCCACAAGTTCACCACGGATGTTGCCGTCGTATCGGAAAATCTGGAATTCGTATACCAGAGTGTCCTGATCTTTGTCCGTGGCATTGGTCAGAAGGAAATAAGGTTTCCTTGAATCCACGGTGGCGAAGTTCTGGGGATAAACCACACCGGGCAGGGTAGGGGCGTCATTGGTCAGATTCACAAAGAACGGAGCTGCTTCGGACCATATTCTGTCATTTTCGGATGACAGACCATCTGAGGCTGATGCCTGGAAGAAATAAAGGGTTTCGTCGTTGAGGGAATGTTCTGAACCAACGAAGTCATTGCTTTGAACCTGCCAGCTTGTGATGTTGGTCCCTTGAGCTATTCCAGTCCGCTCCGCCACAATATCGGTCATGGAGGGATTGGTGGCCAGCCTGAACCGGTAGGTCAGGGTTTGGCCGTCACTGTCCGAAGCGTTGTTGACAGACAGAATGGGATAAAGGGTTTTGACTTCTCCGTTTGTTGAGGAATACGAACCGGAGGTGTATCTTGGGCTGTTGACAGATGGGGCTGTGGGAACGTTGTTATTACGGATGGTTATCCTTTTAACAGCCGAAGATTGCAGCCCTGTTCTGTCTGTGAGGGTGAGGGTGATGTCCACCTCTGTGTCCGCTGACACCATGGGCGCTGTGAATGAAGCCGCAAGGGGTGAACTGTTGACAAAGGAAAGGGTCACGGGATGATCGGTGTGGGTGATCTGAGAGAATGTCCAGACAGCGGAGGCGATATCTTCCATCCCTTCCTGATCCGAACTGGATGATCCGTCAAGAACAAGGGCCGTTGTTTCGAAAACACTGCTGTCGGAAACGATCTGGGCCACCGGAGCATGCGCGCTTTCACTTTCAACCCTGAAATTGTAGCTCACCGAATGGGAGGAGGAAGACCTGTCCGTCACGGTGAGGGTGATGCGGTAATTACCGGGTGTTGACGGCGTGGCGATGCTGATGTTTCCGCCGGTCATATCGAGAGTTGTCTGTTCTCCCTCGGGTTTGAGATCAAGGGTCCAGTGACGGCTGACAATATCATCTTGTCCGTCCATATCCATACTGTTATCGCTGTCAAGGGCGAGGAGACTGCCGACCGGGTATACTTCAGGGCAGATTTCCAGTCCTGTACATGCAATATCGGCCAAAGGCTGATGGTTGACGAAATTGACATTAACCTGAACCGTTTGTGTGTAGGGCGTGATGCCGCCTCTGTCTTCAACCGTCAATTGGAACAACAGGGTGAGAGTTTCATTGAAGCCCAGTTCCGGAGCAAGAAAAACAGGGGCCAGAGGGTTGGTGTTGTCAAACAATGTTGCACGGTTTTCGTCCGTGACATCAAGCTGGGTCCAGATCACCGAGGTGAACTCGCTGCTTACGGAACCGTCAGGGTCGGTGCTTGCAAGGGCGTTCAAAATGAATTCCGTACCGCCGCCCACGGTATCGGGAGCCGTTATTTCAATATGGGGTGTTCTGTTCACATTGCTTACAGTCACGATGACAATGGATGTAGCGTGATTGCCTTGACTGTCGGTAACGGTGAGGGTGAACGTGAGTTCAGCACCGCCAAAACCCACATCGGGAATGGTGATATTTCTGTCCGGTTGTGTGACATCGCCATTGTTGATCACCACATTGAGCGGGCCTTCGCAAGTCCACATATAGGATGTGATGTCGTTGTCGGGATCGGATGAGCCTGATCCCGTAAGGGTCAAAGGTACTGTTCCGCCCGGAATTTCAACAATGGAGGTCTGTGATGCAGAGGCCACAGCCACCGGAGGAGAGCTGACATTAGCCTTGTTGATTGTGACAGAAACCTGTTCGGAGCTGGCCACATGGCCAAGGGTGTCTTTGACTGTAAGAACAAAAACAAGGATGACATGTTCCACATCAATGGAAGGTGCTGTGAAGGTCCAGTTTGGGGAATCGCTGTCGCCAGTAAGTTCAACGTCCGGGCTGCCCTCCTGATCAATCTGGGTCCAGGTATAGGTGAGCGGGATGTCTTCCAGTTCAGCGTGGGTCTGGGAGCCGTCGAGGGTGACAGTTGCTCCTTCATTGACAACTGCGGGGCTGGCACTGGCCACCACCACGATTTCATTAGACTGTATGGTGGGGTTCATGACCACGCTACCGTCTGCCATCATACGGATAAGTGCAACGGGGGCAGTAGGATTGATGGTTGTGTCTGTTGACAGTACTCTTAAGTAGTTGAACAAGAAAAGATCAACATAACCCTGGGTCTCAAGAAGACTCATGTCTGCTTCTGTTTCTTCATTTGCTGGTAAGATCAATCCAGCGTATCTGCCTTTGACATCCGCCTGTTTTCCGACCATTCTCATGTAATAGGAGTTGTCATCGGATGAAGGAAGAAGCGCTACGGACGTTCCGTTGGCGAAGTCTTGGTCTGTACCCAAACACAAATTATTGGCGTTGTTAAATATGCCAAATGCTTTTGTTGAAAATATCTCAGGGGTGTCCGGAGAGTTCAGGCCAAAGAACAAGCTGTAACTTTGCACGCTACCAGTGGTATAGTTAGAGCCACGAACGGCTCCGTCCAAATCAGCCAGGGTAAGACCTGAGAACATATCAATGTTCCATGAACCGGTCGGAGCCACGATGGTGTTCTGAAGGCCGATGACATCGTTGATATGGCCCAGGTCGATGGCGACTTCGTTGTTATCCTTATTATAGATGCTTAAAACAAGACTTCCTTCTGTACCAGTTTCAAAATATGCGGCAGCATTGCCTGAAAATAGAAATAACCCTAATATTACCCATAGGGTGAGTTTAAAATTGTTCATTGTTTTCCTCTCTCCTGTTATACGAAATGACGAAAAAACGGGGCATCCCTTCTTTTCATTATTTCAGTATTTCCTCAAATTTTTCGATACGACCGATCACTCCCTGACTGAAATTGATTTTTATATATCCGGTAAACTTCTTTTCTTTAGAGGACTCCAGATACTCCAGGAGTCGCTCAAGTTTCCGGACATGGGAGTCCTTTTTTTTAATATGATCTTCCATTTTCACCGCAATATTAGGGCCAGACATAACCATCCTCCGTTAGCTGCCGATTGTCATTCCTGGTTTCGGGAAAAGTCCCAAAAAAGGATGTTATTTCAATACGGACATTTTTCGTTTTTTACGTAAAGCAACAAGGCCGCCCAGAAGAAACCAGATGCTTCCTACAAGGGGAACAGTCGTGCGTGAATCCGCCACAAAGCCGTTCTGGAGGTTGAAACTCCAGGCTGAATTTGAGGCCGGGCTGATGTAAGGGCCTTGAATGGCGAACCAGGCAAATGAAGCGCTTTCACCAGCAGAAAGATCACCAAGCCAGAACACGGGGATCTCATCCGTTTCATCTAGAAGCAGGGGAATGTCCGTGCTTCTGTTTGATGCGAATCCGCAAAGACTGAGGTTGGTGTTGTCCCGTGAAAGAGACAGGTATGTTTGCTGGGAAGTGGTGTCAAAGGGGCACTGGGTGAACACCTCAAGGGAGTGCGTACCGTAGGATTGTCCGTCGAAAACGATTTCCCTCTGCCAGGTGTGGCTGGCTCCATCGTACTCGAAACCCCATCCACCGGAATACATGAACGTAAACGCAACGCCTACGTCATAAAGATCGGTACTGCCTGTGTTGGTAACTAAAAATTCCTGGATCAGATAACGGTTGTTTCCGGTTTGGCATTGGAGGGTGGAACCCACTCTGTTCATGGAAAGGGAATCCACTTCCATGTAATACGCGAAAGCGTCGGAACCCATCTGTAAAAAAGTGATCAAAGCAATAAATAAAACGGAGATCTGTTTCATGTCTGGCATCCTCATGGTGATAGTGGTGTCAATGGTGCGCTGAACCCCTTTGTTCCCGGCGTATGTTTTGTTGTACACCGGGTGTCAAAGCTGGCAGCTTATTAATATTATAAATTATTTCAGGCGCTTGTTGTCTGGCGCAATTACAGGCCACTGTTGGCGAAAATACAGGCCACTGGATGAAGTATATAGAATTGATATGTTTGGATCAGGTTAAGGGAATATTAAAAGAACATTAAAAATAAAAGAAACCCCTGTAACAGAATCCTAACCCGCAGATAATAATTACTTAATGAAACACGTGATATACAACACACGTCCGTTTCTGGCCCAGTCAGGTTGTGTAATCGACCGGGCGGAGCTGTATTTACAATGTGCTGATCATTATTATGCGTTTAATACAAGTGAACCATGGTTAATATGATCTATTTATCGACTCTGCTGATGTCACTCTTTCTTACCATTTCTCTGATTCCGATATTCAAGAGTATGGCCGGGGTTCTCCACGTGGTGGATGTGCCGAATGACCGGAAGATTCACAGTCAGCCGGTTCCGAAAATCGGCGGACTTGCCATGGCCTTCGGCATTCTTTTTCCGCCTATGGTGTGGCATCTGTCCGACGCTGTGGTTATGTCCATCATTGTAGGGTCTTCGGTGATCGTGGTTTTCGGTTTTTTAGATGATGCCAGGGATCTGGGTTACGGCGCAAAATTTTTCGGACAGATCCTTGCAGCGTGCATTGTTGTTGGAAAAGGCGGGGTGAACATCGCGGTTGTGGGTGATCTTCTGCCATCGGTTGCGGCTCTACCTTCCTATGTGGCAATCCCCCTTACCCTTGTGGTGATCGTCGGGGTGACCAATGCCATTAATCTTTCGGATGGACTTGATGGACTTGCTGGCGGCATTGTGATCCTTTCCTTTTTATGTATGTCCTGGCTGGCGTTTACCATGGGCATGACAGCCGTATCCGTACTCTGTCTGGCTGTGATCGGCGCGGTGTTCGGTTTTTTAAGATTCAACACCCATCCTGCCAGTATTTTCATGGGTGACACGGGCAGTCAGCTTTTAGGATTTCTTGCCATCACTCTGTCCATTCATGTCAGTCAGGGCAGCGGTACGATAAGCCCACTGTTTCCCCTTATTCTTCTTGGTTTTCCCATTCTTGATACGCTGAGTGTGATGATGGGCCGGATACTCCACGGTAAATCGCCCTTCAAAGCAGATAAAACACATTTTCACCATCGCTTGATGGAGCTGGGCTTTAATCACTCGGAAGCCGTGTTTGCGGTTTATGTGCTCCAGGCGCTTCTTGTTTCTTCGGCCTTTGTTTTGAGATTTCATTCCGAATGGATTCTCCTTGGAATGTACCTGACGTTCTCAACAGGGATTCTGGGTTTTTTCCACTACGCCCGGAAAACAGGCTGGACAGCTAAACATGGCGATTATTACGAAGTGAAACTCAAAGGCACGTTCCGCAGGATAAGGGATCATCAGCTGCCCATCAGGATTTCATTCCCCTGTCTGACATACGGATTTGCAGCTCTCCTCATTGTCTCCTGTATGGCATTCCGGTCCATTCCCGATTATTCACTGCCCGTCCTTGCAGCTCTCCTTTGTTCAATGGGTGTGATTTCCATTGTTAAAAACGACTGGAGTCACATGGTGTTCC
This sequence comes from Desulfobacteraceae bacterium, assembly GCA_041660385.1. Taxonomy (GTDB): domain Bacteria; phylum Desulfobacterota; class Desulfobacteria; order Desulfobacterales; family Desulfolunaceae; genus DYJE01. Next base: position 21,009 of record JBAZWJ010000027.1, on the reverse strand, counting down.
GGCTGTGTTTTTATGCGACCGTTCCTTTTGTTTTATACGCCATCGAATCGGACGCTGCCATCTGGATGGGAGATGTTTCAAGAGTTGTCTATAACGTGGCTTTTGGTCTGATCGCTTTTTTTATGGTGATGACCTTGAAATTCACACGAAGAAAAAAAGGATTCAGAACAACACCTCTTGATTTTATCATCCTTTTTATTTCCCTGGGTTTACCTGTTCTGGTGGGCCTTGAAATTGACGGCCTCAACCTCATGACTCTGTCGGTCCATATCATCGTGATGCTGTTCGCATATGAGGTGGTGATGGGTGAGCTCAGGGGTAAAAGTCGTTTTATCAACAGGGCCACTGTGATCATGTTTATCCTTCTGTTTGCTCGAAGCGCAGGAATGATTTTCTAATGAAAAAAATAACGAATTTTATCTGGAGAAAAAGATGAACGTTTCAATGAAAAAGACCTGGGTCCCTCTGATTGCTTTATGTCTTATTATGGCTCCGATGTGCTCCTGCGCCGGGCCGGAAGAGAAAAAGTTGAAGTTCTACAACAAAGGGAAAGCCCTGTATGAAAATGCCGATTATGCCATGGCGAAGATCGAATTCAAGAATGCCATCCAGATCGACCCCAAATACGCAGATGCGCATTATCTTCTGGGTATGACAGAACTCAAGGACAGCAATTATAAGGAAACCCTGGGGAGATTGTCCAAAGCCGTGGAATTGAATCCCCAGCTCTGGGCGGCTCAACTGGAGCTGGGCCGATTATTTCTTGCGGCAAAACTCTACGACAAATCACTTGAAAAAGCGCAACTTATTCTTGCCGGTCAGAAAGATCACGTGGGGGCAGCTCTGCTGGAAGTGGCGGTGCAGATCGCCCAGAAAAAAACAGATGAAGCGACTGTCCTTCTTAAAAAACTTGAAGAACGGAAATGCACGGAACCTGAGTTTTTCATCCTCTATGCGGCCATCATCAGCAACAACGGCAAACCGGCCGATGCCGAGGGAATTATAAAAAAAGGAATCGCCGCAAATCCGAAATCAGTCTCCCTTCATACGGCCCTTGCCCGTTTATATGCGTCGTCCAAACGTCATGAAGAACTTATTCCTCTTTTGAAAACCATGATTGAGATTGAGCCAAAAGAGGAAAATCACCGTTTTAATCTGGGTGATGCCTACCTCAAGATTGGAAAAACCAAAGAAGCCGAATCGGTCATCATGTCCATTCTCAATGATAATAAAGATAAAGAAGACAATCAGGAGGTTCTTTACATTCGCATAGCCAGGTACTATCTGGGCCGTAACCGTGTTGATGATGCCAAAAAAATCCTGCTTCAGGGCAAGGGGAAAATCGAAAAAAGCTACGATATTCATCTTGCGCTTGCAGAGATATTTTCGGCAGAAAATAAGAAAGACAAGGCTCTGGACCTTTTAAATGAAAGTTTGTCTTTTGATAAGAAAAAATCGGCACCCGGTATCTTGAAAACGAAAAATGCAATGGCGACGCTTAACCTGTCCATGAACAGGATTGATCAGGCAAAAAAATATGTGGACGACATTTTAAGTGAAAGTCCAAAAAACCTGGATGCTCTTTATACATCCGGCCTGATCAGTCTATCGAATAACCGGCCAGCGGACGCTGTTTCCTCTTTCCGGTCAGTCATATCTCAGAACCCGTTAAGAGAAGATGCTTACGGGTATCTTGCCAAGGCCCACATGATGAACAATGAAAAACTTCTGGCCATGGATGCCATCAAGAACGGGATTAAAAATCTACCGGATTCCGTTTTGTTGAAAAAAGAGCTGATCAACTTCAATCTGATGAACAAAGATTTTGTTTCTGCCGAATCTGAATTGAAGGAACTGATAACCCGGAATCCCAAAGACGTGGAGTTGAAAGCCGGGCTTGGGGATATGTATCGCCTCTGGGACAAAAAAGCCAAGTCACTCGAAGCCTATCAGGGTATCAAAAAAGCATTTCCGGGCAACTCTCTGGGATATATCAAAATCGCCCAGCACCACATTGAAGCGAAACAGATGGACAAAGCAGTTAAAGAACTTGAATCTGCTTTGAAATCCATGCCGGATTCCTTTGAAATCCTTTCTAACCTGACGAAACTATACTCAAGCCGGAAAGAGTTTGCAAAGGCTGCCGCAATTTGCGAACAGCAGATAGGAAAAAAGCATAATGAACTGATATACCGGAATCTTCTGGGCGGTGTTTACGAAGCATCTGGGAAAAATGATGAGGCGATCAAGGCTTATCAAAGTGCCCTTGCGATAAATCCCAAATGGCCGGTCCCTGCCAACAGCATTGCACGTGTTTATATCAATTCCAACCGGCCCGACCAGGCGGAAAAAGTTCTTGTAGATGCGATGGAAAGAAATCCTGAGAACTCGGAGGCTATCCAGGCTCTTGGTATGATTTATGAAAACAGAAAAGATTATGCCAAGGCCAGAGCTTTTTATGAATCCATCCTGAAAAAGCAGCCTAAGAATTATTCTGTGACGAACAATCTTGCTTATCTGATCAGTGAGACGTCCAGCTCACCCGATGATTTGAAAAAAGCCACAGGTATGATCGAGGTCATTTTAAAAGAAAAGCCGGGTGATCCGGCTGTTTCAGATACCCTGAGCTGGCTTTACTACAAATCGGGAGACTACGAAAAGGCATTGACCACGCTGAACAGCATTTTTCAAAAGAACCCTGACAACCCCGAATTGAATTACCACATGGGAATGATTCTTTACAAAAAAGGGCAGATGAAAGAAGCGAAAAGCCATCTTGAAAAAGCCGTGAAAAGCAAGTTCACCTATCGCGGAAGCAAGGAAGCGAAAACGGTTCTCGATAAAATCAAAGGATAATGAAAAACCCATGAAAAAGACTCTTTTGATGCTTGTTGTTCTCTTTATTGCGGCCTGCTCCGCGAAAAATCCGGATATCGCAGCTGAGTTCAGGAAATCCCCCGCCCCTGGCCAGAGCTACAGAATCGGTTGCGGTGATGTTCTTATGATCTCCGCCTGGAAAGAAGAGGCGTTGTCCCGGCAAGCCTCCGTACTTCCGGACGGCAACATCACCTTTCCCCTGATCGGGGAAATCAAGGCTAAAGGCAGTACGATCAACGAGCTTAAAAAAACCATGGAAGAAAAACTGTCGGTGTATATGCCCGGCGCCATTTTATCAGTCCAGGTTCTCCAGTCGAACAGCATGGTGATCTATGTGGTCGGGAAGGTGAATGCCCCTGGCCAATACCCCATCCATGAAAACGTGACCGTGATGCAGGCCCTGACTATGGCCAGAGGGCTCAATCCGTTCGCCGATAAAGATGAAATCAGGATTTTCAGAAATGTGGATGGCACAGAGAAAATTTTTTATTTCAACTACACCGATGTGGCCAGAGGCATAAATCTGGAACAGAATATCCGACTTGAGCGGGGCGATCTTATTGTCGTTCAGTGAGTCAACCGGTTAATAATTGATCATCGTTCCGGCCATTTCCGACCTTTAAATCAAAATGGGTCTTTATTGCGTAGGGGCACGGCGAGCCGTGCCCAGCGAGGACACGGCTCGCCGTGCCCCTACATTACGAAGCCGCCACCGTTTCCTTAACATGGACAATGGCCGGAACGATGATCAAGGCCGTTTTTTATCTATACAGCGTGTATGAAATAACATGCTGTAAGATGGGTGAAGCTTTAGCGCAACCCATCGGAATTATGTAAATATTGGCATATTCCATTGCCAGCTTAATATCATGAACACGCAAACGAGGTGTTATTGTGAGCAGCACGCCCATTGAACCCGGAGATATACTTCCGATCATCAAACGAAGAAAAGCGGCCCTTATTATTCCTGCCGTAACGATCATGTCGATCTGCCTTGTTCTGGCGTTCTATCTTCCGTCTTATTACAGATCTTCAGCGACCATTCTGATTGAAGAACAGGAAATTCCGCAGGATTTCGTCATGGCAACCGTCACAAGCTTTGCCGAACAACGGCTTGAAATGATCAAACAGCGGATCATGAGCCATACGAACCTTCTGGAACTTATCAACAAACATGAACTGTATTCGGATCTGAGAAGCAAAAAAACCACGGAAGAAATTGTGGACACCATGCGTGAGAACATACAGGTCAACACCATAAGCGCTGAAATCATGGATCGGCGAACGGGCCGGGCCACCGCAGCCATGATCGCGTTCCAGTTGACGTATGAAGGAAAAGATCCCAGAAAAGTCATGGTCACGACAAACGCCCTTTCGTCACTTTTTTTAGAAGAAAACCTCAAGGAAAGAACAAGAAAAACAGAAGAGACAACTCAGTTTCTTGAAGATGAAATGAACAAAGTCAAAGTCGTTCTGACCGAGCTGCATGGGAAGATCTCTGTGTTTAAAGAAAAAAACATGATCAAGCTTCCTGAATTCATGAACGTGAATGTCCAGCTGATCGAGTCAACGGAAAAAAACCAGGACCAGCTCAATGAGCAGCTGAAAATTCTGGCGGAAAAAGAAAAATATTTTATCACTCAGCTTTCCATGCTTTCCCCTGAAGTGGAATTCAACAGTGATCAAAGGCGGCTGGAAGAATTGAAGGTTCATCTCGTTGCTCTGAAATCCAGATTCAGTGATGAATACCCGGATGTGATCAACACCAAATCCGAAATACAAAAACTGACAAAACAACTTGAATCGGTTAAAACCTCTTCCGATAGTCGCAGACGTCACCCGGACAATCCGGCCTATATCACAATCACCTCCCAGCTTTCAGGTTTGCGATCCGAGATAGATTCTGTGAAAAGGCAGATTCTGGAAGCGAAGCGTAAAAAATCAGGTTATGAATCACGGATCGAATCATCCGCTCAGATTGAAGGGGAGTATAAAGCGCTTTTGTCGGAACAGGCCAATATGGACAGCAAACTGAACGATTTGACGCAGAAGCACATGGAAGCGAAAGTTGCGTCAGGACTGGAAAAAGACCAGAAAGGCGAAAGGTTCACTCTGATAGACCCTCCCCGTCTTCCCGAAAAACCGTTCAAACCAAATCGGATCGTTATTATCGTGATAGGTTTTGTGCTGAGTATGGGTATCAGCATCGGTATCGTGGCTGTTCTGGAATTCCTGAACGATTCCATATATAAACCGTCCGCGCTGGTTAAAGCTACAAAGATTCCTGTTCTCGGTGAAATTTCTGTCATAAGAAATAAGCATGATCTCGAAAGGATAAGATCAAGGCGTCAGGCGCTTGCCATGGGTGCCGTCATCGCGCCTGTTGTCGTGCTTCTTGTCTTTCATTTTCTAATTATGGATCTCAATGTCTTCTGGGCGAAACTTTTGAGAAAACTCGTCTAAGGATCGGGACATTTGTCGGGTTTCGTTCCTCTACCCGACCTACGAAAAACTGACGCATACGTGCTGTGTATAAATACAAATTATCACCAGAGAAATATTCACACATGAAACGAGCATTGATAACAGGTATAACAGGCCAGGACGGAGCGTACCTTGCAGAGCTTCTGCTTTCAAAAGGATACGATGTCCATGGCATCAAACGGCGGACATCCCTCTTTAATACGGACCGCATTGACCATCTTTACAAAGATCCCCATGAAACAAATCATAAAATGACTCTGCATTACGGGGATCTTACGGATGCCACCAACCTGATCCGGATTCTTCAGCAGGTGCAGCCGGATGAAGTGTACAATCTGGCGGCCCAGAGCCATGTCCAGGTTTCTTTTGAATCCCCGGAGTATACGGCTGACGTGGATGCCCTTGGAACCATGCGTATTCTTGAAGGAATCCGTCTTCTGGGCCTTGAAAAGAAAACACGGTTCTATCAGGCGTCCACATCGGAGCTTTACGGAAAAGTCCAGGAAATTCCCCAGACGGAAACCACGCCTTTTTACCCCCGTTCCCCTTACGCCTGCGCCAAACTTTATGCCTACTGGATTACGGTCAACTACAGAGAAGCTTATGGAATTTATGGCTGCAACGGAATCCTTTTCAACCACGAGTCGCCTATCCGGGGGGAAACCTTTGTCACACGGAAAATCACCCGTGCCCTTTGCCGAATCTACCTTGGGATGCAGGATTGCCTTTATCTGGGCAACCTCGCCGCCCTTCGCGATTGGGGACACGCCAAAGACTATGTGGAAATGCAGTGGCTGATGCTCCAGCAGGATGAGCCGGATGATTATGTGATCGCAACAGGCGAGCAGCATTCTGTCAAAGAATTTGTGGAACTCTGTGCCAAAGAACTTGGCATGTCCGTGCGATGGGAAGGTGAAGGCGTCGAAGAAAAAGGTGTCAACGTGGCCAACGGCAAAACCATTGTGCGTGTGGATCCCCGATATTTCAGGCCCACCGAGGTGGAAACGCTGCTGGGTGATCCATCCAAAGCCAAGAAAAATCTTGGATGGGAACCCCGGATCAGTTTTGAAGAACTTGTGCGGGAAATGACCTTAAGCGACCTTGAAGAAGCCAAAAGGGATGAACTCTGCCAGAGGGCGGGATTTCAGGTGTTTAAAAGAAATGAATAAATCAAGCAGAATTTTTATTGCCGGTGCGTCAGGAATGGTAGGTAGCGCCATCGTGAGAAACCTTGTTGATAAAGGCTTCACAAATATTGTGGGGAATTACCATACCCGCGAGCCAGGGGAGAATTCCGATCTGCCTGTTGATATGTTCAGGCTGGATCTGAGAAATCAGGCGGATGTTGCCCGGTTTTTCAAAAACCATTTGCCGGACTATGTTTTTCTTGCGGCTGCCCGTGTGGGAGGGATTCACGCCAACAACACCTGGCCTGCCCAGTTCATCCATGACAATCTGGTCATGCAGACGAACATCATCCATGCCGCCTATGAAAATGACGTCAAACGCCTTTTATTTCTGGGTTCATCATGCATTTATCCAAAAGAGTCACCCCAGCCCATGAAAGAGGAACACCTTTTAACCGGTGTTCTTGAGCCCACCAATGAGCCCTATGCCATCGCAAAAATCGCAGGGATAAAAATGTGTGAGGCTTATAACCGCCAGTACGGGACCCAATACATTGCCGTGATGCCCACAAACCTTTACGGCCCCAATGACAACTTTGACCTTGAGTCGTCCCATGTTCTGCCCGCGTTGATCAGGAAATTCCATGAAGCCAAAGTGAACGACTCAAAACGCGTGATGATCTGGGGAACCGGGTCGCCCAGACGGGAATTCCTCCATGTGGATGATATGGCGGACGGAAGCGTGTTTGCCATGAGCCTTCCGGACAGCGATGTGAAAAAACACCTCACAGCCTATCCATCCCCCTGCTTTGTCAACCTGGGAACAGGCATAGACCTGACAATCATGGATCTTGCGCACCTTGTCCGTGACACGGTGGGTTTTAAAGGAACCCTGGAATTCGACACATCCAAACCTGACGGAACCATGAAGAAACTTCTGAATGTGAGCCGTCTTGAACACCTGGGATGGAAAGCACGGATATCACTGGAAAATGGCATTGAATCGACGTATCGTTGGTTTCTTCGTCATTTGTCCGAATCTTAAATCGCCACAGCCGGACCTGACCCAAATCTGAGCGCAATTTTGCCCACTTTATTTTAAAACAGGCCCATAGTTCATGAGAGACAAAAATTTTAAAAACGTTCCGAGGCCTGCCCCCAGCCTGATTCATATCGGTGACGATAAATGCTGTGGGTGTTCGGCGTGTTCCAGTGGTTGTCCACAGACGGCTATACACATGGTTTTAAATAGTGAGGGGTTTTACAGACCTTCTGTTCTTGAAGGAGCGTGCAACCAATGCATGCTCTGTCTCAAGTATTGTCCGATAAACCACACGGCTGACTGTGAAGAAAAGGAACTGGCTGAGCCGGATATTATGGCTGCCTGGTCCACTGACAAGGACAATCATCTTGCCAGCAGTTCAGGAGGCGTTTTTTCCGAACTGGCAAAAAGCGTGCTGGTCGATTCAGGCGTGGTATGTGGCTGCGCCTGGGGTGAAGGATGGACGCCCAGGCATATCTTGATTGACAACATCGACGGCCTTGCATCGCTGAAAGGGTCAAAATACATTCCAAGTTTGATCCATGAAGGTTTGTTTCGTGAAATCATAGACCTTGCGAAAGAGGGTAAAACCGTACTTTTCTGCGGTACGCCCTGCCAGGTCGCAGGCCTTGATCTGGCAGCTCCCGCCGAGGCAAGGGCCAACATGCTACTTGTTGATCTTGTCTGTCATGGCGTTCCTTCGCTCACATCGTTTCACTCCTATCTTGACTTTCGGTTTGGCAGTCGGGACTACATCAATCACTTTTCTTTCCGCAATAAAGAAATATCTGTGCAGACAATCTGCGCCATTGATCAATCGGGTTCAAAATACCTGAAGACATGCGGACAGAACTCCTGGTTCAGAGCGGCCATGGTTTATCATCTTTTTTTGCAGAAAACCTGTTTTACCTGCCCTTTCGGGAATGTTCCCAGGGTAGGCGATATCACTCTGGGTGATTTCTGGGGCATTCCAGAAGAGTGGCATCACGAAAAGGGAGACTCCCTGGTGCTGGCCAACACCCCCAAAGGGAAAGATTTGGTACAGAGTCTGGTCCGGCAACGGAATATCAGGATACTGAAAAGCGATTACTCCACTGCGTCTAAAGAAATCGGGAGAATTAGAGGGGCTGTATACTCCGTTCCTCTATTACGCCGTCTTGCCTTTGGATTTATCGAATCGGATAACTACCGGAGAGCTGCCAACTGTTGCTACGTCCCCATGAGATTTTACGAAAGATTTGCAGGCTCTTTGAATCGTCGTCTGGCCAGGTTAAAGCGGCTTATACATTTAACGAGGAAGAAACCCTGATAGAACACCGTATCAGGTCAAAAGATGCCGTTTCCGTTCGGGTACTATCTAACCTCATGACGTCATTTTTATTGTTACTATGACAAAGGGCTTAAACATATTTGCTTTGATGGAACTCAGTCTAAACAACTACGTTAATTTTTTAAGTCTCGAAGGATCCCTCTGGGGCTGGCTTGTCATGAGTGTGCTGCTGATACTTGTTGCACAGTTCCGGCCTTTTCTGGTCGTGGCCCTGATGAGTTTTTACCCCACGGTTCTCTGGTCCGCTTCGTGGAAGCCTTTTGTGACTCTTTATCCCACTTACTCCCTTATGTTGTTTTTTTTCGTGAAACACATCAAGGATGTCTTTGTCGCCCTGTTTGAATTTCGTTATGGGATCGCCGTATGGTTATCCTTAATTATTGTCGCATGGTCATTTATGAGCCCTGTCTTTTATTCCGATTCTTACGGGAAAAGCATTTTATTTTCGCTGAACCCCAATTATCAGCGGGGTCTCTCCAACCTTTTTCTTCTTATAATTATCCCAACTTTAGTGAGAAAAAGAGAAGATATTCGTCATTTCTTTGTTTCTTCAGCCCATGTGCTTATGTTTACGCATGTTTTTTTGACGGTGGCGGCGGTTTTTTTTTTGCTGGCCGGGCATTCGCTCTATGAACTTCACCTGATGCGTTTTTTGAACACACCGCCCGTCTTTTGGGAGTCAGGATTGCTTGTCCTTCTGCTGGCATACTTTCTCGTCAACCGGAAAATGAGCGCCGGTCTGTTGATCATTTTTTGTATTCTGGCATTGTTCGGTCTGATTCTCGGAAATTCCAGGACGCGGTTTCTGGCCACATTTCTTTGTGGGATCTATTTTATCTACCCGTATATCAACGTCCGCATTGTGGTATGGACCAGTGTTCTCGTCATTCTGATTCTGTCAAGTCTGGCGGTATTGCCCGGAGTCGAAGGTTATTTCTCCAGGTTGATCGATCAACGTGTGGAACAGAGCGTGGGCAAAAGCTTTTCAGAGATGTCAAGCGGCCGTGTGTCAGCTTATGATTACGCATACAAACGCTGGCAGGAAAAGCCTTTTCTGGGTGTGGGGTCCTGTTACATTTTTCCAAAAGCCGATCTGATCAACAAACGGACGAGCTCCGCTCGTGTCCATAATTATTACCTGGAGGTACTCGCAGGCCAGGGTGTGGTGGGTTTTTTCCTTCTGGTTGTTGTTCTTGGAGTCTGTCTGGTGATGATTTTGAAAATTGTATTCAGCAAAGCGGATGCTGTTATGGATGGCCGTATGCTTGTTGCGTTATTTATGTACGGTACGATCAACTGGATGTTCAAGGAAAGCTGGGGAATAACATACAGTATCATCGCTTTGTTGAGCGTTTATGGCAAATCCTCTGAAAGCGCCTTGCCCTCACCGGATGCGGCTCTGTTCGAAACAACTCCTGGTCTGATCGTTTCACAAGGAGTGAACTGACCCATGAATGATCATGATCCCGGTATCATCATTAAGGATGTCCTTCATATGTTTGAAATAATATGGATTATCGGTGGTGATGGAAATGTTTTTTAAATTCAAGGGAATACAAATGCTTTCTTTTCTAAAAGATGAAAAATCAGTGTATGACTGGGCTGTTATAATCGCCATATATGGATTCTTGCTCGTCGGGTTGTATTATTCCACCCTCGAATGGCTTGTTCTCCGGGGATGGACTATTGGTGATTATTCTCACTGCATGCTCGTTCCTGTGATCGTGGCCTATCTCATCTGGTTGAAACGCGGTCTGCTTATTGGAACAGTGTCTAAGCCTTCTTGGACGGGTGTTGGTGTTGCCGTTTTGGGTATGTGCCTTTTTTGGATCGGTGAACTGGCTGGTGAGTATTATACGCTTTACATATCTCTCTGGCTTGTTGTTTTTGGACTTTGTTATGCGACCATGGGCTGGAAAAAGATAAGAATCATTCTATTCGCCCTTGTGTTTTCTCTGGCCATGTTCCCATTTCCAGCTTTTATCAACAATCGAATAACACTTCAGCTGAAAATTCTGTCATCCAAAATAGGCGTGATGATGATGCAGATTTACGGAATCAGCGCATACAGGGAAGGAAATATCATCGACCTTGGTTTTACGAAGCTCCAGGTTGTTGACGCATGCAGTGGGCTCAGATACCTTTTCCCCATGATCGTTCTCTCCATCCTCATCGCTTATTTTTATAAAGCCAGGTTGTGGAAAAAGATGGTCATCGTTCTATCTTCAACGCCGCTCACCGTATTCAGTAACAGCCTGAGAATCGCCTTGTCAGGTATTCTTTCGGAACAATTCGGGACACAGGCGGTTGAGGGGTTTTTTCATGACTTTGAGGGCTGGCTGATATTCATGATGACCCTGGCGGCCATAGGCCTGGAAATCTGGCTTCTTAAAATCTTTTTCCCCGACAAAATGATTTCAGGGGCGGATCTTGAAAAAGATATGGGCACAGACGATAGAAAGAGGGCTGAAATAATAATTGAAAAGAAACCACTTTACAGGAGGCCGCAGTTCGTTTTTTCAGTGATTTTTTTAGCGGCGAATCTTTCTATCGCCTATGGTTTCGAATTCCGTGAATCTGTCCCCATGAACAAGCCTTTTGCAAGTTTTCCTCTCAACCTGGCACAATGGGTGGGAAGTCCTCAGCCCATGGAACAGAGTATTGTGGATGAACTGGATTTCACGGATTATGTTATGGCCGACTATAAAAACAATGATGGGCGGGTGATCAATCTTTACGTTGCATACTATGAAAGCCAGAGAAAAGGGGAGTCGATTCACTCCCCTTCGTCATGTCTCAGGGGTGGTGGCTGGGAATTTGAACAGGCCGGAAAAGGAAAAATAAAGTTGAATGACGGGACAACGATTTCCGTGAACAGGGCTGTTATTCAAAAAGATTCTATCAAGCAGCTTGCATTTTACTGGTTTCCGGCAAGGGGCAGAATCATCACGAATGAGATTCAGATGAAAGCGTTCAATTTTTGGGATGGGTTGACACGACAAAGGTCTGACGGGGCGTTGGTCCGGGTTATCACCCTGGTTTATCCCGAAGAAACCGTAGAGGCCGCTGAAGAAAGAATGCGTCATTTCATAACGGATTTCAATCCTGTTTTAAGTGAATACCTGCCCCAATAATATGCCAATGAAAATCATTGTTTTTATGAATCGGGCCAACGGCTCAATCCATTGCTTATCGAGTTGCCTGCATCGGACACATTTCCTCAAGGCATGGTCTTGGGCTTTACTGCTCATGATATCCTTGATTATTCCACGAATGTCTCATTCAGATGATTTTGAATATAAAATGAAAGCGGGATTGAAGGAAGAATTTACCGACAATCTGTTTTTCGATCAGGATAATGAGAAGGAAGGGTGGTCTACGGTCCTGATGACGCAGGCCATCTTGAAAAACAGTTCTGATCGATTGAAAACACGTCTTTCAGGAGAATGGTCACGGACTTTCTACGAGGATTATCATGATCTGAACAACGATGATTGGGTTGTGAAAAGCGGAATAGACTGGATCTCTAACGAAAATACAACGTGCACTATGAACCTTTCCATAGGAGAGGATTCAAACATCGACACCTGGCTTTCGTCCACAGGCCTGCTTCTTAACACAGAAAAACATGAGTTTATGAAGGGTGATGTCTCTATAAATCAACGTTTTTCCGAACGTTTTTCATCTGAATTGGCAGTAAGTTATACCGATGAGTCAACTGCTTCGAATGACGATGGTTCTGGAGATTACTCTTTGACGTCTAAGGGTGTTTCCGCCGGGATGGAATTCCAGATCAATGAATTGACGATCTTCAATCTCAATTCAGGTTACGGGTTTTATGATTACGGCACAAACACTGTCGAGCAGGTGTATGCATCTCTGGGGATGAGCAGGAGTGTGGGCGAAAGGCTGTCATTTTTCTGTAATATGGGTTCCCGTTACACAACATATGCCTATGACGTTCTTGTGGGCATAGACATGGGTACCAATCCTCCAAGTTATATTTACGATGAAACCAGCTACTCCAACTGGGGTTTTATCGGTAAAACAGGTTTTGTCTTTAAAAATGAGGACAGCTCCATACGGCTCACCGTTGATGAGAGCCTTCAACCTTCAACCGGGAAATCACAATCAATGGATCGGACGTCCGTTGATGTCTCTTATAATAAACGTCTTTCAGATGATTTCACGTACCGGATTACAAGCTTTTACCGTTTGAACAGAAGTGATGAAAAGGATGCGTCGGGTGATGAGCGCTTAAAAACGTTCGGTCTGTCCCCAGGCTTTTCTTATCAGCTAATGGATGATCTTTCGCTCATGGGTTCCTATGTGTTTACCAATTACAGATCATCGGGCTATCAATTGCGGAAGAATGTCTACAGGATCCAGCTTGAGTATTCATTTTAACATGAGGAAAAATGAGAAAACATGAAGAATCGATTATTGTCTTTGATAAAAAACACGTCAAAAGAAGCCGTGAGCCAGGAGTGCATTGTTTCGGATATTTCAGAAATATGGAACGCTCCTTCTTATATTGATTCACGTCGCTTTGAACCTGATTCCGGCCAAATGGAGGCGAACAGGTGCATGTGCATGTTTTCAGGTTCGAATGTTCTGGAAGACTATACCCAGCTCCGAGCCCAGATTCTACAGAAGACCCGCGAAAAAGGATGGAACACCATCATGATAACAAGTGCGGGGTCCGGAGCTGGGAAAACCGTGACAGCCATAAATCTTGCTCTGACTCTGGCAAAAACCTGTGACGACACGGTACTTCTCGTTGACTGTGACCTGAAAAACCAGACCATCTATCGGTATATGGGCATTCCTGGTGATAAAGGCCTTGTTGACATTCTCATCAACGGGGACGTTATGAACCAGGTGATGGTGTGGCCTGGGATCGAAAAAATGACCGTGATCTCAGGAGGGCGATCCATCCAGGGCAGTTCGGAACTTCTGGGTTCTCCGCAGATGGGGGCACTTGTGGCTGAAATGAAGCAAAGATACAGCGACAGAACCGTGTTTTTTGACGTGCCCGCTTGCCTTCAGTCGGCAGACGCCTTGACGTTCGCACCACTGGTGGACGCGATACTTATTGTTGTGGAGGAAGGGGCGACGACCCATAAGGACATTGACGCAGTATTAGGCATTCTGCCCAGAGATAAAATCATCGGTTTTGTGTTGAACCGGAAGAAATGATTTTCATCAACTGTATACTTCATCAAGGATGCTGGTAATATGAATGTTGGTATTGTAACCATTCACAATCATTTCAACTACGGAGCCGTTCTCCAAGCCTATGCCCTGAACCGGGTTGTTCGAGATATGGGCCATTCGTGCAGAACACTCAACTGCACCCTGGACCTCGGTCACGGCAGGCTTTCTGAAAGAGCTGGCCGCCCTGGGGCATACGTCACCAAAGCATACAACCTGCTGAACTGGCTTGCCAACAAACGGCACGACCAGCGCTTTCTCCGTTTCATACACGAACAAATTCCCTTGTCTGATATTGAATACAGCTGCCTTGATCAGATGGAAAAAGAACCTCTGCCATTTGATGTGTTCATCACCGGTTCGGATCAGGTCTGGCGTCCTCGTTTTCTCGACAGGGACATGGGTGTTATCTACCACCTCGGTTTTGTATCCCCGGAAAAAGCACGGCTTGTAAGCTACGCACCCAGTTTCGGCGTCAAGGACATCCCGTCTGATGATTCGGAACGGATTGCCGGTTACCTGAAACGATATCATCATCTTTCCATTCGAGAAATTCGGGGGCAACAACTCATCAAGGAGATTTCCGAACGAGAGGCGCATCTGGTTCTTGATCCCACTCTTCTGCTTACTGAACCTGAATACGACGACATCCTTGAAAAACCCGGTGTTTCCAGTGATTATATTCTGGTATATCCCATGGAACTCGGTGAAAACATGGGCTTTTACCGACTTGTGCGGCAGATGGCCAAACAGACGGGACTTCCTGTTGTGTGCGTGCTGCCCCTTCATTACGACTTCCGATGGTTGAAACTATCGGACAAAGTTCTTCTCGATGCCGGGCCCTGTGAATTTCTTGGCTTGATCAAGCATGCGACCATAGTCTGCACAAATTCCTTTCATGGAACTGTTTTTTCCATTCTTTTCCGGAAACCGTTCCTTGGAGTCCCGCACACGATAAGCAATTCGCGTTTACAGACCCTGCTGGAACTGGTCGATCTTCAGAGTCGTCAATTGACCGATCTTTTGCCTGAAACGATTCAAGCGGCAATTGATACGGAAATTGATTACGAAACGGTGGGTTGTAAACTTCGGAAGCATGTCGAAGATTCGTTGTCCTATCTTAAGACAGCCCTTGGTGATTTCAATAAATGAAGGCAATTCATGAACGCACGCTCACCGTCTAATAAAGGCAAAAATCAGTTTTCTTTTCTTGCCCCAACGGGGCTGCGGCATAAAGCCCAGGGTTGCGGCGAAAGCCGCTACCCTGGGACATTTCCCATAAAGCCTTAGCCTGACGGCTATGGGAGAGGGTAACGAAATGAAAGCATGTTTTATACTGTGATTACAAAATGGAAAAAATCGTTTAAAGCCTTTTTTTCAGGAGAATCAAACCGACAGATCCTGATTTCCATTTTTTCCCTTGCGGCAAGCGGACTTTTCGCCACAGCCCTCAGATTTGTGGGAAGCATCATTCAAGGAAGGTTTATCGGCCCTGAAACCCTGGGCTACTACACCCAATTCACCATTCTCCCAGGCTATATGTTTTTTCTTCATCTGGGTGTGTTCACCTCCTTCGCCCGGCAGTATCCCTATTTCATCGGAAAGGAAGACCAGCCCACAGCTTTTCTGTACGCAGGGAACGCTCTGGGGTGGACCCTGGTTCTCATTGCGGTCCACGCGGTTGTTTTCGCCGTTCTCAGCATGGTTTCGGCGATCCGGGGAGACTGGAACGCGGCCCTGGGCTGGGGGACTCAGATTCTGGTTTCATTCGCAACCCTGTACATGTTCTATCTGGGAACCACCTACAGAAACAGCGGGGATTTTGTTCAGTGGTCCAAGGCGACGATCCTGTCATCGGTGGCATCTCTTCTCCTTCTCCCTTTTGTGGTCTTTTACCAGTTCCTGGGCCTGTGTTTGCGTTATTCGGCACCGGAGATTATCAGCTCGGTTTACGCCCATGTCAAAAGGCCCATCAAGCCAATGCCCCTCCTGAACCGGGGCGTTCTGTTAAAAATGATGGCTTTTGGGGCACCCCTGATGGTTTTTACTTACACATCAACAAACCTCTGGATTGCTGTGGAGAGGACGTACATTCTTCAGACCATGAACGAAAGGGCTCTTGGTCTTTTCGCCTTTGCCGGAGCCCTGGCGGCAACTCTTGTAACCGTAGCCCGTTCCATCAGCCAGGTTTTTCATCCCCGCATCGCCATGCTCTACGGTTCGAGCGGGAAAAACATGAAAGTCAGCTTCCGCTACTGCGTCAAATGCACCATGGCCGGTACAGCCATGATGCTCCCCCTGATCCTGATTTCACTGATCTTCATCAAACCTCTAATCGCATGGGTTCTGCCCAAATACCTGGATTGTGTCCCCGTGTTCCGAAGCCTGTGCTGGCTTGCTCTGATACCCGTCATCGATCTGCCCAAACAGCTTCTGATTGTGGCAAAAAAAACCTGGCCTTTCGGGTTTTCCGTGATGGCCGGTTTTTTGGTTTACGGTGGGATTCTCTGGATCAATTTGAAGACCCCCGGTGGAATGCCCCTGGATAAACTGGCAGTATTCTCCGTTCTGGGGCAGATGATATCCGTCGCCGTCAGTTTCTTTCTCGCCTGGCTCTCTTCCAGGCAAAAAAACCATGGATTGTGACTTGTTAAACGTTTTTAGGGATTCATAATGAATGTTCCTGTATTAATTGCAATTTTTAATCGTCCTGATAAATTTCGCGTCTTGCTGGAAGCTCTTCGAAACGTCAGACCGGCAAAGCTGTTTATTTCCGCTGATGGTCCCCGGCACAATCATCCGGACGACATGGCACAATGCGTCCAGGCCAGAAACGTCATTGATGAGATTGACTGGCCTTGCGAAGTCGTCACACGGTTCCTGGATGACAATATGGGCTGCGACCCCCATGTGGCCTCTGCCATCGGATGGTTTTTTGAGTCCGTTGAATATGGAATCATTTTTGAGGATGATGCTGTTCCACACCCCGATTTTTTCAGGTTTTGCGCCGAATTGTTTGAGCGCTACCGTGATGATGAACGAATGATGCAGATATCAAGCATTTCGCCATACGATCATCAAAATCATCCATACAGTTATCATTTCAGCCGGTATTTCAGATGTTACGGAGCCTGGGGCACATGGAAAAGGGCCTGGCATTACCACTCCATCCCCAAAGAACACTATCATACGGCGGATCTTCCTGAGATGATCCGTTCCTATTTCCCAAAACCTGTGGACCAGCGATACTGGATGAAGCTTTTCATTGAATTTATGAGCGGCAGTCGCGTGAATTGGGACTATTGGTGGAATTTTGCCTGCTACGCACAGAATGGTCTATGCATCGTGCCTGAGTCTAATTTTGTTAAAAACATCGGGTATGATGAAAGCGCCACGCATACCAAACGCAAAGAACCCGTTTTCTCCGATTTGAAAACCGAATCCATGGTATTTCCCCTTGCTCATCCCATTTTTGTTTTTGCCGATGAACGGCCGGAAATCAGTTTCAGGAAGAATTATTTTAAACGGATGAGTTTGAAATCAAGGTTCTCAAGACATGTAAAAACTCTGTTCTGGTCTTTACGTGATTATTTTGAAAGATTTATTCATAATGAATTGTAATAATTATATAATAATAATGAGATGAAGATTTTAAGGAAAGTTAACCGGGATAATCTTCCGCATTTCGTCAGATATGCAACACTATCTGCTTCAGCTCGAATCCATACTCTATTCGTGAGGTTAAACTCATGGTGGTGGAGAATAGAACTTGACAGGCATTGTGTTTTTTATGGGCAACCCCGTTTTTACCGTCATCCCAACAGCAGGATAAGTGTTGGTGAACGCTGTAAGTTTCGGTCCTCAATCGCTTCCAACCTTATCGGAATCAATCGACCCTGCCAGCTTTCAACCCTGGCCGATCATGCAACAATCAGAATAGGCAATGGATGCGGTTTCAGCGGGACTGTCATCGGTTGTGCTTTGAACATTTCACTGGGCGACAATGTGCGGTGCGGTGCTAACACGCTGATTACAGATACCGACTGGCATACCGACGACAGCCGTGCCGGAGAGAATGCGCCTGTGAGCATCGGCAACAATGTCTGGCTGGGGGTTGATGTGATTGTGCTTAAAGGTGTGACCATAGGTGAAAATACAGTTGTGGGAGCGGGCAGTATCGTCACGCGATCGTTGCCGGAAAATGTGTACGCCGCAGGCATACCGGCGGTTGTTGTCAGTGAAAACAGATAAACGAATCACGAATGATTTTTTGAATTGCTCAGGTGGGGAAATTGAATATCGTTTTCTTGGGCGGATTCACATATCCGCGAGGTATGGCTGGCACCAAGCGTGTGCGGCATGTCATCAACGGACTCAGGTTGCATGACGATGTTTTGGTGTCCGTTCTGGTGCTAAGGCAATCCAGCAGGGCCAACCCTCTTTCCGGGGTTTATGAAGGTGTAGCCTATCATACGGTCTGGGGTGATCTTCTGGGACTGAATGCGGCCCTGATGATGCCTGTCCTTTTTATGAAGTCCCGCAGGACTCTCAGGCGATTATACAAAACCGGGGATTACAATGTTTTGTATGTTTATGGTCCGGTAACCTATGACAACGTTCTTCTGCTTCGCTATGCCAAACAGAACGGATTCAAACTGGTCTTCGATATCGTTGAAGACTATGACCTGGCACTCCATATATCCGGCAGTTTAAAACACCGGATAAGAATCAGGTTTATTCAATATGCGAACCGGGTGATGAAAAACTTGGCTAATGGGTTGATCGTCATCAGTCTTCATCTTCAAAGAAAGTATTCAGGAAAAGGAATGCCCCTGCATCTCCTCCCCATTTCTGTTGACATCACCCAATACCCGGAGGCTCCTGCCCGTTTCTCCGATCCGGTGGTCATGTTTTATGCTGGAAGCTTCGGGCATAAGGACGGTGTTCCGGTGCTTCTTGACGCGTTTGAAAAGCTGGCCGCGAAGAATGACCGCATCAAACTTGTACTCACCGGAAAAGACACGGATGAGATGATGGCAAAACTCCATGAGCGTGTGAACGTCATGCCTTTCGGGGATCGAGTTGTTTATATGGGCTATCTTGATGATGTCGATTATTACGCTGAGCTGGGCCGTGCTGATATTCTGTGTGTACCGCGAATAGACAGCGGTTACGCCAATGCCGGTTTCCCTTTCAAGCTTGGTGAGTATCTGGCAACGGGAAAACCCGTGATTGCCTCGGCGGTTTCGGACATCCCGTCACTTCTTGCCGATAAAGTGGATGCGATGCTTGTTCCTGCGGGAGACAGTGATGCCATTGAAAAGGTCGTGACGGATTTATTGAGTGACCCGGCTCAGGCTTTTCGTATGGGGGCCAATGGACGAAAGGTCGCAACACGATTATTTGATTATAAATCCCAGGGTGACGATGTGTACCGATTCATACGCGGAATGTTTTGCCCGTCCGCATCGCGAGGCTGATTCATTCGATGATGAAACGTTATCTCTTCCTATGTTTGTATTATGGGTTTGCACGCTATTTGCCGCCCTCATCCGGCTTTATGGGATACCTTTTCAAGAAAATCAGGGTCGTTTTTTGTTCGCCGATTTTTAAATCGTCCGGGCATCATATGAATATCGAAAAAAATGCTTTTTTTGGAGACGGTTCGAAGCTTTCCATCGGGAATTATTCTGGTTTGGGTCTGAATTGCAGGATTCACGGTCCGGTTGCGATTGGCGATTATGTCATGATGGGGCCGGATGTACTGATCGTGACACGAAATCACAGATTCGACAGGGTTGATGTTCCAATGGCCTTGCAAGGCAGTTCGGAAGCCCGTTCCGTCATAATCGGAGACGATGTGTGGATAGGCGCAAGGTCTGTGATACTCCCCGGCGTAAGAATAGGGAATGGTGCCGTTATCGGTGCTTGCAGCGTTGTGACGAAAGACATTCCGGCTTATGCCATTGTTGGTGGGAATCCTGCCCGAATCATACGTTTTCGTTCTGAATGACTTAGAAATTAGGTACTTTTAAATGGTTACAGCCTTGCGCAATACCCTCAGAAATATCGTGAGACCGTTGAGATGGTTCTATCTCTGTAAGATTGTCGGCATTAATCTCCATCCAAGTTCTATTGTGAGTCTGGGTGCCTTTATCGACAGAACCCGGCCAACACTGATTTATATCGGTCGAGAGACCATTATTACCCGTGGAGCCGTGGTTCTGAGCCATGACTTTACCCGAAGTAAAACCAAACCCACCCTTATCGGTGACTGCTGTTTTATCGGTGCCAATGCTGTCGTACTTCCCGGGATTTCAATCGGTGACCACTCTGTCATTGGTGCCGGTTCCGTCGTTACCAGGAATGTTCCGCCACACAGTCTGGCTGCCGGTAATCCGGCCAGGGTTTTCCGGACGATACAAACCGGAGCTTACGGCAGAATTTCTGACACTATTTAGAACCACAGGATAAGCAATGCCATCCAAAACCCTGATCGTTTGCCCACACATGCACCTGCCTGGAGGCATTGCGGGCTACTACCAGTCGCTGCAAGGTTATCTGAAGAACTCATTTGAGTTTTTCCATACCTTAGAAAAAAGAACAGCCAGTATTTTTTCTAACCAATCATGGAGAGACAAAGGTATTGAGGTCAATATCAAGTGCGATTAAATATTTGAGATGAACGGCATATTGACTCATGTCCATCTTCAGAAATTTGAATTTTAATACAGATGAAAATGATTTCACCGAGAATAGAATCATGCTCAGGTTGAATGCCGTTGCGCAGTTTTTGGCCGTGCATTCGATAATAATTGATTTTGTAACATTTATAGCTTGAGGGTAAAATGCAAATAACAGTTGTTGGAACAGGTTACGTAGGTCTGGTAACAGGGGCATGCTTTTCTGAAATGGGAAACCATGTCATTTGTGTG
>JBAZWJ010000026.1:42474-73862 GCA_041660385.1 Desulfobacteraceae bacterium | reverse complement strand
TACTGTGATTCGCCTGTGTCGTGAGCCTAAAAGGGTTGGTTAAAAACCATAAGATTTGAAATTTCTAATAGACACGATACGGCACTGAAGATTTTCTGGTCCGCCTTTATGGCGGAGAGGGCTGTGTGATTCAAGGTTCTTCACTTGGATCACACAAAGCCTGAATCCTGATGGGTGACTGGTGCGGATCATTTTCCGCCAGCCTATATGATGAAATAACAGGTGCGAATACACGTATCAAACGGAGTCAGATCGTGGATGTTATGAGTCAAACAAAAAAACTTTTTGATTTGAATAAGAGAGGTGTTTTTTCTCTTGACACGGGCCTTTAATGGGCGACCCCAATTTCGACGACCCCAATTTCGACCGACCCCAATTTCGACCCCAATTTCGATCGCGGATGAAGAGGCCGAACCACCACCGGTCAAGGCAATCAGCTTTTGCATAATTTCGGTTTTAGAGCAGCCGGTGCAACCGCTTGTTTTGGTATAGACATCCTTGTCGGTATAAACGTCCTTGATCTGAATTCTGAGGAATGTGTCTTTTCCGTCCCTGTCCACAAAAACACGCCCCACCAGATGGCCGTTGAAGGCGATGGCGATTTTTTCAAGGCATTCGTCCGATGTGCAGGAGTTCACAGTAAATTTCTGGAGTTTGGCCTGAACCTGCTCGCCGCTGAAAATTTCGTATGTGTTTGAGAAACCCTCTTTGATGGCGTCCTGGAAAAGGTCCAGTTCCGTTTGAGGAAGATTTTCCCCCTGGACCGGCAGAAGCACCAGTCTTTCCTTTTGCTTTTCTTCCGCCGAAAGTTTTCCCAATGTCAGACAGAATGTCAGTACGATCAGTAAACAGATTGCTGCAATCCCCACCCGTGCCAATGTCCGGTTCATGGTTCTCCCCTCGATGAAGTGTGAATGTTTGGATTTTCGAGCAAAACAATGGGGTTATAGCATGGGTGATACGGGTGGTAAGGATGTGAAATGGGTATAAAGCACGTTCAGGCTGTGTTGCTGAGCCACCATGGATTCCGGGTCGGCTTCGGTATCAAACGGTGTTGTTCCTCCATGCCCTTCTCTGTTTAAAACGGCCTGTCTTTACGGAGGCCGCCCGGAATGACGAGGGTGGAGGGTGGCTTACGGGAATCGGCAGTCATGTTGTTCCAATTATCAAAAAATATATTTGATAAGGCTCTGGAAATTCATCTAAATCCCTAGGGCGGGCTATCGCCCGCCATTTGTGGTGGGCGATAGCCCACCCTACGAGTTTTATGCTGAATTCCCGACTTTTTACGACGCCATCAAGGTTTCTCATTCAAAAAAAAGCGCTATTTGTTCGGAATATTGGGACGGAATGAGTCTGATCAGTCCTTCCTGGATATGATCAGCCGGTTCCATCACACCGTCCTGATCTCTTATCTTGGCAGAAGGCGGAAGTTTTACGTAAAAGCCCTGGTTTGTTTGATTTGAAAGTATGCGTTTCACATCGGATATATCAAGAATTGCACCATTTTTGATCAGTTCAATGCGGGTTAGTTGATAAAAAATGATCTGGGAAATGGCCTCGAAAACATCAGGAAGAAAGATATATCCATTCCGCAGGGCTCCGTCTTCCAGAAACTCTGCCCAACGATCAACCACCTCAGCGTTTTTTCCAGGAACCGGGTGAAGAATATTGGCCCAATGAAGGGGAATAATCGGATGGTCGAATGGAAATTCCGGTTTTGCTGCGACATGATCCCATGAAACCGGGGCAAGTCCACGTTCGATGAGGGTGACACCGCATTCCTGTGTTACAAAGGGGGACATGGGCGGTGCGAACTGTTTCGCCTTTTCAAACACCGTAAGCACATGGCGGATACCAAAATCAGACAGGATCTTTTGAAACCCTTGGTCGCCATCGCCAAAACTGTGCTTGAGAGCAGGAGGAATAAATATCTGTGGAAACGGGGTTTCTATTCCACTTGCTTTGTGTAACTTGGCGAACATACGGATATGTTTGATCACCTGATCTTTGTCACGCATGACACCGTTCGCATCATGAAATTCGCTTCGTGATGCAACCCCGTCAAGCCAGCATTCATGCCCAACGCCGTGCATGGCAACGCGCAAATACTCTGGATTCTCATTTAAAATAGACACAACCTGAGGCTGATACGTGTGTCCCGCCATACAACCCGGCCATTGTGAGCCCATCCACGTAGCCGTGGGCAATTCGCGAAGAATTCCGGTCCTGTCCCATTCACAGAGAACAAACCCGGCAAGTATCTGGGTTTTAAGATGTCGCGCCAGCCGGATGATGGCTAAATAATCTTCCGGGCAATGCAGTCTTGACATACCTGTCCGAAAGGGCTGGTTCACCTCAGGGCGGCTGTGCCCGTTCCACCATCCCACATCTTCAATGACCACAAGAAGTGGCGGAGGTATGCTGACCGATTCAAGCCTGTTTTTTCTGGATTCAGATACAATCATCCACGGATTATTTCATTAATGACGAAACCGATCAAGTCAACAGTTAAAATGAGATGGAAACCGCCGCGATATCGTCGTGGGGTTTAAAACGGGGATAGGTCTTGCAATCAGGATCTGTCCGTTCGATATCCCGTACATGGTCCCGCAGGGCTTTTAACCCGCCAGCAAGAAAAATATTGACAAAAGTTTGAAAATCCGGTTCCTGTTCAGGATGAAGGGATGGAAGAAACAGTCCGTCGGTAAAAAGCAGGATGTGTTTCACTTGATCTCTTGGAACTTTACCGATATTGAGAAAACGGGCGTAATCGGCTTCACCGTTTAAAACGCCGTAGTTCACATTCATTTCAGCTCTGATTTTACGGATCTGGTCTTTTAAAAGGTCGAAAATCTTCTTTTCACCGGCTGACTGGGCCATGTTTTTCCACATTGAAAGGGTTTCCCGGTCATGGTCGTAATCGGTGATGGGAATATGGAAACTTCCGTCTTCGTAGATGAGGAGCAGCAGGGAATCTCCGGCCTGGACCCATTCGATATGATCTTTTCTGATTCGGACCACGGCACAGCTTGTGCTCCACAGGGATGCTTTGTCGGAAAGGTTGACACCCTGCTCCAGCATTTTCTGGTAAATGGCTGTGTTGGCTTTGTGGGCAAGGTCGTTTAACGGCCCGTCGTTTGAAAGAAATGTGTCCCGTGCAATACGCGAGGCCAGAAAGCCCCCGGTTTTATCGTTTTCGTATATGCTCCGGGTCAGGCTGGTGGCTCCGTCAAAAACACCGAAAAGGTTTCCGTTAAAAGAAATCGCGTCTTCGTTGATCCGACCCGAACCCTTTTCATGAATCATATCTGTTTTCATACCCGCTATCATGGATAAAACCTGTCCTGCATTATATGAATAAGCGCAATGGAAAACCGAATTTAATCTTCTCCATGGCTGAGGTCAAATTGATTATCCGAATCATATTGCCTCTTGATATTGACAATATCCATATACAGATTCAGGTCATGTTCCGGTAAATCGTTTCCACACGTTTGAACACATGTTCCCAGCTGTAGTTATCCTTGAGCCAGTTGAAAAAATCAGGGATTGGAGATTTTTTTTCTCTGTGTTCACGGATCTGGCATTCCAGAGCATGGGCAAGGCGGTTTCGTATCAGAGGAAGATCCTTATCGTAAGGGCGGTCGGTTGTTTCAAGGGGAGGCAGTTCGATAAGCTGTCCCCAGCCGCTTTGGAGCCCTGAAACAATTTCACGAATTCCCGGAAGGTCAGTTGCCACAATACGGCAGCCCGAGGCCAGTGCCTCGATGATCACCAGGGGCAGTCCTTCAAAGTAAGTGGGCAGAACAAAAATATGGGATTTTCTCATTATATCGCCAAGGTTCCTGGGCGAAAGAGAACCGCAGAACGTTACCCTTCCCAGAAGATTGCGGGCAAGAGCATGACATTGGGATTCATCTGACCCGGAACCTGAGCCTGCCAGATAAAGATGGATGGGTAGATGGCGTAGGTTTTCATGATTCAGACTTTCAAGAAGCAGATGAACACCTTTGGACTCTGAGAGTTTTCCGGCATAGAGCAGGTTAAAAGGCGGTGGTGAAGGCTTTGGCCCCGGATAAAAGTTGCCCGGATCAAATCCGTTGGGTACAATATGGATTTTCTGTTCATCCACACCGTAAAGATCCGCAATCTCCGTTTTCTGTGCGCGAGTGAGGGCAAATATCCCGTCCACATCCGGAATACAGTTCAGGAGATTCCGGAGATGGGGACAGTTTCGAAACTGGCGCAGGTCCGTGCCGTGGGAACTCACCACCAGGGGAATATCCGGGTAAAGTCTGCGAACCATGGCGCTCATGATCCAGAGATGGTTGCTGTGGATGATATCAGGCCTGGTTTTCTCAACAGCGTCCCGGATAGCGCATTCAAAAACCTTCTGATAATTCTCTAATTGAGATTGTCCCAGATCCATGAAACGGCTGCTGGGATAGGGCATTACATCACTCATGCCGGGGATGGGAAAAGAAAGGGGCTCTTGGTCAAATTGGACCAGATGGATGTAATCAGCCTTTATTCCGCTCTCATCAGGTGGGGTTAAAGCAGAGCAGGCCGCCACCAGTGAGCATCGGTGACCGGCTTTGGTTGCCTGATCGATCATCGCCCGGGTGTAAATGCCGCTTCCGGTGCTGCCCGGTAGTTGGCTGAGGAGATAGAGTATGTTCATAAATCAACCATCATTCTGTTTCAGAAACAACGCCGCAGGGCGTGCTTTCGCCCTGCTTAAACCCCATAAGTCTGCAAGGCAACAAATCTTGCGACCCAAAATAGGGGACAACGTTTGCATCTCAATGCTCTCGAACGATGGTTCAGAGTTTGAGAAACGATACGAGAGTCTGACGCATTCTTGTTATGCATAAATCTACCGGGTATAAGCAGGGCTATTGCCCGCCGTCATGTGGCGGGCGATAGCCCGCCCTACGGCTTCTGAGCATCTTTGGGGCAACGATTCTATTTACAGGATGTTGTTACGGATGTAATCCACTCCGTTTCTGAAAAGGCGGATGCCTGGGGTTTCGGGATTATCGGGAATTATGCCGGTTCGAATGGCTGCTTCTTTCTGTCGGGTCCAGGCCGGATGGTTTACGGGGTGGCTGTAGGCTTCGGGATGGGGCATAAGACCGAAGACGCGGCCTGTGGCGTCGCAGATTCCGGCGATATCGTCCACAGAACCATTGGGGTTTTCAGGGAATTTACCGTTTGCGGTTGATCCGTCTTTCAAGGCATAACGCAAGGCGATCTGGTTCTGATCGGTGAGGCGTTTGATCACATCTGCTTCGGCGTAGAATTTTCCTTCGCCGTGACGAATCGGGTATTCCATGGCATCAAGACCTTGAGTGAAAACGCAGGGGCTTTTCTCGTTTACCTTGAGCGCCACCCAGTCGTCTCTGAAATTACCGCAGTCGTTGTGGATAAGGGCCACACGACGGGAGCGGTAATCGTTGTCAAAGCCAGGCAGAAGGCCCATGTTCACCAGGGTCTGAAAACCGTTGCAGATGCCGATGACCAGTTTGCCGCTTTGAATAAAAGCCTCAATGGCCTTGCCCAGATGGGTTTTCATGCGTACAGCCTGAACAACACCGGCTCCGTGGTCATCTCCCCAGCTGAAACCGCCGCCGAAGGTCAAGATATGGAAGCCGTCAAGTTTCACTTCGCCTGCTATCAATGCATTGATATGGACCCGGGTGGATACGGCCCCGGCAAGCTGGAAAGCATGGGCTGTCTCATGGTCGCAGTTAAGTCCGTAGCCTGTCAGGACAAGTACGTTCACATCACTCATATCTCATCTCCAAACCGTTTTTTATAAGCATGTTTCATGGAAGAGACCGACAGGCGGACCTTCTCTTCACCCTGGCTACCAATGATGGCAAGAGGGTCATTTTCCCTGGTCACTTCGCCCACATGTTTCGCGCCCATGGCCGAAAAGAGTTTTTCGAATAACATTTTGTTTTTCGGGGCAACGGTGACGATAAACCGTCCCGGTGTTTCGGAAAAAAGAATCCGGTCGTCACGGCGTTTTGCAGTATCCCCTTCCCATAGTACATCGGCAAGGCGAATGGTCATTCCAAAACACCCTGCAATAGCCACCATGGGAAGATGAACAGCAAGGCCGCCTCTGTAAACACCATGTACCGACGCCACAAGACCGGTTTCAATGGCTCGGGCCATGGCACGGTAACGGGGCATAAAATGGGCCGCGTTAACCTGGGGCACATTGAGACCGATTTTTCCAATATGTTCGTAGTATTCGGAGCCACCCAGCTGATCCGCTGTTTCGCCGACAATATAAACAAGGTCGCCTTCCATCTTGGCGTCCAGACTCACACAGTGTTTGACATCGGTGACAACGGCACTGGCCGAGAACTGCATGGTTTCAAGAGCAGAAACTTTCAGGGTTTCGCCGTAGCGGCCTTTGAGGTGACCGTCCACGTACATGCTGTCCTTGCCTGAAAGAAGAGGGATTTCATAGGCCATACACATGTCTTTCAAGGCCCGGCAGGATCGTACAAGCTGGGCAGCCTTGAACTTGCCGTCGGGATTTTTTTCAGGATGAAACTGGATATCCGGCCAGCAAAAGTTATCAACACCACCGATCTGGTCCGGGTCAGCACCCACGGCGATCAGACGGCGGACCGCCTCGTCGATGGTGCAGGTGGTCATATGGTAGGCGTCAATGGCCGAATAGGTTGGAAGAAGAGCTTGTGAAAAAGCAAGCCCCCGTTCGGAGCTGAGGACCGGCCTCACCACCGAAGCATCACTTGCCACATCACGTTCTTTGCCCATAAGGGGTTTGATCACGCTGCCGCCCTGGACCTCGTGGTCGTACTGCCGGGTCACCCATTCCTTGGAACAGATGTTGGGCCGGTTCAACAGATCAAGAATAAGGGTGTTGTAATCTTTCGGCTCGTTTGTCACCGGTTCGAACAGACCTCGGCGTTCCGGGGCCTGCCATTCAGCGTCGAATTCCCACTGGGGAAATCCTTCGGATAAAAGGTCCATGTTCACGTAAGCGCAGGTCTTTCCATGGTAGGTGATATGGAGTTTGCCTGTATCGGTGTAGGTTCCAATCACCGAGCTTTCCACGGCATGTTTTTTTGACAGTTCCATGAACCGGTCAAGGTTTTCAGGCTGGATCACCACGGTCATGCGTTCCTGGGATTCGGAAATCCAGATTTCCCACTGGTCAAGGCCGTTGTATTTCAAAGGCACTTTTTCTAGTTCCACATGGCATCCGTTGCTGATTTCAGCGGATTCGCCGATGGAGGATGAAAGACCGCCGCCGCCGTTGTCGGTGATAAACACGATGATTCCTTCATCTCGAGCGTCCAGGATGAAGTCGTGCATTTTTTTCTGGGTGTAGGGATCACCGATCTGGACATGGCCAGCAGGTGTGTTTTCGCTGAACACTTCGGAAGATGCAGTGACACCGTGGATGCCGTCTTTGCCCACGCGCCCTCCGCACATGATGATCAGATCACCTTTTGTTGTGCGTTTTTCATGGGAAGGATTGCCGTTAACCGTAGCTGGCATAATACCCAGGGCTGTTACGAAAACCAGACTTTTTCCCAGATAGCCTTTTTCAAAATAGATCTGGCCGAAGGGTGTGGGGATACCACTTTTGTTTCCCCCGTCTTTCACCCCTTCGATCACGCCGTCAAGAAGACGCCTGGGATGAAGGTTGGGCTGGTAATCTCCGCTGTATTCCCGGTCCGCAACGCAGAAACCGTAACTTCCCATGACCAGTTTTGCACCAAGACCTGTTCCCAGAGGGTCTCTGTAAACGCCGACGATGCCGGTGATGGCTCCGCCGTAGGCTTCCATGTTTGATGGAGAGTTATGGGTCTCGCCGGTGATCACGTAATTGTTATTTTCATCAAAGCGGCCAATTCCGGCGTTGTCCCAGAGAACGGATACCACCCAGTCTTTTTTGTCTTTCAGATAGAGGGTGGGTTCTTTGATATAAGTTTTAAACAGGTTGTTTTCCACTTCTGTTTCACCGGTGGTTAAATCCGTGTAGCGGAAAATTCCCTGAAAGGTGTTGTGGTTGCAGTGATCGCTGCGGCTCTGGGAGATGTATTCCAGCTCCACGTCTGTGGGGTCTGAAAGACCCATGGCTGCGCGGTCTTTCTTCACTTCATCCCGGAGGAAATAATTTCGGATCACCGGAATATCCTGTGACCGAAGGGCCAGGTTCCGTTCGTTGCTGATGGTCCGAAGCAGCTCATCGCTTTCAACGGTGATGGTTGAAACCGTTGGTGTGTGGTCCAGCTTCACTTTGGAAACCCGAAGGCCCACGCCATTATTCTTATCCCAGGATTCTTTTGAGAATACGCTGTACTGCTGGATGATGTCGTTGGCCAGAAGCTCGGAAGCAAGGGCTTTCAT
Source organism: Desulfobacteraceae bacterium (assembly GCA_041660385.1). Lineage (GTDB taxonomy): Bacteria > Desulfobacterota > Desulfobacteria > Desulfobacterales > Desulfolunaceae > DYJE01. The sequence continues at coordinate 65,459 of JBAZWJ010000026.1, read as the reverse complement.
ATCCTTTTCCGTGAGATTCGGACCTGTGATGCAGTAGCGTTTGGAGGTATAAACCGCCTCACCTTCCTTGAATTTCAGACCAAGAATATCTTCAATGGCTTCCACAGCCGTGCTTCCTGCGTTATCGCGAACGCCAGGCCTGAAACCCACCCAGATACACCAGTCAAAGGGTGTGTCCAATGGATCGAAGGAAGATTCTTGGGTCACCGGGTTGGTGAACAGGTCGTTCTTGATTGTGTTAAACTGCGTATCGGAGAGGTCGGCATCCAATGTGACAATCTGGATGGTTCTCACCGTTTCGATGGCCAACCCGAAATAAGCTTCCGCTTTTTTCCGTAGCCCGTGGCCTTCGGCATCGTTCAAATGGGGTTTCAATCGGATTTCAAGTCGTTTCTGCATAGTCGTCCACAACCGTTTTATGGGTTATTCCCTCTTACATGGGAACATTTCGAGTAAGATCATTGTAAAATACAAAAATCATCAGAAGGAGAAGCAAAAGCATCCCGACCTGTTGAGCTGCCATGCGTGCATTGTCGCTCACCGGGCTTCCCTTGATGGCTTCGATGGCGAAAAATACCAGGTGGCCGCCGTCAAGCACAGGAATGGGAAGGATGTTCAATACGGCAAGATTCACGCTGATAATGGCGATGAACCAGATCAGGTTGGAAATCCCTGCGCGAGCCTGGGCTCCTGCCATCTGGGCAATCATGATAGGGCCGCCCAGTTCTTTTTTTGAAATCTTCCCCTGGATCATCTTCACCATGCTAAGCACGGTGACTTCTGCGATCTGCCAGGTCTGCTTCACGCTTTCAGTGAAAGCTGAACCCACTGAAAGTTCTTTGGGAATCATGGTTCCTGCGGATTCGACGCCGATAAGATAGCGCTCCACCTCTTCGCCGAATTCATTTTTCGCCATTTTCAACTGGGGTTTGAGCTGGAAAGTCAACTCTGCCTGGTCACGTTTGACCGTAATGGCAACTTCCTTTCCCCCGCCATTCTTGATCGAATCCGATATGTCCGCCCAGGTTTTTATGGGCTTGTTGTCTATACTGATGATTTTGTCTTTGTCTTTAAGGCCTGCCTCAAGAGCGGCTGAATCTGCTGTGACCTTTCCGATCACCGTGTCCTGCTCATAGGCTCCGAAAAAGGTGAATAGACCCCAAAATATAAGAATGGCAAGGATCACGTTGAAAAGAGGCCCGGCAATAACGATGGCCATGCGTTTGTAGACCGATTTGTGAGTGAATGAAAAGGGTATCATGTCTTCCGCTATTTCTGCATCCGGCTCCTCCCCTACCATTTTCACATAACCGCCTAACGGTATGGCCGAAACCCTGTAATCGGTCATGCCGACTTTTTTGCCGAACAGCCGGGGGCCACAACCCAGGGAGAACCTCTCCACACCGACTCCGAAAAAACGGGCCACGATGAAATGCCCGAATTCATGAAAAAAAACAAGAACTCCAAGCACGATGATCAGTGCGATAATATTGGTTGTCATAAGCCGACATTTCCTATCAATAATAAGATTTTTTGGTTTTAACCCATCAACAACGGACTTAGGGACTCGGAAAATATTATTTTACCATCACGCATCCCGCCTTCAGGTCATATTCTGCCCGAGCTTCACTCTCAAGATCCTCAACGTAGCTCTGCTACGCCTGCGGTCTTGAGAGCGAAGCCCGTGCAAAATCTGCCTCTGAATCCGGGCGCGATCCAGATAAATTAATATTTCCCGAGCCCCTTACCGGCCAGTTTATCGACAAGCAGATCTGCCCGTTTTCTGGCCCATACGTCCGCTCGAATAATATCCGACAAATCCGGTTTTTTTTCAAGCTCATGTTGCTCCATGGTCTGTTCGATAATCCGGGGTATGGCAGTAAAAGGTATTTTTTTATCAAGAAAAGCACAGACAGTCACTTCATTGGCGGCATTCATCACAGCAGGCAAAGTATCACCGACACGGCAGGCTTCATAGGCAAGGGACAGACAAGGAAATTTATCGAGATCCGGAGCTTCGAAGGTCAGACTGCCAAGAGTCGCAAAGTCCGGAACAGGCATATTAAGGGGTAGCCTCTCAGGCCATGAAAGGGCGTAGGCAATGGCTGCCCTCATGTCCGGAACGCCGAGCTGAGCCAGAACCGAACCGTCGTGGAATGCCGCCATGGAATGGATGATGCTCTGGGGATGGACCAGCACCTCGATCCGTTCAGGTTCCAGATCAAACAGATGCCGGGCTTCAATAACCTCAAGCCCTTTGTTCATCAAGGTGGCTGAGTCGATGCTGATTTTCCTGCCCATACTCCATGTGGGATGGGCCAGAGCGTTCTCAGGAGTTATGTTTTTGAATTCTGTTGCCGGTTTTGTTCGAAACGGTCCGCCCGATGCCGTTAGAATTATTTTGGACAAAGCCCCGCGTTTCTGACCTTCGATGCACTGAAATATGGCACTATGTTCGCTGTCAACCGGAAGAATGCGGACGTTTTTTTCCCGTGCCAGAGCCATGACATAATCACCGGCTGTCACCAGGGTTTCCTTGTTGGCAAGGGCAATGTCCTTTCCGGCGAGAATGGCCGCAACCGTTGGAATAAGCCCGGCTGCCCCCACAATGGCCGAAACTACCATATCCGCATCGGGATGGGTTGCCGCTTCTTTATAACCCTCTTCGCCATGGAGAATCCGGGGTCTGTGGTTTTTCAACCTTTCTGATAGTTTTTCCGCATGGATTTTGTCGATCACAACAGCCGTATCAGGCCGGAAACGTTCGATCTGTTCGGCAAGGGTCTCCACGTTTGTTGCGGCTGCAAGGGCTTTGACGGAATATTGCTCAGGAAAGCGTGATACGATATCCAGAACGTTTTTTCCAATGGAACCGGTGGAACCCAAAATCACAAGATTCTTCATAAAATATTCAAACCTTACCCCAGAAACCAGGCCTTGAACACGTAGGCCACAGGGGATACGAAAAGAAGAGCGTCAATTCTGTCAAGCATGCCGCCGTGACCAGGGATGATCGAACCGGAATCCTTAACGCCGCCCGTGCGTTTGAGTGCTGATTCAAACAAATCTCCAAAAGGTCCTACAATACTCATAGTGACGAGGAAAACAGCCGTCATGACAAGATTGATTTCAGGGAAAAAAAAGTGCCTGATAACAAGCCCACCGATAAGGGTAAGAGCAAGACCACCCATAAAACCCTCAATGGTTTTACCTGGACTGACCCTGGGGCAGAGTTTGTGTTTCCCGAAAAAAGTGCCCGCGTAAAACGCTCCTGTATCACAGAAAGCCACAAGAACAAGAATGAAAAACACCCAGGCAATCCCGTCATCAGCCTGCCCTCTTACCAGAACAAGAGTGCTTAGAAGAACAGGGATGTAAACAACACCCTGAACCTGCTTGGCCACCACATCGAGAACAGGGGAATCGGACGAATAGGATCGAAGAGCGATCATGGCAGCCACGATAAAGTCAAGAACCACGATCCCTGCGATGATGTCAAATCGACCGGGATACCGGAATGCACAGTAAATCATCGTCTGCGAAACCAGAAATCCCACCAGTGGAATGGGCGCAAACACCGAAACACCCGTCTTGTGCAGGGTGATGTAATAGTACTCACTCAACGCGATAATTGACGCCACGGAAATCAACACGGAAAACCAGAACGGCCCACCCTTTGAAATAAGCAAATAAAGGCAGGGAAGTGCCACAAGCGCTGATAATATTCGTTTGAGATGCATCGTGGGTTCCTTATATTGTTAAGCTTTTTAGCTTTTTTTTGCGATTTAGCCTTATAGCAGTTAAATACAATCCCAACCTGTGAAAGCCTATCGTAGGTCGGGTAGAGGCACGAAACCCGACAAATGATCCGATCCGCTATCCTTCATCAATGTTCGATGTTGATGAACTCGTAAAAAGCCTGATGGCTATGGAAAAAGGCCCATAGGCAAGGCATAGTGTTTGGCCAGGCGTGAAGGCATACATGAACGTATGTCGAACGTCTGGCCAAACACTATAACGCCGCATATGGGACTTTTTACGACGCCATCGATGTTGGATGTTCATTTTTTTATTCCACAACCTTCCCAAACCGCCTGTCCCGCATCTGATAATCCAGCAGGATTTTCTTGTATTCCGATTCATTAAAATCGGGCCAGAGCGTGGGTGTGAAAAAAATCTCAGCATAGGAAAGCTGCCACATAAGGAAGTTACTGATCCGCATTTCACCGCTTGTTCTGATCATCAGGTCAGGATCGGGAATACCTTTGGTAAAAAGATGATCGGATATCATGGATTCCGTAATGTCTTCAGGGTTGATGAGTCCCTTTTTCACTTCAGCCGCAAGATTTTTAACGGCGCTGGTGATTTCATCACGGCTTCCGTAACTCAAGGCCAGGTTAAGGCACATCCCGTCGTTGTTCTTTGTTTCATCCATGGTCTGTTTCAATGCAGTGCGGACATCCTCGGGCAGCTTATGGATCTGGCCCAAAGCATTCAGACGGATACGGTGCTCCATCATGTCTTTCTTTTCTGATTGGATGAATTTTTTCAGAAGGGACATCAGGGCCGACACTTCCATTTTCGGCCGTGCCCAGTTCTCTGTGGAAAACGCATAAAGGGTCAGATAGCGGATACCCAGCTCGCGTGACACACGAACGATGGTACGTACCGTATCAGACCCTTTTTCATGACCTTTTACCCGGTTAAGCAGGCGTTTTTTAGCCCATCTCCCGTTTCCGTCCATGATGATGGCTACATGAACAGGGAGTTTCGTCAGATCAAGGTCCGTACTGTCAAGGGGGGTCATGGTCAGATATCCATTAAATATCGAGGACTTCTTTTTCTTTTTCCCTGTACACCGTATCAATCAACTTGATGTGATCATCGGTCATGGCCTGAATCTTTTCGAGAGCTTTGTTCTGCTGGTCTTCAGAAACCTCACCATCTTTTTTCAAACCTTTGATCACTTCGTTGGCATCACGCCGGATATTACGTACGGCCACCTTGAATTCTTCACAGGTTTTATTGACCATTTTAACGATTTCCTTACGCCTGTCCTCGGTGAGAGGCGGAACGGAAATACGGATAATCTTTCCATCGTTTGAGGGAGTAAGCCCAATATTGGCCTTTAAAATCCCTTTTTCAATTTCTTTCAATGCCGTTGCATCCCATGCCTGTACGGTGATGAGACGGCTTTCGGGAACGGAAACTGACGCCATCTGACTCAAAGGAGTCAAAGTGCCATAATAATCCACTTTCACGCTGTCCAGCATATTGGCCGAAGCACGACCCGTTCTTACACGCTGCAAGTCTTTTTTCAGGGCGTCGATGGTCTTGACCATCCTGTCTTTGGTTTCTTTATGAACTGTATCAATCATAGTGACACCACCTTTCACAATAACAGGTTAGACTATTTGATTAGACTGTTTGAAAGATTTAAAACCCATCAAATAAAAAAAACAAGTTCCGAGCCACAGAAAACACTTGGGACCCGGAACATCAAATGATCAAATTAGAGATTTTCAATCCGGGTTCCGACGTTAGCTTCACCCGTTACAACTCTCTTAATGTTGCCTGCTCCAAACATGTTGAACACTGACAGGGGCAGGTTGTTGTCCATGGCGAGGGAAATGGCTGTCATATCCATCACATGAAGTTGACGCTCAAGGACTTCCATGTAGGAAATATTCCTGATGAATTTCGCGTCTTTGTTTTCCATGGGATCAGAGTCGTAAACACCATCAACCTTGGTCGCTTTAAGCAGAATTTCGGCATGAATCTCGTGGGCCCGAAGAACAGCCGCCGTATCTGTGGTGAAATAGGGGCTTCCCGTTCCGGCCGCAAAAATAACCGCACGTTTCTTTTCAAGATGACGTACAGCCCGCCTCAGTATAAAAGGTTCAGCGAACTCGTGCATGGCGATGGCTGTCTGAACACGGGTGGGTATGCCGCTACGTTCAAGTGCATTTGAAAGAGCAAGGCTGTTGATCACCGTGGCAAGCATGCCCATGTGATCGGCTGGCGCTCTGTCCATGCCGTAAGAACTGGCTTTGATGCCACGGAAAATATTTCCGCCACCCACCACGATAGCCACTTCCACACCCAGTTCATGAACCGAAAGAACTTCATCGGCAACAAATTTGAGCATATCAGGGCTGATGCCGAAGCCCTGATCACCCATCAGAGCTTCGCCACTTAATTTCAAAAGAATTCGCTTGTATTTTGGTTCTGTCAAAACGCTTATTCTCCACCGAGTTGAAAACGTGCGAATCGGCGAATTTTAATGTTCTCACCGATTTTCGCGATGGTTTCGGTCAAAAGATCGGTAATAGTGAGTTTGGGATCCTTAATATAAGGCTGGCTCAGCAGACAGGAATCCTTGTAGAATTTTTCAACCTGACCGTCCACAATCTTATCAATGATGTTTGCTGGCTTGCCTTGTTCAAGAGCCCTTTCACGGTAAATTTCGCGTTCACGAGCGATCACGCTTTCGGGAATCTCTTCAGGACCGAGGCCCATGGGTGCGGCGGCTGCGATGTGCATGGCCACATTCTTAGCAAATTCCTGGAAATCCTCGTTTTTGGCCACAAAGTCGGTCTCGCAGTTCACTTCAACCATAACACCGATTTTTCCGCCCATATGAATGTATGACTGTACCACACCTTCCTTGGCATCCCTTCCGGAACGTTTCTGAGCTGTGGCAAGACCTTTTTTTCTTAGGAAATCAAGGGCTTTTTCAATATCACCGGCATTTTCTTTGAGAGCTTGTTTGCAATCCATAATGCCGGATCCGGTTTTATCACGTAGTTCTTTTACAAGTGCTGCACTGATCTCTGTCATGTCTTATTCTCCCATATCCTCGGAGTCTTCATCTTCGTAATAATCTTTAGCCGTTGATTTCTTGCGGATCACCTCGACAACAGGGCCATTGGCGTCTTCCGCAGAAGCCTGAACTTTTCCTGTTTTCACTGCCGCTTCGATCTGCTCTTCACCACCGTCTTTATCCGTATCCGCCACCCGTTTTTCCGCAAAACGTCTTGCACCTTCGATACAGGCATCGGCAATTTTGGATGTGAGCAGACGGACTGAACGGATGGCATCATCGTTACCCGGAATAATGTAATTGATATCATCAGGGTCACAGTTTGTATCAACAACAGCAACGATTGGGATTCCCAGTCTTTTGCCTTCACGCACGGCAATGGCTTCTTTTTTCGGATCAACAACGAAAATCGCTCCGGGAAGCCCGTTCATATCACTAATTCCACCAATGACCGAATCAAGTTTTTCACGTTCTTTGCCAAGCTGAGTACGTTCTTTTTTCGGATAATTGGCGATTGTTCCATCATTTTCAATGGTTTTAAGATGCTGCAAACGAGAGATGCTCTGTTTGATGGTTTCAAAATTGGTAAGCATACCGCCCAGCCAGCGGTTATGCACGTAATACATTTCTGCACGGTTCGCTTCTTCGTAGATAGTTTCCCGTGCCTGTTTCTTCGTTCCCACAAACAGAACGGATTTTCCGCTTGATGCAACTTGAAGAATGAAGTCGTAGGCATCCTTAAACATATGGACGGTCTGCTGGAGGTCGATGATGTAAATCCCGTTCCGAGCACCGAAAATGTAAGGTTTCATTTTGGGGTTCCATCGTTTGGTCTGATGACCAAAGTGGACACCGGCTTCAAGAAGCTCTCTCATTGTTACGTAAGCCATTTTTTTCTCCTTAATGGTTTGGTTTTTTCCACCGCCCCCATCTTTCCCGAAACCGACTTTGCAATAAAGCACCGGGTTTCAAGTCCGGAAGGCGTGTGATCTTCGAGCATGAATAAATCCTACGTTATCTATCAGATACAAAGGTGCTTTTCAACAGATTATTTTGGTGATTTAAAAGGGCATTCAACAACCTTTTCAAAATATTTTTAGCCCTCTCCCTGAAGCTTCCTCATTTTCACAACCCTGTCATGGCCGGCGGCATCTCTTATGTATTCGACCTTTTCATAGAAACCACATTTCTCAGCCATTTCCATAACAGCCGGTTTCTGATCAAAACCGGTTTCCATCATAAGATAACCACCGTCTTTAAGATAGGCTGATGCCTCTGCAAGAATACTACGGATACAGGAAAGACCATCTGTATCCCCATCAAGAGCGAGCATAGGTTCGTAGCGTGTAATCTCCGGCTCCAGATGGGCTATATCCGCACTTGGAATGTAAGGAGGGTTGGAAACAATGAGGTCGAAAATCTGCCGTTTGGCAAAAGGTCCGAACCATTGGCCCAAAATAAATGTAACAGGGGCTTTAATGTTGTTGCTATCCCTGTTTTTCCTTGCGATGTGAACAGCCTTATCCGATATGTCCACAGCGAAATAACGGTTGTCCGGTCTTTCTGAAGCAATGGAAAGGATGATGGCTCCCGATCCGGTTCCCAGATCAAGAATATTCAAAGGGCTGTTTTTATTCGTTTTCGGAAGAACTTGAATGGCTGAGTCCACAAGGCATTCGGTATCGGGACGTGGAATGAGTACATCGGGGTTTACGGCCAGATCAAGGGTCCAGAACCCCTTAGTTCCAGTGATGTACGCCACCGGTTCCCGATCCACCCTTCGTTTGATAAGGGATTTGAAACAGGCCAGCTCTTCCTGGGATAAAGGTTTGTCATGCTGAAGATAAAGGTCGAGCCGTTTGATGGAAAGGCTGTGGGACAGAAGCAACTCCGCCGTAAGCCTTGGACTGTCTATACCATGGGAGTTGAAATAATCGCTTGTCCATGACAGCAACCGTGCAATGGTCCAGGCTGCCGAATCCTGATCAGAGACTGCTTTCATTTTTTAGGGCCTGGGCCTGGTTATGGGTTCTCAAGCCCTGGATCACTTCCTCGATATCCCCCTGCATGATGCTTTCAAGGCGGTAAAGGGTAAGACCGATCCTGTGGTCAGTCAGCCTGCCTTGGGGGAAATTATAGGTTCTGATGCGCTCGCTTCTGTCACCTGTTCCGACTTGACCTTTTCTTTCGGCTGACCTTATGGCGTTTTGCTCCTGAACCATGGCGTCGTATACCCTTGAACGCAGAACCTTCATGGCTTTTTCCTTGTTTTTATGCTGGGATTTTTGATCCTGGCATGTGGCCACGGTTCCTGTGGGGAGATGAGTAAGTCTAACCGCCGAATCAGTCGTATTTACGCTCTGTCCGCCTGGCCCCTGAGCTCTGTATACATCCACCTTGATTTCACTAGGATCGATATGGAGTTCCACTTCTTCAGCTTCGGGAAGCACGGCGACAGTCACGGCTGATGTGTGGATTCTTCCCTGGGTTTCCGTGCTGGGCACCCGTTGAACCCGGTGTGTGCCGCTTTCGTATTTAAAAACACTGTAAGCACCTTTTCCCTGGACCATTATGATTATTTCTTTGAAACCACCGACGCCAGTTTCATGACTGTCAAGAATCTCGACAGCCCAGTTTCGAGTCTCAGAATATTTACTGTACATCCGAAAAAGGTCACCTGCAAAAAGGCCAGCCTCATCACCGCCTGTTCCAGCCCTGATTTCAACAATGACGTTCTTGTCATCAAGGGGATCTTTAGGAATCAGAAGCTTTTGCAACTCCATTTCATTTTTTTCTTTTTCAAGTGTCAGGGCTTCAATGTCATCCCTGGCCATAGACTTGATGTCCGGGTCACTGTCCTGAAGAAGCTCTTTGCTACTCTCAAGGTCATCTAAAATTCTGCGGTACTGACGGTAAGCCTCGACAAGGCTTGCAATCTCTCCGTGTTCTTTGATGTACTTCTGGTACAACGATTTGTCGCTCATTACCGAAGGATCGCTCAACAATTGTTCGAGCTTGATGAACCTGTCTTCAACCCCTTGTAGTTTCTGAAACATGGCGGCTTTATACGGTACTATCGCTCAGGTGCTAACACTTGACCTGAACTGATTCCCGCATCCTTTTTAATTATGATAAACAACAAAAAGGGAAACCGCCGACCTGCACCGATTCCCCTTTGTTTTTTTCATATACGTTCATCGTAAAACTGATGGACGTACGAACATGAAAAGACGGTATTATGTTCGTCTTTTTGTTCTATTTTTTCATATTTTTTGCATCGAACGCCGCAAATTTCTTGCGGAAACGATCGATTCGTCCTGCGGTGTCAACCAGTTTCTGCTTGCCGGTAAAAAAAGGATGGCAGTTTGAGCAGATTTCAACTTTGATTTCTTCTTTGGTTGAACCGACTTGAAATGAATGCCCACAAGCACAATTTGCCGTGGTCACGGCATATTTGGGATGAATACCTTCTCTCATTATAATTTCAACTCCTTAAAACAGATGGTTACGAATTCATGGATTCAAGAAACTCTTTATTATCCTTTGTGCCGCTTATTTTGTCAAGCAAAAAACCCATACTATCTACCGTATTCAACGACGCAAGTAGTTTTCTCAAAATCCAGATCCGATCAAGCTGGGCCTTGTCCACAAGAAGCTCTTCTTTTCGTGTGCCTGATTTTTTGATATCTATGGCCGGATACATGCGCCGTTCTGAAAGTTTCCGATCAAGAACCAACTCCATGTTGCCAGTACCTTTGAATTCTTCGAAGATAACTTCGTCCATCCTGCTACCTGTTTCGATAAGGGCTGTTGCGATGATGGTAAGACTTCCGCCCTCTTCTATGTTACGAGCCGCTCCAAAAAACCGTTTAGGACGATGAAGAGCGTTTGAGTCCACACCACCTGAGAGAATTTTGCCCGAAGGAGGCATAACCGAGTTGTAAGCGCGGGCAAGTCGGGTAATACTGTCAAGAAGAATCACCACGTCTTTTTTGTGTTCCACCAGGCGCTTGGCTTTTTCAATTACCATTTCAGCAACCTGAACATGACGTTCTGCAGGTTCGTCAAACGTGGAACTTATAACCTCAGCGTTTACCGAACGTTCCATGTCGGTCACTTCTTCAGGTCGTTCGTCGATAAGAAGGATAAACGGAACAATGTGGGGATGGCTTTCGATCATGCAGTTGGCGATGTTCTGCAGCAGCATGGTTTTACCGGTTCTGGGCGGAGAGACAATAAGACCTCTCTGTCCGAATCCGATGGGGGCCATCAGTTCCATGATACGCATGGAATAGTTGTCAGAATCTCGTTCAAGCTGAACCTTGGTATCCGGATAAAGGGGGGTGAGGTTGTCAAAGAATATTTTTTCTCTAGCGATTTCAGGATCTTCATAGTTCACCGCTTCAACTTTAAGAAGGGCGAAATACCGCTCTGATTCTTTAGGTTGCCGTATCTGACCTGAAACCGTATCACCGGTTTTAAGATTGAAACGCCTTATCTGTGAGGGCGAAACATAAATATCATCAGGACCGGGCAGATAGTTGCAGTCAGGCGATCTTAAAAAACCAAACCCATCGGGCAGTATTTCAAGTGCACCTTCTCCGTATATCATCCCGTCTTTTTCGATTTGAGCCTGAAGAAGAAGGAAAATCAGCTCCTGCTTTCTCAAACCGCCGGCCCCGTCAATCTTGAACTTCTTGGCCAGTTTCGCCAGTTCCTCAATCTTCATAGCTTTCAATTCAACAATGTTCATTCACCCGTACTCCATATGGTATATATAATTATTTTGGTATTAATTTGTGGTAGCTGATTCCATGAGTGAAACAGTTATGCCTGATTTGATTTGAAGGTAAGGGTTGTCAAATTCCAGAGAATGAGCCTGGCGTAACCCCTTCATGTACTGACCACGCGTTTGTCCTTAGATTATTTAAAAAGACGTGTTTTTTATGCCACAGTGGATAAAGCCCTGTTTCGAATAATAACATTTTTTAAGTACAATAGGACGGCATTACCTGTCAAGGGCTTTTGACATAAGATTGTTTTATTTTTTAAATGCATTAGCCAGCAGTCGATCAACTTCACCATAAAGGATGTCACTTGAGCTGCTGTTATCGATCACGATATCGGCCCTCGCCATTTTCTCTCCCAGTGGCATTTGAAGATCCATCAGTCGCCGTGCATCCGTCTCTGAAACACCGTCTCTCTGGACAAGACGCATGACCTGGGTATCCTGATCCACAGCCACAAGAATACTAACGTCGAATTGTTGTTCCATACCCAGCTCAAACAGCAGAGGAACCTCCACAACCACATACGGTTCTTCACGTGCTTCACTTTCACGGATCAATCGATTCATCTCATTCAGGATGGCAGGCTGGACAATAGATTCTAAACGCCGCCTGCTTTCCGGACTTCCGGTTATCTGTTGCCTTAAGGCAGGACGATCAAGGGTTCCATCCGCACGAAGAACCGCCTGCCCGAATACATGAACCACTCTGCGGAAAACGGCTGTACCGGGACGCATCAGATCTCTGGAAACATCATCAAGACTTATAACTGTGACTCCTTTTTCCGAAAGACGCCTGCATACAAACGATTTACCTGATGCTGCCCCGCCTGTAACGGCAATTTTCATGATTTTACCTTTGTTGCTTTTCATCCTGTTCATGGTTAATAGACGATTGAAAGACGGATTTGGAGTGGAGCCCGCACTTATTATAATAAGACCTGTGTTACATGAGAATTTAATCCACATCAATCCAAAAATAATCGCATGTATTAGCATAAGTGCCAGCCTTGTTGAATCACGATTATCAGCATTGACCTCTTCCACAACCAAAACCAGAAAAACAGGAAAAATCTTTTTGAAACAAACGACAATCATTCCAGTTCTTGACAAGGTACCCACATTTATATAGTAAAGTCTGTTGTCGAAATAAATCATCCAGGAGGGAGAGGAACTCTTCTTTCTGTTTCGGATTATGGGATTATGGAAAATGTTTTCCGTGACCTGTGCCCAATAACATTTATCGTGAAAGGAAGTCACATGAACATCTTATTTTTCGGTCCAAACGGCAGTGGAAAGGGAACCCAGGGTTCTATTCTCAAAGACAAATATAATTGCGCCCACATTGAATCAGGCGGAATTTTCCGTGAAAACATCAAAGCCGGCACAGAACTCGGAAAAAAAGCCAAAAGCTACATCGACGCAGGCGACCTTGTTCCTGATGAAATCACCATCCCCATGATCCTTGACAGACTGAAACAAGACGACTGCAAAAACGGCTGGCTCCTTGATGGTTTCCCAAGAAATAAAGTGCAGGCTGAAAAACTTGACGAATCTCTTAAAGCAGCTGGTCTTCCCCTCAACTACATCGTTGAAATCCTTCTACCCCGTGATATTGCCAAACTCAGAATCACCGGCAGAAGACTGTGCGCCAACGACAACAACCATCCCAACAACATCGGTATTGACGCTATCAAACCCAACGGCGACAAATGCCGCGTTTGTGGCGGAGCCCTTACTGCACGCGCCGATGATCAGGATGATGCAGCCATCGATAAACGCCATGACATCTACTACAACACCGTGGACGGAACGCTTGCAGCTGCTTATTACTTTAAGGCCGTGGCTGAAAAAAGCCCCATCAGCAAGTACCTAACTCTTGACGGTGCTGCCGATATGAAATCCGTAACCAACGAGCTGGTTTCAAAACTATAGGCAATTATTCCATCTGGTATTGGTGAACCCCCGCAGCACAAGCTGCTGCGGGGTTTATATCAGCCGATGAACTTTGTGCTTGCCATTTATCAGCTTTTCATATAATTATCACCTTCTATATTATTAAAGATTTTAAAATAACCATCGGTGCAGAGCTTCGATCTGCGCGTGAACGATGTGAAGAAAGGGGCGATACATTTGAAAGAAATCGAAGTCAAAGTGATCGATAACGATCTCGAAAAAGCTATGCGGATTCTCAAAAAGAAAATTCAGAACGACGGCCTGTTTAAACGTTTGAAACTTAAAAAAAGTTTCGAAAAACCAAGCGAGCACAAACGCCGGAAACACAGAGAATCTTTAAGAAGACAACGCATTGCCACTGCCCGAAGCAGAAACAAATAATAAACGTTCTTAACGTTTTTATTTTCTTGAACCCGGTTTGAATGTCCTTCATTCCGGGTTCGCTGTTTCATATAGAACAACTCCTTCCGAAGCACAGACGGGTGAACCCATGACATCACACGATGAATACGAACGCTGTCTCGATACCATGTATGCCCTGGGGCGTTTTGGAATCGTCCTTGGCCTTTCAACCATGGAAAGGATTCTCGAAAAGCTGGGAAACCCACACAAAGACTTCATCAGCATCCATGTAGCAGGAACAAACGGAAAAGGGTCCGTCGCCTCGACCCTTTCGCATATACTCCATCAGTCTGGCTACAAAACAGGACTCTACACATCTCCACACCTGGTTTCGTTTAACGAAAGGATCATGGTTGACAGCGAAGAGGTCTCAAACGAAGATGTCATCGAATCCTATCGCGCTGTTGAGGCGGCAAACACCGGTGAACGTTCTGCCACATTTTTCGAAATATCTACGGCCATGGCCTTTTATCTATTCAGAAAGCGCAAGGTTGAATACGCCGTCATTGAAACAGGGATGGGAGGACGGCTGGATGCAACAAATATCATCTCTCCAGCTTTAAGCATCATCACCAACATTTCTCTGGAACACAAATCCTATCTGGGCTCTACCCTTTCAGACATCGCCTATGAAAAAGCAGGGATCATCAAAGCAGGTGCACCCGTTATCACAGCAGTGGATCAAGACAAAGTAATTTCTGTGATTAAAAAAACAGCGCAAGAAAAATCAGCTCCGCTGTACGTATATCGCCAGGATTTCAAAGTGAGGCGAAAGAAGCAGGAAGGCAGTTTCACCTACTATGGAATAAAAAACACATGGCAGGATATGCAGGTTGAACTGAAAGGCAAACATCAAGTCGATAACGGTGCCTTAGCTCTTGCTGCTTGCGAGGTTCTGAAAAACGTTGCTACCAAAATATCTGAACGCACGATCCGTATGGGTTTAAAAGCGACCCTATGGCCCGGAAGGCTTGAGGTCGTTTCCCAGAATCCACTGACCATGGTTGACGGTGCACACAATCTCATGTCCATTCATAAACTTTCAGACTATCTGGAAGAATCTCATCCTGACAAAAAAATAACCCTTGTCACCGGAGTTCTCGATGATAAATCCTATTCAGCCATGTTCAACCGTATCCTTCCTTTGTGTTCCAGTGTCATTCTGACCCAGGCAAAAACCGAACGGGCTATCGAACCTGAGAAGTTATTCCAGGTTGCAAAAGATCTTTGTAACGACGTCACCATCATCAACGACATACCTAAAGCAATACGCCACGCAGAAAGCAAAACTGCCGTAAATGATATGATCTGTATCTCAGGCTCTCTCTATGTTGTGGGGGAGGCTAAGGCGTTTTTCGATGAACGGGCAGGTGTGGGAACTGTGATGAATATGAACCGAATTTAACTGAACTTTCTGATTTTTTGGGTGTGGGTTTGAACCCCCAGCCTTACTTCCGTGTATATATAACCGCTTCAGAAGAATCTTTCCCAGCTTCTTCTCCAAAAATGATATAACCGCTCACAGGGAGAACCGTTTCTTCACGTTTCAAGTACCGTTTCTTGTCTTTCATGTCATATACAAAGGTTCCATTTGAGCTTTGGTCGATCAGGACAAATTTTCCCCATCGGTATTCGACCCGGGCGTGGGTACGTGAAACCCGCTTGTTGGTGAGGACGAAATCGTTATGGCTTTGCCTGCCGAAAGTGGCCACCGGATGGGTCTGATCCACAATCGTAATCCTGTCTTTAGTTCTAAGTTCAAGTGAGTACATCAAGGCTTTTTTATCCATGCTCTTATCGACGATCATGGTCTGGTCTAGCTGTTCCCAGATATACTCGTAATAGCGTATTTCTTCAAATTTACCTTTGACGACTTCGGTGTCCACAAACTTAACATGGCTTTGATCATGGGCTGAGAGATTGCCAACCGCCTCATCGCTTAAAAGAATCTGACGCTGTTTTGCAAGGTTAACAAGGCGCGAGGCCACATTGACCACATCACCATAGATATCGCCACCGTCTACAATGATCTTGCCCCAGTTGATGCCCACATATATATTAGGAGATCCTATTTCCGGGAAATCATCAACAGCCATCCGGTCAAGGGCCTGATGCATTCCTTTTCCTGCTGCGACAGCGCTGGCCACATCCCTGAACGTGCAGAGGACTTCATCACCAATCTTCTTGATAACAAAACCACCGTGAGCGGATGTGACATCAGACAGTATCTGCAACCAACTGGATATCTGTGCCTGGGCTCTTTTATCCCCAAGAATATCATACAGTTGGGTGCTTTTGGCAATATCTGCGAATAAAACGGCAACGGATACAGTTTTGCGCAATGTTTTTTACCTTATGATAGTAATGTCTGAAATCACATGAATACAGATAGTATGCAAATGTCCGGGGTGTGTCAAGAAGAACCCCCTTTGCCATTTAGTTTATTTATTTATTGTAAAATCAGCATATACGGGCAAATGATCCGAGTATCCCTTGCCCAGATGTCGCCCTTTGCCTGCATTGCCCATCTGCCACCTGAAAATCGATTTTCGTATAAAAAGATAATCTGGGGCAAAGCGGTTAAAAGAGTTGTCTTTATAGTCGATTCCACGTCCATCATAAAGAGATGCTGGTATTATCATATGATCAAGGGAACTTCCCCTGCCCTTAAAAATATAGGACCATCGCTGATCAAAAGGCAGTTCAAGCCAGAGATTATATAGCAAAGCCGCTGATCTAATTGAACGTAACCTTTTTTTATCGACGGGAATTCCGTCATGAATTGTTCTTAGAACATGGTTGATCCCAGTCCGACCCTGAGTATCGTTTAGTTCAGGTTCTCGTGCAAAATTAATGAATTCATCGTAATCCGAATTAAAATCACCTATGACGAGAAAATCCGTGCCGGATGGAAGGGATTCCAGATCATTTATAAGAACCCGAGCCGATTTAATTCTGTCACTTTCAGGATTCTTTTTCGAAGCCCAGTGATTGACATAAATGACGAAAGGCTTGCCATCAATATCAACGATGACTTTCAGGATGTTTCGTTCTCGTCCCTTATCAACTGGCAAGTCTTTTTTTATCTTCATAGGACGTTTTGAAAGTAAGGCACATCCTATGGCATGACGACCTGTGTCAACCATCGCAGAAAACGGGTAATCAGCTCCCTTTGATTTCAATTTGGCTTGAAGAAGGAAAAGGGCTTTTTTCGATTCAACTTCTTCCAGGCCAATGATATCGGCCCGGAGGTCCACAATGACACGTGCAAGCTGACTGCATTTAATATCGACCATTGCCTTGTCCCATCCAAACGATCCGAAAGGGTTATATTCATCATATTCGGCACCGCTTTTTTCAACATCGAAGAGATTCTCGACATTATAATTAGCCACTCGAAACGATTGGGCGGCCCAGGTCACATTCAACGGGGCAACAAAGCAGAGTATTAAAAAAAAAACAGCAACAAAGCAATTGATCATTTGTAGAAAAACTGAAGCTCAGCTCCTCCAATCATTATCACATCAAACTCTTCAAGAAGAATAGTATGTTTGACAACCTTATTGTTGACAAAGATTTTGGCGAAGCCCCCCCCATAAGATAGGGTGACTCCCTGATTGGTTTTTTTTAGGATTGCTGCTGTCTTGCCCACAAAAAAACCACGAATAACAATATCATTTGCGGGGTCTTTGCCAATACTCATGGTGTTTCTGGATATCTCGATCTTACCCTCTCCACCTTCGACAAAAGCAAGCATGGCAATTCCCGGGCTCTGCGCCTCAACCGATATTTTCTTTGAGATCATTCCCTTGTGAATATCGGAATTCAATACCATGGTCTGGTCCATTCCGATTTCTCTCTCAGCTTGAATATGCTCGTCTTTTGACAAATTAAAAACGAGACTGTGTTTTCCGATAACGATCACATCCTGATCGTTCAAAATGGCTGCATTAAGCTCTTCCCCATTAACAAATGTTTTGTTTTTACTATTGAGGTCAGTCAACAAAAATCCATTGTCGGTATAATCAATTTTCGCGTGACTTCCGGAAACGGTAAGATTCGGTATGACGATATCGCTGGTTTCCTTTCGTCCGATACTGATGGATTTGTCTTTTTTATAATTATAAACCTTTATAACTTTGTTATTGAATTTTAATGTCAACTTAGGCATGACGATTTTCCAACCTAACCCAGACAAGCTGGACCTGTACACGTTAATCAAAATACTGTTTCAGATCACATCGAACGTCATAGTGTCGTATCTAATGGTGATCCCTTGTCCTGATCCGGTGTTGAATTATCCGAACCATCCGAATGATCTCCCCACAACTCGGTATACATGGCAGTAAGGACGATATTAAACATCACTTCCATCATTGTGGCAACAGGAATTTCAGGACCGGCTGTCTTCAGATATTCCAAGGCAGCGGTGCGTTGTTCATATTGAATTTTCAGAGGCTCAAAACCTTTGAAAAAATTAACTATATCCTGTTTGTTATTCAGTTGTGCCCCGGCCTCCGATTCACACCTGAGCCGCATGGCTCTAATCTGCTCCACCGGAGAATTGAAAAGGGATTCCCGGTTCTGTTTGCTTTTAAATAAAGACTGGCTGTTGATTCTTTCGACAAGCTTTACCGATAGATTTTTCTTCTCTTTTGAAAGCTGATATAAAAGAACCTGTTTATCCTTTTCACGGACAATCAGGCTAACCGTATTCAAAATCGCCTTGTTTTTTTGAATTTTTTCCTGAAATTCTTCGGCTGAGCTCCTCCAGAACATCCGGCTGACATATTCTAACGTTGGCAACACATTATCGTTCGTTTCCATGGGGCCTTCGAGCACCCGTTTAATCTCAGGGAGCAAGGTCGCTGTTTTTTCGAACAAATTGCCCCCTGTAATCACTTTGAATATCATGGCAACGGCCGCATACCAGTCCTGAAGATTAAGAATGCGTCTTAAATCACCAAACACGTCGATAATCCATTTATTGGGGAAAAGATGGGAAGGTGTTGCGTATTTGGGAGTGCCGCCCAATTGGGGCTGCATAATTTCTTCGACGGTTTCCTTACCATAGTCCACGGCCGTTTCCACATCGATAAATCCCATGGTGAACTGATCAGGTGATCTTAAAAAATAAGGATACTTGTCCACATCTCCCGCAATGATAAGGTTATCCGGTTTTAAATCTCGCATAGCCACTTGTTTTTTCCCAAGAAAAATCAAAAGCCCTATGATGTTCGTGACAAGACTGCCCATCTCCGCTTTGAATCGTGCGATGGTGGATTTGTAGATGTATTCCCGAACTACTCTTCTGTAGCTTTCGATGGACGTTCTATTGTCGATCATAGATTCACGGGAAAGAGTGTTCAAATCTTCAATAAAACTCTGTGAAAGATCTCCCTCCGATTCAATACGCCCTCTTCCGGACAAATGAATAAGGAACCAATGCCTCACCGTATACGAGGGCAATGGTGTGGTTACCCCGTACTGAAGAAGAAGACGGCTGATTTCACGTTCATATTCCTCATAAATATTCCGCATTTCAAATCCGATATGTGAACTCTGATGTCCGTATCGACCTTCAAATTCATAGGTGTCCCAGATCATATTGGGAAACCCCAGAATTTCTCTTGGCATGGCGTTTTCCATATCGTGCATTTCGTTGACCACTCCACTCAAAAAATAATAGCGGGAAAGATCCATAAAGAACACAAATGAACTGCCGATTTTTAAATACTCCTGGAACTGGGAGTTGCCATTTAATCGGTCGACGTAGTTTTTTTCAAGAGCCTGCGTTTCCGAGTTTTTCATCCCTGGTGAAAGGAGTCTTCCAAGAATAACTGAAACTCTGGGAATAATGCATTCTTTCGGTGTAAGCCGTTTGGCGATCAACATATCCGCTTTGATACATGAGAGGTATTCCTGAAAATCCGTGATGGGCTCGGGTGGAACTTTTACAACAAGATGATCGTCGTAAATCGCATAGTAACAGACACTTTTGCTTACCCCGTCATCGCCCAGAGGCCCGATAGTAAGCCTTCGTGTGACCCAGTCTCCTTCATACATGACACTGAGTTCATAAACCCTGTTGGGCCATACGTTAATAGTTGTAACGGCCTTGTACTTACCAGGAGAACTTTTCGTTGCTCCGATCTGAATTTTAAACAATTTCAAGAAAAATTGAACCAGAATTTCCTTGTTAAAATCGCTTCCCTTAGACACATCGAATTCCTGGGTTACCCCGTCATTCTCTTCTACGGGTTCATTTTTCCTTGCTGATTTGGTCATTGACCCAGTTTTTTTCCTGAAACTTTTTGCCGAAACCAAGTCGATGAGTTTAAGAAGACAAAGTACGACAATCACCCAGAAAGGAATGGCAATGAGCATCCCTTTATTTATATGAATTCCCGGCAATACACGTACGATATGTGTGGTTAAAAAAACAATGAAGTCATCGAGTTTCTGGTCTGCATATCCCGAAAACATGCGGGCATAGTCAGGGGAAAAAAACGTTGCCGCAAAAACGCAAATCGACACCACAGCTATCTTTAATAACGTCTTTTTCACGTGTCACCCTCGTTTAAATCTGTATATTTACGGAGATAAGTTCGCCATTCATCCGTGTCCCGGACCGTTTCCCCACCTCAAACGATACATGCTGTAGTCGTGTGTTTACCAACCACATTCAACCGGAAATCAAACGCCATGAATACGATGATGGGTGCCATCAGGACACCATCTTAAAGGAAAACATTAAATGAACAATGTCTTTGATGTCAAAAGAATTCTTCGGATAAGGAATAAAAATTCCGTATCGTTCCATGAATATTGAACGATACGGACGATTGATTCATCATTGATTTGCGTTGAAAAGGAGATAATGAGCTATCGCAGAGTCTTTAACTGTTCATGTTTCTTTTTCAAAAGAGACAGGAGAATAACAGGATTCACATAGCTCGATGTATGCGTTCAGTTCCTCCTCCCACCGGCCCTCATCCCAGGGCAAAACTCCGTTGCACACAGCTCTGATCCGATCCATATGCTTGTTTCCACCTTTTGAAAGAAGTAATCCAATCCTGACCCGCCTGAGTAAAAGATCGTCAAGATGTCTAATTTTCTCATGTCGTGCCGCATGACGTATTTCAGCCCAGAGTGTCCGTGTGCCCGGTATGGTTTCCAGGTCTTTTTCTGAAGATTCGGAAAGTATGGTCAGAGACTCTTTACCATATCGACCCCAGAGAGTTCGGAACTGCCCTTCAGTTAAACAGCAGGTAGAAGGCCGTGTTCCCCTGGGTTCAAAAATCCTTTCTGCCATAGCTGTCAGACTTTTTCCCGGCAGGTATTCAATGCATGATTTTAAAGTGTCGTAGGCCAGTACCCTGAACGTGGTCAGTTTACCACCTGTCACAGTGACAAGACCGTTATCCTTCCAGATAACATGATCTCTTGACTCTTTGTCTGCCGACACATTCCCTTCGCTGACCACAGGACGCACTCCGGCGAAACTTGATACTGCCTGATCCAGTGAAAGCTTGAGAGAAGGAAATGCAGTATTAAGGGATTTCAGCAGATAATGGGCTTCATCTGCTGAAATTCTTGGTTCAGCAGATAATGGTTTCCCATGATCAAGATCGGTGGTCCCCACGATCACAGCACCTTCCCATGGAATGGCAAAAAGAGCTCTACCATCTTCCGCATTAAAAAAACTCACGGTGGTATTTATGGGAATCAGATTCTCAGGAAAAACAAGATGGCTTCCCCGAAGCGGCCGGATGTGTTTGTTTTTTTCAGGTGAGGGATGGATATTCTCCGCCCAAACCCCTGTGGCGTTGACCACGCAGGTCGCATGAATTCTGAATATTTCACCTGTGTCCGTGTCTTTGGCCACAAGTCCCTCAATTTTTCCCTTATTTCCTCTGATCAGTTCGATTGCCCGGGTGTAGTTCATGGCAACGCCTCCCGAAGCCTCGGCTTCCAGGATCAGCCGCATAACGAGCCTTGCGTCATCCACTTGAGCATCAGTGAAAGAAAATCCACCCACAAGCCCCTTGGATTCAACCAGTGGCTCCATCTTGAGAAAGTCATTTTTTGACCGATAACAATGGTTCCATTTTCCCGAAATAAGATCATATACCGAAAGACCTATCCCCATGGTCCATCGTCCTGGCTTCTTATTTTTATAAACTGGGAGATGAAATTCCAGAGGTTCCACAAGGCCGGGTGCTTCACGTATCAATCGGTCCCGCTCTTTCACCGATTCTCTGGTCAAACCAAAATGCCCTTCTTTAAGGTATCTCAATCCACCATGAACAAGCTTTGAGGACCTGCTTGACGTACCCCAGGCAAAATCCTTCTGTTCTATAAGAAGTGTTTTCAATCCGTTCCGGACTGCTTCACGGAGGATACCTGCGCCGGTAATACCGCCGCCCACAACAATCAGATCCCAGATATTATCACTATTTTTAATTGAATTTTTCATTTGCGTTTTTCCCTAACCCATAAATGCTTTCCAGAGATTCAAGGCGTCGGTCATCACCTTTGAAACCCGTTGTTCAACCCCATCCGCATCTCGTTTGATGACAAGCGATAATAGATCTACGTAATAATCCTTGGAAAGTTTTCTCGACTCTTTTATGTTGAAGTACTCTCCGCCCATTTTTCTGTATAGAAAGTCGAAGTCGTTAAGAATAATCCTGAAAAAGGGATTGCCTGAATAGGATGCCATGGATAGTTGAAGCTTCCAGTCGTAGTCTGTATAGGCTTCGGATTCGTCTGCAAGTTTCGCAGAAAGTTTAAGATAATCTTCGAGTTTATCTGGATGATGTTCCATCGCCATTCGTGAAACTGGGGGGAGTACCACACACCGGACCTTCAGAAAATGCTCGACAAAACCCAGGGGAAGATGATCTCCAAATCGTGCCAGAGTGGCCAGCACTCCCATGCCTCCTTCGTTCATATAATCTTTGATCAGGGTTGATTTACCATGGCGAATGGTGATCCAACCGTCCCTTGACATCT
>JBAZWJ010000026.1:0-42464 GCA_041660385.1 Desulfobacteraceae bacterium | reverse complement strand
GCAGTGTTTCTCGTAACGTGGGGCGCGTCACCCCGATCATTTCGGCAAGTTTCCTTTCTCCCGGCAATATGGTCCCCGGTGAAAATTCACCGTCGAGAATGGCGGTCAGCAGCTGATGTTCGGCGTATTGGGCTGGCTTCATCAATTTTTCCGATATCATGATTCTTCTTTCCTTGATTAAAATTGTCTTTTCATCTTCAATCTTTTCTGGTAAGAGGTCATACCACTAGCTCACACACATTGTCAAGCATCAGGAGGGGGATATGAAAAATAATGTTTTGGCCATCGATTGCGGCACACAGAGTTTAAGAGCGTTGTTGTTCAACGAATCGGGTCACTTGATGGAATCTGCAAAAATCCAGTACGAGCCTTACCAGAGCCCGAACCCGGGTTGGGCTGAGCAGGACCCTGAAATTTTCTGGGACAGTCTAATTGAAGCATGCAGAAAGTTGAAAGAAAAGAATCCCGTTTTGTTCAGCAGTATCAGGGGCATTGGAATAACAACCCAGCGTGCTACTATGATCAATGTGGACGAAAACGGCTTTCCGCTGAGACCCGCAATCACCTGGCTAGACCAAAGAAAAGCGGACGACAGAATTCCATTCAAATCAGCCTTATACCCCGCATTGAAATTGGTAGGACTGGATAAAGTGCTGTCCAGGCTGATCAAAGATGGAAAATGCAACTGGATCAAACAGAATCAGCCGGAAATATGGAAAAAAACTTACAAATATCTCCAGGTTTCAGGTTTTCTTAACCACCGGTTGACCGGAGAATTCAAGGATTCCACAGCATCCCAGATCGGTCACCTCCCATTCAACTACAAAAAAATGGCATGGAGCGGAAGTTATGAGCCGGCATCCATTCTTTTCCCAGTTGAAAGAGAAAAACTACCGGAAGTTGTTGCACCCGGAAGTATCATAGGAACCGTCAGCACCAAAGCATCCGAGCTCACTGGTCTTGAAAAAGGCATACCTGTTATAGCCTGCGGTTCGGATAAAGGCTGCGAAACTCTGGGCATGGGAGTCATGGACAAAAACATGGCCAGTTTGAGTTTCGGAACCACAGCCACTGTTCAGACCACAAGCCCGACTTATTTCGAGCCTATTCCCCTTATGCCGCCCTACCCTGCACCTATTCCCGGGCATTACAACCCTGAGATCGAAATATTCAGGGGATACTGGATGATCACCTGGTTCAAGAACGAATTTGCCCATAAGGAAGTTGAAAATGCTGAACGTAATGGAATCGTACCGGAAGCGGCTTTAGATGCCCTCCTGCTTCAATCCCCCCCTGGTTCCATGGGTCTTGTGGTTCAACCCTACTGGGGACCTGGCCTGAATCATCCGGATGCCAAAGGTGCCATGATCGGTTTCGGTGATGTTCACACCAAAGCCCATGTATACAGAGCTGTCATCGAAGGACTGGCCTTCGCCCTGCTTGAAGGTGTTCACATTCTTGAGAAAAAGGGGAAAACACGCATCGAAAAGCTTGCTGTTTCAGGGGGTGCGTCCCAGAGTGATCAGATCTGTCAGATATCAGCCGATGTTTTCAACCGGCCTCTTGTCCGTGGAAAAACAACCGAAACATCCGGCCTTGGTGCGGCAATCGTCACCGCATGGGGAGTGGGCATTCACCCTACGATACAAGACGCAATGAAATCCATGGTTTCCTATGACACCATCTTTGAGCCCAACCCGCACCATGCTGCTATTTACAAAGAATTGTTCACCAAGGTGTATCTCAACATTTACACCTCATTAAAACCCTTGTACCGAAATATACGGAATATCACCGGATACCCCGAATCATAACCCATCAAAGGAGATGACGACATATGAAAAAAAAACATGGTTTCCAACCCGCATGGACAAACTCAGCCCCTGACAATCAATCTTTCCGGTCTATTTTCAAATGGGGAGATCCCAATGGTTTCAAACACCCCAATCAGGGTTTATATGAATTATTGAAAACCACATTCTCCATGAATGACAGCGACTTCAAATCCAAGCAGAACGAGGGAAACGAAAAAGTTTCATTAACCGAAAGAAAACCCTCCATTCTGACACCTGACCAGATCCAGACTCTGGAAAACATGGTGGGCAAAGAAAACATCAATTCAGACGATTATTCCAGAGTCAAATTCTCCACGGGTAAAACCATGGAGGAGATTGCCCTTCTAAGAGAGAACAAGACAGGGGCTCTTTGCGATCTGGTGGTTCATCCGAAAAACAAGGACGATGTCCGGAACATCGTGGCTTATGCCCATGATCAAATGATTCCCGTTTATGTATTTGGCGGGGGAAGTTCCGTCACACTGGGGTTACGACCTGTGAAAGGCGGCATCACTCTTGTCATGAGCACCCATATGAACAGAATCACCGAGTTCAATGAAACAAATCAGACCATAACGGCTGAAAGCGGCATCATGGGGCCAGCCCTGGAAAAGGTCCTGAATCAAGCCCCCATCCTTTACAATTCCAGATTTCCTTATACCTGCGGACACTTTCCCCAGTCCTTCGAATTTTCAACATTGGGTGGCTGGATTATTGCGAAAGGTTCCGGTCAGCAGAGTTCTTATTACGGGGACGCATGCGACATGGTAATCAGCCAGGAATATGTCACACCAACCGGTTCGTTCAAAACCCTGGATTATCCCTCCACAGCCACCGGCCCCATGGTGAACGACATCATGAAAGGTAGCGAAGGCTCCTATGGAGTCCTTGTTTCAGCCACCATGAAGATCTTTCGCCACATGCCCCGGAACAGGCGGCGTTTCAGCTTCATTTTCCCTTCATTTGCAGATGCGGTAAATGCTTGCAGGGACATTTCACAGGGAGAGTTCGGCATGCCCTCGGTGCTTCGGATTTCCGATCCCGAAGAAACCTGGGTTGGCCTCAAGCAGCATGGCATCGAAAACACGATTCTTGATCGCATCATCACCTTCAAAGGATACAAGCCCCTTGAACGCTGCTTGATGATCGGACATACCGAAGGTGAAGCCTCGTTTTCACGAAGTGTATACAAATCAATTAAAAAAGTATGCAGACATCACGGAGCCATGACCCTCACAGGCTATCCAGTAAAAAAATGGGAAAAAACCAAATTTGCCGATCCTTATATGCGCGAAGACTTAAACGATTTCGGCGTATATATCGACACCCTTGAAACGGGCGTCACATGGGACAAACTCCATCAGGTTCATCGGGACGTCAGGGCGTTTATCAAATCACGACCAAAGACCCTCTGCCTTACCCACAGTTCTCATTTTTATACCCAGGGAACCAACCTCTATTTTATTTTTATCGGAAAATTTAATAGTGCATCGGAATACAAAGCATTCCAGGAATCAATCATCGACAAGATTGAACAAAGCGGTGGGTCCCTCAGCCATCATCACGGCGTTGGGAAAATGATTGCCCCGTTGATGGAAAGGCATCTGGGCAAAGAACAGATGAATGTATTAAAAGCCCTTAAAAATCATTTTGATCCGAGGAACATCATGAATCCGGGCGGGACACTGGGATTAGACTCAACAGACGCCCTGGATCATAATATGACTGGTCAATGAATGAATAATTATCAGTGTAAAAACTATCAAATAAACTCAGGATTATAGTTTGGAAAGCCCAACATTTAGGACATAATCCCAAAAAAATGAGGGACTTGCTCTATGGACACAACAATGCTGTTTCTTTATACTCCTAATCAAGTTCTTCCCCTTACCTAATCGCATGTCCCCCCTGTTTCGGGCGATTCGCAATGAATCGCCCATTTTTTTTGTGCATCATCAAAAATTCCGTTCGTATACCCACCCGGCTTCTTTGATCCAGAGCCTGTGCCTTATCCCTTTATTCCTGCCGTTATCCTTATCATAGTCCTCATCTTCTTCATAAAGAGAGCACATGCCGCAGGGCGAGCTTTCCAATCTGGGCCGATAGCCAATCAGCGAGGCTCTCGTGTAATGGTCCACGACAGATTGCACATTCTTGTGGGCAGCCAGATGGATCAACGTAATATAATTGGGCGGAGCAAAAAACATTTCACCGGCTCTCTGAGCCATAAGAGCATCCAACGGTGTCATCCACATGAAATGGTCTATTTCCCGGCCATCAACCTGAACCGGGCTGCCCGTGTCCACAGCAAGAAAAAAATAAGTAGAAAACCGTTTGGGGAAACCCTGGGGAGTGACCCAGAGAGACATGGGGGTAAGCCGTTCGGTTGACAAAATCACACCACACTCCTCCTCGGTTTCCCGAACTGCAGCGTGAAACGCGACCCCGATGAAATCCAGCCCGCATTCACCGCCGTGGTCCGTCTCCTCCACACATCCACCGGGAAACACCCAGGCCCCGCCAAGATAAGAGGCATCTGAACTCCTTCTCAAGAGAAGAACTTCAAATCCGCTGTCAGATTCCCTGATTAGAACCACACTTGCGGCAGGAATAACATTTTCAGTAACACCCATGAATAATTCCTTTCAAACGGTTGAAATCCGGCTGGTGAGAACCGGTTTCCTGTGCTATCAATATTTTTTGATTCATTTCTTTATATCAAAATCAACTCGACACAGGAAAGGGAAATCCCATGGATGCCACGTTCAACCCGCACAGCGACTTCAAACCCCTTGTAAAAACCTTGGATTCATACTGTTTCGGTTGCAGCCCGACAAACAAAGCAGGTCTTCAAATGAAATTTCAGGCCGGAGATGATTCGGTCATTTCAAGACTCAGCATCCCATTACATCTTTGCGGATGGAAAAACATCGTTCATGGAGGAATTCTGGCTACCATCCTTGATGAAACCATGAGCTGGTCAACAATCCACCTTCTTAAGCGTGTTGTTCTCACCACATCCATCACCGTGGATTATTTAAAGCCTGTGTTTGCTGAAACGGATATCGTTTCTCAAGGAAAAGTACTGGAACGGACAAGTGAAAGGGAAGCTATCATGCAAGCGGCCATATACAACCGCGAAGGTGAAATCTGCGTAAAATCACAGGGCACATTCCGTCTGTTCACACCTGATGCCGCCAGAAAACTCAAACTGATGAGCGATGACATCCTTTCCGATTTTGAACAGTTCATTCAGGTCAAACCGGATATGAATCAGCCATAAATATTTGTTCAAACAACAAAGAGATTGTCACATCCGGACAATCCCCCACTCAACAGGTTAGAATTAAAGCCGGAGTTGCCGTCGGTTATTACAGTATTTTAAACGGTTCAAAAAAATACCTCCTGAATGGTTCGACTTTTGCTTATGATCATGGTATAAATTTTGACGCAATTGTGAGGTTCTACAGCTTATATTTATGGACATTAATAATCTCGAACGTATTAAAAGAGCTTCACTTTGAACAAAATAATAAGAATTAATTATATGAGACACATACTATCGTCTCATAAAACAAAGAAGGCAGAAGACGTTTTAACCATGAAAAAGCTTGAAAAAAACGAGTTAATTTCATCTATTATGGTTTATTGTAAATTATTACAGATACGTTTAAAGGGGTGTAACGAAAGAGTTGATTTGGATGAAGATAAAAACTGTCTCAAATTATTTGGAAGTATTTTTTATACAGAGCATTCTTGGGGCTGTTTTTGAAACACATTGAAGAGTGGCGCGCCTGGCACGATTCGAACGTGCGACCTACGGATTAGAAGTCCGTTGCTCTATCCAGCTGAGCTACAGGCGCATCAACAGGATGAGGTATTTAGCAGACATAACTTGCTTTGTCTATAAAAAAGCTACAAAATGGAAAAAAGCTATTTACATATGCTGTGGTTTTCAAACGAAAGCGTGTTGTCTGAGTCAGATAGACCCATTCTAAAAATCATCACAAATAACAACAATTCGGTAAAATATAATGAATTTTAAAGACAAAAATATACATGATGAAGAAAGCCCTGATGACGAGCCCGTGGATACAGATTCCGATTTTGAGCCCATTGATGAACCGATAGAGGATGTGATACCTCGACCGTTAGAAAGAAAATTATTGGGAAAACTACCTCACCATTCTCTTGTCAAATACGACCCGCTTCAGAGTTATCTGTCGGAAATCAGCAAATACACTCTTTTGACGCGGGATCAGGAAGTGGAACTGGGAAGAAAAGTTCAGGAAGATAATGATTCTGAAGCGGCTTACACACTTGTTACGGCTAATCTGCGTCTTGTGGTCAAAATCGCCCTGGATTTCCAGCGGGTCTGGATGCAGAACCTCCTCGACCTTATTCAGGAAGGCAATATCGGCCTGATGCAGGCTGTTAAAAAGTTTGACCCATATAAGAATGTCAAATTCTCATACTATGCCTCTTTCTGGATCAAAGCATACATCCTGAAATTCATCATGGACAACTGGCGTATGGTGAAAATAGGGACCACACAGGGCCAGCGGAAACTTTTTTTCAAGCTGAAAAAAGAAAAGCAGAAACTGATCGAGCAGGGTTTCGACCCAAAGCCCAAACTCCTTTCCGAACGACTCGGGGTTTCCCAGAAGGAAATCATCGACATGGATCAGAGACTTGATGGCTGGGATGTGTCTCTTGACGCCCCCCTCAAAGAAGATTCAGATACGGAACGCATCGAATTCTTGAATTCTGACAGTGATTCGGCGGAAGACATCCTCGGCAACAAAGAGGTGGAAAGTCTTGTGCATGAAAAAGTGGACGCTTTCAAAAAAACCTTGTCGGCCAGAGAGCTGGAAATCTTTGAACTGAGAATCTACTCCGATGAGCCTTTAACCCTTCAGGAAATTGGCGAAAAATACGATATATCAAGAGAGAGGGTACGGCAGGTTGAAAAAAGCATAACCAAACGTTTGAAAGATTTTTTCAAAAAAGAAGTTCCGGATTTTTACCTGTATTCAGATCTGAACGAGTAATGATTTATTAATAATATGAAATTCAAAAAAATTCAAAAAACAACCTCAAGTAAAAAAGCAATGATCCCTGCAAAGACCGTTCTTTTAAGCATGATTCTGGCAATCATGCTCCAGGGATGTGCCTATGCGAAGAACCATGGTGCAGAGGCTACTAAAAACGCCAAGGGAAAGCAGCCATCTGATATCGTCATGGTCAAATCAACGGGAAAACCCCACATGGTTTACTTCCTTCTTTCCGAATCTTCCAAACGGAAAGGGGATATTGACAAAGCCATGATCTATCTCAAAAAGGCTAATGATG
Source organism: Desulfobacteraceae bacterium (assembly GCA_041660385.1). Lineage (GTDB taxonomy): Bacteria > Desulfobacterota > Desulfobacteria > Desulfobacterales > Desulfolunaceae > DYJE01. Next base: position 35,277 of record JBAZWJ010000026.1, on the reverse strand, counting down.
CGGATCCTGACTCTTTATTTCTCAAAAAAGAGCTGGCGAGACTTCATGTCCATAAAAATGAGATCCCCGAAGCCATGGTCATCATAGATGCAGGCCTGAAAGAAAGTCCGGACAGCATCGAATTCTTAGGGGTCCTTGCCCAGATCAAACTCATACAGAACAAGGATAGTGAAGTTCCACCTATTTTTGAAAAGATCCTGGCTATCAACCCCGACGATCAGGCGGTCTATTTTCTGCTGGGTGGGCTTTATTCGAAAATGAACAACACGGCGAAAGCCATCGAAACATTCTCACGTCTGACCGATAAATTCCCGGACTCCTTCTCAGGCCATTACTACCTGGGGAGACTCTACACCATGGAGGGGAAATACGATCAGGCAGAAACCGAATTCATGGATGCCTACAGATTGAATTCAGACCTTGTGGAAGCCTTGTACGGCTTGGTACAGATCTATGAAATTCAGAACGCGCAGGAGAAACTCAAGGACATATTCCAGACCATTTTGGACAGAGACCCTGAAGACATAAGATCCTGCCTTGCCCTGGCTCTGATGTACCATAAGGCCGGCAGCAACTCAAAAGCCCTGACCATGCTTGAAAGACTTGGTAAACGTGAAGAAGATACGCAGGAAATTTTGAAGACAGTCGTTAAGTATTATATCAAGAAAAACCAGTACCACGACGCCCTTTATCTATTGAAAGGCATGCTGAGCAAAGCCCCCGTCAAAAGCGACTACCATTATTTCATGGGTGTTTGCTATGATGAGATCAAAGACAATCACAACGCCATGCTTCAATTTGAACAGGTTTCAAAAGAATCCATGTTCTATGAGAAATCAGTTCTGATAAGAGCCTTTCACCACATGGACAGGAGCGAGCATCAAAAAGCAATCGCTATACTCGAAAAAGCCCATGCATTGATTCCAGAAAACACAGAAATCATTCTCTATCTCGGCTCTTTTTACGAAGAAACCGAGCTGTATCAAAAAGCGGTGGATATGTATATCCTGGGGCTTTCCATTGATAAAGACAGTGCGAAGCTGTACTTCCGCCTCGGAGTCGCTTACGATAAGAAAGGCGACCGAATCGCCTGTATCAAAGAAATGAAGAACGTGATCCGCATCGATCCTGAAGATGCCAACGCCTTGAACTACCTGGGTTACACGTATGCAGATCTTGGAATGAATCTTGAAGAAGCGGAAGAACTGATCATCCGGGCGCTCAAACTCAAGCCTGATGACGGCTATATCACAGACAGCCTCGGCTGGGTTTATTATAAGAAGGGGGATTATGAAAAAGCCCTGATTACACTTGAAAAGGCCGTGATCTTGATCCCTGATGACCCTATACTTCTTGAACATCTTGGAGATGCGTTTATCAAAACGCAAAATTCGGAAAAAGCCCTTGAGTACTACAAGCGCTCACTGAAACTCAAGAAAAAAGATACAAAAGGTCTCGAAATAAAAATCGAGGGACTGACAAACAAACAAGCCATATTAACTCAATGAAATCATATATAAATACCTTCTCACTTTCGACCATTGCCCTCTTTGTGTTTCTTCTCATTTCAGGTTGTGCCACAACTAAAGAAAGACCCGTTCCCTCAGATCCCAAAATTCAAGCCATCCTGGGGGATATGGAAAAACAGAACAGCGGCTTGAAAACATTCAACGGTCAGGGTTCGATCACCATCACCGAACAATCGAAAGTCAAGTCGTACCGTCTGGCATGGGCTGCTGCAATTCCAGACCGCATTCGGCTGATCGTTCTTTTCTCAGGACAACCCATAGAAACAGTTGCTGCGGATGGGGAAAATCTATACCTTAAGTCACATACAGGCTCGCACGTTCCCATCACACGAAGAAGAAAGAACCCAAGTCTTGAACCGTTCATCGGACTGCCGTTGACTACCAATCAGATCACCTATTATCTTTCCGGAAAGGTTCCCATTCCTGATTATAAAAAAATCCAGATAGATAAAATGACAGATAGTACAGGCTCGGTTCTGAGCTTCTACAAAAATGAGGAGACAGTTGTACAGCAAGTGTTTCTTGACGAAAACAACAAGGTCCTTTCCTATGAAATAACTGAAAACACCAAAACCAGATATCGAGTGAGCATTGGAAAATCCGGGTCTGAAGATAATCTGATCTTCCCCACTACGATAAATGTTGTTCAAGGCGAACGGTCATGCCTGATCACTGTTGAAAAAACAACCCCTAATCCTGAGCTGTCTCCTGAGACGTTCGTCGTCAAATAATTTGAACGGCTCAGCCCCAATGCTTTTGACTTATGAACCTGATGAATGCATTCCGCCTTACAGAGTGTGTTTAAGTCGGGCGGTGTTTTTTATCACCACGGACGCTTTTCGAACGCCCAACGTCGAACTTCCAATAAAGGATTGTGACATTTTTATTGAGGTTACATTAAAATATAATTCATGCAACATAAACCATAAAAAATGGCCGTCATCCGCTATTGGACGTTGAGCGTTCGACGTTGGATGTTGGACGTTCATTTTTTTGTTCATTAATTGAAAATTTCATAACTCAACAGCATTGGAAGCATGCCCTTGCCCTACCGATACAAAAACTAAGCCAGCATCCCACCATCAACGGTGATGCAGCTGCCGGTGGTATAGGATGAGGCTTCGGAAGCAAGGTAGAGAACAGCTCCGGACATTTCGGATGGTGCTGCAATCCGGCCCAGCGGGATCAGGGCCACAACCGCTTTTTCCACATCTTTGTTTTCTTTGATCACACTTGAAAATTTCGTATCGGTCATTCCGGGAAGAAGAGCGTTCACTCGGATGTTTTTAGCGGCAAGCTCTTTTGCAAATGCTTTTGTCATGGAAATCAGGGCAGCTTTGGTAATGGAATAAATCCCCTGAAACGGGGCTGGACGAATTCCGTTCACCGAAGAAACATTGATAATTGATCCACCTTTTTCAAGCATCAGCTTTGCTCCCAACTTCGTCATGAAAAACGGGCCTTTAAGATTCACCTGATGGGTCTTGTCCCATGCCCACTCTTCCGCGTTGATCATTTCTCCAAAATAGGGATTGGCTGCTGCGTTGTTCACAAGGATATCCAGACGTCCGTGCTTGTCCTTCACTTGTGCCATCAGAGATTCAATCTGGGCAAGTTCACCCATATTACAGGCGATGGCTTCAGCAGAGCCGCCTTGATCAGAAATAATTTTAACAACACGTTCAAGCTCATCAATTTTACGACTGACAAGAATGCAGTGAGCGCCTTGCTCGGCAAGTGTCAATGCGATATCTTCTCCGATACCCCGGCTGGCTCCGGTGATCAGGGCGATTTTATCTTTTAGTGAAAAAGTCACCATCTGTTGATTTCTCCTTTATAATTTTTTCTTGGCTCTGCTCAATTTTCAGTTGCCGATGAAATCCGGCTTCGCATACGCCGGATTCGGATACGAATAGAATCCTTCCCCGGTTTTAATGCCCAGTTTTCCCTGATCCACATATTTTTTGAGGAATTCAGCGTTGGCCAGAGCTTTTTTATCTTTACGCACATTGGCCCAGAAATCAGTCACCTTATACGATGTTTCCAGACCGATACTGTCCATGATCCCGAAAGGTCCGATGTGATTATTCATCACGCCCATCCATGCCCTATCAACATCATGTACCGATGCAACACCACGGGATGCAATGGTAAGAGCAGAGTCCATCAACGCCATCAGCATGTGATTGAACACATAACCGTAGTGTTCGCTGCCAAGCACAATGGGAATCTGGCCGATCCTTCGTGCAAATTCCGTCACGGTTTCAAGGGTTTCTTTCGACGTACCGGGATGGGGCATCACATCAACGATTCTCGTCATGTTCACCACATGAAAATGAAGTGCACAGAACTTTTCAGGACGCCCTGTTGCATCGGCAAACATTGACGGCACAAGAGACGATGTATTGGTGGTGAAAATTGTTCCGGGAGAACATAGCGTATTAAATTCGCTGAAAATCTTTCCTTTTAATTTCGGATCTTCGGGAACCGACTCGTTGACAAGGTCAACACCCTCGGCAGCGATCTTGGGGTTGCTTGAGTACGTTATTCTCTCAAGAGCCGCCTCAAAATCCTCCTTGGAAAAGGATGAGTAAAGCCCCATGGTTTTTGTACTTTTCCGGATACTCTTCGCAGATTTTTCAAGAACTTCGTCGGAAATATCGTAGATAACCACATCATAACCATGGAGGGCGCAGACATAACCGATCTGCTGCCCCATGGTTCCCGCGCCCAGAATCAGTACTTTTCGGATGGATTCAATGTTCATCGATCTCTCCTGACAGCTTCTTCGTCTATGTTGTCATTGATTTCATTTACGATCCGGCTCTGCTGTTCCACAAGAACCTGCCGGATGTCGTCACCGGTTTCTTCTTTCCGTATTGTTTTGGGATCCTTTACCGGGGGTGAACTTTTTTTAATTTTATCCATGGTAGCACCTCACACTTTAAGGTTTCTTCTGTTCACTGCCCAACCGTAACATGCATTTTGCGTCACATGGCTGATTCAAGAATCCTGTCTTGTGACGCAATCTGCATTATCAGGCCAGACACGGTTAACTGCTCATTCCCGCCAGCCGTTTCACGATATTTTTTCTCTGCTGAATATCATACTGTGTCGTAATGGCGATCTGTTCCATAATGGGCGATCCGCCGCCATGGAAACTGGCATAGTTAAGCCCGCCTGCAAAGTCGGATACGGTCATGTCGCTCATGTAAAGCCAGAACTTGATCTGATCATCAATGGGCATTTTGGAATTACGTTTCAGATACTTTTCCATCAGAGGTTTAAGCTCCGGATTGACCAGATCCTTTTCAAAGGGGAATGTTGCTGTGACACCACCAGCTATATCACACAGGATTTCCTGTTCGTGGAACACCGCTTCACCGGTCAGACATCTGCCCACATTGCAGTAGATGGAGTTAGGAATGTATGATCCAGGCCCGTAGGGAACCTGACCAATGCCGGGAATCATGATTTCCGGTTTACCCAATGAAGAGGCTGTGAATCCCGCCGCATAGCCCAGTTCGGAAATCTGGATGATCTCAGATAGTTTTTCCCGGATGTGAGACGATTTTTCAACACCGTTAACCTCGGCAGCAAGCGCAGCCATGCCCAGTGTGACATCGCCGATAGCCGGTTTACATCCTGAATAGCTGTGGCGATGAAACAGTGCAAAAAGAAGGGCGCAAAGGCCGCCATGCTGGTATTCACCACAGAGAAACACGCGATCCCAGGGAACAAACACATCCTTAAAAATCACATAGGAATCCACCGCGCCAAAATCGAATCCGCGTTTATAGTGTTCGCGTTTCTTCATGTTGTGGGGATGAATCACCTGAATCACGCCTTCATGATCCGCCGGTACAGCAAAGGCCAATGCATATTCCGTTTCATTGGGACCCATTGACCGTGTGGGAACAACCATGATTTCATCAGCAACTGATGCCTGGGTGATATGGACTTTGCAGCCTCTTACAACAATTCCGTCACTTCGTTTCTCCACAAGACGGAGGTACTGATCCGGGTCAGGCTGCTGTGAGGGTCTGAGCATTCTCTCGCCTTTCACATCGGTCTGGGCACAGGCTCCGATCAAATCTTCTTTCTGGAATCTGTCGAGCCATTTCAGGAAATTTTTGTGGTATTCTGTACTTCCGCCGTTCATTTTGTCGGCCTCAAAAGAAACCGCATTCACCGCATTAAGAGAGTCAACGCCCATGCACCGGCCAATGCAATATCCCACATCCCGACACAGCATCCGGGTCATGTCCTGTTTTTTATGAAGGTCGTCGGTGGACTGATGAACATGGCAGAAACGGTTGATGGTCTCTCCGCTGAGATGGGATTTAGCCGTACACAAATCGGCGGTCAAAGGGTTCAAGGCCGCATCAAAGGTGTGACTCAGAACACCGATGGTCTGCACAAGATCCTCATGGTCACGGCTGATCTTTTCACCTTTATAGTAAACATTGCGTCTGAGTTTCATTAAATTGTCACGGTACTGTTCTTTGGTTCTCATGGTTGCATCCTCATATAAACGACGTTAAACGTTAATAAATCGGTCTGAATATGTCATGGTTTCAGATGTTAAAAAAACTGGCTGCGCGATATGCGGATGTCCATCGGGCCCTTCAGAAACAACCGTCATTTGAACGCAGTTGCATTATACTATAGCCACAACTGTGCCAATAACGGGCATACGATTCATCTTATTGTTTTATTTAGATTTAATGAGTATTTATGGTACATAAATATATAGAAAAGACAGAAAACCAGGACGAAATAGCGACCCCTGGTCGACATGGCATCCTGTTTCACTTTGATAATGAATAAGAAAGGATGACCGTCGAACACCCACATCGATGAACTCGTAAAAGTCGAAGGATGGCTATGGAAAAAGGCCAATAGGCAAGGCATAGTGTTTGGCCGGGCGTGAAGGCGTACATTTAGTACGTCGAACGTCCGGCCAAACACTATAACGCCGCATATGGGACTTTTTACGACGCCATCAACATCGAACATCGAATTAAGGATTGGGCCATTTTATATATGCAAAAGTGATCAAAATACAGGAATAGGAATCAAATGGTTTATGTTTTTAATTCAAAATTTTAATAGATGAAATTTTTAGAATGCCTCATGAAAGCGACAGAGGTGGTTCTGCCCTTATTCGATGTTCGATGTTCAGTGTTCGATGTTCAAAAATCCTGTCACTATGTATTGAGCCTTAATATTACATGCTGTGTAAAATCTATCGGGTTAGTCAGGAGTCAACACCATTGCCCCAAAAAAGGACCGGCCCCATACAGGGCCGGATGAGCAACCTCTTACCTGTCTGGGGGGACAAGGCAATTTAATAACCTAAGGGATTAATGAACTTGGAACGTCGGGGACAGTGCAGCTATAGCTCACATAGCAACACAAATTCAGGATATTGCCATTTACATGCCACAATTTTATAAAATAATAACATGCTGTTATTATAGAAACAATCACAAGTACAACTCACGCTTATTCTTTAAAAACACGAAAAAAGGTCGAAATGCCATCTCCATGGGCGACATACCGACTTCGAAAAACTTCCCCGTGTTTTTTATGAGTCAACGTTTTTATAAAAAGATCGCGGAAGCAGGGTCTATCCCCAGCTTTTTCATTTTGGAATAAAGGGTGGAGGGTTTCAGCATCAACACATCGGCCGCACCGCCGGTTCCCTTGATTCGGCCGCCTGTCTTTTTCAGAACACTGATGATGGTCGTACGTTCAGCACCTTCAAAACTCAAATCGCCCTGCCCTGCTGACGCCGGACTTTCCGGGGGAAGAATATTCAAGGTATTTCCCTTGTTTGAAATCATGGCGTTTTCCACCACATTTTTCAATTCTCGAATGTTCCCCGGCCAAGTGTAATGCATCATGGCATCCAGATTCTTTTTGGGAATATGGGTCACATCACGCCCCATGGTTTTGCAGAATTCTTTAATAAACGACCACATGATATCCGGTATATCTTCAGCGCGGTCGCGCAAGGGAGGAACATGAACCGGATAAACATTCAGCCGGTAATACAGATCTGACCGGAAAGTCCCATCTTTGACCATCTTTGCCAGATCCCGGTTTGTAGCGGTGACGATCCGCACATCTACCTTGATTGAACAGGCATTGCCAAGACGTTCGAACTCGCCGTCATCAAGCACCCTCAGCAGTTTGGCCTGGAGATCCAGAGGCAGTTCGCCGATTTCATCAAGAAACAGAGTGGAGTCGTTGGCGATTTCAAATCGTCCGATTTTCCTTGAAAGTGCGCCGGTAAAAGCACCTTTTTCATGACCGAACAATTCGCTTTCAAGAAGATTGGCTGGCAGGGTGGCGCAGTTTACCTTGATCATGGTTTTGTTTTTTCTGCGGCTCAACTGGTGAACAAGCTGGGCCATGATTGTTTTTCCCGTTCCGGTTTCTCCGAGAAATAGCACCGTTGAATCCGTCGCCGCCACCTGTTCAATCCTGCCCAGAACAAAACGGATGGATTCACTCTGCCCGATAACATTGTCATACCTGCTCTGGCTGACAATGGTTTCCCTTAAATAGCGGTTCTCCTCTTTCAGGTGTTCGGACAACTCCTGAATTCTGGTAAAGGCATTGCGAAGTTTGATATCCGTCTGCTTCCGTTCCAGGGCATTGGCAAAAATCTGGGCCAGCAGCCCCATATGCTGAATCGATTGATCAGTCCAGTTCTGATAGGTTCTGTAGGATTCAAAAATAATAACTCCAAGAACCGATCCACCCACTTTCAGACTGACTCCAACGCAGGATTTCAATCCCACCTTTTTGACATACGCCAGTTCAGCATTCTAATCTTCGGGAATGTCGCCGGGAAGCCGACAAAGATTGACCACCTCGCCGCGTTTCAATCGGCGGATGATGTTGGGGGCAATGTCATCCAGCACAATGACGCCCGTGACAGGCCAGGTACAGGTCGTATATCCGTGGCTGATCTTCAGAGAACCGCTGACATCACGGAATTCCCCGAAAACACACTGGTCAATTCCAAGAAATTCCACAATTTTCCGAATGGCCGCATTGATTTCCTTGTCCACATAAGAGGCCGGAAGGTTGACAAACTTTGAGGATATTTCAAACAGCAACCGTTCAAACATCATTTGAGTGTCAACCTGCTCATTCATGGTTTTACCTGGTATTCATCCAATACGTTATTGCCCTGTTATCAGGAGTACGATTATTACAACTACCGTATCATCCATACCAAGTCAATATAAAAAGAACGAGCGTTCGCTTTTTATCAAACATCTCAATCTCATCGACTGAAGGCAATTTGCAGGACTTTACTGCATCAGAAATGTGATTGCCTTGCACATGGTATTGCAATCACTTCTTACATAGGTTAAACTCATTACCATTTGTATAACATCTGTTGCACCAATCATAATGATCGTTGAAAATAATATTTCTTAGAAAACAATCTCACACGGTTAACCGGATCGGTTGAGATTATCAGGATTTTCATCATGTATGATATGCATCCGTAAAATCGATTCTTTTGTCATTCTGAAGGAGATCCTTATTTTTTCATAAATTAACGTTCCTGTCTATTGGACTCAAGCATCTTTAGGTTGGCACAATGACATTACATTCAGATACAATCTATAGATCCATAAAAACGCACGATAAAACCATGATCAGTGTTTTATCGTGCATCATATTATTTACTGTCATTACCTATGGCCGATGTGACGGGCAGGAACTCCTAACACCAGCGGAACGTCTCTGGCTTGACGAGAACAAATCACGCATCGTCCTCGCGGTTGAAACCAATTACCAGCCATTCGTCTTCCTTGGCCCAAAAGACCGGATCACTGGGCTCGCCCACGAATATATGCTCCTGCTTGAATCAAAAATTGGTGTCCACTTCAAGCAGCGACATTTTTCATCCCTTAACGATATTTTTGAAAAAGTTCGCACCGGAGATGTTCACATCGTCAATGCGGTCACCGAAACTCCCTGGCGATCCAATTTCCTGACTTTTACGGATCCATACATCACTGTTCCAAACGTCATTATCATGCGGAAGGAGCATTCAGGCAGTATTGGTGAAGAAGATCTATCGAAAATGAAGGTCGCGCTTGTAAAAGATTATGCCGTTACAGAACATATAACTAAAAAAGGGTTCGTGCGTGTACCCGATCTGGTCTCTGACGACCTCACAGCTTTATTAAACGTCTCGTTCGGACGTTCCGATGCAGCCATCATAGATCTTGCATCGGCATCCTATCTGATCTCCCAGAAAAACATCACCAACCTCCGTGTTGTGGGAAAAGCTTCTGTGGATATCCTTCTTGCCATTGGGACTCCCAAAGATGAACCTGTCTTGCACAGTATCCTCCAAAAGGGCTATGCTGCGATCACAGCCTCTGAAAGAAAGGAGATTCTCAATCGCTGGATCAATTCATCCGGTAACATCATCTTCACTGACTGGCGTTTCTGGGGTGTGTTGGGTGGTGTTCTTTTCTTCGTTTCTGCGGTAATCGCCTGCGTTCTCATCTGGAATCGAATGCTTCGACAACAGGTGGCCCTCCGTACCGATGCGCTTCAAAATAAGACAGAAGCCCTGCAAAAAAGCGAAGCATCGTTACGACGTGCTGCGAATGCCGGTAAAGTGGGTCTCTGGGACTGGGATCTTCGTACATCCCAGGTCTTTTTCTCTCCTGAGTGGAAAAATCAGATCGGCTATAAAGATCACGAAATTGAAGGACGTTACGAGGAGTGGGAAAAACGACTTCATCCCGATGATCTTGAAAAAACAATTCAATTGTTAAAGGCATCCCAGGACCCGCCATGGCCTCCTTACGAAGCAGAGTTTCGTCTTCGGCACAAGGATGATACATACCGCTGGATTCTGGCAACGGGGAATATCGAGTTCGATGAACAGAATAATCCGATTCGCATGATGGGTTCCCATGTTGATATCACAGAACGTATGCGGGCCGATGAGGAAAAATCCAGTCTTGAGACCCAGCTCCAGCAAGCACAGAAAATGGAATCGGTGGGTCGCCTTGCAGGTGGGGTAGCCCACGATTTCAACAACATGCTAAGCGTGATCATTGGTCATGCCGAAATCGCTCAAGATCAGATAGCTCCCTCCCAACCCCTGTATGAAGACCTTGAAGAAATCCGCAAAGCAGCCGAGCGTTCCGCAGATCTCACCCGTCAATTACTGGCATTTGCCCGTAAACAGACTGTAAGCCCTAAAGTATTGGATATCAACGATACAGTGACGCACATGCTCAAAATGCTGCGGCGTCTGATCGGTGAACACATTGAACTGGCCTGGGTGCCTGGTCTGGATGTGTGGCCTGTAAAAATTGATCCGTCCCAGATAGATCAGATCCTGGCAAACCTGTGTGTCAATGCCAGGGACTCCATCACAAGAGTGGGAAAGATCACCATTTATACAGGCAACATCATCTTTGACGATGAGTTCTGCTCAAACCATCCGGATTTTGCTCCCGGTGAATACATTAAACTCACTGTGAGCGACACGGGTCGAGGCATGAGCAAGGAAACACTGTCCCATATTTTCGAACCGTTCTTCACAACCAAAGGCGTGGGTGAAGGAACAGGCCTTGGTCTTTCAGCAGTGTACGGTGCCGTCAGACAAAACAATGGTTTCATCGAAACTCAAAGTGAACCTGGGGTAGGCACGGACTTTACCATCTATTTGCCACGTCATGTAAGCAAACCCACCGCACCCCAAAGATCACAAACAGAAAATCCGTAAAATTATTTAATAACAGCCTTCTTACGTAACGAATCCAGATAAGCCTGAAATTTCGGTCGTCTCAAGTTTTCTGCAATTCTTGGTTTCACTTCTTCAAAGGCCGGGAACTGGATAGCACGCGTGTCTTCCAGTCTGATCACATGGTAGCCATACTGGGTCATGATCGGCATTTGAGTTAATTCACCTTTTTTCAATCCCTTCAGTGCATCGCCGAATGGCTTGACATAAACGTTGGCAGCTGCCCACTCTAAAAGTCCACCATTGGCGGCTGAACCAGGGTCTTTTGATTGAACAGCCAACTCTTCAAATGTAGCACCTGCATTCAATCTGGCGATGATCGCTTTGGCTTCTTCCTCTGTCTCAACCAGAATATGGCGTGCGCTGTATTCATATTCCCCTGCCGCAACGGCTTTTTGTTTGTCGTATTCAGTTTGAATATCGCCATCAGTGATTGGGTTTTTTTCGAAGAAATCAAGAACCAGGCCACGGGCAACGATTGATTTGCGCGCCTGATCTATTTGTTGGACAACATCCGTTTTTTTTCCAATGCCCTGCTTATCGGCTTCCTGAGATAAGACTTCCAGATCAATCAATTGCCCCTTCACATAGTTGCGTAACTCAGGTGTATCGGCCTGGCCTTCTTCCACAGCTTGTTTAACCATTTCGTTAAACAGAGAAATCGGTATTTTTTTTCCGTTGACCACAGCAAGATCTTCGGCAATTACGGGGAAAGCAGAAGAAGCCATCAGGGCAATCAAAAAAAAAGCGGACTTTACGTTCATTATTCATTCTCCAAATTAAAATTTTTCGGTTGTTTGGAATTGATTGTCATGTCTCATCAATACCTGACAAACATAATGGGGTCAATTGAATAACCTCAGATATTAAAGCGCATTCAATTTTAATTGATCCTTCAATAGAACTTGAATAAATTTGATGATACTGGCAATATAGCCTATTATAAACATTAGCTTGTCGCGCCATACGCTGCTGCGAAAACTATCACAATACCAAATGACAATTCGCTGTCCCGGCATCAAAAAATCGGGCAGCTCCTTTTTGGATTATTCAGAAACTCATACAAAAATTGAGAAACAAGACTGATGAGAACCACACCCACATCCCCGTTGATTTTATTCCTTTCACGGGTGCTATCTCAATCCCTGAGCTGGGTATGGAGCGTGGCTGTTCTGTCCATCATTGTGTTCTGTACACTGGCATGGCTGTTTGTCCAGCAACATCGGACCCTTGAGCTGACATTGAGCGAACTTGAAAATTTCAGACAAGCCAGGATCAATCTCAGTAACGGATTTCTCCAGGTCAGCCTTTCAGACTACCCGAACTCACCATTCGGCAAAGCAGAAGGGTACGTTCTTCTTCAAGAGGCCGCTTCTTCATTCAATCAATCCCTTTCAAGACTTGGAATCACTAATAAGAATTCAACGGCTGATTTTGAAAGAAGCGTCAAACGATTCGAAGAGCATTTATCCCAATGGAAAGAAAAAGGTATGACCCAGACAGACGAAACGGTGAACCTGAGATTCGCCTTTGATGATCTTGAACGGAATGCTGGGGTCATGGATTTGAAAACCCATAATAACCTAACGGAACTGACGAAAAAGATTGACAGGAAGTTTGCCATAGTTCTGTGCATAGCGGTGATGCTTCTCTCAGTGATATGTATCGTTGTATTTTATGCGGGAAAAATTAGGGATCGTTTTGAAAACGCGTCCAAAGAAAGCGAAAGCCGCCTGCGATTCGCCCTTGAAGGAACGAACGACGGGTTATGGGACCTTCAACTGAAAACAGGTAAGAGTTACCTGAGCCCCCGTGGGTGTGAGATGCTTGGTTATCAGCCGGATGAAATGGAAAAAACAGTGGTGATATGGTCAGACCTCATCCATCCTGAGGATCTTCCAAAAACGAGGGAATGCTTGCAAGACCATATAGATGGTAGGGCTCCCATAATCCAGGCAGAACAACGTATGAGAATGAAATCGGGAGACTGGAAATGGATTCTTTCCCGGGGCAAAGTGGTATCCCGGGACGAAAACGGCACTCCCCTTCGCGCGACAGGCACACATACAGACATCTCCGAAAGAAAAAAACTGGAAAACCAGCTACAGCAGGCCCAGAAAATGGAGGCGGTTGGTCGTCTGGCTGGCGGAGTGGCCCACGATTTCAACAACATGCTCGGCGTCATCCTGGGTAATGTGGACATGGCCATGGAAGCGATCGAATCAGGTGAATCTCCACTCACCGAACTTTCTGAAATCAACAAAGCTGCCGAGCATTCGGTTGAGCTTACCCGTCAGCTCCTGGCTTTTGCCCGACGACAGACCATCGCCCCGGAAGTCCTCGATTTGAATTCGGCTGTGAAGGGCATGCTCACTATGTTGAGACGACTTATCGGTGAAAACATCGATCTCGCATGGCATCCCTGCCCTGGGATTTGGCCTGTCAAAGTCGATCCTGCGCAGGTAAACCAACTCCTTGCCAACCTCTGTGTCAATGCCAGGGATGCCATCGAAAACATTGGCTGTTTGACCATTGAAACTGGAAACACCACGTTTGATGACTGTTACTGTTCATTTCATGAAGGATTCGTTCCAGGTGATTACGTGCTTATCGCTGTGAGCGATAACGGTTTTGGCATGACAAAAGAAACGCTGAATCAGATTTTTGAACCTTTTTTCACAACCAAAGGAATGGGTAAGGGAACGGGTCTCGGACTGGCTACCATCTATGGTGCGGTCAAGCAGAATAAAGGGTTCATTAACGTCTACAGCGAACCGGGCATGGGAACGACTTTCAAAATCTACTTTCCACGACACGGCACAGCAGCCGCAGACTCCAAAAAAATCGATATAAGTTCTAAAATACCCTCCGGCCGAGGTGAAACTATTCTACTGGTTGAAGACGAACCCACCCTTCTCAAGCTGGCCACCAAGATTCTTTCGGCCTATGGTTATAACGTTCTCCACACGAATTCACCATCAGAGGCTATTCGCATGGCCGAAGAACTTCCGCGCAGCATTGACCTGTTGATCAGCGACGTGGTCATGCCGGAGATGAACTGCAAAGATCTGTCTGATCAGATCAAAGCCTTTCGTCCTGACATCCCATGCCTTTTCATGTCAGGGTACACAGCCAATGTCATCGCTCATCATGGCGTTCTCGACGAAGGGGTCCAGTTTATCCAGAAACCTTTTTCAAAAAAAGAGCTTGCCGTAAAAGTCCGAGCTGTTATCGACAGGCAAAGAGAAACACTGAACTATGAACAGGCACGATAAACAAAGGGCGCAAGCCTCCATTGAAGATATGAACAATATCATAGGCTCCATCCATGAGCCCCTGGTAATGATCGATTCTGAAATGAAGGTTGTAAAGGCCAACAACCCTTTTTATGAGACATTCAAACTCAATCCGGATACAACGGAAGGTGTGTTCATATTTGAGCTTGATAACCGACAATGGGACATTCCGGATCTCAGGCCTCTGCTTGAAAAGGTCCTTCCTGAAAAGACCTTACTCAACAAGTTTGAAATCGAACATGATTTTGGTTCCATAGGCCGCAAAATTCTTCATATCAATGCAAGGCAGATATTCAGGATGTCAAACCAGACCTGGTTGATTCTCCTGGCCATTAAAGATGTAACGGACAGAGAACTTTACAAAAGAAATCTTGAAGACTTGGTTAAAAAACACACAGCCGAACTCGTGGTTACCAGGGAGGAGGTAGAAAAAAGAAGACACATCACTGAAACAACCCTTTTTGAAATCAAGCGACTAAAAGATCAGATTGAAGCGGAAAGAACTTATCCTCAGAAAGGAATCAAGCTGGGATACAACCATGAGGGCATTATCGGCCAAAGTGACGGCCTTAAATACGTGCTCTTCAAAATTGAACAGATTGCTTCAAGCGATACCATCGTTCTTGTCCTTGGAGAAACCGGAACCGGCAAAGAGCTGATCGCCCGTGTCATCCACAACCTGAGTTCTCGAAAAAACAGGGCTCTGGTGAAAGTCAATTGCGCCACCTTGCCAGCGAATCTTATCGAAAGCGAATTGTTCGGACACGAAAAAGGTGCTTTCACCGGTGCCCACACCCGGCAACTCGGTCGGTTTGAAGTTGCTGACGGCACAACCCTTTTCCTGGATGAGATCGGTGAGCTGCCATTGGAACTTCAACCCAAACTTCTCCGGGTTATTCAAGAGGGCGAGTTTGAAAGGTTAGGGAGTTCCCACACCATCAAAGTGAATACACGGATTATCACGGCCACCAACCGGAATCTTGAAGACGAGGTCCAAAAAGGCCGCTTCCGGGAAGACCTCTGGTACCGGTTGAATGTTTTTCCCATTACCGTTCCACCCCTCCGTGACCGTCTTGATGATCTGCCGTTTCTTACGGAATATTTTGTTGAAAAAATCTGCGCGCGCATGAGTAAATCCATTGAAATCATCCCGGAGATGGTTATGAATGCATTGCAGAATTATCACTGGCCAGGAAATATCAGAGAGCTTGAAAACGTTCTTGAGCGGGCAGTGATTAATTCGTCAGGCACCAAGCTCTGCCTGGCCGATGCACTGAATAAGCCCTTTACGGATTCAACTTTAAAACGAAAAACACTGAAAGCCTTTGAACGGGATTATATCTTACAGATACTTGAACAGACCCGCTGGAAAGTCAGCGGAAAAAACAGCGCCTCTGAAATCCTCGGCCTTGACCGAAGCACCCTTAGGACCCGCATGCGAAAACTCAATATCGTTAAACCATGATCCTCACCCCCACTCCAGCCATAGAACCACTCGCCAATTGGTCACATGAGACCATTTGGTCTCATGTGACCAATTTTGTCTAAAAATAGGATCGTCCATGACCTATTTTCAAATGGTTATTCTTAAAATCATCAGACCAGTATCAATGCAGCTTTCTTAAGAATTGTTTGGCGTTGATCATCGTTTCGGCCATTTCCGCTATTTGAATAGAGCCTACATTATCAGGCGGATCATGGGTCAGGTTTGTCATCATGGCACACATATTGAAGTGAAGAAATAATATAAAAAAAGTCGCAACGATCATGTGGGAAAAAACACCTCTTGATTTGTGACATCATTTGGGGCCCAGCGGATTCAGCGTTCTTCTTGCTATGTTAAGAATCAGCCAAGTCTTGAAAATACCCATCTCAAACCAGTCAAACTGTGGCTTCAAAGTTTACTCAACCCATGCTCCATCGGAGACTCTTCACATGACAAAAAAACAACCGGGTGAGATATACCCGTTGACCACTGATGTGGTCATACCCGATACAAACCACAAAAAACTGCCCCAGAAGCAAGGACCTCCTGATTTGCCCTCCGCCTCCGTGGCGGAGCCCCGGAGCGAGAGCCACCCATCGCCTTGGAACAACTTAAGGCAACAGTATTGGGGGGGGGGGGGGATGAATAATGAATGTATACGACAGGCAAAGAGAAAATGCCTCCAGTGAAGATTTTGAGAACATCCTTGGTTCGCTTCGTGAGCCCATTTTAATGATTGATTCCAATCTTAAAGTTGTCAAAGCTAACGGACCGTTTTACAGGACATTCAACCTCAGCCCGGAGGCAGCGGAAGGAGTCTTGATATATGAGCTGAATAACCGGCAATGGAATAATCAGGAGCTCAGGGGAATGCTTGAAAAGATTCTTCCTGAAAATTCAGCTTTCCACGATTTTCAAATAGAGCAAGACCTTGGGCCCATCGGCAAAAGAATGCTGCATTTAAATGCAAGACGGCTTTACAGAAGTTCAATCCAGACCCGGCTGATTCTTCTGGCCATTGAGGATGCGACTGAAAAGGAAAACTACAAAAAAAACCTTGAAGACCTTGTCAAAATGCGCACAGCCGAACTTGTGGTTGCCAGGAAAGAGGCAGAAAATAGAAACCATATCACTGAAACAGCCCTTTTTGAGATCAAGAAGCTGCAAGAGCAGCTTGAAGCAGAAAGAGCGTATCTGCTGGAAGAAATCAAGCTGGAATACAATCATGAAAACATAATAGGCCAAAGTGACGGCATTAAATACGTGCTGTACAAGGTTGAACAGATTGCTGAAAGCGATACCACCGTGCTTGTCCTCGGCGAGACCGGGACAGGCAAGGAGCTGATTGCCCGGGCCATCCACAGCTTGAGCACACGTAAAGACCGGGCTCTGGTGAAAGTCAATTGCGCCACACTGCCTTCCAATCTTATTGAAAGCGAATTGTTCGGGCATGAGAAAGGCTCATTCACCGGTGCGCACACACGGCAGCTGGGTCGATTTGAAATCGCTAACGGTGCAACCCTTTTCCTGGATGAAATCGGTGAGCTTCCATTAGAACTCCAGGCCAAGCTTCTCCGAGTTATTCAGGATGGTGAGTTTGAACGGGTAGGAAGTTCAATCAGCATCAAAGTGGATGTACGGATTATTGCGGCCACCAACCGGAATCTTGAAGAAGAGGTTCAAAAAGGCCGCTTTCGGGAAGATCTCTGGTACAGACTGAATGTATTCCCCATTACCACTCCACCCCTTCGTACCCGCATAGATGATCTGCCGTTCCTTGTGGATTATTATGTGGGAAAAATCTGCAAGAGGATGGGAAAAACAATTGAAATCATTCCAGAAATCGTCATGAATGCCTTACAGGCTTATCACTGGCCGGGGAATGTCAGGGAGCTTGAAAACGTACTTGAGCGAGCTGTGATCAATTCGTCAGGGCCCAAGCTCCGTCTGGCAGATGAACTTAAGAAGCCGCTCACGGATTCACGCTACAACGCAACAACGATGGAAACCGTTGAGCATGATCATATTCTCCGGATCCTGGAGCAGACACACTGGAAAGTCAGCGGGAAAAACAGCGCTTCTGAAATCCTTGGTCTTGACAGAAGCACCCTTCGCGCCCGCATGCGCAAACACGGTATCGTTAAACCATAGTTTCATCATACAGCGGATATTAAACAATGCGTTTTAGGTCATATATGACCCATCGAGCACATATAACCTTTTATCCGGCGGCCGGTGCAGGCCATGATCGCTTTTTATCACATGGATGTTCATAAAATTCAGAAGAATAGCTACCAATCGTTTGATATTGGCATCATGGCACAAACATTGAACAATATTAAGGCAGATTAAAGAGGAAAAAGAGGAAATACTATACGAATCCGGACAAGTCCATTTCAACTCATCCGATGACCCCTGGTCATTAAATCTTTATAAAAGCAAGTTCGTTCGCAGGAAGCGCCAATGATTCTATTTATAATAACCATGAACGCACTTCAGGAAAAGCAGAAAGAGATATTACAAACCCTAATATCCGTACTTGAAACAGCGGAAAATGAGCGTGGAAACCTGAGCTATAGCATCTTCAGCGATATTGAAGACAGCAATGTGTTCAGCCTGATTTCCGAATGGGATAACCGCCATGATCTGAACCGCCATATGCGATCAGACAGATTCAGCGTCCTGCTTGGAACAAAAAGCCTTTTATCCGAACCATTAAAAATTCAGATTTTTACCGTGGCCGCTTCTGAAGGAACACAAGCCGTCGCTGACGTAAGAAAAAAATAAAACTGATTTTCCCAAGATTATGGGGAAAGGTTAACGTGATATGAACATCCTTTTGATTTACCCCCAATTCCCTGAAACGTTCTGGTCTTTCACCTATGCGCTCAGCTTTATCGGGAAAAAAGCGGCCTTTCCTCCCCTTGGTCTGCTCACCGTGGCAGCTCTCCTTCCAGGGGAATGGTCCAAACGCCTTGTGGATGTCAATGTGGAAAATCTTACAGACAAAGATCTTTCATGGGCGGACATGGTCTTTATCGGCGGCATGGCGGTCCAGCGGGAATCGGCCATACAGATCATCGACCGGTGCAAGGCAGAGGAACTGACTGTGGTTGCAGGAGGGCCTCTTTTCACCTCCGAACCCGGCGAATTCAGTGAGGTGGACCATCTCGTTCTTGATGAAGCGGAGTTGACGCTCCCCAATTTTCTGGAAGATCTGAACAACGGATGCCCTAAAAAGATATACAGGGCCGAGGGTTTCTGTGATCTCAGCGACACACCGGTTCCCTTGTGGGAATTGATAAAAACAAAACGCTATGCGTCCCTGAACATTCAGTTTTCAAGAGGATGTCCGTTCAACTGTGAATTTTGCAATGTCACGGTTTTATTCGGTCACCGGCCACGGATAAAAACACCCGCTCAGATCATCGCCGAACTGGACCGTATTTATGCCACAGGATGGCGCAGCAGCATCTTTTTTGTGGACGACAATTTTATTGGAAACAAAAGCTATCTTAAAACGGATTTGCTTCCAGCTCTGATCGAATGGCGTCAAGATAAAAAGGGCTGTATTTTTTTCACCGAAGCCTCCATCAACCTCGCCGACGACCCGGAACTCATGGACATGATGGTCAAGGCCGGATTTGATTCGGTTTTTATCGGCATCGAATCACCCGATGAAGTCAGCCTGACCGAATGCCATAAAACCCAGAATAAAAACCGAGATCTCATTGAAAGTGTAAAAATCATCCACCGGTCTGGTTTGCAGGTCATGGGCGGATTTATTGTGGGATTTGACTGCGACAAACCATCGATTTTCCAGCGGCAGATCGATTTCATTCAGAACAGCGGCATCGTCACCGCCATGGTGGGAATGCTCCAGGCCCCGCCGGGAACGCGTCTCTATGACCGGTTGCAGAGAGAAAGCCGTGTGGTCAAAACCTTTTCAGGGGACAATGTGGATGGAACGACCAACATTATTCCCAGCATGGGCATTGACAGTCTCCTTGACGGATACCAGTCCATCATGAAACACATTTATTCTCCGAAAAACTATTACCGACGAGTCAGAACTCTGCTCCGGGATTTGAAGCCCCCTGAAATCAACCAGCCCATCAATGTGGGGCGGTTCCTTTCCATTTTCCGGTCTGCGTTCAGACTCGGTTTTCTGGGAAAAGAACGATTCCGGTACTGGCAACTGATGCTCTGGACTCTGATCCGAATGCCCAAACAACTGCCGGTGGCGATAACGCTGGCCATATACGGATACCATTACCGACGAATATGTGAACTTCATATTTATTAAAGGAAAGGAAATCTCATGACACTCATGCCACTCATGACAAAAAACATGGAACAAAAACATATTGATCAGCTCATGGCCGAGGCCGATGCACTGATTAAACAGATTAATTCCGATGCCCTTAAAGATATGGAAGAAGAGCATCAACTTCTGTTTGAAAAACACGCCGAAGATTTCAAAAATCTTAAATCCAAGGTTCATTCTAATAACGAAAATAAAGAAATCTCTGAATTAACATCCAGTGCTGAGGGGATGCATGAAGCGATTCTGGATATTATCACGGCCATGCAAGACTTGAAAAACAAGTTTTTATGATCCCTTGAAACTGAATACAGGAATTTATGACATTACAGGAAAAACAAGGACTAAAAGATTTTACGAATGAAGCCTCATCGAATAAAGACAAAATGCGAACACTGGTCGGGACGGGAGTCTCACCGGGGCTGGCCAAAGGCAAGGCATTTGTCTATATCGATGTGCTTCAGCGTGACTCCGAGTATTATAAAATAGACGCATCCCTTATTGATGAAGAAAAAACAAGAATTGAAAAGGCTTTAGACGATGTAAGGCAGAGTCTTGTTATCGACGCTAAGCAGATCAAGGGAAAGCTTGGTAAATATTCATCGGATATCTTTCTCGCCCAGGAAGCCATTCTTCGAGATGCTTCCGTTGTAAAAGAAATTAAACGGTTTCTTGAGGTGGAAATGATCAATGCGGAACAGGTTGTCAGATCAGTATTCCGCTTGATTGCCCGAAGGTTCAGGGACATGAACGATGACGTTCTTAGAGACCGGGGCGATGACATTGATGATTTGTCCCGCAGGTTATTGCTCTCCTTGGCAGGAATCCACGCCCACAGCCTGGAAAACCTGCCTGAAAATACGGTACTTGTGGCGAAGCGCCTGCTTCCGTCGGACACGGTATTTCTCTCAAAATCCTCCACTGTTGCAGTCCTTGCCGAGTTTGCCGGGCCCGCAGCCCATGCGGCCCTCCTTGCCCGGGAACTCGGCATTCCCTGCGTGGGAGGAATTTCTGATCTATTTGAAACAGTGAAAACAGGAGATGTGGTGATTCTGAACGGGATTGATGGAACAGCGGTGATCAATCCGGATTCCCACGCGTTGAGAAAATATGAACGATCCCGAGTAGACGTTCGAAAACACAGGGAAACGCTGGTCATAACCAGCCTCACAAAGCCCACTGTCACCCTTGATGGTATCGACGTGTCGGTGATGGCCAATGTTCGAAGTTACGACGATGTGAAACGCGCGATGGAGCGAGGTGCCGATGGAATCGGATTGTTCAGGACAGAACCTTTTTTTCTTGCCGCCAAGCATTTTCCCACGGACAAGGAATTTGCAGAGTTTCTCCTTTACAGCCTTCGTCCGGCCCGTGGAAAAAGGATTGATATCCGTCTTCTCGATATCGGTGCAGACAAGAATCCCATTTATCTCCATCTGCCGCCGGAGCCCGATCCCTTTCTGGGGAGGCGCGGCGTAAGGGTACTTCGAAGATATCCCGACCTGCTGGAAGCCCAGCTTCGGGCGTTGCTGGAAGTATCCCGGCAATTCCCCATCGGGGTTCTTATCCCCATGGTGACAACGGAAAGTGATGTGACTGAAATTGCAGCGCTGTTCCATCAGCTGGCCGACGAAATGGGTATCCGTGACTTGCCACGACTTGGCGCAATGATCGAAACACCAGCGGCGGCCCTGGCCGTCCCTTCACTTGCGAAACATTTAGATTTTTTAAGTATCGGGTCAAACGACCTCACCCAGTACACCTTAGCCGCCGGAAGGGAGAACCCCCTTGTGGGCGATTATTTTATCGACGACCATCCGGCTGTTCTGCGGTTGATCGACATGGTGGTTAAAGAATCCGGTGACACTCCGGTGTCTATCTGCGGAGAACTTGCAGGCCGTGTTCATGCCATCCCCAGGCTTATTGAAACAGGATTAAGATCTCTCAGCGTATCGGCCGCACTGGTGCCGGATGTAAAGGCAGCTGTTCGAATGTCATCAGGTTTAATGACCACGGGAGGTATGAATCCATGAATATAAACATCGAAACTATCCCAGGACTGTTTTTCCGAAAGTGGGGAGACCGTATGGGAATCAATCAGGCTCAAACCAATGGAAGCGATGAATCGCCTCTCCGGTCGGAATTGTTCAGTTTGGATCAGATGGAACAGCATGGGGTGATTCTTGCGGGTTTGCATCAGTTGAAACTTGGACGTTCCCAGGCCCGGCTTCTGACCCGGCTTGCTGCAAATGAAACACGTCTGTTCGAAATCCACAATCTCCTTACCGGGGATGTGAAGGAAGAACGGCGGATCACACCGGCGGCAGACTGGCTGCTCGATAATTACTATCTGATCGAGGAACAGATTCAAACGGCCAGACGCCATCTGCCCAAAGGGTATATCCGCGAGCTGCCACGCCTGTTGGATGGACCATCGGACGGACTTCCCCGTGTGTATGACATTGCCCTTGAAACCATCTCCCACGGCGATGGGAGGGCAGACCTGGAAAGCCTCGGCACTTTCGTCAGCGCATATCAGTCGGTGACCGTTCTCAAGCTGGGTGAACTCTGGGCCATCCCCATCATGCTCCGTCTTGCCCTGATCGAAAATCTCCGGCGGGTGGCCGTGCGGATCGCCGCTGACAGAATCAATCGGAATCTTGCGGAATTCTGGGCTGACCAGATGATGGACGTGGCCACAAATGATCCAAAAAACTTGATCATGGTCATTGCCGACATGACCCAGTCCACGCCACCCATGGTGAGCTCTTTTGTTGCGGAGCTGGCCCGACGTCTTCAAGGGCATGGTCCAGGCCTGGCTTTACCTCTGACATGGATTGAACAACGTCTATCAGAATCGGGACTGACCATCGAACATCTGGTCCGCGCAGAAACTCAGCAGCAAGCCGCTGATCAGGTGTCCATGAGCAACAGCATAGGCAGTCTGCGGTTGCTTGGGTCCATAGACTGGCGCACCTTTGTGGAAAAGAACAGCGCTGTGGAGCGGATTCTGTGCGGGGAGTCTTCTGGTGTTTATGGCGGAATGGATTTCGCCACACGTGACCGGTATCGCCACATGGTGGAACGGCTCGCGAAGAAAAGTTACTGTTCAGAAAGCGGTGTGGCGGATCACGCTGTCCAGCTGGCATCTGAGGCCGCGTCGAATAACATGACAGACCGTGAGACCCATGTGGGGTTTTACCTGATCGGCGAGGGCGTGGCTCAGCTCAGGCAACGTGCCGGAGTGCATTCATCGCCTCTGGATGTTCTTTATTCCTTTGGCCGCCGTCACCCGTTACTTATTTATGTCGGTTCTATTCTCCTTCTCACAGCGTCATTCTCCCTTGTCTTTATCACGAAAGCCATGGACGAAGGGCTTCATGGCTGGATTCTCACAGCTGTGGGGATTTTAATCGTTCTTTGTTCAAGTCATCTTTCTGTGGCCCTTGTCAACTGGATAACGACGTTTCTGACAGAACCGAAACCACTTCCTCGAATGGATTTTTCCAAAGGAATTCCGGCTGAACACCGGACTCTGGTTGTGGTTCCGACCATGCTCACCGGTATCCAGGCCATTGAGGAACTCATCGAATCTCTGGAAGTCAGATTCCTTGCAAATCGTGGAGCCAACCTTCACTTCGGCCTGCTCACGGATTTCCGCGATGCAGAAGAAGAAAACTGCCCGGAGGATCAGCCCCTGCTGCACCTGGTTCAAAAGCGAATCAACGGGTTGAATGAAAAATACCGGGGAACGGAAAACGACACGTTTTTCCTGTTTCACCGTAAACGGCTCTGGAATCCCCAGGACCGGATCTGGATGGGATACGAACGGAAACGCGGCAAGCTTTCCGATGTGAATGCCCTTATACGCGGCGGATCACGTGATGCGTTCAGCCACATCATTGGCCGGACCGATGTTTTGTTGAATGTTCGGTTTATCATCACCCTGGATACCGATACCCAGCTGGCACGTGATTCGGCGTGGCAGTTTGTGGGAACCATGGCCCATCCGCTGAACCGTGCAAAATTCTGTGATGTCCGCAAGCGTGTGGTTGAAGGGTATGGCATTCTACAGCCAAGGGTGGCGGTGAGTCTTCCCGGTGCGAACCGGTCAAGGTATGCCCGCATGAACGCCAGTGAACCGGGCATCGACCCCTATACACGAACCGTTTCCGATGTTTACCAGGATCTGTTCGGTGAAGGCTCGTTTATCGGAAAAGGCATCTACGATGTGGATGTATTCGAACAGGCCCTGCACGGCCGTTTCCCCGAAAACCGGATACTCAGCCACGATCTTCTGGAAGGCTGTTACGCCCGGTCCGGGCTTATGAGCGACGGCCAGCTATACGAGGAATACCCGTCACGCTACAGTTCCGATGTCTGCCGAAGACACCGATGGATCAGAGGAGACTGGCAGATCGCAAGCTGGATTTTACCAGGGATTCCCGGGCCGGATGGGCGTCTTATTCGAAATCCCCTTTCCTTTTTGTCGCGCTGGAAAATTTTCGATAACCTCAGGCGAAGCCTCATGGCCACGTCGTTGACCCTCCTTTTTCTGGCTGGCTGGACAATCCTCCAGAATACCTGGAGCTGGACCCTTGCAATCACTGGCGTTATCCTGATTCCGCCGCTGATCACCTCCACATTCAATGTGCTTCGAAAACCTGTGGATGTGACATTTTCCCAGCATGGGGCCGATTCATTGTCCTCGGTGCGCCGTCATTTCTCCCAGTCGATGTTCACCCTGGTATGCCTGCCCTACGAAGGCTACTTCAGCCTGAATGCGGTGTTCAAAACCCTCTGGCGAATGGTGGTCACCCACAAACTGCTTCTCCAATGGAACCCGTCAAGTGAATCGGAAAAAAGCAGGGACACAGGGATTGCCGGATCATACAGAACCATGTGGTTTGCGCCTTTTATAGCAATGGTGGTCGCCATCTATCTGGCGGTGTCACATCCCTTGGTCCTGGCTGCGGCTGGCCCTATCCTGTGCCTCTGGTTTTTTTCCCCGGCCATCACCTGGTGGATCAGCCTGCCCCTTGGCCCCTCCAAGGAAACACTCTCAGTGGATCAGACCTTTTTTCTGCGGCGACTTGCCCGGAAAACCTGGGCGTTTTTTGAAACCTTCATCAGCCCCGAAGACAACTGGCTCCCCCCGGATAACTTCCAGGAACATCCTGTTCCCGTGGTGGCACACCGCACATCCCCCACCAACATGGGACTTGCCTTACTGGCCAATTTAACAGCCTACGACTTCGGTTACATTACGGTCGGGAAACTCACCGAACGCACAAGCATGGCTTTCAAAAGTATGCAAGCCCTGGAAAGATACCAGGGACATTTTTATAACTGGTATGACACCCAGTCTCTTAAACCTCTGTTGCCCCATTATATTTCCTCGGTGGACAGCGGAAACCTTGCCGGTCATCTGCTGACACTTCGACCCGGCCTGCTGGGTCTTGCCGATCACCCGATTCTTGGTAAGCGTTTGTTTGAGGGGCTGAAAGATACGCTCATGGTTTTTTCAGAATCATCAGCAGGGCAGCCCCTGAGCTTCGATAAGAATCATCTCATCAAACTTGAACAGGATCTTGAAGCCGCCATCACTTCGCAGTCAACCACACTGATGGATTTCAGAATCCATCTTGATCAGCTGGCTGCATCCGCTGCCTCCGCACTCGCCCATGCGGAATCCCAGGTTGACGATCCCTCAAGCCCCTTTCGATGCTGGGCAGCGACCTTTGCCCAGCAGTGTCAGGCTGCCCTTGATGAAATGACAGATCTCGCCCCCTGGGCCGAACTGTTGTCCTATCAGAATTTTCCAGGGATCATCCTGCTTCTCAACACTATTCCCACATTACGTGAAACGGAAACCCTTGGGGCAAGACTTGGAGCTATCATCGAATCGGACAGGAATAACGCCTCATCCCCTGAAGAAAAAGACTGGTTTGATAAACTTCAACAGCTCCTGGCCACCGCAGGACAGAATGCACGATCACGGATTCTCACTCTGGACGGACTTGTGCGGCAATGTGATGAATTTGCCCAAATGGATTACAGCTTTCTGTATGACGAGACAAGGCATCTCCTTACCATCGGATACAATGTGAGCGAACGAAAAAAAGACAGCGGTTACTACGACCTTCTGGCCTCTGAAGCACGATTCGCCAGCTTTATTGCCATAGCCCAGGGACAGATCCCCCAAGAGAACTGGTTCGCCCTTGGCCGCCTCTTGACCGTGGCCGGGGGAAAACCGGTTCTCTTGTCCTGGAGCGGTTCCATGTTCGAATACCTGATGCCACTTCTGGTCATGCCGTCATTTGAGCTGTCGCTGCTGCACCAGACATGCAAAACAGCGGTGGCCAGGCAGATTGAATACGGAAAAAAACGCAGCGTTCCATGGGGCGTTTCCGAATGCGGGTATAATGCCATTGATGTTCATCTCAACTACCAGTACCGTGCGTTTGGGGTGCCCGGCCTGGGTCTCAAACGGGGACTTTCCGATGAACTGGTGATTGCCCCCTATGCCACCATGCTGGCCTTGATGGTGGAACCGGGAAAAGCATGTCAGAATCTTGAAAGACTTTCCGAAGCCGGGTTTGAAACAAAATACGGATTCTACGAAGCCATCGACTACACACCGTCTCGCCTTCCACGTGGGCAGACACGGACTGTGGTCCGTTCGTTCATGGCCCATCATCAGGGCATGGGCCTTCTGTCTCTGGCCCATCTGCTGCTGGACCAACCCATGCAGAAACGATTTGAATCGGAACCCTTGTTCCAGTCCACTCTTTTGCTTCTTCAGGAACGAATTCCCAAAGCCACGGCGTTCTTTGAGCATTTATCCGATCTGTCCGAGTACCACATATCGTCCAGCTCTATGGAAACGCCCATTCGCGTTTTCACAAACCACGACACACCGAACCCGGAAGTTCAGCTTCTTTCCAACGGCCGATACCATGTGATGGTCACCAATGCCGGAGGCGGATACAGCAGATGGAAGGATCTATCCGTCACACGGTGGCGCGAAGACCGGACCTGCGACAACTGGGGCAACTTCTGTTATATCCGGGATCTTGACAGTAAAGACTTCTGGTCCACATCCTATCAGCCGGTTCTCAAACAGGGGAATCATTTCGAGGCGATTTTTTCCGAAGGCCGCGCCGAGTTCCGCTGTGGGCATCGTAACTATGATACCCATACGGAAATTGCTGTTTCACCGGAAGATGACATCGAACTGCGGCGTGTGCGCATCGTCAACCGTTCGCGCTCAAGCCGGTCCATCGACGTGACCAGTTACGCGGAAGTGGTTCTGGCTCCCCAGGATTCAGACGCCCTTCATCCCGCATTCAGCAATCTGTTTGTTCAGACTGAAATCGTCCGCCGACATCACGCCATTCTCTGCCATCGAAGACCCCGGTCCCAGGGCGAGAACGGTCCGTGGATGTTCCATCTCATGGCCGTTCACGGGGCCACAGCCGGCAATGTATCCTATGAAACCGACCGCTTGCGTTTCATCGGACGGGGCAACACCGTCGCCAATCCGTCTGCTTTGACCGGAAACGGAATGCTCTCGGACACCGACGGCTCGGTTCTCGATCCCATTGTGGCCATCCGCTACCGTATCACCCTCGGCCCTGAAGAATCGGTAACGATGAATATGGTCACAGGCATCGGTGAAACACGGGAAGCCGCCTTGAATCTGGTGGAAAAATATCAGGACCGTCAGCTTGCCGACCGTGTTTTCAATCTGGTATGGACCCATGGACAGGTTCTGCTTCGTCAGTTCAATGCCTCCGAGTCCGATGCCCAGCTCTTCGGGCGTCTTGCCGGTTCCATCATCTACGCCAATGGCTCGCTCAGGGCGGACCCCAGCGTTCTCTTCAAAAACCGCAGGGGCCAGTCCAGTCTCTGGGGTTATGCCATTTCCGGCGATATTCCCATTGTGCTGCTCCAGATTGAATACCCGGAAAATATCGAACTGGTGCGTCAGATGGTTCAGGCTCACGCATACTGGCGTTTGAAAGGTCTTGCGGTGGATCTGGTGATCTGGAACGAAGATCACGCCGGTTACCGGCAGCATCTCCATGACCTGATCATGGGAATCATTTCCTCGGGCACGGATATCAACCTGACCGACCACTCCGGGGGCATTTTTGTCAGACCTGGAGACCAGATATCCGAAGAGGACCGAATCCTGATCCAGACTGTCGCCCGCATTATCATCACCGACAGTAGGGGGACGATAGCCGAGCAGATCCAGGGCCGAAGTCTGGGAGAATGTGCTGTGCCTCTTCTTACACCAACCAGACTCCGTCGCCCGGAACCCTTGCCAGTCCTTCCTATGCCCCGGAATGACCTGATTTTCAACAACGGGCTGGGCGGATTTACCCCGGACGGACGGGAATATGTTATCACAACCGGCTACGGCCAACTGACACCGGCTCCCTGGGTGAACGTTCTGGCCAACCCGGATTTCGGGACGGTCATTTCAGAAAGCGGTCTTGCCTGCACATGGAGCGAAAATGCCCATGAATTCCGGCTCACCCCCTGGTCCAATGATCCGGTCAGTGATTCACGGGGAGAAGCGTTTTACCTGAGAGATGATGAGCGCGCCCACTTCTGGTCGCCCACTCCCCTGCCCTGCCGGGGAGCTTCATCCTATGTGACGCGCCACGGATTTGGATACAGCGTTTTCGAACACAGCGAACGGGGCATCCACTCCGAACTGCTGGTATATGTGGCCATAGACGCCCCCATCAAGTTTTCAGTCCTCAAAATTCGAAACGAGTCAGGACGGCCCAGAAGGTTATCAGCCACAGGCTATGCCGAATGGGTGCTTGGGGATTTACGGTCCAGATCCACCATGCATGTGGTCACTGA
The DNA here is from genome assembly GCA_041660385.1 of Desulfobacteraceae bacterium. Taxonomy (GTDB): domain Bacteria; phylum Desulfobacterota; class Desulfobacteria; order Desulfobacterales; family Desulfolunaceae; genus DYJE01. Next base: position 5,957 of record JBAZWJ010000026.1, on the reverse strand, counting down.
AATCGACCCGAACAGCGGCGCTGTTTTCGCCCGGAATCCTTACAATACCGAATTCAGTGGTAGGACTGCGTTCTTCGATGTGGACGACATGAACCGAACTCTGACCGGTGACCGGACCGAATTTCTGGGAAGAAACGGAACGCTGGAATACCCTGCCGCTATGACCAGGACACGTCTTTCAGGAAAAGTGGGAGCAGGTCTTGATCCTTGTGCTGCCATTCAGGTCTGTTTTGACCTCGCCCCAGGTCAGACCCATGAAATCGTCTTCAGACTGGGCATTGGACGGGACATTAACGAAGCCGGAAAACTGGTCAACCGTTTCAGAGGATCAACAGCTGCCCGTGGGGCTCTCGACAAGGTGTGGAAACACTGGGCCAGCACCCTGGGGGCGGTAAAGGTGGAAACACCGGACCCGGCTCTCAATGTGATGGCAAATGGATGGCTGCTTTACCAGACCGTGGTGTGCCGCCTCTGGGCCCGTGCCGCCACATACCAGTCCGGCGGAGCTTTTGGTTTTCGTGATCAGTTGCAGGATGTGATGGCCCTTGTTCACACCCGGCCCCAGATGCTTCGAGACCACATTCTCCTTTGCGCTGCCCGCCAATTTTCGGAAGGCGATGTCCAGCACTGGTGGCATCCTCCCACAGGCCGGGGCGTAAGGACCCATTGTTCCGATGACCGCCTCTGGCTGCCCCTTGCCACCTGTCGCTATGTCCAGGCCACAGCTGACACAGGAATACTTGATGAACAAATTCACTTTATCCAGGGCCGACCGGTCAACCCGGAAGAAGACTCCTATTACGATCTGCCCATTCGCTCTGACGACATAAACACATTGTACAATCACTGCGTAAGGGCAATAAAATACAGCCTCACCATGGGAAAACACGGCCTGCCCCTTATCGGTTCCGGCGACTGGAACGACGGCATGAATCTGGTCGGAGAACATGGCCAGGGTGAAAGCGTATGGCTTGGTTTTTTCCTTTACGATGTTCTCACACGTTTCACCGATGTTGCCCGGAACCATGGGGATGGAGGCTTTGCAGAGCAATGCGCCTTAGAAGCGGAAAGTCTTTACCATCATATCGAACAGCATGGCTGGGATGGTGAGTGGTACCGCCGTGCCTATTTTGATGACGGTACGCCTCTGGGTTCGTCGGTCAATTCCGAGTGCAAAATCGACTCCATATCCCAGAGCTGGTCCGTTCTTTCAGGTGTGGCCAATCACGAACGGGCGCAAACGGCCATGAACTCGGCGGACCATCACCTTGTACGCCGCCAGGAAGGGCTGATCCGGCTTCTGGAACCGCCATTCGACACCTCTGCCCTGAACCCCGGATACATCAAAGGCTATGTTCCCGGCGTCCGGGAAAACGGCGGACAGTACACCCATGCGGCGATATGGGCAACCATGGCTTTTGCCCGGCTGGGTGATAACAAAAGGGCCTGGGAACTTTTTCAGATCATCAACCCCGTTAACCACGGGCGAACCATGGAGGAAACATCGATCTACAAAGTGGAACCCTACGTCGTAGCCGCCGACGTCTACGCTGTTCAACCCCACACCGGCCGGGGAGGCTGGACATGGTACACAGGCTCCGCAGCCTGGATGTACCGGCTGATCATGGAATCCCTTCTTGGCCTCAGCCGTGACAGGGAAAAACTACACATCAACCCCTGTATCCCGCAGGCCTGGGAGCAGTTTACAGTCCATTACCGATATTTTGAAACGGCCTACACCATCGTTGTCCATCAAACATCCGATGGTCAGACCGTCCCAAGTCTGACGGTGGATGGTATTGAACAGAATGATCTTACCCTTCCCCTTATCAACGATCTGATAGCCCACCGGGTCGAGGTGAAAATCCCTGTTCCTGTCATTACCGAATCACACTCGGAATTACAGGAGGCATAATCATTTGGGCGTTGGGAGGCCGCAGAAATCCTTCTCACCGGAATCCTTTTTTTACGGAAGAAACGACCTGCCTCCCTTGCGCCACTTGCCTATTCGGCAGCAGCCATGCTGCCCTTAACGATTCTTATCATAAATCTCACGCAGATCCATCTCTGGCAGGACACCTTATTTTTTACAGAAACCGTAACGATCTCCGTCTTGGTGCTGAGTCATTCATGTTTCAGGAAGGTCCGCCGAAAAATATCCCGAAGCCAGATATGGAAAACTTAAAGTCGACCCAGCAGGTATAATCGTTCTTGTGGTTCTTTGTGACGGCGACTTTAATCCTTGTGAACTCCGAGTGGATAGAGAAGGTTGAAACAGGCGCATTTTTAATATATACATGGATAACTGTCTTTTTTAATCCAGAAACATCACAATTCAATCACCACATGTTTCATGAAAATGAAGGTATTATTCAATGGAAGGAATAAACCCATGACCAGAAAATCCGGATACCTTGGAATCGTATGTTTTATTCTGATGTTGACTGTATTAACCACCGGAAGTTATGCGGAACAAAGCTATAAAGAACTGGTGGGTAATGTCAAAATTGGCTCTGTGGACAGTGGAAAATCCATCAGGGTTCCCTATATCACCTGGGGCGGCGACATGGCCACGTTTTACGCTAATGGCGGAACAAGTACCCGAAAAGGCAGTATCTTCGACCAGAAAGGCCTGAACCTCCAACTGACACAGGGCGATGATTTTGTTCAGCAGGTACGGGATTACCTGTCAGGCAAAACACCCTTTCTCCGTGGGACCTTTCATATGATCGGCCTTGCTTCGGAAGTGATCAATGCGGACAAACGAACCCAGGGTATGGTGATTGCCCAGATGACCTGGTCAGCTGGTGACCATATGGTTGTCCGTTCCGATATCAAGACAGCCAGAGATCTCAAAGGCAAAACCATCGTTCTCCAGCGAGGCGGCCCCCATGTGGGTATGCTGGACGACATCCTCCACACAGCACAGCTTGGCTGGAACGATGTGCGAATTATCTGGGCCAGTGATCTCACCGGCAGCAACAATGCACCGGCCGCCATGTTTCGGAAAAGCAAGGACATCGACGCATGTTTCGTAATCAGCCCGGACATGATCGGCTTAACCGGTGGTCTTACCAACACCGGATCAGGTGCTGAAGGAACTGTTTCCGGCTCACGTGTTCTCGTATCCACAGCCGACCTTTCACGTTCCATCGCCGATGTTTATGTCTGCCGTAAAGATTTCTTCGACGCCCATTCCGATCTTGTCACCAAATTCGTTACCGGATATCTGAAAGGTTGCGAAGAGGTGCTCGACCTTAAAAAAGCATACGAAGCCAAGGGTTCCGCCGAATACATGAAACTTCTCAAACTCACCCAGGATATCTACGGAAAAGCGGTGATTCCCACACTTGAAGAAGACGCCCACGGTCTTTTATCAGACTGCACATTCGTTGGATATCCGGGCAACGTGGCGTTTTTCAATCAGAAAAACAACCTCCACGGCTTTGACATCTTACAAAAAAAATCGCTGGATCTGGCGGTCAATCTGGGTTACGCCAAAACAAAAAAGCCCCTTCTTAAAACGGGCGTCAACTTCTCAGCTTCTGCGGTTAAGGGATCTCTGAAAAAAACCCAGGCCGTGAAAAAAGATCGGTTCAGGGGTGAAGCCGTTAAAAAAGAAATCGAGCAACTCAGCTCAGGTGGCGGACTTGACGACAAGACCATCATTTCGTTCACCATTTCCTTCGACCCCAACCAGATGAATTTCAACGTAAAAACTTACAAGGCCGAATACGACCGGGTCATTGAAATGGCCGATAAATACGGTAATGCCGTTGTAGCTATCCGGGGCCATTCCGATCCCAGCAAAACCCTGCTTGATCTGGTAAAAGCCGGAGTGAGCAAGGGTGCCCTCAAACGATCCGGCACCACCGGAAACTACAGTTATTCCTTTAACGGAAGACCCCTTGATCTGGCCGATACACCCAAACTGGTGAAACTCATCGAATCGGGCGGCTTTGACGGGGCAGCGGAAAACAATCCCAGGGAAACCATGCAGGCAGCCCTGAACCTTTCCAAAAAAAGGGCCGATGCAGTGAGAAATTCCATCATGGCCTACGCCAAAACAAAAGGTCTGCCCTTTGACACAAGCCAGATCCAGTCCGCAGGCGTGGGCATCAGTGAGCCGTTTATCTCAAAACCCTCCTCAATGGAAGAAGCACGGAAGAACATGCGGGTTGAATTCCGTCTGATGCGGGTTGCTGCGGAAGCTGTGAAGAAATCGGATTTCGATTTTTAATTCGCACTATGAAAGGAAAGCTCATGAACATCCGGATGTGGATCATCTGCCTTGCCGTCCTTGGAATGGTCGTGCCTGCGTATTGCCAGACTGATGATGAAGCGTTGAATCATGTTGTGATTGTTCTTGACGGGTCCGGCTCTATGGATGATCTGATGAGTCCTACCCCTGTGAAAAAAATGGATGCGGCAAAAGATGCCCTGGTCCGTGTGATGGAAACCATTGACCCTGAAACACAGGTGGGGCTTCTTGTCTTCAGCACATCAAATCTCACCGAAGACTGGGTTTACCCGCTGGGCCCGCTGGACAAAGACCGTCTGAAGCAGGCGATCCTTTCACCCCTTCCGGGAGGCCAGACACCTCTGGGGTCCTACATCAAAAAAGCAGCGGACCGCCTTCTTGAAGAACGTGCCAGACGTTTCGGATACGGAACATACAAGCTCCTTATCGTCACCGACGGTGAAGCCCAGGATCAGGACCGGGTGAACACATACACCCCGGACGTGATCTCGCGGGGCATCACCATGGACGTCATTGGTGTGGCCATGAGTTCAGACCACACCCTGGCCACCCGTGTCCATTCCTACAAACGGGCGGATGACCCCGATGCTTTAGCTCAAGCACTGATTGAAGTATTCGCCGAAGTGGGAGGCACAGGAAAAGACCTTGAGAGTGAAGAGGTGTTCAAAGAGCTGGCGAGCATTCCCGATGACATGGCAAAAGCCATGATTAAAGCCCTTGCCGGAAGTGGAAACCAGCCCGTTGGAGAGACAAAAAAAGACGGCCTTGACCGGCCCCTGCTTGACCAGACAGCAAATTCCCCCTCATCACCCACCGAACCGGCACCGCTCCCTGAACGCGACAAGACTTTGAAGGATGTGCTATCCGGGCTTGTCATACTTGCTTTCATTGCTTTGGTGATTCTGATACGGGTGAAACTCCGGCAGAATAAAAAAAGGGGCTAAAATTGATGGGTTTCACATGAGGAATATTAAATTCCCGGCCCTGAATGTCCGAAGCACAAGAAACGTTGGGTGGTAAGCGAGGCATATGAGTAAGAAAGGTGCAATAGTTAATTCAATTTGCCTACTGCTACTATTTGGAGTAGTTCTTACAATATTTGCTTTTTATTTTCACATAATGTTACCATACGACGATATAACCTTATCCGGCCCTGATGCAAGGGCCTATAGATTGGATAAAAAATACATTTTTATTGTCTGGCGAAATAGGCCATTCATTATCAATCCAGAAGATCGATATGTAGGTGAACCTTCAGATTATAGAAACAGGGTATTCGGGAGAATTTTTTGGCCTCTACAATCTTCGTTGGTATTCTGGCCGAGAGGTTCTTACGAGGGTGTACAAGTTGGTGATGGTGTTAAAGGCGATCGACGTGAGAAGTTTGATTTTGTGGCTAATAAAGTTCATATCCTGGCCTTCTTTTCACCTCAGAACGAAAAAGGGTATGAAATCACAATTGAACTTCCAAATGCAAAATGAACCACCCAACATTCCTCTGGTGTGGGACGCTCAAAAAGCCGCGCGCCCCACAGCGGTGCGTTGAAAGTGTAGAAAAAGTCGGTTTTCACATATATTTTTTTTATGGCCTCTAAAATGGCGCAAAATGGAAAAATCTATGGTTGGAGGTGAGTAACTCGAAAATACTCGTATACAAAGTGTTTCCGAGGTTTATACTCATTAAATCTAAAAGATT
>JBAZWJ010000025.1:0-73946 GCA_041660385.1 Desulfobacteraceae bacterium | reverse complement strand
AGATAGGGCGAGGCTTCCGGCTGTCCGAACAGATTTTTCAGGTTCGGTTAAAATGGCAGGATGCCAATCGCACGTCGGGTTGAGCTACGAATCTCCGCTAACGACCCGATCTGGCCGCCATCAGGGCTGACTTAAATACGAACCAAACGACCCAAACAAACTATAAAAGGCAGGAAATTAACGTGGATTTCAGTGGGAAAAAAATTCTGATCGTTGATGATGAAAAAGGCTTTCTCGATTCGCTGTCAAAGCGGATCGAACTCATGGGCTTCATTCCCCTCAAAAGCACGTCGGGAAACGAAGCTGTGGAGCTTTGCAAGACCCACAACGTGGATCTTGCCATCGTGGACTTCAACATGCCCGAAATCGACGGGCTTGAAACCGTAGCAAAGCTTCGAAAGGCCCAGCCGGACATCAAGACCGTTCTTTTGACCGGCTACGGCAATAAAAAAATGCGGCAAGCAGCCGAAGCGCTCCACACGGCTTATTTCGAAAAAGACAACATGCGTCTTTTCTGGTCGTTCATCCGCAAGATGAACGAAACGGACAAAGCCGTGTTTTTCCCCTATGCCGGTCAGGACGAATCGGCACAGAAAGATCAGAGGCTGGACGATCAGGTTGTTGAAGAGAACGACGCCAAAGATGTCAGGTCGGAAAAAAAATCACAGGGCTCTAAAAGCAATCAGGACCCTTTTGACCTGATCGTTCCTGAAAACAAGTTCTACAACCGTGATTCCCACTGGCTCATCGGCGGCACAGGGTCCATGGAAGCCTTGAAAAGGAAAATCGCCAGTGCAGCCATGATCGAAAGCCATGTGCTGATCATCGGTGAAGACGGAACAGGCAAAGAAATCGTGGCCAGGGCCATCCACAGCCTGAGCCAGCGGAAGAACAAGCGTTTTATCGGTGTCAATTGCGGCATGATGTCTCCCGAAACTCTGGAAAACGAACTCTGGGGTGTGGAGGGCCGGAAACCTACACGAATAGGCCTTGTCGAATCCTGCAACGATGGATCGATTTTTCTCGACAACATTCAGGTTCTGTCACAATCTACCCAGGAAAAACTGGCCCGTGTCCTTTCGCTGAACCTCATGACTCGAAAAGGTGGAAAGGAACCGGTTCATGCCGATGTCCGGATCATGGCAGCCTGCCCGGCCACCGCAACCGAAGATTTGAATGCTTCGACTTTTCAAAAGGAGTTTTACGACCAGCTCTCAGGCTTTGTGATCACCATTCCTCCTTTGCGTGAAAGAAAAGACGACATCGCGCCTCTATGCAGTTACTTCATGGACAAGTTCGGAAAGGAATACGATAAACCCGTCAAAATCATATCCGACGAAGTGATTGCTGCCTTTTCCACCTATGCCTTTCCAGGCAATGTCCAGGAACTGGCTAATCTTGTTGAACGGGCCGTGATCCTTCTGGACGGCCAGACCATCGAACTCCGCCATCTCCCTGAAAAATTCCGAACTCCCGCCAAACACTCTGAGCTATTTGATGATCTGCCCCTCATGTCTCTCGCAGAAGTTGAAAAAATCCACATCAAGAAAGTGATGAACGCTCTGGGCAGCAACAGAACCCGCGCTGCTGAGGTCCTCGGCATCAGCCGTGGTGCATTGTGGCGTAAACTTAAGCTGACGGATGACGAATAAAATCATTTTTTTAGTGCGGACTAATCCATCTTCATTAGATTTCCGGAATCGGCGTGACAATCGGGTTTACCACCGTATAATCTTTAAGGCCGATTGGAATAGGTTCTCTTGTCCGGCAGGCAAGGATGCAGCTTGTTCTTTCATTCAACACGCTTTTGACTTTGTTGAAATTCAACTTTCCAGGGTCAACGAGCTCGGATGATTTGGCTTCCACAAGAAGGATATGCGCATTCATTTCAATGAGAAAATCAATCTCCACATTGTTCTGGTCACGGTAAAAAAACAGATGATCTCGGCTTATCCCGGTGTGCTTCTTAATTTCCGTAAAAACGAAATTCTCCCAGATGCTTCCTTCAAGGATATGGCCCTTCAAATCATCGTGACTTCGGATATTAAGAAGTCTGCAAAGAATCCCCTGATCTGAAAAATAAAGTTTAGGTGCTTTGACCAGCCGTTTCTTCACATTCGCGGAATAGGGTTGAAGCAGAACAATAAGTCCGCTTGCTTCCAGAACTGCCAACCAGGATTTTATCGTGTTTGCCGACACGCCCACATCTTTGGCCAGATTTGAAAAATTGGCCAGCTGGCCTGCCCGCATGGCGCATGCCCGGATAAATCTCTGAAAATCCCTCAGGTTTGTCACCTGAATTATTTGGCGCAAGTCCCGTTCAAGATAAGTCTGGATATATGCGTCATAAAAGTGTTCTGTCAGTATATTTTCATGTGCCCAAATTTGGGGTATCCGCCACGCCAGAGGATCTCGTTCGCATCGCTGAAAAAGCCGCAGTTTCGGAGTTCTTCGGCGCTCAATGTTTCAAGATGGAGAATACCGATTCGTCCGGCCAAAGATTCACTCACATTTTCCATAAGAGAAAATGTCTGGCTGCCCGTCAGAATCCATCGTCCGAATCTGTTTCGATCTTCATCAATCCTGATCTTGAGTTCCCTGAACAGGCTCGGAGCATACTGGATTTCATCTATGATAACATGGGCTTCTTTTTCAAACTGCTTCAAAAAATATCCGGGATTTTCTTCTGCACTCTGAGCTGTAAGAACTCTGTCCAGGGTCACGTAGGCTGCATCTGGGTATAGTTTTTCCAACAGCGATGTCTTCCCCGATTGCCTGACGCCGGTTAGTAATAGAGCCGGGCGGGTATCCACAAGCTGACGTATGGTCTGTTCAATGTTCCGTTGTATCCACATATTAAGATAATCCGCAATTTGATTTCAGATTATCTTAAAATAATTAGAAAACCATCGCAACCTATTTTTTTGGTTCATTATTTTATTGTAAGGATCGGATCATGTGCCGAGGGTGAATCGTAACAGTTACCGGTTCTTTCGAACCGGTAACTGTGGGGGCCAATCGGGAGATTGGCGTGCCCGGGATCAGGAGCCGGAGGTGCCGCCGCCAAGGGCTTTGTACAGGGTCACCTGATTTGTGAGTTTAAAGAGCCGAAGATCGATGCGGGACTGCTGGGCGCTGTAAAGGCTGCGCTGAGCATCGAGGACGCTGAGATAACTGTCGACGCCGCCTTTGTAACGGATGTCGGAAAGGCGGTGGGCTTCGGCGGTGGCGTCAAGCAGGGCTTTCTGGGCTTTGAGCTGCTCGTCGATCCGGGCTTTCTGGGCCAGGGTGTCCGACACTTCCCGGAAAGCGGTCTGAATGGCTTTTTCATAATTGGCCACAGCGATGTCTCGGTCGATGTTCGCGGCGTCCAGATTGGACCGGTTATTTCCGCCATCAAAGATCGGGATGGTGATCTGGGGGATGAAACTCCAGGCCGGTCCGCCTTTGAAAAGCTGGTCCAGTTCGCTGCTGGCCGTGCCGAACGTGCCAGTCAGGGTGATTCTGGGGAAAAAGGCGGCCCTTGCTGCGCCGATATTGGCATAGGCGGCTTTGAGCTGACTTTCGTAGGCCAGAACGTCGGGGCGTGAAAGGAGAACGGTGCTGTCAAGTCCTGATGAGATGGGCTTTAATGTTTCACTTTCTTTTTCAACCTGGGTCAGATCGCCGGGTTTGAGATCGGCTGGGACGGACGTGCCCACGATCAGATCCAGAGCATTTTCATCCTGAACCACTTTGGCGGAATAAGTCACCACATCCAGGCGGGCTGCTTCCACACGGGTCTGGGCCTGACGAAGATCCAGGTCCGATGAAGCACCTGCTTCGGCCCGTCGCGAAATCATGGTAAAAGTTTCGTCCTGGGTTCCCAGGGTTTCTTTGGCCAGTTTCAGCCGCTCTTTATCCGCTGCCAAGGTGAGCCAGGCTCCGGCTGTTTCGGAGGCAATGCTGAGACTGGCGGTTGAGCGGGCCTGTTCGGTGGCAAGGTACTGTTCCAGCGCCTTGGCTTTCAGGCTTCGGACACGACCGAAAAAGTCAAGCTCGTAAGCACTCACGCCCACATTCAGGTCGTAACGTCTGGAAACACTGGCCTCACCGCTTGGGCTCAAACTATCCGGGAGTCCCTGCACAGTCTGTGATCCGTTGGCGTTGAGCTTGGGAACAAGGGACGACCGCTGAATGCGGTATAAGGCCTGGGCCCGTTCCATATTTAGGGCCGCCACACGGAGATCCCGGTTGTTCTTTACGGCCAGATCCACAGTCGCCTGGAGTCTTGGATGAACGAAAAAATCTTTGAATGGAACAGCTGCTGCGGCCTTCTCATCTGTTTTTTCTGCTGCCTCCTCCTGGGGTATGGGCACTTCACCGGCGGCAAAAGGGCCTTTTACCGGTGAATCGGGCCGTTTGTAGGTCGGCGCAAGGGTGCATCCCGAAATCAGAAGCACCATGGCAACCATCGAAATTACATATGATAATCGTTTGTTTTTCATAACATATTGTCCTTCCGGGATCGGATGTTTTTTATTCATGATCCACCGTTTTCACTTTGAATATCCGCCTGATCACCACGAAAAAGAGGGGTACGAAGAATATGGCGAGAACCGTGGCCGAGATCATACCGCCCATAACGCCTGTTCCAATGGCGTTCTGACTTCCCGATCCCGCACCAGTGGTTGTGACCAGGGGAAGAACGCCCAGAATGAAGGCGAGGGAGGTCATGATAATGGGCCTTAATCTGATTCTGACGGCCTCAAGTGTGGCTTCCATCAGTCCCACTCCGTATTCCATCCTTTCTTTGGCGAATTCCACGATCAGGATGGCATTTTTAGCCGAAAGACCCATGGTGGTGAGAAGGCCCACCTGGAAGTACACGTCGTTGGACATTCCACGCATGGTGGCTGCGATGAGCGCCCCGATTATTCCTAAGGGGACCACCAGCATGACCGAGAACGGAATGGCCCAGCTTTCGTAAAGAGCTGCCAGACACAGGAATACCACCAGAAGCGAAATGGCGTAAAGGGCCGGGGCCTGTGAGCCGGACATCCGTTCCTGATAGGAAAGGCCGGTCCACTCGTAGCCGATGCCCGGGGGCAGTTGGGCAGCCAATTCTTCCATGGCTTTCATGGCGTCACCGGAGCTTTTACCCGGAGCGGGCTGTCCTATGATATCACGGGATGGCATACCGTTGAACCGTTCAAGTCTCGGCGAACCGTAAGCCCAGCTTGCCGTTGAAAAGGCAGAGAACGGGACCATTTCGCCTTTGCTGTTCCGCACATGCCAGTTTTTGATGTCTTCGGTCCCCATGCGGAAGGCGGCATCGGCCAGCATGTAAACCTTTTTGACCCGGCCTTTGTCGATGAAGTCGTTCACATAGGAACCGCCCCAGGCTGTGGTAAGGGTGTCGTTGATATCAGCGAGGGTAAGACCCAGAGCCCCGGCTTTTTCGTAATCGATTTCTATTTTATATTCCGGGGTGTCCTCCTGGCCGTTGGGACGAACGGCCATAAGCACGGGGTTCTGGGCAGCCATACCTAAAAGCTGGTTACGTGCTTCCATGAGTTTTTCATGGCCCAGGCCTGAACGGTCCTGAAGCTGGAAGTCGAAACCGGTGGCGTTACCCAGTTCCAGCACTGCAGGGGGAGGAAAGGCGAATACCATGGCTTCCTTGAATTGGGAAAAAGCCCCCATGGCTTTGCCGGCAATGGCTTTGATTTTGAGGTCAGGACGGTCGCGTTCGCTCCAATCTCTTAACTGAACAAAGGCCAGGCCCATGTTCTGACCACGCCCGGCAAAGCTGAATCCGGCCACAGTGAAAAGGGATTTCACCCCTTCGTTTTGTTCGTTAAGGTAGTAGTGCTCCACTTTTTTCATCACGGCGGCGGTTCGTTCCTGAGTGGCACCGGCAGGAAGCTGGACAAGGGTGAACAGGATACCCTGATCTTCATCGGGCAGAAAGGCGGTGGGCATCCGAATGATCATGAAGGCCATGACACCGACGATGAGCAAGTAAATCACCATGTAACGGCCCGATCGGGCAAGAATATGTTTCACTGAACCCTGGTAAAGGGTGTTGCTTCTGTTGAACATCCGGTTGAACCAGAGGAAAAAACCGGAAAAGAGTCCGCCTTCTGCGGCGTCGTGACCTTTGGCCACAGGTTTCAGCATGGTGGCGCAGAGAGCCGGTGTGAGAACCAGGGCCACCACCACTGAAAGAAGCATGGACGAAACGATGGTGATGGAGAACTGGCGGTAGATGACGCCGGTTGACCCGCCGAAAAAGGCCATGGGAATGAATACAGCCGAAAGAACCAGGGCGATGCCCACCAGGGCTCCGGTGATCTGACTCATGGATCTTATTGTGGCTTCCTTGGGGGAAAGCCCGGCTTCACTCATCACGCGCTCTACGTTTTCCACCACCACGATGGCGTCATCTACCAGAAGGCCGATGGCCAGAACCATGGCGAACATGGTCAGGGTGTTGATGGAATAACCGAAAGCTTTCAATATGGCGAAGGTTCCCAGAAGAACCACGGGCACGGCGATGGTGGGGATAAGGGTTGCCCTGAAGTTCTGAAGGAACAGAAACATCACCAGAAACACCAGAATAACGGCCTCAATGAGGGTTTTCACCACCTCTTCTATGGAGATTTTAACAAAGGGGCTGGTGTCGTAGGGAAACACGGCTTTCATGCCCGCTGGAAAATACTTGGATAGTTCATCGATTTTAGTTTTGATGATAGCCGCTGTTTCAAGCGCGTTGGCATTGGTCGCAAGGCGGATGGCCATACCTGCCGCAGGTTTCCCGTTGAAATTGGCCACTGAGTCATAGCTTTCACTGCCCAGTTCAATCCGGGCCACATCCCGCAGCCTGACAGACGAACCATTGGATGTGGTTTTAAGAAGGATGTCTCCGAATTCCTCCGGCGTTTTCAGAAGGGTCTGGGCCGTGATGGTGGCGCTGAACTGCTGGCCTTCTATGGAGGGCGTGCCGGAAAGCTGACCCGCCGAAACCTGTACATTCCTGGCCTTGATGGCTGCTTTGACGTCCGAAGGGTTCAGGCTGTAACTTTTCAGCTTGCCCGGGTCCAGCCAGATGCGCATGGCATACTGGGATCCGAAAAGGGTGGCTTCACCCACACCTTCCAGACGGCTAAGGATATCCTGGAGATTGGCTGCCACATAATCGGAAAGGTCGTAACGGCTCATGCTTCCGTCTTCAGACACGAACCCGATAACCATCAGGAAGTTACGGGTGGATTTGGTCACCTGAACCCCCTGCTGCTGAACCACCTGGGGAAGAAGGGGCATGGCGAGCTGGAGCTTGTTCTGCACCTGCACTTGGGCCATGTTGGGGTCCATGTCTGCGTCAAAGGTGAGGGTGATGGTGGCCATCCCTGAGGAATCACTGGATGAGGTGATGTATTTCAGCTGGTCGATGCCGTTCATCTTCTGCTCGATAACCTGGGTTACTGTGTTTTCCAGGGTTTTAGCCGAAGAGCCGGGGTAGATAGCCGTGATGCTGATTTCAGGCGGCGCAATGGCCGGATACTGAGACACAGGAAGCTTCACGATGGCCAGAAGCCCGGCCAGCATGATGATGATGGCTATAACCCAGGCAAAGATGGGCCTGTTGATGAAAAAATGGGACATAGAGTTTCTCCTCTATTTTATCGATATGAATGTCGTGTGTTTCTAATTCCATGTTGCAATCAAGGTGACCGTTTTGTAGGGGCAGGACCTTGTGTCTGCCCCTTTGGTCATCTTGATTACGAAACCTAATGATCATGTCACTGAATGACCATGGTGCTTCGAATGATGGGTTACGCATGACCATGCTGCCCGACTATGTTATTTCTCTGCCGGGGAAGGACCCTCTTTTTTCATCGGTTCGGCGGAAGCCGGACCGCCTGGTTCCGGAGTCTTGACCGGTTCCCCAAACGGAACGGTTTTCACATGATCGCCCGGTTTAACTTTCTGCAAGCCTTCGGCGATGATCCGATCACCTGTATTTAGACCGCTGGCGACGATCCAGCGGTTGCCCATGGCCCTGTCAAGTACGAGCATCCGGGGTTCAACCTTGTCTGACGCGCCAACGGCCATGGCCATGGCTTCACCTTTGGCTGTTCTGGCCACGCATTGCTGGGGCACGAGGATGGCTTTGTCGTTCTGGCCTTCTTCAACCATGGTCCTGACGAACATGCCGGGAAGGAGGGTTTGTTTCGGATTTTCGAATACGGAGCGGAGAATGACAGATCCTGTACCGGGGTCTACGGTGACATCGGAGAACTTCAGTGTTCCTGCTTTCGCATATTCCGAACCATCTTCGAGAAGCAGACGGACTTTGGCAGCTCCTCCCGCATTTTTAGACAGAAGACCCTGTTCCAGGTTTTTTCTCAGGCGAAGCAGTTCGGAACTGCTCTGGGTGACGTCCACATAAACGGGATCGAGTTTTTGAATGGTTGCAAGAGACGTGGCCTGGAAACCGGTAACAAGCGCGCCAGTCGTCACGGAAGATTTGCCTATGCGCCCTGAAATCGGGGCTTTGATGGCGGTGTATTCCAGATTGATCCGGGCTTTTTGAAGATCGGCTTTGGCGGCCAGCACGTCGGCTTCAGCTTTTTTGAAAGCGGAATGGGCCTCGTCTTCTTCCTGCTGGCTGATGGCCTTGACTTTGACCAGATCCTTATATCGGGCCGCTTTGGTTTTTGCGGGCGGAACGTTGGCCTCGGCACGGGCAAGGGCGGCGCAGGCGCTGTCATAGGCCGCTTTGAAAAGTGCGGGGTCTATCCGGTAAAGGATTTCACCCTGTTTCACTTCCGATCCTTCGGTGAACTGGACTTTCTGAATGATGCCGCCCACCTGGGGGCGTACTTCGGCCACAAGGAAGGCGGAAACACGTCCTGAAAGTTCTGTTTCAATGGAAACCTGTTCGGGCTGGATCGTCACCACGGAGACTTCAACAGGGCCACCCGGTCCCGGACCGTGCCCCGCCGTCGCCTTGGGATCACCTTTACCACAGGCCGTAACCGTGACAAGTAAAGCCAACACCCCAAAAACTGCAATGTGGGTTGACAGAACGCTTCTCTTCTTTTTTCCATTCTCCATGTGACACCTGTATGTTTGTGTTAGTGTTATTAAAGCAATTAAGGAATGAACATTCATTCTGCTTGATGTTTACATTTTAATGCTGTCCCAACAGGCGTGGACCACAATATCGGCCAGCTCGTCGTTGAGATCCAGAAATCCCGTGTGATGATCCCGAAGAGACCAGACGACAGGTGCGAAGGCCAGATTGAAATGCATGGCCAGCGGCACATCCTTGATCACCTGTTGTTCTTTTCCATCTTGGAAAAGGGTGTGGATGAAATCGTACTCTCCCGTCAGATTCAGGAGTTTTTCTTTCCGGTGAACCAATCCGTATGGGGAGTTATGAAATTGCTCAATGTACCGGAAATCCAGGGGATTATTCTTGTAGTAGGTGATGAACCCCCTGACGATATCGAAAAATCGTTCGCGGACCGGGCGATTCTCCGGATAATCCGCAATAAGGTATTTATGAACTCTGTCATGGGTTTCGCTGTAAATAGCGTTGATGAGCACATCTCTGTTTTCGAAATACCTGTAGATGGTTCCGGCTCCAACCCCTGCCTTTTCCGCTATCATGGCCATGGGTGCGCCGTGAAATCCCTGCTCGGCCAGAAGCTCTATGGCTGCTTTGATAATATCGCCGCGCTTGTCTTTTTTGCACATAATACAATAATCCTTTTAATACGGAATGAACGTTCATTCTTTTTAAAGAAAAGTTGCTTTCGTGTCAACGATAAAAAAAGAATCAATTAGATTCTCAGAAATGCCAAATAGTTTGGATACGGGGTGGGATTGGTATGTATCGAGGATTCCGAACAATATTCATGCAAGAGGATAGGGATTGACAGCTTTCTTATATGAGTGTAAATTTAAAACCTATTCTTTAGTCAACAATCTTTTCAGCGGTGCTTATCTGATAAAATGATCGTTTATCCTATCGTTGATAACTGTTCCATGATGGAAAACGAACAATAAGTTGTCATTCTGAAACTCAACAATGGATTCCGGTGTTCCCGGTCAGATAGTCGCAATACACGCCCAATAATATTTACTAAAATTCTTATGGAGGTAGTTGCATGTCCAGAATTAAAGTGATCATCGTTGTCATGTTTACCCTTATTGCCAGTTTTGTAACAGCACCTTTCGCACAGGCAGGTGGCACAGCTCCAGAAGCCGAAGCCATTGTCAAAAAAGCCCTGGCTTACGTCAAGGCCAACGGTGTTGACAAGGCGATTCCAGTATTTAACAAGAAGGATGGCGAATATGTCAAAGGCGATATGTATGTATTTATGTTTAGGGTCAGCGATAAACAGGGTGCTCGTGTGGTGACACTGGCACATCCCGCTAATCCTGGGCTTATCGGGAAAGATCTTTACGATCTAAAAGATCCTGATGGAAAGCAGTTCATGGCAGAAATGACCAAAAAAGCCATGCAAGAGAAAGGTGGCTGGGTGCATTACAAATGGAGCCATCCTCAAACAAAAAAAATCGGCGAAAAAAGCTCCTATGTTCTTCCCGCCGGACCGGATGTGTTTATCGGTTGCGGAATTTACAAATAAATTGTTTTAGTTCAGACACTGAACAGTCAGGGTAATCCCATGAATTATTTTAAAAACATGAGCCTGAAAAGAAAAATTGCCCTTCTTCCCATTCTATCCATCGTGGTTCTGGTGTTTTTTGTGGGTAATTCGAGTCTTGGTTTTTCGCGGATAAGACACCGCGTGGATGACGTAGTCCAATCGTTCAAGGTGCGTCAGGAAATCGCCGTTCTTATCGGGAAGCTTGCGGCTGTGAACGGCGAAACCCACCAGCTGATCGTCTGGGCCAGTTCAGGTTATCCGGAAGAGAAAAGAATAAAACTTGAGAGCTCTATCCGAAGTCTCCTGAAAGACATGGAGCAGACCATCACCCCTGAAGTCCGATACGAAATTTTAGCCGGACCTT
This sequence comes from Desulfobacteraceae bacterium, assembly GCA_041660385.1. Taxonomy (GTDB): domain Bacteria; phylum Desulfobacterota; class Desulfobacteria; order Desulfobacterales; family Desulfolunaceae; genus DYJE01. The sequence continues at coordinate 62,918 of JBAZWJ010000025.1, read as the reverse complement.
ATAAACAGTATGAAGAATGGATTCTTAAAACCATAGACATGGCGGTTATTGACGCCTCGGCAGCTTCCATGTTCGCCGGGTCTGTAGATGAGTCGTTTCATCTGATCAACTCGGAAATGCGCAAAATGGATGAACTTGCCGCTACGGCCAGCTCCACCAACTATGATGCAGCCATGGCAAATCATACGCTTATCGTTCGCAGTTCTCAGTTCATTGGCGTTGCAGCAATGGTGCTTTTTGTCATTCTTGCCTTTTTTATTATCAGGAGTATTATCAGGGCGATAGGCGGTGTGGCAGATGGGCTTGCTGATGGTGCAAGAAAAGTCAGTCTGGCATCCAACGCAGTTTCAACGCGTAGTCAGCAGCTCGCGGAGGTGGCGGCAGAACAGGCTTCCGCCATTGATCAGACCACCGCATCCCTGGAGCAGGCCCTGTCGATGATAGCTCGGAATGCAAGCAGCGCCGTTAAAGCCGACAATATCATGAAAGAAACGGGCTCTGTTGTGCACCAGGCTGCGTCATCTATGGAAACCCTGACCCGGTCCATGGCAGAAATCACCTCGGCCAGCCAGGAAACCCAGAAAATCGTAAAGACCATCGATGAAATCGCTTTTCAGACCAATCTTCTGGCTCTAAACGCTGCTGTTGAGGCAGCTCGTGCTGGAGAATCCGGTGCGGGTTTCGCGGTGGTGGCCGGTGAAGTCCGTCATCTCGCCATGCGTGCGGCTGAAGCGGCCAGAAATACGGCCGATCTTATCGATGGAACCGTTCGAAAAGTCAAAGACGGGGCAGGAATGGTCAACCTTACCAGCGCTGCTTTCGGCATGGTTTCAGCGAGTGTGGAAAGCGCCGTGGGCCTTGTGGATGAAATCGCCAGAAGTACAAAAGAACAGGATCAAGGTATCGAACACATCAAAAACTCCCTGTCCGAGCTGGACAAAGCCACTCAGCAAAATGCAACCCATGCCGAACAGACCGCTTCAGCAGCCGAGGATTTGAACGCCCAGGCGGTAAAAATGGATTCGTTCGCAACGGAATTGCGTGAGTTTGTTGGAGGCGGCGACTGATCGATACACTCCACATGCAGGCCATTACGGATCGTTAAGGTTTGAGTTTATGGTCCATAGGGTAGCGTCAAACCGCAACCCTGGGTTATGGATTATAACCCCGTTCGGGTATGTCGGCCATGTGCGAATAATTCCCTTCAATTCTTCCATATCATCTTTCTTTTCCAGCGCAACTTTTACTGTATTCTCGAAATTACATATTCGATGATAACTGATCAGAAGGCTTTATGTTTTTTAGAAAAATCGCCTTAATCCGTTACAAACCCTTGATTTCGGTAAGCCATCCAAGTAGTTTATGAAGGTTGCGGTATGGAAGTTGACGATTATGCCGCAAAACCACCCCATGAAGTCTGATGGGACGTGAATGAATGCCTTAAAAAACTTTACAGTACAAGGAGCAGCCATGCCGACACTCGTGATTAACGGACCTTCGTTCACCCAGGGGAAAAGAACGGCGGAGCGTATCGCGTCAGACCAGGGCATCAAAGTCATAAGCGACGAGGACATCATTGCCCTTGCTGTCGAAAAGACCGGCCAGAGGAGGGCGTCTCTGGAATACTCTATTGTCGGGAAGCGTGGGGTTTTCAACTCTATAACCCATGAGTGGGAAAGGGCGGTGGCCTGTCTGAAATGGGCGGTGGCTGATAAGATTGAAAAAGGCGACTGTGTTTTTCATGGGTTCGCCGGTCTTTTTGTGCCACCGTCGATGACTCACGTGGCGAGAATTCTGGTGGTGGCTGAAAAGCCTTTCCGCATCATCCAGGCCGTAACCTTTCATGGGATGTCTGAAAAAGAGGCGATGGAGCGGATAAACCTTGAAGACATGAACGCCTCTGTCCGTTCACAGTCGCTTTTCGGAAAAACACCATGGGACAAGTCTTTGTATGATCTGACCATTTATGCGGATAGAATTGGTGAAAACGGCCCACTTTCAGTGATCATAAAACACATGGACAAACTTCACGGAATATCTAAGGAGATTGTCTTGAAAGAACGGGCGGATTTCAAACTGGCTGCGGAGGTAGAGCTTGCCCTGAGCTGCTGCGGCGGAATCGGCCATGTCTGGGTTGAACAGGGGCGCGTGGTGGTGACGATAAAAAAAGGTGTCATATTTCAAGGGCGCCTTAAACGAAAAATCATGGATATTGCCGGAAGCGTGCTCGGAGTAGTGCAGGTGGATGTCCGGTTTGACCAGACGGGCGACTCTGCTCGAACTGTATCCCGTGAAGGACAGACGAAACAAGCACCGGTGCTGCTTGTGGACGATGAAAAGCGGTATGTGGAAACACTGTCCGAACGTCTTAAAATCAGGGAGGTTGAAACCAAGGTCACGTACAGCGGTGAAGATGCCTTGGGATACCTGGACAACCAGGACACGGAACTTATGGTTCTTGATCTCAAGATGCCCGGTATTGACGGCTTCGAAGTCCTGAGGCGGATCAAGGCGACAAAACCGGACGTTGAAGTGATTATTCTCACGGGGCAGGGCTCGGAATTCGACAAGAAGACCTGTCTTGATCTTGGGGCGTTTGCTTTCCTTGAAAGGCCCGTGGACATCGACGTACTCACCGAAACCATGCGCAAAGCCCATGAAAAAATCCGGGCCAGAAAAACAAATGGAAGCCAAGAAAATCATTGACAAAACTTGAAAGCCAGGTATAGGATTCTCGTTTCTCAGAAGTACAATAATTGCTTGTAGTCTATTTTGAATTTGTTTGAAAACCATTGAACGGAATTGTGTTTTTGTCATTTATTCCTGAAGATTAAAACGTTGCATATGGTTGTTCCCTGGTTAAATTGACCTTGGAGAGGAAAAATAAATTGTCTAGTCACGATAAGAAAAATACTCCGAATTCTTCCGAAAACCAGGGGCCGGATGTCAAACCCCAGGAAGAAAAACGGTTGAAACCCATCCCTTTCACAATCACTTTCATAGTCATGTTCTTGATGTGGCTTGTATTTTCAGGGAAATTTGACCTGTTTCATATGAGCCTTGGCGTTATTTCATGCCTGATTGTGGCGGCCATGTCATCGGATCTTCTGATCACCGACACAAGGTTCAACAATATTCCCATAATATGGGGAAGGTTTATGATGTATTTCCCCTGGCTTCTCTGGCAGATTGTCCTTTCCAACATACATGTTCTCAAGCTGGTATACAGTAAAGATCCGCTCGAACGCATTAATCCGCAGATGGTTTATTTTAAAAGCCGGTTGAAGAACGACATGGCCCTTGTCACCTTCGCCAACTCCATTACTCTGACTCCAGGCACCATCACTGTGGCTCTTTCAGTCCTAGGTGATTTTGCAGTCCATGCAATAGATGACACAACCGCAGGCGGACTGCCAGGAGACATGGAACCGAAATCAGGTCACATATTTGGTGAATAATTATGGAAAATGTCATTTTGTACTCAGGGATAGCGCTGGCAGTCATCATGGCCGTCTCCCTTTACCGGACAGTGGTGGGACCCACCATTCTTGACCGGCTTATGGGTGTGAACGCCATAGGCAGTGAAACGACCGTCCTTCTCATTATCATCGGCATTCTTTACAAGAAGGTCGACATGTTCATCGACATCGCTCTGGCCTACGCGTTGTTGAACTTCATCGCCGTTCTGGCTTCGGCCAGGTATTTCCATAAGAAAAAAGATCTATATGACGAACACAAGGACCAATAACCCTTTTTGTGAGCATGGGGAGCACATATCATGATCATCCTCACCTTTATTGTAGGCTTGCTCCTGGCAGGTGGACTATTTATTTTTTTCACCGGAGCCGTGGGCATGATCCGATTTCCCGATTTTTATTCCCGGCTTCATCCCGCAGGCATGATCGACTGCATGGGTGTTCTCCTCTCCATGGCCGGTCTTGCCCTGTTCGCTTTGTTTGACGGAGGTATTTCCATTGCCTCGTTTCTGAATTTTTTAAAAATCGTCCTGATCGTCGTGTTCATTTATATTACGAGCCCCACCGCCACCCACGCCATCATTGACGCAGGGATGAGGGCCGGACTTCAACCCTGGACCAGGAAAAAGGACACGCCAAACCCATGAGCCTTCCCATTGATTTCATTGTTCTCGCCCTGGTGGTGATCAGCGGTATCGTGGCCATCACAGTTAAGGATCTTCTTGCTGCGGCCATTGTTTTCAGCGCTTACAGTTTTCTCATGTGCCTGTCCTGGACTGTTATGGGTGCCGTGGACGTTGCCTTCACCGAAGCCACAGTCGGGGCCGGAGTCAGTACCGTTTTTTGCGTAGCCGCCGTGTTCCATACCACAAGGAGGACCAAGGATTGAAAAGTATTGGACTTATCACCGTTATCGTTTGCGGAGCCCTTCTGATATACTACGCCATGGATTTTCCGAATTTTGGAGACGGCACGTCTCCGGCGAACACGTACCTTTCTCCCCATTTTCTTGAAAACACCATGGTTGACGCCCATGTACCCAACTCGGTCACTACCATTCTTGCTGATTACCGAGGATACGACACCATGTACGAAACCACCGTTGTTCTTACGGCGGGGCTTGCATGTTTTTTCCTTTTGCGAAGAAGAGAAAGCACAAGTCCACCAGCACGGTTTTACCGGCATGTTCCAACAGGCCTCACCCTGCGCATTGAGGAAGGAGGAAAACTTCCTGCGGAAAATTCCAAAGTATTCACACGCATCGACTCAATGTGGGCTCCCGATTCTCTGATCATTAAAAACACCTGTAGGTTAGTCATCGCTTTTGTCCAGCTGTTTGCCCTTTATGTGGTGGCCCACGGCCATTACAGTCCCGGCGGCGGATTTCAGGGCGGCGTTCTTATGGGATCATCCATTATTCTTTTCTCAATTTCAAACGATCTCAGGCGCACACTCAAGCGTTTCAAAGAAAAAACAGCCGCTGTTCTGGGGGCCGTGGGCGTATTGATTTACTCGGGCACCGGCTTTGTGTGTCTTCTTATGGGTGAGCATTTCCTCAACTACGGAGCCCTTTCCTCCATCCTGGGAACGGATAAAGTCATGGCCAGATCCCACGGCATTTTCAGCGTGGAAATCGGCGTGGCCTTCGCTGTTATGTCGGTGATGATATGGATTTACTACAACCTGTCTTCGGCAGGCAAACACGACGAGGGGCTTTGATATGGAACAGATCGTTACGGCCATCGGCGCGAAATACAATTACATCGTCTATGTTATTCTGATGATGATCGGCCTTTACGCCATGATCGTCAAAAGCAATCTTGTGAAGAAGATCATCGGAATGAACATCTTCCAGACTTCCATCATTCTTTTCTATGTGAGTACGGCATACAAAACGGGGAAAACCATTCCCATCGTGCCCTATCAGGGCCATGACGCTGTTCATGCAGCCGACTACATCAACCCCCTTCCCCATGTTCTCATGCTGACGGCCATCGTGGTGTCTGTGGCCACCCTGGGCGTGGCTCTGTCTCTGGCCATGAAGATATACCGCCAGTACGGAACCCTTGAGGAAGACGACATCAATGAGAATCTAAGATCTGAGGAAGGGAAATAATGGTTCAGCATCTACCCGCACTTCTCGTGGTCGTTCCCCTTCTAACGGCCCTGTCGGTATCAGCCCTTTCATGGCTTGCCCCCAGGTTATGCCTGCCTCTCACCTTCGGGTGCCTCGGGTTTTCCCTGGCGTCTTCCGTCGGTATTCTTATGGAAGTCATAGCTTCGGGACCAGTTGTTTACACCATGGGCGGCTGGAGCTCACCCATCGGTATCGTTTACGTCATCGATTATCTGTCAGCCCCCATTCTTGTGGTTGTCACCGCTGTTGCCCTGATAAACCTCGTGGCCAGTTCCAAACAGATCGACCGGGATTTCAGCGATAAAAAAGGCACGTTCTACACCCTTTACATCCTGTTTGTCACCGGCATGGTGGGTATCGTGGCCACAGGAGATGCCTTCAACTTGTACGTCCTTCTTGAAATTGCGGCATTGACCGGCTATTCCCTTATTGGTCTGGGACAGCCCCGCGCGCCCCTTTCAAGTCTCAATTATCTGTTCATCGGAACCATCGGGGCATCTTTTTATCTGCTGGGTGTGGGTTATCTATACATTGCCACCGGATCACTGAACATGGCTGATCTGGCCCGGTTCATCGCCATGCCCGAGCACAGTTCGAGTACCATGGTGATGTTCGCCTTCATCATCTGCATGACCGGCCTTTTTACGAAAATGGGGCTTTTTCCTCTTCATGGATGGCTGCCCAATGCTTACAGCCATGCATCCCCGGCTTCGTCGGCACTGCTCGCGCCTCTCACCACCAAAGTGATGATTTACGCCATGATCCGGGTGTGTCTTTACGTGTTCACACCGGCCTATGTATTTGGGACGCTTCAGATCAGCAACGCCATCGTGTGGATCGCCGTGGCGGCAATTGTCGTGGGATCGCTTCTGGCCTTGACCCAGAAAAGCCTTTTCAAAATGCTGACCTACATCGTTATCGCCGAAGTGGGCTATATGGTGGGCGGTTTCTTTCTCGGAAATCGAATGGGGATAACCGGTTCCGCACTCCACATCATCAACGACGCGGCCATGACTCTCTGCCTTTTCCTTGCAGCTGGAGCCATCACCTACAGGACAAAAAGTGATTCGTTCTCAGACCTCAAAGGTATTTTCAAACGGATGCCCTTTACCATGACTGCTTTCACTATAGGTGCTCTGGCCGTCATCGGCATTCCCCCCACCTGCGGTTTTTTTTCCAAATGGTATCTTATAATAGGCGGCATCAATGCCGGTCATTACGGCTTTGCCGCTGCCCTGATATTCAGCAGCCTTGTCAATGCGGTCCTGTTTTTCAGGATCTTTGAAATAGCCTACTTCCAATCACCCGGGGATTCCAAGGATCATCATCACCACGGCCATCATCGCCACAAGGACAAGATGGTTGAAGCGCCTTTATCCATGCTGATTCCCCTGATGATTACCGCTCTTTCCCTGATTGTACTGGGCATTTACACAGGAGACATTGTGACCCACGTGATCCAAGCCGCCATTCCGGGGGTGATCTCATGATCACTCAAACCATATTTACATCAAGACCCCTTATCGCTGTTCTTGTATCCCTTCTGGTGATACCTGTGCTTCTTTCATGTCGTTCGAAAAACATCCGGGAATCCTGGACGTTTGCTGCGGCTGCGTTGAAATTTCTTATTGTGGTGTCCATGCTCCCCATGATTCTCGGGGGCAACGAAATTCGTTTCACCCTGTTCGACGTTCTTCCCGGACTGCCCATTGCCTTCAAGGTGGATTCTTTTGGCATGCTGTTCGCCCTGGTGTCGTCATTTCTGTGGATCATCACCTCGGCCTATTCCATCGGCTATATGCGAACGCTAAACGAGCACAGCCAGACACGATACTACTGCTACTTTGCCCTTTCACTATCGGCAACTGTGGGCGTGGCTTTTTCGGCAAACCTACTCACCATGTATCTTTTTTATGAAATGCTGTCTCTCGCCACCTATCCTCTGGTTACCCATCACCAGGATGCGGAGGCTAAAAGTTCAGGTCGGACCTATCTTTTCTATATTCTTGGTGCATCCATTGCCCTGGTTCTTCCGGCCATGTTGTATATATTCGCCAAAACAGGGACCCTGGAATTCGCATCACAAGGGTTTATGACAGGAGCCTTTTCCAAGCAGACCCTGCTGATTCTTGTTCTGATGCTTGTTTTCGGATTCGCCAAAGCAGGGATCATGCCTTTCCATTCCTGGTTACCGGCAGCCATGGTGGCCCCGACGCCGGTAAGCGCCCTTCTCCATGCCGTTGCCGTTGTTAAAGTGGGCGCTTTCTGCGTGGCCAGAGTGATCACCGGAGTTTTCGGGTCGGACCTTTTGTTGTCGTTCAACCTGAACACGGTGATCTGCACCATCGCCTCAATCACTATTATCACCGCGTCGCTGATCGCCCTGTCCCAGGACGGGCTGAAACGGAGGCTGGCATTTTCCACCATCGGGCAACTGTCCTATATCGTTCTTGGTGTGGCTCTTCTTTCACCTCACGGCCTTACCGGCGGAATCCTTCACATCGTGATGCACGCCTTTGGTAAAATCACCCTGTTCTTCTGCGCCGGGGCCATTTACGTGGCAACGGGAGCCAAAAACGTCAGTGAGCTGGTGGGCATTGGACGAAGAATGCCCTTTACCATGGTGGCATTTCTTATCGGTGCTTTGAGTGTCATCGGCCTTCCTCCCTGCGGCGGTTTTATCAGCAAGTGGTATCTTGTTCTCGGAACAATTGAAGCAGGCCAACCTGTTTTTCTTGCGGTTCTGCTGATCAGTTCCCTCTTGAACGCAGCGTATTTTCTCCCCATTGTTTACAAGGCGTTCTTCTGCACCGATGAGGAAGCGCTGTTCAAGAAAAAAGTGGACGAAGCGCCCATGTGGTGCCTTGTGCCTCTTTGCATCACGGCATCCATTTCTGTGATCCTGTTCTTTCTGCCCCAGCCGTTTCTTCGACTGGCGGAGATGACGGTTCAGTCCATCATCGGAGGTTGATTATGAAAAAGAATAGCGGGTCAAAAAAAAATAACCGGGAAAGCAAGGCTCGTCAGCCGGAAAAGAACAAGCAGATGGCTGAAAAAAAACCCTTGCTTACCATCGCAAAGGAAAACCCCTATATCACAGGTTTCTTTGTGATTCTGGGAGTTCTTCTGATTCTTGATTTTATGATCCACAAACACGAGACGATCTCCATCGGTAATGTCCCGGAATTTTATGCCGTGTATGGCTTTGTAAGTGCTGCTGCGCTGGTTTTTGGTGCAAAAGCGCTGCGTGCCTTGTTTGGTCAGATCGAAAGACGGTAAAAGGGATAATAAAGAACATTGAACATCGAACATTGAACATCGAATGGGTTGCCATTCCACCGGTGTTTTCTGATCGAATAAGGTAAACCATGATACCCAACATCATACATAACAGCTTTCCTCCAGCTCTGATTTTCATTCTGGGAGCGCTGCTCGTACCGTTTCTCAAAGGACGTGCGAAGTTCGCTTATCTTCTGCTCATTCCTATTGCAGCTCTTGCGGCCATGTCAGGTGTGGATATAAACGGCGGCTCCAGATGGGTGTTGCCCCTGCTGAACTTCGGCCCGGGATACGACATGATTTTGGGTCGTATCGACAACCTGAGCCGGATTTTCGGTATAATTTTCATCCTCATCTCTTTTGTAGCCCTGATCTATGCCTTGAATATTGCTGACGACCTTCAGTTTGTGGCCGGACTCTGCTATGTGGGTGGGGCTCTTGGTGTGACCTTTGCGGGCGATCTCTTCACCCTGTACATCTTCTGGGAAGTGATGGCCATCGCGTCCACTTTCCTCGTTCTTGCAAGGCGGACACGGGAAGCCCAGGCCGCCGCATTCCGCTATGTGATGGTTCACATTGTGGGCGGATTAAGCCTTCTGGCTGGAATCGTGCTTTACGTCAAAGCCTTTAACACCACGGAATTTTCAGCGATCGGTCTCCACAGCACAGCGTCGTGGTTCATATTAATCGGTGTTGCTGTAAATGCCGCCGCCTTTCCCCTTCACGGCTGGCTGAAAGATGCCTACCCGGAAGCCACCATCGCCGGAGCTGTTTTCCTCAGCGCCTTTACCACTAAAAGCGCTGTGTACGTTATGGCACGTATGTTCACGGGAACAGAGCTTCTGATCTGGGTCGGTGCAGCAACAGCGGTGATACCTGTTCTTTACGCCATCATTGAAAACGATATTAGGCGGATCATGGCCTACAGCCTGATCAGTCAGGTGGGGTTTATGCTCTGCGCCGTGGGCATTGGAACCCAGCTTGCCATCAACGGAGCCGCCGCCCATGCTTTCTGCCATATTCTATACAAAGCCCTGTTTTTCATGGTGGCCGGAGCCGTGATTCAGGCCACGGGGAAAACGCGCCTTTCCGATTTAGGTGGTCTTTATAAAACCATGCCTCTCACCTGTCTGTTCTGCCTTGTGGCATCGGCATCCATTTCAGCTTTCCCCCTGTTCAACGGCTTTGTGAGCAAATCCATGATCATCAGCGCGGCAAGCCACGAACATCTGACGGCAGTGTGGCTGATTCTGGAATTTGCATCAGCCGGTACTCTGGTTTATGCGGGTTTGCGGATTCCCTATTTTATCTTCTTCGGCGAGGACAAAGGCATCAAAGCGGAAGAGGCACCAGCCAACATGCTGATTGCCATGGGCGTTGCCGCTTTTCTCTGCGTTTATCTGGCCGTGGATTTCAAAAGCCTTTACCGTCTGCTTCCTTTTGTAGCAGGTTACGTACCGTACACGTTCGCCCATGTGATTGCACAGCTTCAGCTCCTGCTGTTCGGTGCCCTGGCCTTCTTTCTGCTGGTTCGTTATGATGTGTTCCCTTCCCCTTCCAAATCCGATCTGCCTGACACGGATCTCATTTACAGAAAAGCGTCGGTGCTGTTTTACCGCGCAGCCGACGTTGGAATGAACACCCTCAATGCGTTCTCAGCTGAGTTGTTCATTGGGAGGATCACATCGGCGGTAAACGATTTTGCCAGGAATGCCCCGGCCCATATCGCCTATCTTTGTTTAAGTCCTTTCAAGTCGGTTCTTGAAGCAGATGACGGTGGTGCTAAAAACCTGAAAAGTTCCATATACAAGGCTTTTGCGTCGGGCTCTGTGCCGGTGGGAATCACAGCAGCCCTTTCAACCCTGTTCATCGTGATTCTGTTTTGTTTCATATAAAGAAAAAAGGAAACGGATATGCTCTCAAAGGATGATTTCAGAACAAACAACATATTCAGCGATCTTACGGATGCTATGATCGAAAAACTGATTCCCCTGGGAAGGCGTATCAACGTCGAAGCGCGGGATTATGTTTTCAAGGAAGGCGACCGTGTGGAAAATCTTTTCATCATCAAACGAGGAACCGTACTCATTGAGCAGCAATTGTCCGATAAAGTGACAGTGACGGCTGGAACGGTAACGGTTGGCGAATGCTTCGGATACTCGTCCATGTTCCAGGAAGGAACTTACAGCACCAACGCCGTATGTGCAGACCCCTGCGAGCTGATCGTGATCAACGGTGAAGCCATGATGGATGTTCTTAAAAAAGACCACACGATGGGCTTTCTGGTGCTTGAGAAAATTGTCGCCGTGTTTGCCAAACGATTGAACAGAAGAACCGAGCAGTTTCTGAAAGCTGTGACCAGCCATCCTGAGATTCATGAGCTGGGTTCTTGATGGAATAGGACCTGCCTACGATAGGCGTGGAAATTGATTCTCAATGCCGTTTCCTTAAGATATATGTAACCGGCGATACGTTGTAGGGGCGACCAGCGGGTCGCCCCTACGGTCATCGCATAAATTAAAATGAGCGTTGAAATAATATTTCTTAAGAAAACGACATTGAATTGATTCTATGTAGCAATCAAGATGATACGAAAAATGGGCCAACCTGTAGCGGCGGGTTCAAAACCCGCCCGGTGATTGTGTCATGATGAATGCAAATCAGTATGAATTCATGGAGCCTGTTTATTATTTTCTGATCGTCGTTGCCATCGTTGTTTTAATCCTTGCTGTTTATCTTAAAAACATCTTTCTCTGGCGCAAAGCCCTTCATAATGACCTTTCCAATCACATGAAAAACCGTGAGAATCGTCATCCGCAAGCCCGAAAGGCCATGGGTCTTGTGGCGGATAAATGCCGGATTGTTCTTTCTTCCCGTGCGTCGTCAGACGATTTGAGCAAAGAGATTCCGGTTTGGTTAAGGTCTATTGCCGGTTGTTTCCATCCAGACAGTTTGAACCCTGAGCTTCAGGCAACACCTTCGAGAATCATCCGCTGCCTGGATTCATCTATGGGTCTTTATGACCGGATTCTCGGCCGTCCGGGCTTTTCATCTGTTTCACGCCTTTCCATAAAGGACATCCGCAGGGCCTCATCATTGGTGAAATCAAAAAACAGTTCCATGAATCTTAAAACACCGTGGCACAAAGCCCTGTTCCATGCTATCCGGAATTTCCGATCTCTGTATCTGATGAAATATCTGGTGGCCGATTTGCTGCTCTACCTGGGCTGCCTTGCCGTAGATATCTACGATGAGCGGTCACCTGCCTTTGTCAAAGGAGACTCAGAGATCATCGAGGAAACACTCCGGGAAATCAGCGGCCTTACGCCAGACGAACCCGTGACTTATCCTGAAGATATTCTGCGGATCAGAAATTCCCTGGTGGGCATGCCGGGTATTCTCGTAAAGGAACCCACCCCAGAAGCACTGGTCTTTGCCCTTGTCAAAACAGCCGAAACCATTGCCGCCGGTTATTTTCCCCAAACACACAACCCCCTGTGGGAAGCGAAAATCGGCCCTTTAACCTCCCGATGCCGCGTGTTTTTATCGTCCATTGGAAAGGCCGGAGATTATCCCATGCAGGGCAAAGTTCTGTCCATCCGTCTGGCCACCCTTCTCCAGGCCAAAAGTATCAGCCAGGCCTTCGTTCCAAAAAAAATTCGGGATATTCTTGAAAAGACCCTGGACACTTACGGATGGCTGAAATGGCCTCTCAGGGTTTACCTGATGACAAGCCAGGGGGTGTTCTGGAAATTCGCCGCTGACGCAGGCTGGTTTGCAGGCCGGAAAGCACTTCTGGTTGTTTTTTTTGGCAGGTGCTTTGACAAGGCGGTCAAGGAAATCGATCAGGTTTACCGGCTTTCAAAATAGCGGTTTTAACCACGGAATCCACGGAAAAGCACGGAACGAAATTGTCCATGGCAAAAGAGCGATTACCGCCGATACGGCTTTACGTCTCGGAAAGTTTTTTGGAATGACACCTCAATTCTGGCTCAACCTGCAAAACCGTTATGATTTGGAAGTCGCGGAAGACGCCTTGAAAAACAAGCTTGACAAAGAAGTCCATGTTTATCGTGAGAACGCCGCTTAAAAAAAGTTCCTCTCTCGAATTTTCTTCAGAAAATACTCTGTTGCGGAACTTTATGATTTATTGAATCGTGGTATTAACAATTTTGAGGCCTGTCATTTTCGGCATGCGCCTAACGTCTGCTTCACGGAAATACATTTTAGCCATCTCGGCAATCACTCCGATATCAATCCATTGGACTCTCACGGTTGAGCAGGTGTTCGTATGGGAATACAACGCAGGAGTATAAAGACTGCATGATGAATTGACAATATTTGATCTTTTTAGTAAAGTAAAAACCTATTTCGTTGTCACCTGCCAAAAACAAAAACAAATTATTGATTATGATCTGTCGCGGTTAAGGAGTAAACATGCCTCTTGCATCTTTGGCGGACTGGATTCAACCCCAGCACCTGACCTCGGAAGCCATCGCTTATTACGCTGAAATTATGGCCTCCAATCCTGAACGGATAGTTGTCATGGATGATTTTTTACACGAACGGCATATGCGGAATTTTCAGAAATTGATGGAAACGGCGGGAAAAAAAGAACGGATCTACGGGTGGGTGGGTGATCCGCCAAGGGTTTCCAGGGATATGTGGTATTCGATACCTGAAAAAAAAAGGCTTTACACATTTCTTGAAGTCTCAGGCCCTGCCTCAGGATACGAATTGAGCGAGGCCTACCTTACCGACCTGTTCTGGAGGGCATTTTTAACATCCCGGTTGTTCTTTGATTACATCCAACAGGTAAGCGGGCTTCGTGTCAACACCGCAGGGATCAATGCCAAGGAGTTTTCAAAAGGAGATTTTCTGCGCGAGCACAACGATGTTTACCCCAATCGGAAAATTGAGTTTGTCCTCGGCTTTTCCCCTGACTGGCAACCCTCCTATGGCGGCCAGTTCCTCTTTTATCGCAAAGAAGCATCGGGTTGGCGTCAGAGTCTGGAACTCGAATACAAGTACAACAGGATGTTGATGTTCATACCGGCAAAAGGATTTATGCATGCCGCGTCTCCCAGAACTGCTGAGGCGGAAGACTTTAAACGCTGGAACTACACAGTTTTTTTCAGTGATATCAAGAAGTGATCTATAATGAAATAAAAGGAGGAATAAATGCTTGATTTTACTTCAAACGTCATGTTGAACGACAAAGTTGTCTCCACCATGGTTGATGGCGAAATTGTCATGATGGATGCTGATAGCGGTTCCTATTATGCTTTGAATTCAGTGGGAACTTTCATCTGGGAATTGGTAAAGGAAAGACGGAAAGTGGGAGATATTGCCATTGAAGTTGCCCGGGCTTTTGATGTCGTAAAAGAAAAGAGCGATCAAGAACTTGTTCAATTCTTAGAAAAATTAATGTCAGAGAACCTGGTCATCATGGCATGACGGCTTAGGAAAAAGAGCCGTTTTTTCAAGATGTTCTATATACAACGATCAATTATACGGAGGAAATTATGGTTATGAACGATTCTGAGAATATCCCGGGAAAAAAACCCGATGCCGTTGAAAGCGGAAATGAAAAAACGTTAAAAAGAGTTTACGAGACACCTGATCTGATCAAACTTGATGCGCTGAAAGACACTTATAATGGCGGGCCGACCTTCTTGGACACGGGAGCATTTTCTTGATCGAGTCATCGACTTCAGGGGATCGGAACAACGATATTATCATCGTTTCCCATCCCAGAAGCGGTTTGAACTGGCTGCGGTATTGCATCGAGTTCTTTTCGGGAAAAAAGACTCCAGGCAGGCCCATGCTCGTTGAGACAGGAAAACCAATTGTCAGCCGGACGCACGATGTGAGGGGAAATACACGAAACGGTTCTCACGATTGCTGGCAGGCCTTGTGTAACGGTCTGGGCGAACCTTTGTTCAAAAGAATGATTCTGGTGTTGAGGGATTTCCGTGAATGCCATTTGGGGGAATTATCTCCGGAACTGGAGTATCTTGAATCGTATTCGGAAAATATCAAGGCGTATCACAATTTTCCCGGAGATAAAGTGTTGGCGTACTATGAAGACATCGTCAGCGACTTCTCCGTAGTAATCCGAATTCTTGACTTCATCGGTATCGCACATAACATTCAGGAGTTCGATATGGAATTCCATCAAAAAAAGTCCGTCATGATATACCACAGGAGAAGGTTTTCCCATACCCGCAACAACCTTCTTGATTTTCGACACCATGCCCGGACTGCTTCCAGAAAAACAGTTGAAGAGATTGAAAATCATGTCAAATCAATGCTTGGAAAAGTTTTGTGCGAACGTTATCTCCATCGTTATTTCAATCATCTATTGTCAGTCGAGAAAGACTGACATTTTCATTTATTGAGTTCCGGTTGCACATATGATCAGCCTGAAAGAGCGTTATATATTCGTCCATGTACCGAAAACAGCTGGAACGAGCATCAAGAGGTACCTTGCCGGATACGACATGAAAAGAAACTTTCGTCCGACCCCGGACTTTCGGCCAGACCCAGATGACATTCTTTATCTTTACCAGCACCTGACAGCCGAGCAGTTGAGAGAAGAATTGAGAACACATGACAGCGCCGTCATTGAAAGGAGTTTCTTTCAGTTCGCTTTTGTGCGAAATCCCTGGGATCGAGTTCTTTCAGCCTTTGTCTATCTTTCCCATGGCGGTGGAGGGTCGCTGAAAGACTTGGAAAACGCCTGGAAGCTGAAAGCTTTCAACTTGTCTTTCAAATCCTTTGTGAAAGACGGACTCCAGCATTTCGGAGAGAACGTGTCACATTTTTTACCTCAATACCACTGGACTCATAAAAATCTTTCAGATATTCCGATAGATTACATCGGAAGATTTGAAAATTTACAGGTTGATCTTGAAAAAATCCTGATGATTATCCGGCCGGGCCAATCCTTTGTCAGCGATCAATTCCCATGGTTGAGAAAAAGCGATCATGACCATTATTCGGTTTATTATGATGATGAAACAAAGGATCTTGTGGCCGACTTTTATAGAGAGGATATCAAACTCCTGGGCTATGAATTTGAAAATAAAACCGGAAGGAAATGATGAACATAACTTACGGCGCTCAAAGCCTCAGACAGTTTCAGGAATGGAAGCTTAATCAGCATGTTTCCGATGAATCCGCTGAAACGGCGAAAACGAAAAGATCAATACTGATGGATTCCCTGGAGATCAGCGGCCTTCAATTCCGGGCAGGGGGGACCAAAGTTTTTAAAGGAATCATGTCCCGGGGTTGTGAGACTTGTGTCAACGGCCTGATTTCCTTTTTATACATCAACGGTCTTTGTACACGCGACTGTTTTTTCTGCCCTCAGAACAGAACCATGGCGCATGAACGGCCGACCTCATCTGCCGGGATGGTATTCCATGACCCGGACCACTATGTAGATTATATTGAAGCCTTTGGTTTCAAAGGAGTGGGGTTCAGCGGAGGGGAGCCCCTTCTGGTCATGGAAAAACTTCTATTGTTCCTGAACCGGATCAAAAAGAAGTTCGGAGACAGTGTTTATACATGGTTTTACACGAACGGCGACCTTGTGGATGAACGGAAACTGAAAGATTTGCGGGACGCGGGGATGGATGAAATCCGGTTCAACCTGAGCGCCAGGGATTACGATTGGGGGCCTGTGCGTCTGGCCCGGCGTTTTTTTGATACGGTTACTGTGGAAATTCCGGCGATTCCCGAGGATTTTGAGCGTGTTATTCAGATTTTGCCGCCCCTTGGGGACATCGGTGTCAAGCATTTCAATGTGCATCAGCTGAATTTATCACAGTATAATTTCAAAAAAATAAGTGGCCGCGACTATTCCATGTTTCACACTCGAGACAGTGGGCTTGTGATTCATGATTCGGAAATGACTGCGCTTCGATTATTAAAACAATCGGCTGACCAGGATTTTGATTTTTCCCTCAATTATTGTTCAACCATCTACAAGGAAAGATATCAGTCATCGGGAATGCGGAAACGGCTGGCTCGGCCGGTTGTCGCCGATCATGAAACAATCAGTGATTCAGGGTACATTGTCCGGATATCGGCCAAGGGCAGTCAAGAGAATCTGGGTAAAATCGTCGCGCTTTTTCAAGAAAAAGGTGTTCGGGACGCTTTGTGGAAATTGTTGGAAACTGAAAACGGGGATTTCTGTCTCCTGTTTCATCCCGAACTGATCGATTCCTTACCGCAGGATAACAGCAACCTGTTTTTCCATTGTTTCGAAGCCATGATCATCCCCAGAGAACGGATGGATGAAGGCTTTGATCAATCGTTTGAAGAAAAACGGATCACGCCTTCCGGATCGTGGACAATAGGTCTCAAGCAGGTGGCGGGCGCGGATTTTGTGAATGCCGGAATGGTCAGAACTCTCTTGAAAGAGCCCCAATCGGTCTCACAGGATCGTCAGTCGGAAGAACACAGGGACCTCCATCATCTGAAATCCTATATCCGTATTGAACATGGATTTTCTGACCTGATAAGCGCGAAAACATACTGGGCTGAAAGAAAAGCGGCGTCAATGTCCGGCTTATCCCATGAACGAACGTTTCGTACCGTTACGGTGTAAACGATTAAGCATCGAAAATGATTAAACGGTTAAAGGAGAAAAGGCCGTGTTGACCTGGCCGATGGATTTTGAAAAACTCATAAGAGACAACAAGGTCACGTACCCACTTGAATACCGTCATTTCATTCAAACAGGTTGCGTGGCAAAGACCCCGAAAAACGTATCCATAGAAACGTCGTCCGCATGCCAGCTTTCGTGTGCCATGTGTGACCGGAGCAGAATCCGGCGGGAAGCATCGTTTATGCCGGATGATGTTTTTTATGCAGTCATCGATCATATCGCTCCGTTCCGGGTCAGAGTTAATTTCAACGGAGTGGGCGAACCGCTTCTTGATGAACGCCTGGTTGACCGGATCGCTTATGCAACCGGAAGAGGCATCGACGAAATCGGTCTGGTGACCAATGGCTTGCTGCTCACCTCCTCTCTATCAAAAGAGTTGATCAAAGCCGGTATCAAGCGGATCACCGTATCACTCGACGGAGACGATCAGGAATCCCATGGAGGCGTTCATTCCGGTGCAGATTATGAAACGGTGGTGAATCATATTGAAAGTCTGATCAGGGTAAAGAAGAACTTGAACCGTGGGTTCCCGGATGTTGTTCTGCGCGTTACGGTTCAGAAGAGCAATCTTGCAGCGATTCCGGGAATTTTCATGCGTTGGCGGAATAAGGTTCAAGCCATTTGTGTTAATTTTGTCTATCAGTACGGCCAGGTCCGGACTAATCCGGTGGTGCCGTACAACTGGAAAGAAAAAATCCCCTGCCCTAATATGCTGAACAGCGTTATGGTCCTTACAAACGGGCTCACGACTCTGTGTTGCATGGGGGATGTGAACGCTGAGCTGAATATTGGAAATCTGGCGCAGGTCAGGCTGGATAATCTGTATTCAGGATCTGCCGCCAAGGATATCCGTGCAAGGCACCTGGCCGGTGACTTTGATTCATTGCCGGTATGCGATAGGTGTGCGGGTTGCACCATGAGCAGTTTCTATTTCGGTTCACTTGCAAGGGCGGTGGAAGCGTATTGGCAGAACGACATGGTTCCGAAGCCCGAGCCTGGTTCCGGGTTAAATGCATGCTGCCCCTAACGCACAGCCGTTCGTTCGATGCGTTCCAGTTTTCTGTGGATCGATTGTTCGTCGTCGGCGTTTACGAAGTGGTTTGTACAGACCGAATAAAGAAATTTTGCGACAACGCGTGTATCGACCGGTCTTTCAGCCATATCCGGCAACGACCGCAGATCAGCCAGGGTGTGAACAGGTTGAGTTACCCACTCATAATCGGAAGCCCCGACGGTGATCACGGGTTTATAATAGAACAGGGATTCGAACCCCACACCCGAATTGATGCACAGAACAGCTTTGCTGTGTTTGATCAGGCTTGGGATCGAAGTATTTGAAATGATGATATTGGGTTGTTGTGACAGTTGGGACAACAGATTGAATACTTCTTTTGAACTGCATCTGGGATGACGCTTGATCACTAGATCGATGCCGCTGCCGCGAACAGCCTCGGCAGCGCCTGTCACAAACTGAAAATAATCGATTCTTGAAAGCTGGATTACCGTGTCGTTACAAACCTGCAAGGGCAGGAATAAATAGGGTCTTCCTTTGGGTTCGTAATGTCGGGATGGTTGTGGCAATTTGCTGATGTTGCGATCAATAACGTTTTTACGGTAATCCTCTACAAAGGTTCGGGCAGCTGACTCATCGACATTCTGGGTTTCTTCGAAAAGACTATTTGATAAGGCCAATTCGGACCATCCTGAGTAACCTCTTGAATCTATGTAGAATTGCTTGTCAAGATAACCTCTTTTCACATGAAAGGTATTGATATGATCTGCAATGGTATGGACATTGATAACGATTTTGCCGGGACTGCCAAAAGGCATGATGGGGTTGGATGTTAATTTCAAGTCGTGGCCGCGCTCTTTGATGCATTTGAAAAGTGCTTGGAAGAAAGTACCAAATTCATAAGAATTCATACGCTCCAGCCCGGAGATATGCGTGGGGTAATAAATATGAAAAAGCATGGGATCTTTCCTGTTGCGTTTAATATACTGTTAATTCAATTAAAAATGTTTCAGAAATTTTTCGGTTTTCCTGATATGAGTGAATTATTATGAGCGAAATATTTGGTTTTGTAAATATTAACGCAGAGAGTGCAAACATTGAGAAGCTTTTGAAAATGCAGGCAGTTCTTGACAAATTTCCGTCAGATAGCAGGAAAGTCCTGGTGGATCGGAACTCAGCCATGGGATTCCACCAGCTTTGTATAACAGCAGAATCACGATTTGAAAATATCCCCCTGCATGAAAAAGAAAGCGGCTCCCAGTTTACGGCTGAGGCCAGGCTCGACAACCGGGATGAACTTTGCGACATGTTTGGAATCCCGATTTCTGAGCGGCATTTCATGCCTGACACCGAACTTGTTTACCGAGCCTGGAAGAAATGGGAAGAAAACTGCCCTGAAAAATTGTTCGGTGACTGGTCATTTGCGTTCTGGAACGGAAGGACGGGGAAGTTGACCGTTGCAAGAGACCATATCGGGAACACAGGTTTGTTTTATTACTACAAAGCCCCGTTGTTTGTTTTCGCTTCGAGCCTGGGAGCTGTTCTGGCTCATCCTGATGTCCGGAACGAAATGGATGAAAAACAGCTGGCCTGTTTTATGGTGAATGACACCCGTGGTGACCTGAAAAACACGTTATGGAAAAACGTTTCAAAACTTCTCCCTTCCCAGGTGATCTCGGTTGATTCTGACGGCCTGAAGCTTAAAAGATTCTGGAACTTTGAAGAAGTCCAGGCAAATAAACAGGTTGAGAGCTCACAGTGCCTTGAAACGTTTTTATCCCTGTTCGAGAGGGCCGTTGCCGGGCGCCGCAGATCCTTGAGAACCGTGTCTTCAACGCTCAGCGCAGGGCTGGATTCCACCGCCGTGACAGCACTTGCCGCCGAACAGGCCTATTTGCAAGGCGGAAAAATTTTGGCTTTCACTTATAAACCACTGAATCATCCCAACCTGACCTCCTTCGGGAAGATGCCGGACGAGTGGAACCTTGCCCACACGGTCGCCCGGAAATATGTAAACATCGAGCACCGGCCCATCTCTGGGGAACAGGTTTCACCCCTTGACGCAATTCGCCGTTCGATACATCTGTTCAAATCACCGCCCCATGCTCTGGCCAACATGTTCTGGATCAACGACATGATGGACGTAATAAGGAAAAACAATTCCGATGTGCTACTGACCGGCCAGATGGGAAATGCCGTGATATCCTGGAATGGTGGAAGCAACAGGATTGTCGGGTTGTTTATCCAGGGGAAATGGGACCAAGGAATGGATGCATTGATTCAATGGAAGAAAGCCCAGAACCAGAGTCTTCTGACGGCAGTCAAAACTCATTTGCTGGCACCTTTTTTGAAACGAATGATCAAAAGAAAAAATACGAACCCCGGTTTTTTCCGGCCGATGATCTCCAGATATTCTGTCATTTCAAAGGATCTTTCCGAAAGGACGGGGCTATTTCCCTCTCATCCGACTGGGCTTCAGCGCATGTTCAGCACCGAAATCATCACTCCCCGTGAGGAACGAATCCGGTCAATCCGTCTGAATTCGGCATATGTGGGTCCTTTCTGGCACGGCATGGGGACCGCTTACGGAATTGAGGTGAGGGATCCCACGGTGGATGTCCGTCTGCTTGAATTTTGCCTTGGAGTTCCTGATGATGAATGCGTTTACGGCGGAGGCCAACGGATGCTGGTGAGGCGGGCCATGAAGGGTATTGTGCCGGACGAGGTCCGATGGAACAGGATTCGGGGAAACCAGGCGGCCGACATAGGATTGCGCCTTCTGGTTCATGCTGAAGAAGTGGAACGTGAACTAATGGAAATTGAAAATTCAAAGCTGATGCAGGCGTATATCAACGTGTCGGCCATGCGGACGGTCTGGGGGAATTTTAAATCCAGTCAAAATCCTCAGAATTTATTCTGGCTTTCGAGGCTGTTTCTTCGAGGATACGCGGCCAGTGTTTTTTTAAGATGTTATTTTCCCATGGATTCATAGCCGTGGTCGTTTATCGAAGGAAATCCTGAATGGGAGTAAAACATTTTTCATTCAATTCAGAAAATGGGACCGATGAGTTTTACCTGGCTGTAACTCCAGACAGGGTGGAATCGCACTTTGAAGTACAGATGGGCGATGTTTTCAGCCATTATCTTGAAAAGATGAAAGAACTGTGTTTATCGGAGGATTCTGCCGTCTGGGCCAATATCTACCTTTCGGACTGCATAAACCAGGAATATCTTTTGAGAGAGCATCCCTCTTTTATCGCCCTGGATAGTCATGCCGCCATCAGCGTTGTTGAAGGGAAACCGGTGGGCGTGAAACTGGCGATTCTGGTTTATCTCATTCGCCCATGTCAATCGATAAATAAAAGGTCCGTCTCAATGCCCGGATCATACCACACCGCCAATGGAGTCGTTTTTGGGACAGGTTCCATTGAACATATTGTCATAAAAAATATGTTGCCATCAAAAGGTCAAACCATGAAGGAACAGGCCAATGACCTTTTCAATCAGGTGGAATGTTTTTTAGACAAAATGAAACTTCCTTTCAATCGTTTGATCAGGACGTGGATTTACATCCGGGATATTGACAAGGATTATGGGGATATGGTTGCTGAAAGGAATGCGTTTTTCCAGAAACAAGGTCTTTCCCAATCCACGGGATTTCCGGCAAGCACGGGCATTGAAGGAAGATCAAAAGATCCGAAGCACTTGATCATGATGGACAGTTTGATGATAAAAGGCGTTGCAAAAGGGCAGATCCGGCGTATGGAGGCCCTGTCGCACATGTGTTCAACGGTGGATTACGGTGTGACATTCGAGCGCGGTATGGAGGTGGTTTATGGGGACCGCCGTCATTATTATATTTCCGGCACGGCAAGCATCTCGCCCGATGGAAGGATTCTTCATGGAGGGGATGTGGTCCGGCAGGTGGAAAGGACGGTTGAAAACATCTCGGCTCTGCTTGAAAGCCATGGGGCTGGCTTGAAAGATCTGGCCTATCTGGTTGCTTATATCCGCGATTCCGAAGATGAGGATAAGGTTCGGGCCGCGCTGAATCACATTCTGTCTGAAAATTTGCCATACCTGCTTGTGGCCGGAAAAGTATGCAGGCCAGGCTGGCTGATTGAAATTGAAGGGACAGGAATAATCAAAGAGGGCGATAAAGGCTTTTCACCGTATTTAATGGTTTAAGATAGATGTGGAGTATGGAGGATAATGGAATACGCGCCCGCTAATCTGGAAAGAACAGTAATTACATACAGAGCCTTTGGTATGAATATTGAGTCAGATATTCCTCTCCCAGAGCTTGAAACATCAGAAGGCCTTCCTGATGTTCGCATTGTTTATGGTAAAACTCCTATAGAAATACCAGGAGCTGCCAGACGGAAAAGGAGTTATCAGGTTGCTCCCAATCATTTTTTACTCCGTGTGCCACATGTAAGTAGGTATTCTGTAACAAATGGGGATTGTATTGTTGTTGAACCTGAACCGGATGTCGAACCTGAGACCGTAAGGCTTTTTCTTCTTGGAACATCTTTTGGGGCTCTTCTTGTTCAAAGAGGGATATTGCCGATTCACGGGAGTGCTGTGGTCATGAACGGAAAGGCGGTCATATTCACCGGAATGTCCGGGGCTGGAAAATCCACGCTTCTTTCTGCATTCCGTAAACGGGGTGCCCTGTTTCTATCCGATGAAATTGCGGCTGTGACCTTTGACCGAAATGGGGTTCCCTGGGTACAGGCAGGGTATCCCCATCAGAAATTATGGAGGGACACTGCTGAAAAAATGGGAATGGATGTGAGTATTTATCGACAGATACGGTCAGGAATTGAAAAATACGCCATTGAATTGAATGAAAGTTTTCATCGGAAGGCTGCACCTCTTTTAGCTGTGTTCGAAGTACTTCCGGTCAAATGCCTGAAAGTGAAGGTAAATCGTCTGACAGAGTTTGAAAGCCTTAAGGTACTTATAAAGAATACATATCATCCCCATTTGATGAACGACCCTGGTGTAAAAACAACCCATTTTCAACAGTGCCATGCATTGCTCAGACAAACCAAGGTCTTCAGGATAACAAGACCTGAAGGGGTTTTTTCCATTTCGGAACAGGCAGACTGTGTGGAGCAGCAACTTGAGGAAACCTCCAGACTTTCTTTTCAAATGTGACAGGGTTTATTTAAAATGAAGCCACACTACCAGTTCCGTGCATATGGTTTGACCATTGATTCTGAGCTTGATTTTCCTGAAGTTGAAGGCCTCAGCGGTACGCCGGAAGCAGATGTGCTCATACGTTTCGGGCATGTCCCCGAAAATTTGACGGATGCCGTTGTCAAAAGGTTGCGATTTCAGGTGTCGCATAGGCAATTTCTACTGACAATCGATTCCATTGCCCGTTATCTGGTCACGGAAGGTCGAACCATCCTGATCGACCCTTCAAACAAAGCGGACCACTCTGATTTGAGAGCCTTTTTGCTTAATCCGGTCCTGGGTGCGCTGTTGTTACAGCGTGGCCTTTTTCTTCTGAATGGCGCATCCGTTGCCATTAATAATGAAGGTATCATTTTTGCGGGGCAATCCTGCACAGGCAAATCAACTCTGGCCGCAGCCTGTTTGTATCATGAATTCTCTGTCCTGTCGGACGATATATGCGCCATAACGATATCTGAAGCAGGTCTTCCGCAAATTCTTCCTGGGTTTCCAATCCTCAAACTCTGGTCCGATTCCTTAAAGCTATTAAATATCGACATAGGACAATTGACAAAACAAAGACGGCTTCTCGAAAAGTATATTTTGCCGCTGACGGAGCGCTTCTATTCTGAGCCCGTTCCGTTTAATCGTTTATATGTATTTGAAATGACAAACCGATCGAATGTTGAATCGCTAAGAATCAATGACACTGTCAGCAAGCTGGCCGAGTTGAGTGTATTACAGTTTCAGGCCGGTTATCTGGCCGATCCGTCGTTTAAAGCCAGCTGTTTCAGGCAGTGTGTCAATCTTGCCCAGAAGCTGGACATCAACCAGGTGAGGTGGGCATCAGGCTTTTTCTGCAAAGATAACCTGACGAGCTTTATCAAGGAGAGTCTTATCAAATGAGCGGTATGTTGTTTTGGCTTTCTTCTTATATGAAATCAGGCAATACCTGGATGCGTATGCTTATCTCAAACGTAGGCCACGACGGCGAAAAACCTGCTGAGATCAATGACCTCAAGACCATGATCGGAAGTACACGGAGCTTGTTCGACTCCCACCTCGGGTTCTGGACATCTGATCTTACAGCAGACGAGACGGATCTTCTGCGCCCAGAAGTTTATCGCCATCTGGGTTTGGGTTGCAAATCCAGAATGTTTATGAAAACCCATGATGCCTATACGTTTTTACCGGACGGCCGTCCTCTTTTTCCACGGGAAGGATGTTGCGGCGTGATCTACATTGCCAGAAATCCGTTGGATGTGGCTGTTTCCTTATCGCATCATATGGGTTGGGAACTGGATAGGACGATAAAGAATATGGGTGACCCCGGATTTTTATTGTCCTTCGATCCAAAGTCCTTGAAACAGCAGTTACGTCAGAAGATCCTGTCCTGGAGCGGGCACGTAAACAGCTGGCTTGATCAGAAAAGTATCCCTGTTCATCTTGTAAAATATGAGGATTTGCAGAAAGATGCGGTAAAGGTGTTCGCAGGTGCCCTGAACTTTTCGGGAATTGATGTTGACGAAATGACTGTCCGAAAAGCCGTTGCATTTTCTGGCTTTGATATCCTTCAAAAACAAGAGAGTAAGGCCGGATTCAAGGAAAAACCTCCCACAGCCGGTTTTTTCTTCAGAGAAGGCAAGGTTGGGGCATGGCGAAATGTGCTGAATGAAAAACAAGTCCACAAGATTATAAGTGACCATCGTGAGGCCATGATGCGTTTGGAGTATCTGGATGAAATCGGGAATATAAGCTGACCTGATTTCCCACAGATTCAATAAGTACCGGCGGCATATGGAGATAACGGGTGCTGTTTCTCTTGTTGTCGATGTCTTTGTAAGCCAGCACCACCTGTTCAACCGTAAGACCTGCAACAAGGGCCACGGCGTCGGGCAGAAAACCAGAGGTCCAGGGTCTGGTAGGGCAGTGAAAAATGGAATTCATCCTGATGGTTCAGTCGTTTCTTTACAAGCTCGCCATCAGGGCTCTGGGCCACCAGGAAAAACAGGCTGTAACCGGGTTTGTCCGTAATGGACTGCAGCACGATTTTTGATTTCCAGCCGTTGCCATATTCCGGAAACACGGACCGGACCGCTTCATCATAACGCTTATAAAAACCAAAAGCCTCAAGAGTCTGGGTAATATCTTCGTGAATGGTTCTGACGCCGAAGTGCCGGGCCACAAAGCCTGAAAGGTCCAGGGTTTCGTCTGCACTGTGGAGTTCGGGCATATGGAGGGCAACCACCCTTTCAGGTCCCACGGCTTTGGCGCACAAGGCCAGCGTTACCAAACTGTCGATTCCGCCGGACACGGAACCACAAAACCTTTACGGTGAAACGTGGATGAAAGGTGTTTTTTCAGGCCTTCTGTGATGGTTGAAACACAGGCTTCGCAATCCAGATCCAGAATGTTTTTTGTAAATAGACGATCATGTGTCATCATTGCCTCCTTTTGGCGATATGAATCAGCTCAAAAAAAGTGAACAAATTGTTGGTGTTTGCAGAAATGGTGCATCATACCCAATTATCGATTTTTAGACCTGGAACTCGATTAAACTCTTTCATTAACCGGTTGATTTCTATTGTTCATGAAGTCGGGTGTAAACTGGTCGAGACTACCTATTAATGATGACCACGGATCATCCTTTGGTATCAGGACAACCATTTTACCAATTTTTTTAATATATACATCATCACCCGTGAATCTGAAGTCTCTTGGCAGTCTTACAGACTGGCTTCGACCGTTAATAAATAATTTTGCAGTTTGCATGTTATACCCCGCTTTTTTAAGTATCATTTACATATTATGTCAGGGATTGTATCAATAAAAACATAAGTACACAATATTCATCATTTTTAAATATTCCCTGAGGAATACCGTAAAAGATCCTGTTTAATGATACCAAGCTGTTGTTCCAGATCTCTGATTTCATTGGCCCAGAAATTATCATTTCCCCAGTTGGGGAAAAGTGTCTGGAACTTGTAATCTTCCTTTTGTTTACTGCACCAGGCCAGGAAATAGATGAGGCGCATGGCCCGAAGGGGTTCGATCAGGCGTAGGGTCGTGTCGTCAAATTCTCTGAACTGTTCGTATCCTTCGATCAGAAGGTTTATCTCACGCCTGCTTTTTCCAGCATGATCGGGAAGCAGAAGCCAGAGATCCTGTACCGGCGGGCCGGTGACCATATCGTCGAAATCAATGATCATCACACCCTCTCCGGGCCGGTGAAGGAAGTTTTTCCCATGGCAGTCCCCGTGGAGGCGGATGGTTTCAACATTTTTAAAAAGCGGTTCGCTGATGCCAAGGATTTCGGAACACACATGATCAAAGGTGCTGCGATAAGCCGGTGACACAAAGCCTCCATCCACCAGTTCCTTGACATCGTCCTCCATGGACCGTGACGGATGGAGTACCACACGTGAGGGTGCGGGTCGTTCCGAACCGGCCACATGGACCCGCCCGATCAGCTGGCCCAGGCGTTTGTAATCCTCGTCCCCGGTGATTTCAATCTCCCGCCCCCATCGTTTGGGATAAACGGCAAACCGGATGTTTTCGGCCTGGCCCAGAGTGCTGCCGTTCAGGAGCACCAGGGGAGAAATCACCGGAATCTCATGGGCCGCACAGTCTCGGACAAACCGGTGTTCATCTTCAAGGGCCTCATTGCTCCAGCGCCCGGGCCTGTAAAACTTGGCCACGAAACGATCTCCAGCCCGTGATTCCAGCTCGTAAACCCTGTTGATGTAGCTGGGCAACGGTGATGTGAGCCCTGTCATGGGACGATCAAGCTCTTTTTCAACCGACCCGATGATCAGGTCGGGCGTTAGATTTTCAAATCCTGATAATGCACTCAATGAAGTTCCTTTTTATGTAAATGTATTTAAACATCATCAGACCAGGCATAGCCCTTGCCCCAGACGGTTTTGATGTAGAGAGGCCGGGCCGGGTCGTCTTCGATTTTTTTTCTGATCCGGCTGATGTGGACGTCAATGGAGCGGTCGAACGCGTCAAAATCCCTTCCCCGGGCGGTGCTGAGGAGATGATCCCGACTGAACGGTCTTCCCGGATGCTGAATCAGTTCATGGAGGATATCCCATTCCACGGCGGACAGGGCAAGATCTTTTCCGTCTTTGAAACCTTTTCCACGGGCACGATTAAAAACAAAAGGTCCCAGATTAAGGAGATCGTTGTTTGCTGTGTTTCGGGATTGGGAAGAGCTGCCGCCGCGCCTCAGTACCGCCTTGATTCTGGCGAGTAGTTCACGGGGATTGAAGGGTTTATGCATGTAATCATCGGCACCCATTTCAAGGCCGATGATTCGATCGGTTTCATCGATTCGTGCGGTGAGCATGATCACTGGTAACGCCGATAACGTCCTGATCTGTCTTAGCGTTTCGAAGCCGTCCAGATCCGGTAACATGATGTCCAGAACCACCAGATCAAAGGGAATGTCCGGGTTGTCCCGGATCATGCCCACGCCATCGGTTCCGGTCAAGGCTGATTCGGTGGTGTACTGGTGGTCCCGCAGGTATTCGGACAGCACGGCCTGAAGTCGGCTGTCGTCGTCGATAAGGAGAATTTTTCGTTTAACCGCATCCGTCATGAGATATGGGGAGGTGGATCGCATCATCAGCGGTCTGAATTGCGAAAACCTTTCATATGGTCTCCAGCGAATTTTTCAAGTTCATCAAAAGCCGCTTTGTCATCTTTGTCCATGGGCCGTTGATCCACACGGTTTCCTTTGATGGAAATGGTGTTTTGAGCATTTAACAGGAAGGATTTTTTGTAATCCACAAATTCCGCCTGTTCGTTCTTGATAAACTCCTCGCCTTCGCGCTTCATATCTTTTACGCCCTCTTCAATTTCAGCTTTGTAGGCGTTGAGTTCGTCCTGTTCTTTCTTTTTATGAATTTCAAAAGCGCCTTTGGGTGATTCTACATTCACCAGGCCTTCTTTCAGAGCGAGGGACTCTCCGTTTTCATCTTTATCCACGATAAACGATGTGGCTCTGACGCCGAACACTGCCGAGCCTGTCTGAACCATGCGAGTGGGGCCGGTGGTTTTGGCGAAGCTGAACAGGATTCTGCCTCTGAGATGGGCGAAAAGAGTGGGCTTTTCGATGCCAAGGCTGCTGTTTTCACCGATAACGGTCATGGAACCGTTGGTGAATTTCACCACGGCTTTTCCGCCAGACTGGGTGTTGATCTCTTCATCGCTTATGGCTATGTAATCAGAGACTTCAGGCGTTCGCAACTTTCCCTTGCTGTTTTTTATAGTGACTTTCCCTTTGCATTTCACGATCCTTCCCTGAAACTCACCCGCCATGCAAAAGGCTGGTAGAAAAATCAAAGGAAGAATCAGAATGAAACCGATAATAAAAAAATGTGTTCTGTTCATGGCTTTCGTTATCCCTTCAGTATGAATTTCGCTTTGAGCGACCCGATGGTAATGGTGTCAAACTCTTCAAGCTTTACCGATTCCTTGACCGTTGTGTCGTTGACTTTGGGCTTGGTCATTCCGCCCACATAGCTCAACTGATAACCGGTGGGCATCATGCTGATGGTGGCAGCGACTTTTCCCATGGTAAACCCGCCCACCACGATATCGTTTGCCGTGTCTTTCCCGATTTTTACAAGTTTTTTGGTCAAGGGGAATTCGCCGTCAGCTCCGGTGAGATAGGAGAGAATGCCTACTTTATCCACAGTGATTTTAGCTCTCAGTTCTTCGGCAGTCTTGGCCAGCATCTCCCGGTGCTCTTCAGTGTCAAGCACCATGGTTTTTTCCATCCAGCCTTCTTCCTCCGTTTTTTCTTCCACTTCGGGACGAGCCTCGCCTTTGACATAACCGAAAATCAGCCGATGTTTTCCAATAGAGATCACATCACCGTGTTTCAGGGCATGGGTTGTGATCATTTTGTCATTTACAAAAGTACCGTTGGTGCTGTTCATATCGATGATCATGAACCCCCCATTTTCAGCCCACTCTACTTTGGCGTGACGCCCTGAAACCGACACGTTTTCGATCACGATGTCATTGGTTTCCCTTCGGCCGATTTTGATACTTTTCCCTTTTTCTACCCGGTACTTACTGATGATTTTGTCTTTGAACTGAAGTTGAAGAATCGGCATGATCCTGTCCTCTCTTTATTGATGTTAGGTCCTTGATCCCATATCACGACAATCCCAATTTCTTGAGAATGGATGAGAAAAAACCAGAACCGCGTTTAACTTTTTTAACCCGGACAACGATAACGGTGATGTTGTCTTCACCGCCCCGTTCTTTGGCAAGGTCCACCAGATCCTGGCAGGCTTTGTCGGGTTTTGCGTCTTTGACAACATCCAGAATTTCATCCGGTGTGAGTTTATCACTCAACCCGTCCGAGCAGATTACAAACGTGTTTCCGTTGAAACACTGGTTTTCGCAGATATCCGCATCAACCGTTTCAATCACGCCCATGCCCCTTGTGAGCATGTGACGGAATTTTTCATCGATTTTGATGGCGTTCCCGTTGGCCATGGACGCCTGTTCTGCAATCACCGTATGCGGTACGGACAAGGTCTCAATGGAATCTCCCTGGATCAGGTAAATGGGGCTGTCTCCCACATTGGCCGCCACAAAAGAATCACCGGTGAACCAGATAGCAGAAACAGTTGATCCCATTCCCCTGCACGATTCTTTGCTCTGGGATATGCTGAACACACTGCTGTTTGCAAGTCTGATGGAGGCGAGAAGCCGGTTCGCTTCCCGGGTGAGGTCCAGGTCCTCATCTTCGAGTTCCTCCACCACCGAACCGTCCTGAAAACGCTCCATGTAGCTCTTCATGGTTTCGATCACCACACGGCTCGCAACTTCTCCAGCCTGATGACCGCCCATTCCGTCAGCAACGATATAAAGCCCCATGCTATCATCCACAAGGTAGCAGTCCTCATTGCCCGTGCGCTTGCAACCCACATCCGTTATCCCGGCGGATTCAACCACAACCATAGCGTATCCCGATTTCGAAGAGTTGTTGATATGTTCCTGCTGCCAGTATTCCCGTACCTGTGAACATCACGTCTCACAGGTGCCGGATCTTCTGGGAAGTTCATATTCCGGCATTTTAACCTATTTTTCATCAAAAAAACAACCCAAGAAGCATAGGCCGATCAACCGTTCTGCTTTTTGGCCATGACCTCATCAATTTTCCTGCCCAGCCCTCGAAGATGCCCAGCCATTTCAGATGCCCGCTGGTAGCGCTTATCCCTGTCTTTTTCGAGGGCCTTGTCAACGATCAGTACAAGGGGCTTGATGATTTTCGGATTAAGCGTCCTCGGGTCAGGGTGGGGCTCGTTCAGGATGCAATGCATCAGAGCCGCAGGATTTTCTCCCTGGAAGGGGAGTTTACCTGTGAGAAGGCGGTACATCATGGTTCCCAGGCTGAAAATATCCGAACGGCCATCCACTTTTTTACCGGAAAACTGCTCCGGTGACATGTAGTGGGGCGTACCTTTGATCACACCCGTCATGGTCTGGGATGAGGCGGAAATCCTGGCGATGCCGAAGTCAGTGATTTTGATGATTCCGGTGTTTAAAAGCATGATGTTGGCTGGTTTGATGTCCCTGTGAATGATGCCTTTCTGATGGGCGTAATCAAGACCGTCGGCGATATCCGCCACGTAGTCGATGACCTTCCGCATGGGTAGAAGCTGTCCTGGCTTGGTGAACTGGTCCAAGTCACTGCCTTCCAGATATTCCATGGCGATGTAGGCCATGTCCTTTTCCGTTCCCGCGTCGTAAATGGTGACAATGTTG
This sequence comes from Desulfobacteraceae bacterium, assembly GCA_041660385.1. Lineage (GTDB taxonomy): Bacteria > Desulfobacterota > Desulfobacteria > Desulfobacterales > Desulfolunaceae > DYJE01. The sequence goes on along the minus strand of JBAZWJ010000025.1, from coordinate 31,362 downwards.
GGATGGGAAAGGGTCCCGGCGCTCTGGGCTTCCCTGAAAAAGGTATCGGACATTTTTTTGGCTTCTTCCGGCTCAAAATCATCGGAAAAACGGACGGTTTTGATGGCGGTGGTTCTGTTGATCCGGGGGTCCTGGCCCAGATAGACCACACCCATGGCACCTTTGCCCAGCTGTTTGACGATTTCGTATCGCCCTAACGTGGGGCGTGTGCCGGTTCCGGTGGCTTCCATGGAATCGTTTGAAGAACTGCCGCCCAGAAATCCGTCACCGAAAACCATGGTTTCCGAAGCCACCAGCAGCTTCTTTTTCCGGGCCGTGATGTCTTTGTAATTTTCATCGTATTCGGCCATGTATTCGTATACGGATGCAGCTTTGTTAAGCTGGCGTTTACGCTCATAATCCTGGGCCAGATTGTAGAGAACGCCCATCATCTGGTCGTCTAAAGGCACACGGCGGAACTTGTCAAAAGCCATGTCCAGCATGCCCTGCTCTTGAAAAGAAACACCCAGCATGCGGTTGGTTTCCGCAGATTCCCCTTCCACTTTTTCTTTGCCCGCTTCGGTGATGAAAAAACGGATGCTGGTGATTCCGATGTAGCCGGTGACCAGAAGAAGTACGGGGTAGGTGATCCTTATCCAGATGCCCTGGGATGTGAACAGGTAGGTGGCTCCGATGAGAAGAACGGCAAGAAGACCGAAAAAGGTAAGGCTTGCCGCCATGGCTTTAATTCTTGGGAAAATGAAGGTGATCATGGCTCCAAGAACAAGAATAAGAACCAGTTCCATCAACGACGCCCAGGCAGGTTCCGTGATGAAGTTGTTGTTCAGGATGGCCCAGATGGTGTTTGCAGAAAGCTCGCCCATGGGCATACTGATGGACGTCGGTGTGATCAGGGAATTCATGATTCCCGAAGCGGATGGACTGACCAGCACGATTTTGTTTTTAAAAAGGGCAGGCGACACCTTGTCGTTGATCACATCAAAGAAGGAATAGCTTTTGAACGACCCGTTGGCCCCTTTGTAGCTGATGAGGAATTCGGAATACGGGGTCAGGGGAATAGTTTTGCCGCCCATGATGATGCTGGAACCCAGCTCAGCTTTGACCTGGTTGATGGGCACTTTGAGGAACGCTGCGGCCAGACGCAAGGGGTAAGACGGCACATAAAGTCCCTGGTATTCGTAGATTAGGCGCTCTTTTCTTACCGTTCCATCCATGTCAGCGGTGAGGTTGATATGGCCAATGCCAAACGCAGCGTCAAGAAGTCCGGGAATGGGTAGTGTGATTTCTCCGGACTGGGGACAAGATGCTCCGGGAGGAATGTTTACAAACTGGAGACTCTGCCGGGCAAGAGGGCTGTTCTCGTCGGCCTGATCTTCGGGTATGGCTTCCGAATCCCTGAAAAAGGCGGGGAGCATGACAATGCCCGATTTCCGTATGGCTTCGGCCAGGGTTTTATCGTTGTCAAGACGGGCTTCAGCCTCTCGCATGCTTGAAAGAAAAGAGATTCCAGCCCCACCGGTTATGGCTGAAAGGTTCTGGGTGAAAAGAAGTTCAAGATCTTTTATTTCCTTGATGCCACTGTTCTGCTCCGCTTCACTGAGAATCAGGTTAAGCCCGATGACCCTGGGGCCACCTTCGTTGATTTTCTGGATACCTTTGGCTACCAGAGACCTTGGCCAGGGCCACCTCCCCAGTTTTTCAATTGAATCATCGTCGATGTCCACGATCACGATGTCGCTTTGGCTTTCCTGGTCGCCCCGGAGTTTCATGCGCACGTCGTAGTACTTCAATTCCAGAGCATCGAGAAATTCCAGACCCGAAAACCAGAGGATGAGAAAGAGGAATGTCAAACCAAGACCTGAAACAAGAGCAGGATGCTTTTTGAAAAATCCCATGCGAAGGTTTCCCTTGTTTTTGTTTAAACGGCGCTGTTTTCTGAAATGAAACACATGAAGGAATCAGATTCAAATGCAAGCATAAATACCTGATTCTTATAAAATCTACAGCAAAGACAGAGCGATGTCAAAACGTTATCTTATATGATGGGTTTTTTATCATTACGGCATGATATTTAATGCGCTCTGTATAGAAAAAATGCTTGTATTATTAGACGACCGGTCGTACCATATCAATTATGACACGACCAAGACGAAGTGACCATTTACGTGAAGACCTTCTGGAAAAGGGCATAGAGCTGCTGACGGTGCACGGGTATCATGGCACGGGCCTGAAACAGATTCTTGATGAAGTGAACGTACCCAAAGGATCTTTTTACCATTATTTTGCCAGCAAAGAAAAATTTGTGGCCGAAGTGATTGAAAGGTATTCACAGAAAGTTGCCGAGCAGCTTGATTCTTACCTGGATCATACATCGGATGATCCGGTCACAGCCATCAGAAATATCCATTTATACATTACCCAGCTTCTGGAAAAAGATCCCAAAGGGTGCCTGGTGGGAAACCTTTCCGCAGAGATGGGCAACGAGAGTCCGGATTGTTCTCTTGCCATGCAGGGCGCAATTGCTGAGTGGGGAAAACGTATTGTCCGTCTCATTCAAAACGCTCAGAACCAGAAATTGATGAGACGTGATGTGGAAGCTGACGTGCTTGCCGATATTTTGTGGAACGCATGGCAAGGTGGATTGTTGAGGATGCAGATCGAAGGAAGCACAACATCTTTAATAAAAACACTGGATGCACTCATTGGTGTTCTGTTTGTGTGAAAAAAATTTATGTTAAAAATAGATGACCGGTCTATTTTAAATGTTATAATGTTGTTTAACAGGAGGTAGGAATGAACGACGTTTACGAAAAATTGCGTGCAAGACTGGACGAATGGTCCACAGGTTTTCCCGAAACACCGGGCAAAGCTGAAATCAAGGTGCTGAAGCATATGTTCAGCGAAGAGGAAGCCGCTTTATTTCTCGACCTTTCACCTGTTCCCGAAACCGTGGACGCGGTATCATTACGTCTTGGCCGGGACAGGGACGAACTCGCAGGTACGCTTGAAGCCATGGCCAAAAAAGGGCAGCTTTTCCGGTTGAGAAAAAACGGAGAGCCCCGTTACAGCGCCGTTCCTTTCATAGTGGGGGTCATGGAGTTCCAGCTCAAACACTTTGAGACCAACGCAGCCTTGGCAAAAGACATGGCTGTTTACGGGATGAGCGGGTTTGTCAAATCCCTGGCGTCCCTTGAAACGCCTCATCAGCGGTCCGTTCCCATCAACACCGAACTGGTCACGACCTGGCCTATCGCACCCTATGACGATGCCATCGCCATTCTTAAACGACAGAAGAAAATCGCTGTGGCCAACTGTGTGTGCCGGACCATGGTTCGGAAAGTCACCGACAAGCTTTGCGATAAACCCATTGAAACATGCATGATGTTCGGCATGACAGCCGATTATTATATCGAAAACGGCATGGGCCGTGAGATCGGTGTGGACGAGGCAATAAAGATTCTGGAACTCTGCGACGAACATGCCATGGTGGTCCAGCCCCTTAACTCGAAAAACTCCGGGGCCATCTGCGCCTGCTGTGGTGATTGCTGCGGCATGATGAACTCCCTTAAAATGCGCGATAAACCTGCCGAAGCTGTGAAGAGCAGCTATTTTGCCGTAATTGATCAGGACGCCTGCGTGGGCTGTGAAGTCTGTCTTGACCGCTGCCAGATCGGGGCCATCACAATGGTAGACGAACGAGCCCAGCTCAATCTGGACCGCTGTATCGGCTGCGGCCTTTGCGTGACCAAATGCCCCGGTGAAGCCATCCGTCTCCAGAAAAAACCGGAAAACCAGCTGTACGATCCGCCTGAAAATCACATGGATATGTACATCCGAATGGGCATTGAGAGAGGAAGGATTTGATTAACACCAAAAGCCCATCAGAAACGAACCGATGATTTTTATGGGGTGGACAGATTATAAAAAGACAGCCTGAACTTATAGTCCACAAAGTCCACTGTCCACCCCGTCAACAAAGTCCACGTGGTCCACATCACCAAAAATCAAAAAGGACTAACCCAAACCCCGTCCCAGGTTAAGGTATCCATATTCCCAAGCTGAATGCACCGGTCAAGAAAAATCCGGCACAGAGGGTCCTGATCAACACCTTTGAGGAAAAAGTCCTGGGCTTTTTTGAAATCCTTGTTTCTGTAGCAGGCCATTCCATCCTGAAAACACTGTTGCCCCGGGGTCAGTGCTTTGCCTTTTTCTCCAAGAACTTCGAATAGTTCAATGGGCCGTTTTTTTCCACGGACCTGCACTAAATCAACGAACCTTACGGTAAATAGATCTTTAAGATCCCTTGCGGTCAAATCGCTGATCAGGATGCCCGCTTCGTAATGTTTGGTCAGTTTTTCGATCCGTGATGCCACGTTCACGCCGTCACCGATCACTGTGTACTCCATGCGGCGTTCAGAGCCGATGTTGCCGGAGATCACTTCTCCAGTGGATATGCCGATTCCGATGTGAATGGGGGCTTTGCCTTTTGAAATCCGTGTCTGGTTGAATGACTCCAGTTTTTCATGCATGGCAAGAGCCGTGTAAACAGCCCTGACCGCATCATCGTCCCTGGGGTATGGCGCACCGAAAACGCTCATGATTCCGTCGCCCAGATACTTGTCGAGAACGCCGTCATGTTCGAAAATCACGTTCACCATCATGCTGAAGTACTCGTTCAGAAAGGCCACAGTTTCTTCGGCGGAAAGGCTTTCGGTGATTCCGGTGTAACCCCTGATATCGGAAAACATAATGGTGGCTTTGCCCCGTTTGCCACCCAGGGTCTGCTGGGATGGGTCACCCAGGATTTTTTCCACGATATCTTTGGCCATGTACCTTACAAGTGTGCTTTTCATCCGTTTTTCACGGGTAATGTCTTCGATGACCAGAACAATGCCTTTCCGGATTTCCGCTGCATCCACCAGAGGAACCACATTCACGTTCACGATGTGTTGCCTGCTTGATGGAAAAACAAGATCCAGGTCATAGCCCACCATGGGTTTGCCGCTGTGAAAAACCTGATGGATATCTATGATCAACTGGGCGTTCCCTTCGCCGAGGATGTTTCGGAAGTCGGTTTTTTCCAGCTCGGTTGTGCCGTTGCTCAGAAGATTCCGCGCAGCTCGGTTCACTGTCACCACACGGAAATCGTCGTCCAGAGTGATGATGGCGTTGGAGATACTTTCCTGAACCGAGGCCAGATAGTTTTTCATCTCCACCGTTTTTTCGAAAAGTTTCGCATTTTCAAGGGCCACGGCAATATGGGAACAGAGTGCCCGGATCAGATCTTCGTCCTCTTTTTCAAAGTCAGCCCCTTGCTTGTTCATGGCCTGAACAACGCCGATGGTGTTTCCGTCCCTGTTGACGATGGGGGCGCAGAGCACGGACTGGGTGACAAATCCTGTTTTTTCGTCCACAGATGCCAGAAATCGTGGATCTTCGTAAGCGTCAGTTATCGTGAGGATTTCACCGGTTTCAGCCACATGGCCTGCCAGCCCCTGGTTCATGGGGAATCTGATTTCTTTCAGTTCCGATTTCTGAGCTACTTTGGACCACAACTCCATGGTTTCCCTGTCGATGAGAAAAAGGGAGCTTCGTTCAACCTGGAGAACTTCCGTGATTTTATTCACGATATCCACGAACAGCGTGTCAAGGTCCAGGGTCTGGGCCACATGGGTGGCCACATCAAAGAGAATGGCCATTTTTTCATGGTCTTTGATCAGCCGTTTGTAGAGCTGGAGGTTTTCCACGGCAATGGCTGTCTGGTAGGAAAAGGCGGAAAAGAACGATTCGTCGGCTTTGTCGAAATTGCCATTCTGTTTATTGATCACCTGGAGCACACCCACCAGCTCGCCTTTGAGATTCAGCAGTGGACCGCATAAAATGGAATGGGTTTTGTAACCGGTGATCTTGTCAACCGCCGGGTCAAATCGTGAATCAGAGTAAGCATCTTCTATGTTTACCGGCTTGCCGTGTTTCACCACCCATCCGGCCACGCCTTTGTCTTTGGATATCCGGATTTCCCGGATAGCCAGACCTTCGGCAAGCATGGACCAGAGTTCGCCGGTGAATTCATCCAGAAGAAACAAGGTGGCCCGTTCAGCGTTCATGATTTTCCGGGCCGTGGTGACGATCCGTTCGATCTGGCTTTCGATGCCTTTTTGCAGGGAGAGAACTTCCGTCATATCCAGAAGCTCATAGATGTTTTCCAGATATTTTTCCGCACGCCTGGATTTGGCAACGGTCCGCTCGAACCGGAGATTGGTTTTTTTAAGTCTCTGGGTGATCAGGATAAGAAAGGTTTTTGCCAGCTGGGGCGATTCCTGGACCAGGCGTTCCAGATCAGAGTAATCGATACATAAAAGCTGACATCGTTCGATAGCTTTCACGCTGGCCAGCCGACGTCCGTCACTGAAATAGCCCATTTCTCCGATACTTTCCCCTGGGTCAACATGGCAGATAGGTGTCATGTCCTGGTATTCGTCTCGTCTGTAAACAAAAGCACGGCCTTTGATCAGCAGATAAAAACAGTCGCCGGGGCTGTCCTGAACGATGAACTCCTCACCTTCGTCGAATCGTACTTCAGCCGCATACCGGCTTATTTTCATCAGATCGTCGCTGTTCAAATCCTTGAAAAGATCGCATCTGGCAAGCCGGTCATGGCGCTGCATCAACAAGGCATCCGAAAGAAGGTCGGGTGAAACAGCGCCAACCTCCACAAGGATACTTCCGAGAAATGGCCTTTCGTGAAAGGGGCCGGCACCTTTTTGCTGGTCCAGGGACGCCCGGATCAGTTCCGGGTCGCATCCAAGATAATCGCCGATTTTTTTATCAACCAGCCTGTGCAAATCATGCTTTTTTTCTTTTTTTACCATGATGACACCGTTATCCGTGATTGTGATTTTAGATGAATGGCGGCCCGAGGACCTGAATTGATTTCAGGAGTATATACCCTTGCATTTCAAGGTGTCAAACATCGGATTTCATTTTTGGTTGCTTAGGGTGATTATGAAAAAAGAAATGATGTCTCGGATAAGATCATAACCAATAAACACAGCCATTTAAAGGATGAAGGGTGTTCTTTGATTTATGGTTACTCTGATCAGATTTTGAACAAATCAATATTACTCTTGAGCTTTGTCGTGACAACTCCAAATCGGGAAACTGCTTCTTTAATCTGGCATGCTGCATCGGATGTGGTATCCGATGTTTTGAATATCACACCCACATCGGTTTTTATCTGTCCTAATCGCTCAAGTGAATTCGCCACATTTCCGGCAATTTCACGTGAAGAAAGGCTTGTGGAAGCAATGCTCGATGAAATATCACTGAGGGCGTTTTTTTGCTCTTCAATGGTACTCGAAACATTGAGGGTAATTTCGCTGATAGTCCGCATGAAGTCGGACAACTCCGAGACGGAGCTTACGGCTTCAGTGCTTTTTGCTAAAACAGCGTTGATCTGCAAACTGATTTCTGAGGCAGACACCGATGTCTGTCTTGCAAGATTCTTTACTTCTTCAGCCACGACCCCGAAACCTTTGCCGTATTCACCTGCTCTTACCGCCTCGATGGTGGCGTTCAATGCAAGAAGATTTGTCTGCTCTGACACGGCCTTAATGATTTCAGTGATTTTATTAATTTTTTGTATCGACTCATTCAAATCAGTGATGATTCCTGAGGAAGTCTTTATTTTTTCTGTGGCGTCTTTCGATGTCAGAATGAAGACTCGCTGACTGTTTCCTGCGATGACTGTTATGGTGGAGTTGATTTCATTGACCGAATCATGAAGTTTTTCTATGACGGTGTTTACCCCTGTAGCCGCAGATTCAATACCGGAAATCCAGTCCATGGTAGCAGACACGGAGTTTTCGACGCTCATTGATTTTGAATTCAAAATACTGACGCCGTCAACAAGAATCGCAGAAATATTTGAAAGCTTTTCAGACTCGTCCACCACAGTTTCAGCTCCGGTATGAAGTTCAACAACAAGAGATCCCAGGGTTGTCCTCATGGAATCCACTGCCTTTGCGATTCTTCCCAATTCATCATTGGAGGTGATCCCAATTTTATCGGTCAGATCGCCACTCGCCATTCTCTCAACGTTGCTGATGGTTTTTGTTATGGATTTCCTTATGATTTGAGAAATAAAATACCCCGAAAATGCAATCATCACAATTGATAAGCCAAGAGCGGAAACACCCGTCACCACTATTCGGCGATACGTCATTGTTGCATTTTTAAGGGATAGGGCATTTTGATCTTTTTTTTCTGACAAAATTTCTGCAAGAGCTGTATCGATTGATTGAAGCTCTTTTTCGCATGGGGTTACAAAGGTAGTTGCAAGGGTCAGATCCGTTGATGCCATATCCATGGCATTCTTCATATTGCTGCCATAATCCTTGAGATGTTTAACAAGTTTCTTGTTTTGAATAATACCGTTTTCATCAATTCTTTTGATCAGATCGTCCAGTTTTTTTTTCTGGCTCTCCGCCAGATCGTTGATTCGATTTTCATCATAACCGGTATTATACCAACTCAGAATTTTATAAAGATTTGCGTGAATAAGTCGCAGTTCTCCATTTTCCGCAAGAATTCTTTCCACACCCTCCATTTTGCCTGAGAGGTCGAGTAAAAGACTGTGTTGAAGAGAAATATACCGATGGCCGTATATTCCAAGAAATATAAATATACCAAGGGTCACCAACGGAACAAGCAGCATTTTGTTCGTTAGCTTCATATTGGAAAACCATTGATGATTCATACCTTTTATCCTTGATCGTAGCCGGGCAACGGTTTAAGGCGGGAATTTCACCCGCCCAATGCATATGCAGGTTTGATTGATTGCATTTCAGGATTACTTATAAACGCCACAACAGACAGCGATATCCTCGGCTCCTGTTACATAGGTCGTTTTATGTTCGATTTTACCTGATTCCGGGTTTTTATATTTATAATCCACCCAGCCGGGATCTTTCTTTTTCGCTATGGCGACGATGTCTTTACGAAATAACTTGCCATCCACGTCAGGGACTTCCAGCATGTTTTTACCGATAAGCTTGGGGTTTTTGGGGTGCGCTACGATCACGCCATTAAAATCATAGGCGAAAACATAGATTTCACCTTTGACGAAGGCTCCTTGGGGATCGCTGATCGCGGCCAGTGTTTTGGCTTTTCCAGCAGTTTTCATCATTTTTACAGCTTCGTTGACCATGGATACCGCTGCTTTCTTTTCGTCATCAGCCGCGAATGCATTCACTGTGCAAAGAATTCCAAATATAATGAGCGTCGCAGTCATGATGGTACGTACTTTTTTCATGGTTGTCTTCCTTTCGAAATGTAAATGTTGATAAAGGATGGCTCTCTGCTTGTGCCTAAAACACGGTACAAAAATCAACTGGGTTGTTTGATAACTGAATTATAGCTTAGCGAATGGGAAAATTGTGATAATGAATAATTTTTCGAACATTATAAGTGAAGGAGCAGAGGGTGTCAATGGTTCAGTCTTTTTGGAATTTTGACTCTCAAAAAAGATACGCGAGTGCCCTGCCTCCTGATGCAATCATGATGCAGACATATTTGCCAGCACGACAGCAGATAAAGTGCCAGTTTGTTAACATTCAACTGCTGATCAAAAATTATTGAAAAATTTCGCTCCGGTCTGTACAGCGGGTCCATTTTATGTAATGTTCTTTTCATTCAATTTTTTCCTCATCCATATCCGTCAGCAGGAAGCCGGCGGGTGAACCCAAGCCACGGGAGACGCGCAGTGAAATCGATGATCGGCAGCTTCAACAGTCTTGAGATGTTTTTTCTGATTTGTGCGGGAATCGGCGGATTTTTCATCGTTATCCGGGTTTTTCTCCAGTTCATAGGCGCTGGTGACCACGGGGATGCAGGTGTTCACATTGACGGGCACGACTCGGTGGACGTTCATCACTCGGATTCGGATCTGGGATTCAAATTCCTCTCCATACACGGTCTTTCAACTTTTCTGATGATGTTCGGTCTTATCGGCATCGCCCTCTATCGCCAAAGCGGCGTAGGCGTTATTCTTTGTGTTCCGGGAGCGGCGGCAGGCGGCATCATCGCCGTATGGATCGTTGGGAAAATTTTCCAGAGCGCGGCCCAGCTCCAATCCAGTGGAACGCTTGATACAAAAGATTCGGTGGGAGCCATGGGAACAGTATACCTGACCATTCCAGCTCAGGGTATTGGCCGTGTAAATCTCCGCTTCAAAGGCCGGTTGAGGGAATGCGATGCCATGGAAAAAACCGGGGAAAAACTGGATACCGGGACACCTGTAAAGGTGGTTCATGTCAACGATTCCATTCTTGTGGTTGAAAAGATCGGTATATAATTAACGGAAATCAATAACCAAGGAGTCACCATGTTCAATTTCTGGATTTTGCCCATTGTGGCGTTTCTTTTTCTCATCGTGTCCACCATTGTTTTTCTGGCCTCACGCTACAAGCGCTGCCCGTCTGACCAGATTCTGGTTCTCTACGGAAAAGTGGGTGAAGGGCAATCGGCCCGGTGTATCCATGGCGGCGGGACCATGGTCTGGCCTCTCATCCAGGATTACGCCTACATCAGCTTAACACCCATGACCATCAGCATTCCTTTGCAGAAAGCCCTGTCGCTTCAGAATATCCGAATTAACGTGCCGTCTACGTTTACGGTGGGAATAAGCACCGAACCGGAAATCATGAATGCAGCGGCAGAGCGCCTTTTGAACCAGACGTCGCCACAAATTGAGGAAATGGCGAAAGAAATCATTTTTGGTCAACTGAGGTTGACCGTCGCTTCTCTTACCATTGAGCAGATCAATCAGGACAGAGAGAGTTTTCTCGAATCGATCCGCAAGAACGTGTCACCGGAACTGAATAAAATCGGTCTTTATCTGATCAACGTGAACATCACCGATATCACTGACGAATCAGGATATATCGATTCTATCGGGAAAAAGGCGGCGGCCGAAGCCATCAACCAGGCCAAGGTGGACGTGGCGGAACAGGAAAAACTGGGGGCCATCGGTGAGGCGGAAGCCACCAAAGTGAAAGAGATTCGTGTGGCTGAAAACGTGGCCGAATCCCAGAAAGGTAAGAAAAAAGCCGAAGCGGACCAACGCGTTTTCGTGCAGCAGCAGGAAGCAGCGGCCACCATCGGCGAAGCTGAAGCCAACCGGGACAAGGAAATCAAGGTGGCTGAAAACGTGGCTCAGTCAGAAAAAGGTAAGAAAACGGCCGAGGCGGATCGGCGAATTTTCGTCCAACAGCAGGAAGCTCAGGCCGTTGACGGAGAAAACAAGGCTAAAGCCGATATCGCCGCAGCCAATGCCGAACTTGCCGTGAAACAGGCTCAGGCCATGAAACTGGGAGAAGTGGCCAAACGTGAAGCGGAAGTGGAGATCCAGAAAGCCCAGTATCTGGCTGAAGAGCAGCGATTGAACGCTGACGAAGTGGTTCGCCAGGAAATTGAAAAGCGGAAAATCGAGATTGCTGCCGAAGCTGAAGCAGAGCGTACCCGAAGGGAAGCCAAAGGCCAGGCCGATGCCATTCTTCTCAAATACCAGGCTGAAGCCGAGGGTTTGCGTAAAGTTCTGGAAAGTAAAGCCGCAGGTTACCTGGAACTTGTAAGGGGCTGCAACGGTGACGCCAAGGCCGTGGCAACTCTTCTCATGACGGAAAAAATAGAAAAAATCGTGGAAATGCAGGTGGAAGCGATCCGGAATATCAAGATCGACAAAGTGACAGTCTGGGATTCCGCAGGTGGGTCAAAAGACGGAACAGCCACATCGAATTTCCTGTCCGGCCTGATCAAAAGTATTCCACCTCTTCATGATGTTGCGAAAATGGCCGGAGTGGAACTGCCGGAGTACCTGGGCAGGATGACGGTGGGGAAGGATGAAAAAACGGAGGTTTAGAAAACAGCCTTTGATCCATGCATAATCCGTTTATGAACTCAGATAGATGTGGGTTATGTTCCGCCTTAAAAAAAGCTCAATTTTTACTGTTTATAACCGATAATAACAACATGAATCATAAATGTTAATTTCATGTTGCAATCGGGGTGACATGTTTTGTAGGGACAGGGCCTTATGTCGGCCTTTTGATCTACGAAACCTAATTATATGATTTAAAGCTGTGTGCGCACTTATTTGATGAACCCAATAAAAGTCCATTGAGTTGTCCAATCCATTCAAAAACTTATAGCATATTAAAATAACATGGTGAAACCATGAGTTTGCTTCGAAAACTGTCCTGGATCTTCTTTCTTACTCTTCTGGTCGTGCTGTATGGTTTCATCCACTATCACCTGAAAAACCAAGTTATCCTTCAAAGTTTCAGAGACTTGGAGCTCGCTGAAGCCAATAAAAACATGGCGCGCTGCATCGACGCTTTCAACCGGGAAGTTCACCACTTGAACAAACTTGCAAGCGACTGGGCTGTGTGGGATGACACCTACCGCTTTGCGAAAGACAGAAACCAGGAATTCATTGATTCAAACCTCCAGATGGATACCCTTGAATATAACAGCAGCATCAATCTTGTATACATCCTTAATCCCCATGGAAAAGTGGTTTGGGGAGAAGCCCGTGACACAGCAAAAGGCGGAAAAATTTCCATCGGGGATTTTTCCGGGAAATCCCTTGAAAAGATATGTCAGCTTATCGATCTTGAACAAATTGAAAGTGAAAAAACCGGAATACTCCTAACCGATCAGGGGCCCATGCTTTTATCCATCCGTCCGATACTCACCAGTAGGACCCAGGGCCCGGCGGCCGGAACTTTCATCATGGGGCGCTTCTTGACAAGTAAAACCCTCATTTCGCTGATGGATCAGACACGTGTGGATTTCAAAATCAAGGTCATCAATGACCGGAATCTTCCGAATAATGACAAGGTCTTAGTTGAAAAGCTGAATAATTCATCGTGTGTAGTCTCGGTCGAAAATGACAAATTCATGAATGCTTACGGCATGCTACCGGATATTTACGACCACCCCGCCATTCTTATTCATGCGTCGCTCATACGGGAGATTATGGATAAAGGGCGTACAGCGGCCCGGTACGTCTCTGTCTCTTTTATGATTACCGCAATACTCGGTGTTTTTTTCGTTCTTTTCGTACTGAAAATGAAAACCATTGACGAACGAAGACGGACAGCCAGCGTGGAAGCTCTGGTGGAACAACGAACTCTTGAACTTATAGATGCCAATAAGGAAACGGAAAAGGCAAGAATTGCCGCAGTGGAAGCCAGTAAGGCCAAAAGCGAATTTCTGGCCAATATGAGTCATGAAATCAGGACACCTTTAAACGGAGTAATAGGCATGACGGAAATCGCCATGCCCACCATTCAGAATGAAAAACAGCGGGAGATATTTGAAACCATATCCCGTGAAGCCCATTTTCTTCTGGGAATTATCAACAACATTCTTGATTTTTCAAAAATCGAAGCACGCAAGGTGGAGATCGAAAATCTCCCCTTTGACCTGCATCTTCTGATGGCTGATATGGGTAAGAGCATTATGTTTCTTGCCGAAAGAAAAGGTCTGACCTGTATTGTTGACCTTGCTCCCGATGTCCCCCGCTATGTGAAAGGGGACCCCGGAAGAATCAGGCAGATTCTGATGAACCTCGCCGGAAACGCCCTTAAATTCACAAAAGATGGCGGGCTTTTCATCTATTGTGCCTTAGTTGAAGACATGGAAGATTATAGTGTCATCAAGTTTTCCGTTTCCGACACAGGTATTGGCATCGAAAAAGATAAACAGGACAAGATTTTCGACAGCTTTACCCAGGTCGATGGCTCCACAACCCGCAAATACGGCGGAACAGGTTTAGGCATCACCATTTCCAAGCAGCTGGCTGAACTGATGGGTGGTGATATGAGCGTGGAGAGTGAAATTGGAAAAGGGAGTACCTTTTCGTTCACAGTTGTTCTGGCAAAGCATAAAAACATGGTCGCACGCTCTGTTTCACAACAGATTGATCATATACAGATCCTCGTGGTCGGCGGCGGTGAAGATGAACCTCTACCTTATATCAAACTTCTGGATGGTCTGGGCTGCAAGACCGAAGCAGCCTTTTCTGGCAAAGAGACGCTCACGCGCTTGAAACAGGAGGCTGCCGCAGAAGATTTCAATCTCATTCTTATCGATTACCTACTTTCGGATACGGACGGGTTCACATTGGCAGCAGATATCAAGGCTATGGAAAATCTGGCCCATGTGCCCATTATTCTTACAACAAGCGTGGGCAATATCGGGGATGGCAGGCGCTGTGAAGATATTGGAATCAAAGGATATTTAAGCGGCCCACTTGATCCGGTGCTTCTCAAGAAAGCCATCCGCCTCGTTATGGGATCGGGCACGCTGAATTCATCCGAAAAACCCTGTCTTGTAACCCGCCATTACATTGCAGAAACCATAAAAGACGAAGGACGGATACTTCTTGTGGAAGATTACCCCACCAACCGCCAGGTGGCTGTCAACTTCATTACCATGGCGGGTTTTGAAGTGGATGTGGCTGAAAACGGCAAAGAAGCTGTGGACAAATTCCTGGTAGGAACATACGCCCTTATTTTTATGGATATCCAGATGCCTGTGATGGACGGTTATGAAGCCACCCGCGCCATCCGTCAGCTCGAAAGCGAGGGAAAAGGCGGCAAAGAGGGTGAACGTACACCCATTGTGGCCATGACAGCCAACGCCCTCACACGGGACCGGGAAAACAGTCTTGAAGCCGGGATGGATGATTTCATTACAAAACCCGTGACCAGAGCCAGTCTTCTGACAGTGATTTCAAACTGGCTCCCCGGTTATTCCGATTCTTCGCTTCTATCCACACCAGCCGAAAGCAGCCAGGATAAGCAATCGTCACCACAAGATCCTGAAATTCCCCTGGATTATGATCAAGCACTTTCCGAATTTATGGGGGATAAAGATGTTCTCGTGAGCACGCTCCACTATTTCCTGAATCATTGCAGGGAGCAGGTTGGAATAATTGCTGCTGCTTTATCTGAAAACAACAGTGCGGTTGTCCGGGCTGAATCCCACAAGATCAAAGGCGGTTCGGCCAATTTGACCATGCAGGTTCTTTCCTCTGTCGCAGCAGAACTGGAATTAGCCGGGAAATCTGGAAATCTGGATGGGGCAGACGGCCATGTATCGAAAATAACCCTTGAACTGGATCGTCTGGAACTTTTTTTATCACAACTATGATCTGTGGATAGCTTATGAATATTTTGATTGTGGATGATGATTTTGTCAGTAGAACGAAAATGAGAACCATCATCCAAAGTCTGGGCACGTGTATCGATGAAGAAATCGCCCAGAATGCCCTTGAAAACTTCGAGAAAGCCCTTGATGAAGGTCGGCCTTTTGATCTGGTGACACTGGATATCCATATGCCGGTGATGGATGGAACGGAGATGCTTTACCGGATAAGAGAAGCTGAAAAAAAAAGAAACATTCCAAAGGCGAGCAGGGCCAAAGTAATCATGGTAACGTCCCAGTCGGATAAAGACAGCCTGATCACCTGCCTCCAGGCCGGTTGCGATGGATTTGTCGTAAAGCCGTTCACCAGAGAAACACTTTTCAAGAAATTTGAAACGGTCGGATTGAAAACGGACGATTCAAACAACGTTTCCGAAGACATAAAATCCAAACCCCAACCGGGCAAACGTAAGAATCTCATTGAAGAAGTATCCAAGGCTTTGAAAGGCGATACAGTAAACCTTCCGTCACTGCCCGACATCAACACCCGGCTCAAGGAAATGGTTCAAAAGCAGATTAACACGGCTGAAATTACGGATCTGCTTAAAAAAGACATGTTGATTGCCAGCAGTCTGATCAGTCTTTCCAATTCGCCCCTGTTCCGGGGTGTGGGAAAAAACAAAACCCTTGAAGAAGCCATAGGCCGTCTTGGAATCGATCAGACGTTTAAACATGTGGAAATGCTGTGCCAGAGAGCTTTGTACTCCGATGTGTCGAAAAAATATTCCGCCTATGTGGAAAATCTGTGGAAACACGCCCAAGCCTGTGCTTATGCGGCCCAGTTCGTGGCAGATCATCTTCGGGTTACCCTTTTGGAAGATCCGTTCACTCTTGGGCTTGTTCATGATATCGGAAGGCTGATTCTGCTCCAGATTATCGGCAAGCTTGAAGAAGTAGGGCCCACAGGTGATGATGTGGACGAAAATGTTCTTTACACCACACTTGATTCTCACCATGGAGAATTTGGCGCAGCTCTGTTGAGTAAATGGGGGTTTTCGGAAACATTCGCCAATGTGGCAAAATTCCATGATTGTCCGGACAAGGCTGAGCGGATGTCACCTGAGCTGGCTCTGATCAGTTTCGTCAATGTTCTGGTCAATAATCCGAAAAAAACAACGGAGGAGTTAACGGTGCATCCCTTGGTGGTGACTTTTTGTGGAACATTCGGTATCAATACCGGGAGTCTCGCTGATATCCGGGGCATTGTAGAAAAAGTTCTCAAGGAAAAGGTTTTCTGATTATTTGTAGGGGCTGGTCTCGTGCCTGCCCAATCAGGCTTTGAACTCGCTGAGACCCCCCATGATGAAGTTCACCGCGTCCCGGCCAATGGTGCTCAGTTCATTTTTATCATGCTCATCGGCCCACATCAGGTACTGATAAGCCACCCGTTCGTAGATCCCCAGAATCCCCACCGCCACAACCTGGGCTGTTCGTGGATTCTTGTACACAAGCCCCATGGATTTGCTGACGGAGAGAAGGGCCGTGAAAACGTCGTCGGTGAGTTTCTTGAGCATGGTTCGTCTGGCTTCTTCAAGCAACTGGCTCTGCCCCACGGCTTCTTTGAAAAGAATCGCCACTTTCCCCGGATGTTTGATGCAGAACTCATCGAAAAAAGCGATGCCCGCCGCTTCGAAGCCTTTTTCAGGTCGTTCGGCTTTCAAAAACGCCTGGCCCAAAATCACCCTTAAAGTATAAACCCCTTCGGAAAAAAGTTTCATCAGGAGTTCTTCCTTGTTTTTGAAATAAAAATATACGGTCCCCACAGACACTTCGGCCCGGTCGGCGATGTTTTCCACGCTGGTTTCATGGTAACCCCTGTGGACAAACAGGTGTTCCGCAGCCCTTAACAGGGTTTCATATCGTTGTTCTTTTTCTCTCAAACGCCTTACGGCACTGGGAGAAAGGGATTGCTCATTTTTAATATTGTCGTTTTTATTCGCCATGGTTGCCCCGTATCTTCTAACACCAATTCAATTGCAGAATGGAACCCTTCTTCTCGGCCCGCCCGCCCGAACAGTCACGGATATACATGAAACCGGGACGAAACTCAATCCATAAGGGGCTCGGAAAATATTAATATACCTGGATCGCGCCCGAATTCAGAGGCAGATTTTGCACGGGTTTCGCTCTCAAGACCGCAGGCGTAGCAGAGCTACGTTGAGGACCTTGAGAGTGAGGCACGGGCAGAATATGACCTGAAGTCGGGATGCGTGATGGTAAATTATTATTTTCCGAGTCCCTAAAGTCAGGGGGCCGGGAAGAATGCGTCTGTCAGAAACCGGACATTTTCGTGATGATTTCACACATAACTTCGCTGGCACCACCGCCGATGGAGATCAGTCGTGCGTCACGGAAAGCCCTGGAAATTTTCATCTCTTCCATCAGGCCCATGCCGCCAAACATCTGAAGGCAGCCGTCGGTGACTTTGTTGATCAGTTCGCCAGCCAGAAGTTTTCCCATGGACACCTCTTTCGTCACATCCATTTTCGCCATTTTCATGCGGACAATATGATAGGTGAGCTGTTGAAGGCTTTCAGCCTCGGCCAGCCACTGGGCCAGGCGGTGGCGGAGAACCTGTTTCGTGATCAGAGGTTTTCCGAACACCACGCGTTTTTTAAGGTATTCCACCGTTTCAGCAATGACTTTTTTTGTCACAACATAGGACATGGGCAGGGCGCTGAACCGCTCGTGCTGAAACTGCATCATCTGGTGGATGAACCCTTCTCCTTCCACACCGATGAGATTTTCCGCCGGAATCTTCATATCGTCGAAAAACAGCTCGGCTGTATCACTGCTCCTCATGCCGATTTTCTTCAGTTTCCGGCTGACTTGAAAACCTGGCAGGTTCGTCGGCACCACGAAAAGACTGAAGGAATGGTAGCCCGGTTCGTCACTTGTTCGCGCAAGAAGTGTCAGGTAATCCGCCTGTGTTCCGTTGGTGATGTAAGTTTTGGAACCATTCAGGATGTAATGATTTCCCTCGCGGCGGGCTGTGGTTCTGATGGCCGCCACGTCCGATCCGGCGTCCGGTTCGGTGACAGCAATGGCCGCCACCATATCCCCAAGAACGGCGGGTTTGAGGTAGGTTTCTTTCAGGTATTCCGATCCGAACTCATCAATGGCCGGTGTGGCCATGTTGGTCTGAACAGCGATGGCCATTGGAATCCCACCGCAGTCGATGGTGGCCAGTTCTTCAAGAAGCACGGTTTCATACCAGTAATCCAGGCCCTCTCCGCCATATTTGGGATCGTAGCGTACACCTAAAAACCCCAGTTTCCCCATCTTCTTGAAAATATCGTGGAGCGGCGCACATTCCGCCTCTTCCCACTGATCCACATAGGGGTTGATTTCCTTATCGACAAATTCCCGCACCGCCCGTCTGACCTGCTCATGCTCTTTGGTGAAATACATGTTCGACATGCCCTGTTCTCCTTATATTATCATTTCGTTTCGTTCCAAGCCTGATCCACAATATCCAGGGGAATATCCGCTTTTTTGCAGCGGAAGTATTCTCCAAGGGTTTTGGCCTGGGGGTCTCCTTTGAGGGAGGACGCCGCTCCGTCGCCCAGATAACCGATGATGTAAAAATTCACGGCGTTGAGATTGGGCAGATCATGGCGCTCGATCACATGTTCCGCCGTATCCGGAAGCAGCTCTTTGAGTTTATCGACGGTGAGAAAGCTTTTAAGAAAGCTGTAAGCATCCGGGTTTCTAACCCATATGCCCAGATTAGCGTTGCCGCCCTTGTCACCGGATCGTGTTCCCATGATTCGGCCCAGAGGCAACCTCAGCATATCCGGTCCGTAGTCGCTTTTCGGTTTTTCGGATTGATCGGATTGAATGGCCTGAACCGACAGGGCAGAATCCGTGTTTTTAATCCAGGGAATGGGAATGGCTTTATCATCGATCATCACCTGAGCCGTCACGTTGTTTTTGGCTACAAGCGCAGGCCAGTGCTGGATCACCGGAGCGCCTTTTCCCGGAAGCTCGCCCAGCGTGAACCCCGGAATGGAACAGAGAGCCATTTCCACCACTGCTTTGGGAAAACGTTTGCTGATCAGATCCTGATTTTTTCCCCGCACGGCAATTTCAAGAAAGCTGTGTGATTCATCAATGGTTTGAGGATCGGATTTGGCCCGGCCATGCAGCCTCACCGCCACCTCTTCGAACTGGTCGCGGCCGCCTAGGGAGTTGAAAAAAGTTGTTTCCACAATGGCTGCCTTTTTCTCCGTATCAAGACCTGTCAACACAAACCGCGCGATATTTCGATGGCCGTTCAGTCGGTTGATGCAGACCTTGAGGGTGTCCGTGGGCGGGCTCCCCTTTGTGCCGCTGATTCTCACCCTGTCCAGATCTTCTTTCTGCACTTTGAGGGTGTCGAAATGGGCGGTAACATCAGGGGTGAGGTAGGCCGGACTGCGAATCTCGTATAAAAGCTGGGATGTCACCGTACCTGTGCTGATGCGGCCTCCCGTTCCCGGATGCTTCGTAATCACCGACGAACCGTCAGGATACATCTCCGCAATGGGAAAGCCCATGTGGAGATAGGAATAGATATCTTCCATGAATGCGAAATTCCCGCCGGTGGCATGGGCTCCGCATTCGATCACATGGCCTGCGGCCACAGCTCCGGCTAGCTGGTCCCAGTCATCCGCCTTCCAGCCGAATTTCCAGGCCGCTGGTCCTGAAACAAGGGACGCGTCGGCAATGCGACCGCCCACCACGATATCCGCGCCTTCTTCCAAGGCACGGGTAATGCCCCAGCCACCCAGATAGGCATTGGACGTGACCGTCATGGCGTCTTCATCACGAAGCTCAAGGCCTGAATCCATATGAAGAAACCGTTCGCCTTTCTGCCGGAGATCCCCCATGCAGGTCATGAGGTTGTCTCCTTCGATCCAGGCGATTTTCGGATCAAGTCCCAGCCGCCCCGCCAGTTCTTTCAGAGCCGTTGCCAGCCCTTTCGGATTCAGGCCCCCGGCATTGCTTACCACTTTGATGTTCCGGGAAAGGCAGGTCTTCAACACGATTTCCATCTGTTTCAGAAATGTTTCGGCATATCCTTCCTGCGGATTTTTCAATGTTTTCCTGAACAGAATCGCCATGGTGAGTTCGGCGAGGTAATCTCCGGTGAGCACATCAATGGGGCCACCTTCGACCATTTCCTGGGCCGCTGAAAACCGATCCCCGTAAAATCCGCTGCAATTGGCGATGATGAGTTTATCGTCCATCTTTGCCATTCCTCCTATTTTTTAGTCTCAAGACGTGTCATCTGATTATTTTGAATATCATTCATTGAACTATATTCAAATCTATAACCTGATTCAATTCAAAGTCAAGGGTTTTCTGCGAAACGTGCCACCCGGAAAAATCTTTAGGTTGCTTTTTGACTTGTTTCAGATAATATTTATCAGCTTTTGTTACTAAGTAAACAGTCAAACGATGAGCGATAAAAACGGAGTGATCAACCGCGTGAGATATAACCGAACAAATGATGACGAACTGGCACTGATTCTGGAGGAAGGCGAAGGGTATACTCTGGAGTTCAAGCAGAGCGTGAACTCGGACCTTCCCAGAGAGCTGACGGCTTTTGCCAATGCTTCAGGCGGACGCATCCTCGTCGGTGTGGATGACCGGAACAGGATTGTTGGTTGCGATCTTTCAAACACGGCTCTTTCAAAAATCGATGACATGGCTGCTGCATGTGATCCACCGGTGGCCGTTCATGTTGAAAAAGTTCCGAAGCACGGTCTTCTTGTTATCCATGTTCCCGAAGGCGCGAACAGGCCTCATCGATGCGGCAAGGGTTTTTTTCTCAGAAACGGTGCCAGCTCTCAGAAAATGAGCACGGAAGATATCACCGACTTTATCCGTGCCGAGGGAAAAATCAGGTTTGACCAGCAACTCCGGCTCGACTTGGACTGGAAAGACGCTATAGATGAACATCGCCTGAATCACTTTCTTCAACTGGCGGGCATCTCACAAAAAACAGACACAGCCAATCTGCTTATCAATCTTGGTGCCGGAGACCACAAGGACGGCCAGTTTTACCTCAACCAGACAGGCGTTCTTTTTTTTTCCAAAGAACCCACCCTCAGGCTGTTTCATGTAAGTGTAGTCTGCGCTTTGTTTAAGGGGACAACGAAAGCTTATATTCTGGATCGCAAGGAACTTACAGGGAACCTCCTTGAAAACGTGGAAGATGCGCTGATTTTTCTGAAAAAACATCTCCAGCTTCGCTGGGAAATAACACGGGAAAGCGCCCGCCGAAAAGAAATTCTGGAACTTCCCGAAGTGGCCCTGCGTGAAGCTCTGATTAATGCCGTATGTCATCGTGATTACAACGAACATGGAGCTCAAGTAATGGTGGAAATCTTCGATGACCGGGTTGAAATCTATAACCCCGGAGGACTTCCCAAGGGCCTCACCGAAAAGGATTTCGGCAAGCGCAGCGTGTGCCGCAATCCTGCCATTGCCTCCCTTCTGTTACGCTGCAACTACATTGAAAAAATGGGCTCTGGAATTGAGCGCATCCGCGCAGCACTGACAAAAGAAAATTGTCCGGCAGCCGTAATCCGGTACGAATCGATATTTACTTTTGAATTTTCAAGACCCACGTATGTCGAACTTCCGGATGAAAATGCGCCTGTGGTGAAGGACAGGGTAGGAACTAGGGGAGAAACTAGGGGAGAGACTAGGGTGGAAACTAGGGGAGAAATTCTGGGATTGATCGAAAAAAACCCGCAGATCACAGCTCCCGAATTGGCTGAATCCCTTGATATTTCAATAAAAGGTGTTGAATGGCAAATCAGCCAGTTAAAAAAGGATGGGTTACTGAAACGAGTTGGACCCACCAAGGGCGGGCGTTGGGTGATTGTGCCTGCGAAACAGGAATAAAGAACGACGGCAAAAGACAGCCATGATCCTCACATAAAGGAGTGAAACCATGCTTGACGAACTTAGAAAACCCCTGTTTTTTCTTGCGGTTATTCTTATGGGCCTCATTGTTATTTTTGAGGCAGGATCAGCGGCAATTCTAGGGATGCAGAGTACAAAGATCGCCAATGCTTTTGCAGAAAGCGGGGCGGCGGCTCCGGGTATGGGAATTCCTTACCTTGCGGTGTTTGACGCGCTGGTGCTGTTCACGGTGATTCTGATGTGCGTATCGCTGATCGTACCCGAAAGGCTCCACGCCAAAACCCAGGGCATCATCACCCTGATTGTTTCCATTATCACCATTTTTGCCTGCATCGGCCTGATATTCGTGACGTTAGCCAAAGTCTTCCTTATGATCGGCCTTCTTCTTGCGCCCATATTCGGAACCATCGCCTATTTAGCCATGTATGGCGATTTCGACACGGATACGGCCCGGGTGATTCTGGCGTTTATCATGATACTCAAGTTTGCCTTTGCTGCCCTTCTGGTGCTGGCCCATCAGAGATTCCTTGAAAACAAAGGGCTTGTCCTGATCATCCTTTCATCTATCCTTGCCGGTATGATCGTGGGCTTCTGCCACGGAATCGTTCCCGGTTTTCTTGTCAGCATCACCGACGGTGTGGCCGCTTTGATCGTGCTGATCATCGCCTTGATCTGGGCTCTTTTTTTTCTGGTGGGGTCGATCAAATCCATGGTTAAAGCGGTTGTTTAGCAAAGCCAGGAAGCGAATGTTCCTAACGATCTGCCTCCGGCGGCCAGCTTTTGAAAAGCTGGACAAACATGTTGGAAACGGATGGCGATTGTGTAAAACGGATTATCTGAACATCGGGTTGATGGTCAGTGTTCCGCTTTTGGATTTTTCACAGATATAGACAGGTTTGCCTTTACGATCCATCATTACCCGACAGCCGTTTACCGGGGTAAGAAGAAACTCGCCACCTTCTTTTAGAACGACGATGGTCGTGTTCTTATCGTTTTCCAGATTGTCTTCTTGAATCCTCAAGTCCTCAATAGACGACAGAAGGTTGCTGTATGTAAATGAACACCGAAGGGGCCAGTTTGATTTCCCCGATATGTTCTCAAGGGACAGTTTCAAGGATCGAAAAGGTTTGTCCTTATCCGGGTCAATAGCGAATATGGCCGAGCCTTCCGATATGGACTTGAAATGCAGCGCACCTGTTGAGAGGGCTGGAGTAAACAGGGATATGGGTTTTGCAAGCCGCTTTGACCACGGGGAGTTTTCATACGTTGATGCTGTCTCTTTATCCGGCCTGGGTCGCTCGTCTTTGTCCATTAAAACGCCGACGACGATGAAAAGGACAAAAATCACCGCTAAAACAGCCAGAATGATCATCGCTTTTTTTTGATGGGTCATGGTCTGTCCTTGATTTGTGATTTATTTAAACATGATCAATAATAGTGGTTTGACCCCAATAATCAATCGTATGCCAAGCGTATTTCTTCATTTGGCAAAACATGCTTAATTCGGTTTTGCCATTTGTCAGACTTCCAAGTGCCTATCCTTTCGTGCGTCAGGTAATAGTTTTGAGGAATGGGATGAGTACCAATGACTACATCTATTCCGTATTTAGCGGGAATGAAATTGCAAAAGGTTTCCAAACGTGGACATGGTGGGTAACCGACCACTAAACCGGTGGCTAAATGGATGACTTCTGCTCCATTTTTTTTCATCTCTGCTGGTGCATACTCAACATTTCCGCCCGGACACCCCCCGCAGGTGGTGAATCCTACAAGTTCTATTTCTTCTCCCTTGTACAAGGAAAAAGCCCCTTCACGATTGCGCATGGCTCGAAGACACTTTCCTCCGGCACAAGTGTGATAACGGTTACATATTATTATGCCGAGCTTCTTCATTGTGTTCCCCTTCTCGATTTATATTGACCAAAGAATTAATTCAGCACTTAGCTCGTTTCACGGGGCGCGGTTTATTGCGCTCCCGTCCAGAAAATTGTTCTGCCTTCTTTATTGTTTACGCAACCTTAAAAATAGAGCAAGTACTTACTCCATGGGCATGTAAAACTCCGCTATTATCTTTTATTTTACCTTCAACTGTTGCCAAATTTTTACCAATATGTATTGGCCTTGCTTCGCACTTCAATACACCTGTCTCGGCAGTTACAGGTTTGATAAAATTTACTTTGATCTCAATTGTTGTGCAGCTAAAGCCTATAGGAAGCGTTGACAAAACCGAGGCCGTCATAGAAGTATCAAGCAATGTTGATAGAATGCCACCATGAACTGTTGCAAAAGGATTATAATGATATTCCGCAGGATCAAGCTCAAAAGCTGCGTAACCATTATCAACTTCATAAATCTTATAACCAACAAGATTAGCAACTGGTGGTGGGCTAATTCTATTTTCCTTTATAGACTTTAAATATTCTAACCCAGAAATCTGAGCAACAGCATCCCTCTTGTTTATTTGCGGGTCTCCCCAGAATATTGTTTTAGTTCTTTCCATTTTACATCCACTCCATGTTCTTATGCAAATTTCCGGTACGAACGTTCACTATCGTTGAACTTGCTGCTTCATTAAGTAATCAATTTGTAACGTTTTTCAACACTTCGGCTTTAAAGCCAATGGCTTGAAGATCTGCTTTTTCAACGATTTTGAAGTTACTCTTGCTGCTTTTTTCCGTAAAAATCGTGATGGTTGCATTCTTTTCAACAATGGTTTTCGGGGCCGGATCGGTCGCTGACACTTTGGGAACTGTGAAAATCGGGAACATCGGAATCATAGTCATCACTGTCAGAGCATTGGGCTGAGCAATAGTTGTTTCTGATGTGGCTGCGGGTGCCCGTGTTCTTGACGCACGTATGGCCATTCGTTTGTGTGCAACGATTTTTTCTTTGACTTCCTGACTTGCTCCGACCCGGCAGTTCAAACCGGCATCGGTTATTTTTTTGAGGGCCGTCTCAAGGGTATCTCCGATGGTGTTCGGGACTTCCGCGCCTTCCTGGCCGATGGTAATGGTTACCGTGCTTTCTTTATCGGCTTCCGTATCGCGGGGTGGATTCTGGGCGACCACAACATCGATTTCTTCGCTTTTAGTTGTGAGGGCTGTGGTCCGTTCAACGTTGAATTTTTTTTCGGCCAGGATGGTTGTTGCCGAATCCGGGGTTTCACCGATAACCATGGGGACGATTTCCGTTGTGGAACGTGTGGCCCACAGGGCGATTCCTCCGCCGATAAGCAGAACCGCCACAACAACAGCCACAATCCACCAGGGGAAAGGGGTTTTCTTTGTGGGAACCGTTTCTGCACCCACCACGTCAATTTGTACAACTGGGCCTTCGGAGTATATTTCATCGGGATTTTCAACACCGAAAACGTCCATTCTGAACTTGTATGATCCCGGTGAAACAGAAGAAGGGATGGTGTAAGTCACGGTGTACTGCTGGGTTTTTTCCTTGTATTCCCGCTCTTTTTCACCTTCGATGGTGAACCAGCTTTCATTACCGGTCAACGCTGAAATCTTCGCCCGTGTCTTGATTCCGTCCTGGGCGTTGTTGGTCACGGTGAATGTGACCGATCCTGTCCGCGTGTTTTTTACCTGAATGGTGCTGCTTCCTGTGGTTATGGCAAAGTATCTCGACATGTTTCCTCCTGATTCGATATGTTTATTTTCGTTAATGTGTTGTTATATTGAACCGGCAATAATTTGACTTTGTAATGTTTAATTTTCTAAAGAAATTCAATGCCTCCGGCGGCCCTGCCGGGGGCCAAACTTTTGAAAAGTTTGACAAACGGATATGGGAAGGGTGCGTTCTTTGTCGTACCTCAAACCCATTTGTCCAGATTTTTAAAATCTGGTCCCCCGGAAGGGCCGCCGGAGGCAAAGATCGAAATTCTCCCCGGAAACGAGGAGATGGGGCACGGCGCGCCGTGCCCCTACGCGATGACCGTTAACGAATGGTGTATGTCACATACGCTGGCTTTTCGTTCTCGATGATCCGTTCAATCAAGTGGTGTTTGTCAGCCGCTGCATCGGGCACAGCAATCTCGATATGAAAGGGTATAGCCCGCCCATTTTCATCTTTGATGTTTTCATGTATGGAAAAACCTTCAACACCCGTTGCTGTTTCCAGAAAAAGGATCAAGCCTTTTGCGCTCCCTCGCCATTTGGAAAGGTACCAGGCAAGGGCTATCAGGGTTCTGAAGCGGTCGGTTTCGAGGGCAGTCTTTTCGAATTCCGTGTCAGCAGCCCCGCCTGATTTGCAGATCCAGTCCAGATCCACCCAGGTGGATAAAAAGGGAACGAAACGGTCATCGGTCCGCAGGGGATCAAACACAGCATCCAGGTTTTGAAGGGTGGCCTCGGTTTTTTCGTGAAAAGCCTCCATAACACTGAAAACCGCATCCAAAGGACTTCCTTTTACAGCGGCTTGCCGGAACATCCCGGGAAGAATTTTTTTAATGTCGTTTTGATTCATCGTCCGTTTCCACCGTGATGTCATGATGACCCGAACAGAACAGCCACGTTTCGGGAAGGGTGACTTTGTCCGTAAACTCTTTTTTCGAACAGGGAATGAAACCGTCGCCATCTGCACTTTTGAACACGCCTTCCGGTGTTCCGGCCAGAACCAGGGTTTGATCCGGGTTTACCGCCAATGAATGAACCGGATGAAAAAGCCGGTCCGAATCCCGTATGGGAAGACCGCACCTTATATTGGGTCGTTTCCAGATTTTTTTGGCGCTGTCACCCGCAATGGACAGAATCCCGGCTCTGTGGCTGGCCGCAAGAACCGTGGACCCGAAAAACGCGATGGACTTGCAACTGCCACCAGTCCAGTTTTCCTTGAGGGTGGTCCATCCTTCCGGCGACAGTTCCGACCCGCGCAGTTCAATGAAGTGACATCCTACTCCTTCTTCATTGCCCACGGCGGTTTCCCCGGCCCATAAAAAGGATCTCGGCCCGTCGATCTGGATGGCCAGAGTTCTGATATCCGTGTCTTTAAAACCGATCATGGAAAAGGTGCCGGATTTTCCGCCCTGACTGGACATAAAAAGCCCCTTTTCTTTTTGCGAGGCGGCGATCACGTAGGTCGTTCCCTGGTTGTCCATGGAGGTGACCACCGAGTAAAATCCCATATTCGGTTCATCCTGGGTGACCAGAACCTGAACTGGCGCTGATCCGGGTGTGGTCCAGAGTTCATAAAGCCCCACATCCGTGGCCATGAACAGCAGGGGAATGCCTTCCCGCTTACTCCAGGCAAGACCTTCGATTTCAAAGGCGGTGTCTGTGGCCAGTTGCCAGGATTCCCCGTTGTCTATTGAAATATGGACAGACGATGTTGAGGTGGAGGCGCCTCCAGTCTTTTTGGTGTGCAGGGCAAGAACTCCGGGATTGAAGCTGCTCACGGCAACCGATTCGATGGTTTCGTTTTCTAGGACAAGAACGGTTTCCCAGCCTTCGGCGTCATTCATTGACCGGAACAGGGTATTTAATTCGCACGCAAACCAGGTCCGTTTCTGAAATCCGTCCTCGGCAATCGACCGGACGTCGCAATCCGGGACTTCGTCCACGGTAAACCCCACGTTATCCGCATAATTCACACCGGGTTCCCTGAGAATAATGTCGTAGACATCGGAAATCCGTAATGGTTTTCCGAAGGTCCACCCGCTGGGATTTCCGGTGCCGGGAACCGGGGAGATGGTACTATACAGCCGCTGTTCAACCCGTTGCTTCACGTCGTCGGGGTTCTGGCCTCTGTGAACCACAACCTTTGCTTTGACACTGACGGTTTTGTACCGGACCCAATTCACAAGACAGGTGGTGCCCAGGGGTTTTCGGATATCCAGTTCGTTTTTGATCTGAACAAGGATTTCTTCGGTTTCTTTTCCTCTCAGCATGTCGGCGGTGATCCGCCCCTCCGCCGCTTCATTTGCGGCCATGTTGGGCACAAGAAGCACATCCACGGTTCCGGGAAGGGCGTGGGTCCAAAGGGATGCTTTGGTAAATGCTTTGGCCCGGATCACAGCACCGGAACTTTTTCTGGCAATCAGCTCAAAATCCCCTGCTGTGACGGCCCGTTCAAGGGAATGAAGCTCTTTTGGGCCTCTTATAATGGCGTTATCAAGTTTTTCCATTTCCCTGCCACCGGTTGCCGCTTCGGTGTTGGTCACTTTCACACCGGGTACCGGGGTTTTCATCACGGTCAAGGTCTGGGCGGCCAGATTTCCTGAAGGCCCTCCGCCAATATGATACCAGACCCGGACTTCACGGCCTTCGGGTACAATGGCTCCTGACAATGCTTTTTTGTATTCGCCAAGGCTGTCCGCATCCACCTTGTTGATGGCCTGACCAAACTGAACAAGTCCGGCAGCCCGGTCAACCGTATAGATGTATGGATCATCCGGTCGTCCCGAAGCCCCTTTGATTTCAGACCAGATCCGGTATGTTTTGTCATTGAAGCGGATGGCGGGCGTCCGGTCTTCCAGTTCTTCAGGCTGTGTTTCAACGCCCACGGTGAAGTCGAGTTCTCCAAACGATGCCACCACCGCCGGAGCCTTGGCAAGCCGCACTGCCAGTCCTGGTTTTCCTGTGCCGTATCCGGCCAGTTCACCTTCCACCACATCGCAATGAAAGGCGTGGACATCAACCGACATGTCTCCCGGGGAAATCACCGCGTTTCGAAGGGTCATGAACACCGGCGGTTCACCGCTTCCGGCGCCTCTTGCAATGGTGACTTTTGTCGATTGGGGAATGACCGTTTCCGTTGATCGCGGTGTGGAAAGGGAAAAGGTCAGAACCGCACCAGCTGCCGATGGCGGATAGAGGCTCACCCCCATCAGTTTGAGGAATTCGATGGTGGCTTTTTCCGGGATTCGGTTCACCCGGTAAAGAAGGATTTCCGTGAGATAAGCAAAGGCTTCCAGCAGCGCAATTCCGGGATCGGACGGACTGAGGTCGGTCCACTGGGGACAGGTTGCCTTGATTTTTCCAAGGGTTTCCGCCATCAGATCGTTGAAACGGCGGTCGTCGAGGTTCGGAGCGAACAGGCTCATCACGCCTCCTTTCCGGCTATGTCAAATGAATAGGTCATGTGATCTTCTTTCAATAGGGAGTTGATCCGGTAACTCAGGGTTATGTCCAGAACTTCGGGGTTGTCAGGATGGGGCCCCGCGTCCAGCCGGGTGATGGTGATCCGTCGCTCCCATTTTCCAAGGGCTTTCCGCACATAATGGATGGCCAGCCCCGCCGTGGTGTCGTCATTGGGTGAAAAAACAAGCTTGTAAAGGTCGCAGCCGAAATCCGGCCTCAATACCCTTTCACCGGGCATGGTGGAAAGGATGATCAGGATGGACTGGCGAATGGACTGGTGATCATCCACCATGGCGATTCCACCCGACGGAGCAATGGAAAGCCCTGCCCCTCCCGGTTCCTGAAGATCGGTTTTCATTCCGAAATAAAACGCGTTGTTCCGTTTCATTGTTTATCCTTTCTCTGACACAAAATCCTGGCCCGGTTGTCTCACAATATATTCCACCGTTCCCGGCGGTGTGCCGTCTGTCAGACCTGTCACGGCATCAAGGCAGACCCGGCGTCCGTTGATGCGGATCAGGTCTGAATAGCCTTTGAACACCTTGAGGGTGGAGGTGCAGGGCTTGATGGTGGCTCCCACGTTTGGGCAGCCGCTGATGCTTCGGCCTTCCGGGTCGTCATCCACCAGAACGGGTCTGCCTCCGATGGTTACGGTCTGTTGGGACGCCGTAATACCCACCGTTCCCAGTTCGTGTTTGCATATAAGTGTTGCGTCAATCGTAAGTATCCGTCCCATGTCATCCTTTTTTAAAGTCGATGGTCTGACCCAGAATGGTTATCTTCTTTTCAGGTGCCTGGATCACCAGATCCGTGGCGGAATGGAGGGTCACCGTTTCCGGGTAGATTTCAAGATAACTTCCCGCGCTATTTTCGACTTTGACACCTTTTTTTCCGTCATCCAGGGTGAATTTCTGACCCTCCGGCGTGACAAAGCAGAAACGTTTGACTTTGTTGTCTTCGATGCCCCAGTCAGGAGGCTGCTGTGACGAGCCGAACACTGATCCGGCCACCACACCTCTGGCCGGGTCGTTGTTCAGAAAGAGGATCAGCACCTGATCCCCCACGTCCGGCAGCATGATGGCCCCTTTGCTTTTTCCGGCAGCAGGCAGAACCACGGTCATCCAGTCGGTTTCCGCATTTTCAAACGAGGGAAGGGACGCCTTGAGCCGACCCAGATGTTCGGGATCATCAATATCGGTAACATACCCGAAGGTGGCGCTGGTTCCGGCATCAGAAACTCTGAAATCCGGCGGCAGAGACGAAAACTCCGAAATATAACCAGCATCAAAAGTGATGGAATGCTCCACCTCGGTGAGAACAAAATCCTTTTTCAACAAAGGATGGATGCCGTCGATAAGTACGGTGGCTCCGGGTATCAGGCGGCTGTTTCCTTCGGCCACGCCTTTCACCGAGGTCTCACAGGCCATGCAGCGGTCCAGTTCGGCTTTTGAAACGGTTTCCGCTTCCATCGTGTTTCTGAGGGGAATATCCAGCAGTTTTCTTTCCTGGCCTTCAGCATTTTCGGAAGTCGACAGCCCGTCGTGGAATTCGGCGAGAAAAGGGTCCCAGCCACTGGCATAAACCGAAGCCAGAACCGGTGCGTCGTTTGTCTCAATGGACAGCTCGAAAAGATCCTCTCCCCTGGTCAGGGCAACAAGGTCACCGTTTCCGCTTAAACCCATGATCTCCAGGGTGTTTTCACGGTTCACCATAAAATAAAGGCCGGAACGCTGGGCTGTTCTGGCCAGAAAATCAAGATCCGTCTCCCGGTATTGAACCAGCTGCCGCCACACCGGCCCGGTTTCAAAAGGCTTGATGGCTAACCCGGAATCCGTTGTCATCTCTTTGGCCATTTCGGGAAGGGTTGTTTCAAGATGGGTATGAATCCGCTGATTTTTGCCGGAAAAATAGAGGGCGTCATAACCCCGGATCAGGAAGGTCAAGCCACCTTCCGAGTCGTAGCGGGTTTCCACAGCGGTGATGATGCCTCGAAAAAGGGGGAGAATCTCTCCTTTGACAAACACGGAAAACGCCGACTGTTTCCGGCAGGGATAGAGATCCATGAATCCATGGTCGGACGGCTTGA
>JBAZWJ010000024.1:24083-74947 GCA_041660385.1 Desulfobacteraceae bacterium | reverse complement strand
AAGAAGAAGCAGAATGTAGGCAGTTGGAATTTGATTTTAAATAACGAGTAAGTGACTGGCCCCTTTTAGGGGCCCTCATCAAGCTACCGGCTACGCCGGTAGTTCGTGACAATTACTTTCTATGTAAAATCTATCGGGTAAAGTCAGGGAAAATTCCCGGAACGAGTAGCACGAGGGGCAGATAGGATCGTTTGTCGGGTTTCGTTACTCTACACGACTACGACCATTCGCTGCCCTGACGTTTAAAAAGGCAGGCGATTAAGCCTGCCCTTCAATAATAATAATTTTCAGTGACTTGAGCAGCAGCTTCAAAGAATCAGAGTATATTTCCCCTTATCCCCACCACCACTTGATTGATGGGGATGTTCATGCCGGAAAGATCCATGGCTTTTCTTATAATGGTCAGAAGAGCCGAGCAGCAGGGCACTTCCATAAGAGCCACGGTGACGCTCTTGATACCCGACTGTTTGAATACCTGGACGAATTTGTCGATATATTCCTCTGCATTGTCGAACTTAGGGCAGCCGATCATCACGGAACGCCCTTTCAAAAGTTCGCTGTGCATACCGGGAAAGGCCACCGGAACGCAATCTGCCGAAACCAGAAGATCAGCACCTTTAAGGAACGGAGCGTTGGGCGGCACCAGTTTAATCTGCACGGGCCAATGGGTAAGTGCTGATGTCTGTCCCGAAACGGATTTCGGAACATTGGCCGATTCGCAGGACGCCATGGGTGAAAAGGTCTTGATATGCGATGATGGGCAACCGCAGGCCATGGGCTTCAGTTCCGTTTGTTTTTCCTTCTGGGCCAGATGTTCGTGAACTGCATGCTCATCGAATTCATCCGCTTCCCTCTCAATGATTTTAAGAGCATCTTCAGGGCATTCACCCATACATGCTCCCAGACCGTCGCACAGGAGATCCCGGATGATTTTCGCCTTTCCGTCCCTTATTTCAATCGCCCCTTCAGCACAGGCCACCACGCACTGACCACAACCGGTACATTTTTCTTCGTTGATTTCTATTATTTTTCTCATGACTTTCATGGTTGGTCTCCTTGATTCAATTCTCATTTCAAAGCAGTACTGATCTCGCAATATCTCCGCCACTTGCCGTCAGAAACGACTTTTCAATGATCTTATCCAGTCTTTCGGCTGAAATCGGTTCTTCTGCTTTGTTGTCTTCCAGATTGGCGATAAGGTCTGCGTCATAAAGGGCCTTAAAATTCACGGGTTCATTTTCCCGTGGATGATGATGGTGCCCCACCATGTCGCAAACTTCGGCGATCAGTTCGTTTGTTGCCCCCAGCTTTGCGAGAATTTCTTCGGCAATGGCCGGTCCAAGTTCTTCCTGATATCGTGCTGCCGTGCTGTTATACTTCCGTTCGGCTTCATGAATACCGATATCGTGGAGGTATGCGGCGCAAAGAATCACGGACAGATTTCCGTTTTCCTCTTTTCCTATGCGTTCGGCATATCGGGCCACACGTGTTGCATGTCCGATCCGTTTGAAATCACTTTTAAAATAACGTTTCATAGCAATGGCCACCCTGTCTTTCAGGAGATCGCCCCTTTGAGCAAGCAACTCGGGCGGCAGGGTTCCCAGGCATTGTTCTGCATATTGGCAGTACGAGGCACAGCCAAAATCCATCTTTGGATTAGCGAAACGATGACCGCAAGATCCGCATTTTCTCGCTGTATCGTCTTTAAAAAATTCAACAATACTATCACATTTTGGGCATTTTGCTTCGAATATGGAACCTTCACTCCAGTATTGGGTATCTTGTCCTGGGCATCTCATACAGGCTCCTCCTTTATTTCAACCCACACGGCCATCATAGCCCTGTGGGTCGATCGTCTGATCATGGTCCCTGCTCACAGGGACCATGATAATTCCAACTGTTTGTTATCCGAGACAGGCTTTCATATCTTCATCAACAGTGCTGATGGGTGCGATGTTGAAGTTTTCAACAAGCACGTTTAGCACATTGGGTGAAATAAAGGCCGGAAGTGATGGGCCAAGCTTGATATTCTTGATGCCCAGGTGGAGAAGGCTCAAGAGAATGACACATGCCTTCTGTTCGTACCAGGACAGAATAAAGGACAAGGGCAGATCGTTGACGCCGCATTCAAAAGCACCGGCAAGCGCCACGGCAATCTGAACTGCTGAATAAGCATCGTTGCACTGTCCGATATCGAGAAGCCTTGGAATGCCACCGATATTGCCCAGATCTTTATCAAAGAATCTGAATTTCCCGCAGGCAAGGGTCAGAACAACACAATCTGCCGGCACTTTTTCAACAAACTCGGTGTAGTAGTTACGTCCGGGTTTGGCGCCGTCACAACCGCCCACCAGGAAGAAATGGCGGATGGCTTTGGATTTTACAGCTTCGATGATCGTTCCGGCCACGCCAAGAACTGCGTTTCTCGCAAAACCGGTCATGACTTTCACACCTGGGGTGTCTGCCGCAAATCCAGGGAGTTCAAGGGCTTTGTTGATCACGGCTGTGAAATCTTTGTCCGCAATATGGGTAAGTCCGGGCCAGCCCACAAGGCCTGTGGTAAAAATATGATCTTTGTAAGTTTCCCTGGGTTTCTGGATGCAGTTGGTTGTCATGAGTATGGAACCGGGAAATTCGTCGAATTCTTTGGCCTGATTCTGCCATGCTGTTCCGTAATGCCCGTAGAAATGGCCGAATTTCTTCAATTCTGGGTAACCGTGGCAGGGCAGCATTTCACCGTGGGTATAAATGTTGATGCCCTTCCCTTCTGTCTGCTGAAGCAACATATAAAGATCCTTCAGATCATGACCGGAAACAAGAATAGCCTTTCCTTTTTTCGCACCCAGAGGAACTTCTGTGGGAACGGGGTGACCGTATGTTCCGGTATTCGCAGCGTCAAGAAGTTCCATGGCTCTGATGTTCACTTCGCCGCATTTCAGGCAGAGGCCAACAAGTTCATTCACACCCAGACTGCTGTCCACAGTGGCTGCCATGGCTTCGTAAATGAAATCGTAAATCAGGTTGTCTTTCTGACCCAGGATGGCCGCATGATCAGCGTATGCCGCAAGCCCCTTCAATCCGTATGTCAGAAGTTCGCGGAGCGATCTGATGTCCACATTAAGGGTGGGATCAGCCATGACGCCGACTTTTTCACCCAGGGCCACAAGCTGGTCCTTTGTTTTACCGGCGCAACTGCATTCCGCATTCTTTTTAACGGCAATCCCTGCTTTGGCGGACAATGATTCCGTATAAGCGGCACACGTCTCGATCATCTTCACGAACCTGTCCGGATCGAAATCCACATTGGTGAGGGTGGAAAAAATGGCTTCACATACGAAATGATCCATTTTTTCATCACGAATTCCTTTTTTGACCGCTTCGTTTGCAACGGTTGAAAGGCCACGTATGCCATGTATCAGAAGATCTTGAAGAGCCGCCACATCCGGCTGTTTTCCGCACACACCAATCTTGTCACATCCCGTACCTTTAGCCGTTTGCTCACATTGAAAACAGAACATAGTTGACTCCTTTTTAGAATGGTTATCGTTTATAATTTTTTATATTGATTCTGTCGTTCGTTTGCCTTGTTGTTGATTGCACTATACGGAAATCCGGAGAACAATTCCTTGACTTAGATCAAGAGTACATATTTTAAAAAAAATAATCTGAAAATTGTCACTTGTGATTTTATACAGAGCTCATGAAATAACACGGCTCGTGGTTATAATGCGATCCGCGAGTCTGTCGTTGTTTCTATGGAGAAATATTTCGCTTATGGTTTCAGTAGATAACAAGGAAAAAAACAGGGCGGATGAACAATCCGCCCGTGGTCATATTTAAAGCATTATAGGAGAAAGTGTGATTTAACAACAGTATTAATTCTGGATAATTCTGCTGCGGCATAACCTTATTCAATATGAAGTGAATCTTTGATTTTCATGTTGAGCTGACGTTTATGGAGAATGGGAAAAAGCCGGTATAGAAACTCTATTCCCTTAAAAGCCAGATCATTGGCGTCGTGAATATTCACAGAACCATTAAGAATACGAACTAAGAAGTACTTGAACTGCTTGTCCACAGCATCTTTGATCATATCGTTGTGCATTGTAATGAAATCAATGGAAAAGCCTTTGTCATCGGTGAGAAAACTTCGCACGTCCGATATCAGCATAGCGATTTTAAC
Organism: Desulfobacteraceae bacterium; assembly: GCA_041660385.1. Taxonomy (GTDB): domain Bacteria; phylum Desulfobacterota; class Desulfobacteria; order Desulfobacterales; family Desulfolunaceae; genus DYJE01. Next base: position 70,764 of record JBAZWJ010000024.1, on the reverse strand, counting down.
ATCCTGAACATTGAAGCATTTGTTTTCATCCTCAAAAATAAGCCCTGCCTTAATAGATGATTCCAGATCCGCCTCGCTGATTTTTGTAACCTCAAGCAGTTCTTCCCGCGTCATGGCTCTGACCAGTTTGTTCACTGACGCCGGTTCCATCCAGTCCAGCTGCTTGGCCTGAACAAGTTTTTCCACAAGCTCGTTGGCCATGTTAGGAACCTTGTCGTGCCCGAGCTCATCAATGGCATTCTTGATCACTTCCAGTGGCAGAAAATACTCTTTCTGGAATTTTTTAATCAGCATGATCATTTCAGCATAGCTTTCGTCATAGTAAGCCATGTTCTTATGTGTTTTATAAGGTTTGGGCAAAAGCCCTTGCGTTATGTAATACCTTATAGTCGGACCGTTAACTCCCGTGATTTCCGATAGCTCCTTCATTTTCATCTGGCGTTTCGTTTGATCTTCACCTTTGCCGTTACCATTCTTATCTTTAAACATCTAAATCTTAAACTCCCCACCCGTTCAACGTTTCCTGATCATCAGATTTTTATAATACCCGCAATTATTATAAACTTTTTCAGGTATAACAATAAAAAGCGTGAATGTCATCTTTTAACTTTGTTAGAAGTACAAGAATCAAATTTAAAAAATATTCCTCTGTCAATTAATCTGGATAGTCAATTTAACATGCTTGGTTTGACAGTTTATATATCCAATATCATTTATAATATTTTCATTATTTCAAATATTTTTTAAAGGCAAGATGTATGAGATACTTCTTATGGATTCTTCAGAAAAGATACTATTATAAATAGTAAAAAGTTCAGCTTATTATATAAAAACCGATGTCATCATCCCTGTTTCCCCAAATTCAAAAACCATTCTTTTTATAAAAATTCGCTAAAGGCCTTCTCACGTTCTCGCAAAATCACATTTAGCGACAACATCAAGTATACGTCGGCTGATCTCGACCCCTCACGCCCCTTTGACCATGAATTCGGAAATCCTGTTGATGACGATCCGTGGTGAAAACCGGTTCAGCACAAAAAAAAGAAACCACAGGTGGGGTTCCGGGATGTATACGTGTTTCCCTTGCTTGAAAGCGTCAACACCTTTGTCGGCAATGGTTGTTGGGCAGCTTTTGCCACCAAAAACATAAAACCTCAGTTTTTTTGGAAAATTCTTGCCCCGCAGGAGAGGTGTGTCCGTATATCCGGGGTTCAGGGTGAAAGTTGTAACACCGGTGTCTTTCAGTTCCTCTGCCACCGCTTCGGTGAGACTTTGAACAAAGGCTTTGGTGGCTCCGTAAACAGCATGCCGTGGTGTAGGGACAAATGCAGAAACCGAACTTACGTTAAAAATGTATCCTGCTTTTCGTTTCACCATATCAGGAATGAACAATCGCATCAACGCCATGTAAGCCCGAAGATTCACCGCGACAATCCGTTCCTGTTCTTCCAGAGAAATCATATGAAACAGACCGAAAGACATGATCCCGGCGTTGTTCACCAAAACATCAATGCGAGGCACGATGTTCATCACCTGACGATACAGATTGTGTGGGCCTTCGGAGGTAGACAGATCTTCTGTCAGTGTGGTGACCCGTGCATGGTAATAATGCCGGAGTTCATCGGCCCAGGCTTCAAGCACAGACTTTTCAGATGGAATGGATGCGATTACAAGAATGGCTTTTTCCATGGCGAAACGCCTGGAAAGTTCTTTGCCTATACCGGAGGATGCACCTGTGATCAGAACAATTTTATCAACTAAAGATATTTTATATTCCATGTTATTTCGATCCGTATGTTTGAAGCCCAGACGTTCACCTAAGATCACGTAGACGTGGGTCACACCCGCGATGACACATCCCTTCGTGGGTATGGTCACTCTTACGTCACGCCACCTGATTCACCGAGAATTGTTGAATAATGCCAGCTACAAATAATACACCCTCACCACATCCCCTTCTTTGAGAATCTTCATATCTTCAGGAATTTCAAGAAGAACGTCCGCATTCATCATGGGACTGAATACACCGGATCGCTGTTCGGCAATAATTTCAACTCCAAGCGAAGCGTTGGATTCCCGGATCTTTCCACGTAAAAACGTCCGACGGCCTGATTTCAGTATTCGATTATTGAGAATCTTTGCATGACCTGTTCGGAGGCCCCAGGTTGTTTTCCCTGCGAGTTTATCGAGAACCGGTCGAACAAAAAGATTGAAGTTCACCACCGATGAAACAGGATTGCCGGGCAGGCCAAAAATCAACGTATTCCCTTTTTTCCCGAAAAACAGGGGTTTGCCGGGTTTGACTTTCACACGCCAGAAAATTTCCTCAACTCCTGCCCGTTGAAGGGTTTCATGAACGATATCGTAATCTCCAACAGAAACGCCTCCGGACAACAGAAGAATATCCATGCCATTGCCGAAATCCAACAGGGTGAGGAGATCCATTGACTTGTCTTTGACTGCTCCCAGACTCACAGGACTTGCTCCCGCTGCTTTCGCCAGTGCGAAAAGTGAATAACCATTGATATCGTAAATCTGACCGTCCGCCGGAACAGATCCTGCCCTGACCAGCTCGCTTCCCGTGGAAATGATCCCCAGCGTGATGTTCCGAGAAACCGTAACACTTGAAACACCGCTTGCGGCAAAGATTCCGACCATAGCCGGTGTCACGGTCTGCCCTGTCCGCGCCGTCACCATACCGGGTGCCAGATCCTGTCCTTTATAAATGATGTAGGGATTCTCACCCACGGTATCAAAAAACAAGACTGTCCGGCCATCCCAGCACGACGTGCCTTCCAGCTTGACCACAGCATCCGCGCCTTGTGGGACAGCTGCGCCTGTCATGATCCGCATCGTCTCACCAGATTTCACAGTACGGTCTGACGAAAAACCCGCAGGAATCTCTCCGGTCAACACAAGTCTTACGGGTTTTCCGGCACACGCACTTTTAATATCCGCTGAACGGACAGCATACCCGTCCATCATGGTTCGGTTGAAAGGCGGAACGTAAACCACGCTTTCCATGTCCTTTCTCAGAACCCGGCTGAGGCTCTCTTCCAAGGAGATTTCACAAGTCTCCACCGGACTTTTGACCGATTCAAGACACATGCGAAGCGCTTCGCGGTAATCGAGCAATCCTCTCGCAAAATCGGGTCGCGTTTTCCTTTTTTCCTGATCAAAGACCCCGGGAATGCTTTTCGGTACAGACAGGTTTGTTTGATAATTGGACATAAGCGCCTCCATGTTTTCAGCATCAGAACTCCTCAATGGCTTCATCCTTGTCGGTAACCACTCTGGCTTGTGAAAGGGCCTCTTTTGCGTTCTTAGCAAACGGTTCGTACACCACAGGTGAAAGGGAGGGGTCATCTTTCCCGTCAAAAATAAACCCATCAATTTTTTTTACATCCGTGCTTCCCCAGAAACATTTTTCAGCCACTGTTTTTTCAAAATCCGGCGATGGATTCATGTTGTACAACTGGATACCGGTGTTTTTTGATATGACGTTATTTTTGAAATCCATTTCACCCATCATGCACACCCCCCCAGTTCCTTCCTTGTCTTCGGACGTGTTGCTTTCGATAAGGTTGTTCATAAAATGTTTGTTGTGAAGACTGAGGCCCCAGTAATTTAGATAGACTGCCCCGCCGTTCTTTTCCGTGCAGGTGTTGCCCACGATAGAGTTACCCATGAACGAGGTGTTGGATTCACCGTAAACTCCACTCCCCAGAGGACTTTTGTTCTTTTTGATCCGGTTGTCATGAATCAACGCAAAACTTGCGTAAATTCCACCTCCTCTGACCTGAGCTGTATTCCCTGCCACCATGTTGTCGACCACGGCAGATCGTGATGTCCAGATGCCTCCGCCGTCTCCTTCTGTCATATTTCCTTCGATCCTATTCCTTCTTATATCCACAGCCACATTGGATTGCTGGCCGTAGGAAAAAATTCCACCTCCGTCACTAGCGCTGTTGTTCAGAATCTCGTTATCGTGGATGATGATGGATTTACTGCCATAGGCGTAAACACCACCACCGTCAGATTCGCTGGTGTTGTTCATAATTTTGTTGCGGACGAGTGACACTTCAGCTTCTTTGATCCTCACACCGGTTCCCTTGTGGTTTCGGATCACTGAATCTGAGATATCCGCTCCCTTACCATCCATGACAATACCGCAGCCGTTTTCAATCAGACAATAGCGAAGCATGCTCTTATCAGCCGCCGTTTCTCCTGCCCCACCATCAACTAAACTTCTATTTTCATAAAGGATATTACCCCAGGGTTTTTCGCGATCACCGGTAAAGCGGATAATTTTATCCTTCGTACCTTCCGCTGTAAGTTTTCCTCTGATTCTTATGGATGCACCGGGTGCGAGGTTAAAACATGCTCCGGAAGCAAGCTGAAGTGTTTTACCTTCACGGATCAGCAGGTTTCCAACGACCGCCATCTCTTTGTTTTCTCTGTCGCCAATGACCGTATCTTTCTCAATCACCCCACGAAGAGTCCCTTCTTTTGTGGTTTCCGTAAACGGTGATAGAACCATCAGCGCGTCACCAGGAACTACATAGGCCTCGGCAACCGGTTCTTTCGCGAAAGTGTTCCAGCCCACAAGACCAACCTCAGAATTTTCCAGCCAGTCACAAACTTTGTTTTCAATCGCACGTTCGTCGGTGGTGCCCCAGTAGTTTTCATTAGCGTCCAGGTCAGGTGATAGGCTATGGGACAGAAAACTCAAGGCATATCCCTTTTCGGCGATGATGTTGTTGTGGCTCACAATAGGGTTCCCCATAAGTGAGATGACAGAATCCGAAGGAGCACCCGGCCCTTTGTTGTCGACGATTGAATTTTTTTCGATAGATCCGGCATTGATATGAAAAATACCGGAACCCTTGGGAGCAATGTTTGCCCGGATCAGGTTGTTGATGATCGTCGATTCATCTGAAAAAATCCCGCCGCCTTCATCGCTGATATTTCCGACCACAATGTTGTTTTCAACCGTGGATTGAATGGCGAATATTCCTCCGCCTGCCAAAGCAGAACGGTTATTTAAAACCTTATTGTTTTTGACAAGGGCGTCATAGGCAAAGATTCCTCCGGCTTTACGATCACTTGTGTTGTTTTTAACCGTATTTCCAACAACGGTCACAAGCCCATGATCGTAGGCGAATGCATAAATCCCACCACCACCGTCCCTTCCCCCATCGCTTACGTTATCGTAAACCTGGTTATGCTCGATTCTAAAACCGAGGTTGGTATAAACATTGATACCGCTTCCATTTCCGCTTTCCGTTTCGAGTAATGTGGAGTTGCCGTAAATCACATTTTCTGCCACAAGACCGGAACAGTACTCAACCTTCAAAGCAGATGAAACGTTGTACCTGAAAGTGGAATGGGTGATTGCGATATCCGAACAGACGAATCGTAATCCCTTGCCATGTTCAACGATGCAATGTTTAAAAACAACAGTTCCACGGCTCTCCTTTGTTTTTTTGATGGAACTGACACATTCGATAAGATTCCAGTTTTTGCCTTCGTCTTTCCATGTGAAGGTGATCGGTGCGTCCTTGGTCCCCCTTGCATCGATAAGCCCCTGACTTGTGATCACTGCATTTTCACCAAGAAGCACTTTCACACCAGGATCGATGGTGATGGTGACGCCGGGCATGACGTAAACCTTTCCGGTTATCACCACCGGGCTGTGTTTTTTTTTCCAGTGAACGTCCTCAAAATACAAGGTATCGTAGTCGAGCATCTGCACATTCATGAATCGCATGTACATTTTCGCAAGGAATGTGTTGGAAATCTCCGAAAAGTCATCATAGGACATGACGCGATTCGTATTGAGCATCGCACAGGATGAAAGAAAAAACAGGAGAATCGAGAAAAGTGCTATCCATCGGGTTCGTGACGTCAACATACTTTTTTGTCTCATGGTTATTTCTCCCTGTTGTCTTCCTTGGTTTTTTATTGTGCTTCAATAGTCCTCAAAGTCAAACGCCTCGACTTTCCGTGTCATTTCTTCCTCTTTCAGGGGTTCGGGGATCTTGTCCATAAACATCACGTAAAGCGCCGTCCGTTCGATCCATTCTTCGGGATCGGGAATTCGCGGTGCCTTGTCAGGCGTGTAGAACACAAAGGGCATTTTGGTCCCGGCTCCGGCGTATTTATCCGGATTTCTTAAAAAATCCTTGATCCACGGGAATCTGAGTCGTGATTTGGTCGTCATCAGATCAATGGACATGTCTTCCAGACTTTTCCCCTCGGGAAGAACACCGGTGAACGATACGGGATGGCACTGCATACACTTGTCACTTCGGAACCTGTACTCACCCATATCGAGGGTTTCTTTCGGATAATCCGTCTTGACCAGACCGTATTCATAGGGAATCGGCGCAGCAGCTTGTTTTTCCGGCGGCATGAGACTGTATAGATGCCGGATCAGAGTTTCTTTATCGGTGGAGGTCAGGTTAAATGACGGCATCCTGATAAAAAGCCAGGGCCGCATGGCGGTGGGACGGTTCAGGTAACTGAAAAGCCAGTCCGGCCTCACTTTTTCAAGTTCATCCACAATCCTCGGGGGGACAAGGGATTTTTTTTCAATATAACTGTCAATTCGTGGAATTTCATTGGTCATCACGCTGTGGCAGCCCTTGCAGTTGAAATGCGCGAGCATCCATTCGCCTTTTTCCTTGCTGGCCAGTTCCGGTTTTTCACGAACGACATAAGATTCGGGAAGCGATTTCAGGCGATTATACAGATAGAACACCGTGAGATTTGAAACCTCTTCGCTCTTCAATCCGAAATCGGGCATGGCCATGGGCATATCCTTGGTTTTGTAGATTGCTGGTGTGGCGATTTTGTTGAAAATCCAGTCCCATTTGGTGTGCGGTACGGTGGAGGTTCCAAAGGGGAGTTCTTCCATACGTTTGTTCGCCACGTCAGCCACGTTTACTCCGACTTTCGACGGATCAGGTTTACCCATGACAAGATGGCACCCCAGACACCCCTTGCTCTGAACAAGGGTCTTCCCATTTGCCGCATTGCCTTTTTTGACTTTGAACGACATCAGAGACCGGGCCTGTGGGGTGGCAAGAGATCGTAAATAAGCCGTGAGGTGTTTCACGTCCTCCGGTGTCAGTTCCAGCCGGGGCATCCAGGTGTCGGGGTTGATAGTCTTAGGGTCGGTGATCCAGTTGTATATCCAGTTGGCATTCATTTTAATACCTGCATCGCCTAAAAGGGGGATTCTCCGTGTGAGCCCATTTTTTGACTGAACATCACTGTGGCATGCGGCGCAGGCTTTATCAGCGAACACTTTTTTCCCCAGCGACGCAGATCCAGAAAGATCGGATGTGTTCAGCGATTTGGCGTTCTCGTCTTTCATTGTAAATAGATATTCGGCCACATCCTCTCTCTGCACAATGTCAAGACGGAACGCGGGCATCAGGGTTTCCGGTCGCATTTTTTGAGGATTTTCTACCCATTTCACAATCCAGGTCTTTCCTGAAATCTTCCGTGAAAGGGAGTTGAACGGCGTGGAAAACTTGGGCAGTCCCTTCATGACATTGGCGTCATGACATCCGTAACACCCTTTTTCCATGAATATGGCCCGGCCAGTTGCGGCCTGTTCAGCGCCTTTGAGGCCATAGACACTCTCATGGCATTCAAGACACGTGCTCTGGGTGTACTTCAACGGAATACGCGGATTTTCCCAGTTGGCTTCATAACCATGGGCTTTGTCCGCGGTCAGCCCCACGCCCTGCCCGTGGTGGCAGAGTGTACACCCATAACGGCTGATCTGGTGATTCCTCAGCATCTCCTGGGGATGGCTCTTCAACGGATTTTTCTGCTCCTTGAACAAGGGATTTTCCATGGACAGATGGCACGTGGTGCAAAGATCCCGACTCTGGGCTTCCGGTAGAAAGACCACATTCATCTTGGGGTCTGTCATCTTTATCTCCTGAGACAGGTTCGTCCATTTTTCAAGATCGTCTTTGAGCCCCGACGCCTCCGCTTCTTTGATTTTCACGGAAAGGATGCCTTCGTAGGTTTTCTTGTAGATATCCTGAAAGGTCTTCCATTGCTCAACTTTCCTGTTTTCAAGCGTCCCTGTGTAAAACAGCGTCCCTGCAAGTCCGATGGTGCAAAGAGCGAACAAAACCCTTATTCCGAATTTTGCCTGAATTTTCTTTTTTGATGTATTCATATTGAAAACCAAGGTGTTATAAGTATGTATTTAATGTGAAAGAAAATCCTCAAGACCATTTTAATGATCACGGAAAACATCAGAAGAACCAGAGTCCAGGTGATCACGTGCCTTACGAATCCAAGCTTCTTGTAAAATGATCGGGCCACCAGAGCCGGAAAACCGATGCCTGCAATAAAATAGCCCGCTGTGGCCGCAATGCCCGTATTGAGAGATAGACTCACCAACTGCTGGTCCGCTTCCTTATGGACGGCCCAGTCTTCCCAGGGCCAGTAGAACTGCCAGTTGGGACCACGGAAATACTGACCGTAAATGATGAGAACGAACCACAGAACATAGCCCACCATGAACATGGAAATCGAAAACGGCCTGTCCCTGAAATTGTACTCCCCTACCCCTTTGGGATTGGGGTCAAGATAGGGTATGGCCATCAGTCCGACAATGATCAGCACAGGGATTCCCACACCGGCGATCCAGGGATCAAAGTATACCAGGACTTCCTGAAGACCCACGAAATACCAGGGTGCCTTAGCCGGATTTTCCGTCCAGTTGGGATCTGCGATGGCCTTGAGCGGCGCATCCATGGTGAGTGACCAGATGGAAAGCACAATAAATGACAGGATGACTGCCAGAAACTCACGGGACACCAGATCCGGAAAAGTGAAGACAAGGGGGTCTTCCTTTTTTGGAACCTGAGGTGTTTGTTTCAGGTCTTCATGAATAAAATGACTGGAACAGTGTATCAATGGCGCTTCCATACATAACGTTCCTTTTTGCTGGTTATTCGATTTTTGCATTTTAGATGACTTTAAGAATTCATAGCTACGGTCTGTCGTAGGTCGGGTAGAGGCACGAAACCCGACAAATGGCCAGATCCTTAATAAAATTCGTCGCCCACATCCTTCCGATGGGTTACGCTTGGGCTTCACCCATCCTATAAGCTGTCGTTGGCCCTCGTTCCGGGGATTCTCCCCGGAACGATGGGGCGAAGAAGGCTCCGCCTCCAACATCATGACACGATCACCCTCAAAGCGGCCGCGATATCCCGCCATCCTTCCTGATCCGCCAGAAGTGGATCACCATGAACAAGGTGCAGACCACGGGAAGCAGTACACAGTGAAGCACATAAAACCGTAAAAGCGCGTTGTTCCACACCTTGTTGTCACCGAGAAGAAGGTACTGCATGTCGTTGAACTCGTTGATTCTGAACAACTCATGAAAAGGGCCTTCGTTCCCTAGGAAAGGCGTGGCCGCCGCCATTTTAGAACCGACCGTGATGGCCCAGAAAGCAATCTGATCCCAGGGAAGAAGGTAACCTGTAAAGCTCAAGAGAAGCGTCACCGTGAGAAGCATCACCCCCACCACCCAGTTGAACTGGCGTGGCGGTTTATACGAACCGGTAAGGAACACCCGGAGCATATGAAACATCACGAGAACCACCATGGCATGGGCGGCCCACCTGTGCATGTTCCTTAAAAACATGCCGTAATGAACCGTATGCTCAATCAGCTTCATATCCGTATAAGCGTATTCGGGAACCGGTCTGTAATAAAACATCAGAAGGATGCCCGTGATCACCTCGACGATAAACATCAGAAGTGCCAGACCTCCCATGCAGAATGTGAAACGGACTTTCAGGGCAGATTCTTTCATCTGAACCGGATGGACATGGAGAAACACGTTGGACGTCACGGCAAGAGCCTTGTTCCTCGGCTTATCCTCAAGATCGTGCCTGAAAATCGATCGGTATATCGCGCTTTGTGTGATCCAGTCAGCTTTCATGCGTCGTTCAATTCCCTGAAATAATTATGGAATAACCAGAATCCAGCGTTACAAATCGGTGGAGAAGCTTGACGATATTTCTATAGAATTCGATAACTTCCCTATTCACATCTGCTTTGAGTCCATTGGAGATGTCGTCCATCCGTGTGGACATGCTGCCGGTCCATCGGGCTGGATGCCGTTCAAGAAAATCCTTCTGGGCCCACACATAGCTATGGGTTTCCTTGGATTCTTGAAGAGCTTTAAGATTCAGGAATGCAAGATAATGAATAAATTCAAGTTCATAGGTGATATGATCCGGCCTGTCCTCGGATGACCCTTCGGCGTAGCTCAGACCAAAATTGTTGTAGAAAAGGATAAGATCCTTGAATATGGTCTTTCGTCCCTCTTCTTCGCCCATGTAAAACCCTTCGATAAGAGGACACGGGGGATCACCGGGACCGGATTCAAACAGACGAATGAACTCCACCTCAATGTCTTCATCGCTCAGATCTTCCGAATAGGTCAGTTTGTCGATTTCCTCATCCGTGAGTTTCATGGCAAAAGGAAGATTTTTACAAAGAGTCAATAGAACATTCTTAAATTCGCCGTTTCTGATGAAGTCCCGGAACAAGGGATCGGGATATCTGAAAGTATCGGCGAACAGGGCATACATATCGATTCTTGCCGCACATTCGACCTGTTCTTTTGTCTCAAGTTTACAGGAATAAAACGCCTCCGGTACCTCATCGCCTATCGCAATTTCATTCATTTCAACATTATTCATCGTTTTTCCTTATCCTTTATTGTTTTTTTCAGAAGTCCTCCGGGCTTAACGCCCGGAGAGCTTCTTTATTGAAAATCCATCGAATCCCGTCTCCATACACAGGAGAGATAATGGAAACGGGACTTTAAATGGATGAACACTATTTTTTCATCAGCTGTGTCAGGTCAGGACGAGTGAACTTCCCTTTATCCGCTGGTTCCGGAAGCCTCTGAAGAATGGCCGGATCTTTCTTGTACGGACCGAACATGTTTTTCCATTCACGTGCGACGAGAATTTCCATCAGCTCAGATTTGCCGCCGTTCCGTACTTTATGCATCTCTTTGTCCAGCGTGGCTATGGCCTTATCCACTTCAGGACCAAAAAGAAACCGAAGGTAATCTCTTGGAATACGTGGTTTTTTCGGATCAATCTTCCCACTTTCATCAAGACGGAAAGGAGCAAGGGGTGGCACATAGAACACATTGGGATTTGTTCCGTATTCGGCGTGAAGAGGCAAAGCTACTTTCCACACTTTCACCAGCTTGTAAATCAAGCTCTTGGGTTCGTCCACCGGCCCAACCCAACGGACTCTTCCTGTGCATTGACGGGCACAGGCATTGGGTACCCCCTGTTCAAGTCTGGGGTAACAGAAAATGCATTTCATGCTCACGTCTTTGACGAAGTTGAAATAAATGACTTTGTACGGACAGGCTTCAAGGCAGAAACGATAGCCTTTGCAGCGTTCCTGGTCGATCACCACAGCGCCGTCTTCTTCCCGCTTGTAAATGGCGTTTCGCGGACAGGCGTCAAGGCATGCCGGATACGCACAGTGGTTACAGATCCTCGGCAGATAGAAATAAAACGAGTTGGGGTATTTGCCGGTTGCCTGATCCTCGTCCCAGTTCATACCCCAGTCCGGTGTGGTTCCATCCGGGTTTTTAGCCTGGAGATGAATGGTGCCTGCCTTGTTGTTCGCCACTTCGTTGAAATTGTATTTCCACATGTCGCCGAATTCTTTGCGCGTGGGGTGTTTCCCACGAATCGGTTCCATAACTTTCCCGCCGAACTTCACTTTGTAGCCGCCACCCATTTTTTCCCAGTCTTTGGGCGATCCTTTCCCAGGCATGGTGTTTACCTTGTTCCACCACATGTATTCACGGCCCTCCATGTTGGTCCACAATGTTTTGCAGGCCATGGAGCAGAGTTGGCAGCCGACGCATTTATTCAAGTCCATGATCATTCCGACCTGGGTTTTGCATTTTCTCAGGTTATCCTTGGCGGCCTGAAAACTTTTCGCCAGTTCTTTCTCCCTATCGGAGAGCTTCTTTTCTTCGCCAGCCATTATACATCTCCTTTATTTGATATAACCGTTATCCGGATGTTCCGGACAAACATCGTAAGCACAGTCTTCGCGTGAAACAGCATCCGTTTTTTTTCAGGATGAAGTGAGCGTTACGCCTGGATGACCAGCTCACGCCACTCCTTACTGAACGCTTTGACACCGCCACGTTCTCCATTGCCGCCTTCCCATACGGCGAAAGCCACGCCCGTTTTTTGTCCAGCACCGAAGACAACAGCTTCTTCGTCTTTTCCGGAAGGCCTCAAAGGTCGAGCCATAACCACATGCCATTTTTTATCTTCCCATGCAGAACTCGCCTCCACCGACGATTTCTTGGTATAGATTGATGTGGAAAGACCATGGGCCACCTGATTCTTGGGTTTATTTTTAAAATCAGGCCTCCAGTACCAGGAGTTGGTCGGAAAATCCTTGGATCCCATTTCCTTGACCTGGGTCAGATCAATGGCCTTGAAAGGAAAGAGTATACCCACACCATCGGGGAATACATTGATGTCACCAATTTCCTGATTGGGTTTATCGCTGGACCATTCAAAGTAAAAAAAGATGTGATCCTTGTTGTGAACTGCGGCAACGGTCAGTTCTTTAACTGCACCTATTTTGTTTTCGTCATAAACACCTTTGATATAAGGAGACGGCTGATTGGCAAGAGGTGTTGCCGCTGTTTGAATTTTGCTTTTCGCCGCACTTTTCCAGAACGGGCTTTTACAGTTCAGCAGTTCCGCTTTTGTGTTTGAAACGCTTTTACATATGATTTTTTCCATCTGACACCTCTATGTGATAGGGTTTTGTCATGTTTTTGACCTCTTTATGCCTTTTCGACCTGTACGGAGATGGCCCTGTCAATGGGCTGGGCACACCAGTTCCACCGCCAGTACTTCAAATGTCCGTAGTTGTTGACAAGATCGAGCCACTTGATCATGCCTGGAATGGAGACATCGTAGCTCTTCCATTCCTTGAACATGAAAGGTTCCCATGCATGGTAGATGATCACCTGGCCGGGCAATCCTGCTCCTTTGTTTGGCCGGGCTGACGACGTGACTTTCACATGAATCTTGAACGAATCGAAATCGTTGAAAACACGGGCGAGATCTCCGTCTTTAATTCCACGCTTCCCAGCGTCTTCGGGGCTCATAAACATGAATGGCCGTCCCTGGTGGGTTCTTAACAACTGAACATTTGATACCCAGATGGAATGAATGCTCCATCGTTGATGCCCACTGGTCATTCTCAACGGATAGTTGCCGCCCATTTTGGGGTTATCCTTGTGAACAGGCAGTTGTTCTTTGGCTTCGAGGAACCAGTCATGGTCGATATAGAACTGAATTCTTCTGTTGTATGTGGGATAAGGAATTTTCTTGGTGCCCGTATGCCATGTAAGCGGAACGATGGGCTCATCGGGTTTGATATCCGTTGAAAGGTTCATGGACACCGCATCAAGGAAAGACACATTGGTAAACCTGACGATGCCTTCTTTTTTCATGTGTTTCAGATCGGTCCCCGGGGGGAGGTTGCCCAATAGAACGCTTGTGGCCAGGGCGTCTTCCATTACCTCTTCGAAATTCTTGGCGCCCATGGCCTGCCATTCACCAAATCGACTGAGATCGACTTCTTTTTTCTTTGTTCGACAGATCATTTGATCCGCAGCCCACAGATACTCATCCTGAATGGGTATTCTGGGCATAAAAAGAGTCCTGCCTTTTTTCTTCGCCACTTCTTCTATCTTTTTCCCCAGAAGCAACGCGATTTCATATTCAATTTTTGTCTCAGCAATGGGTTTTACGGCCTGCTCTGTGAGTGTCAACCAGGGCACATGAGGCGTGGGGAAACGGGTATCCAGTTTTTCATAGAAACCGGCACAGGGAAGAATGTAATCGCTGTAGAGAAGAGTGGTTGTCCACCGTGTTTCAAAACCGAAGATGGTTTTATATTTTTTCCAGAGTGAGTTAAGAATATTTTTGTTCCATCCCCTGTTCTTTCGTGCGGGGTTCGTACCCATATAGCAGTATACAGTGGGAGTCTGATCTTTGGCAGGACGAACGTACCCGTCCCACCAGCCTTTGGAAACCGCCTCATTAAAATATTCATTAAATTGGCGTTTCATGGTAGGACAATGCCAGTTTTTATTGTCCCAGGCTTTTTTATAATCCGAATGGTAGTAATACAAGAACGCCGGCACAGTCATGTTCACAAGGTTTCGATCAAGAACGCGCATCAATTTGATTGACGCCATTTCATCGGAAATAGTCTTGTCTTCACGTTTCGCCTGATTGAAGACTTTTTTCATCAAAGGCAATTGTTTCGAGGTTGAAAGAACACCCACTCCGCCTTTAAATGTCTGTGCCAGGGCTCCTTCAAACAACGATTCATTCCAGCCTCTTATTCCGCTTCCTTTGTTTCCGAGACTACCTGTGAGGGCAAGAATAAGGCACATGGTGCGCTCAATCAAATCACCATGATAGTACTTCGCAGAGTTCCATCCCACCATCATCTGGATGTGGCCTCTGGCTTTGTGGCATTTTTCTGCAAGCCTGCGGATTGTATCAGGATGGGTTTTGCATTGAAGAGTTGCTTTTTCCGGCGTATATTCTCTGTTCAACATGGCTTTCATTTCATTGAAAACAGGTTGAACCGAAACTTCTTTTCCACCCAGCAGTTTAACTTTGAAAACACCTTCAAGGGCAGGGTCACAGGGAAGTTTCAGGGTTTCAAGAGGCACTTTCATTAATTTTTTGTTCGCGGAATCCCAGTGGTAGAACTGATCGTTTCTTCCCCCTTTTTCAACCTGGTCTACAGACAGAAACTTTTTTGTATCAAGTCTTACAAGAAGCGGAAGATCCGTCTGTTCTTTAACGAACTTGTAGTTCACCCAGCCTTTCTCGATAAGCACCTGACAAACCGCATTACCCAGCGCTGCGTCAGTTCCCATTTCAACGGGGATAAACTCATCGGCATGCATGGCGGAGGGGCTGTAATCCGGAGCGATGGTTATAACCTCAGCCCCTGCATATCTCGCTTCGGATATGAAGTGGTAGTCAGGAATGCGGGTATAAACGGGATTCATATGCCATATCAGATGGAGCTTTCCGAAAAACCATCCATCAACCGAATCCATGAACATGAATTTCCCAAAGGTTTCGTAAATCCCTCTGTTGAAATCGCCGATTGTGGAATCAAGATCAAGACTTGTTCCACCCAAACCCACGATCATTCTCTGTATGGCCATCAGTTGAACATAGGCGCCGTTTCCAGGCCCCATTTCAAAAATGATGGATTCAGGCCCCTGTGCAATAAGCCCGTCCACGATTCCTTCGGCAATTTCCGTAAGGATCTGGTCCCAGCTTATCCTTTTCCATTTTCCACTTCCCCTTGGGCCCACGCGCTTCATCGGGTATTTCAAGCGATCAGGGTTATACATGTTCAGGCTGTATGACGCACCTTTCTGACAACCACGAGGGTTGAAATCAGGACCTGATGGATCGATAACCGGGTATTTCGCGGCCTGCTCTTCCCTGAATACAATGCCGTCTTTGGAATAAACCCTCCATAGACAGTTACCGGGATAGCAGTCAACCAGATGGGTTCCCCAGGTCACTTTGTCCCAGGTCCATTCTTTTCTGTGTAAATTTTCCCATCCGGCATACCTCCATTCATTGATCAGCTTTTGTGTGGCGTTCGCGACGGAGTTTCCTCCAAGAAAGCCCAGCGAATTCAACGAGAGAATGGTTACAGCAGCACCGGTCCCTTTCAGGAAAGTTCTCCGGGAGATCTTGATTTCTGTCATGTTTTCCTCTCTTTTCATGCTTGACGTTTTTGACAATATTGACCCAGCTTCATCGATAGCCGACGACACGACAACACCCCCTCTTTGTTATTTTTAACCCTTCCCTTTCCATAATAAAGGAGGGGGAGAGGGGGGATAAGAAGGTAGGGAACATATACGGGGTTGCCTTCCTATCCTTACCCTCTCCCATAAAGAGGAGAATAGGGATGGGTTGTATAAAACTGAATTTATCACTATTTTGTCATTACATACTCAACATTTTATCAACGTTGACACCATTCGATAATTCTTTATCCGACAGCGTGACAGCATAGAAAAAAATCCAGATTTTACCTAAGTTGAATATGATATTTCACATTGCGACATGAGCTATCCAGCGGGCCTTATTCATGTCATGTCGTTTTTAAGACAGCGATACAGTCACCATACGTATCGCATTCCAGGGGCATCCTGAGAGATAGATTCCGTTTTCGCCTTTAGCCACACAGGCCCCACAACCGATACACGCCGCTTCATTCACTGTCATGATGTTGAACGGATAATTAAATGAATCGCTTATCAACATGAATGCGTTTTTTTTGCAGTAAACCACACAAACCGGCGCCCCACTGCATCCGGTGCACCACGGTTGCACATTAGCAATTTTTCGTGTCTTTTTTTTTGCAACGACCGAAGCATCCATAGCCTATACCTTTATATAAATTTTCTGTTCTTCAAAGGTTTTCTGGCTAAACACAAGGGCTGTGTCCACGACGATATTATTATCGCTGTCAAGGGCGATATGATGCCTGTCAAGGGGCCGAGGTGCCGGACCTGCGAATTCTTTGCCGTTTGAATGGAATTCGCTGCCATGACAGGGGCATTTAAAAATGGTGAGATCTTCGAACCAGTTGACAGTACAGCCAAGATGGGTACAACGCGCATAAAGGGCAAATATTCTTTCTTTATCCCGGACTACGAAAAAGCGATGATCTTTCTTGAATCGAGCATCCACCGTAATAACACCGTATTGGTCGGGTTTTTTATCCGTGATGAAATCCTCGATGCGGCCAATGATGTACTTGCTTGGAGGATGAAAAACCACTTTGGGGTACAAAAATCGTAAATTCTCAAAAAGACCTGCCCCAAGACTTGTGGCAACAGCACCCCACCCCACGATGGAAATCCCTTTATTCAGAAACCTGCGCCGCGTAAGACCGCCTCCCTCATCCGGAATTGTCGAAGCCGTCATCATGTCATGCGAATTTACGAAAGGAATGTTCATAATCATTATCCTTAGTCATTTTCTGTGGCCTCAAGTAAATTTTAAGTTGTTCCGCACCGGATCTCTCCAAACCGACACATAACCTTCATATGCCTGAATATGCAGTATTAGCCTATTGTTCTCGCGCCTTTATCGCCCGCACCATCTCCACTCCGAATACACAGACAAGCATAATCCCTGCAACAACAAGATATTCAACCCAGTCATAAAAATAGATGTCTTTAAACATGGTCTGGCCGTTGAAGACGAAATACATAATGTTCGAAGCGATCAGATAAATACTTGTGGTCACAAGCGAGAAGAAAAAAGACGTCATTATTTCAGGTATCATGGAACCCCCGGTTAAGTGGTTAAAACTGCTGCTGTATAAAAATAATAAATCAAGATAAGTGAGGTACGTTCTGTATATTGTGAAGTGTTACTTTGTACTTTTAAATATTAGCCCATGATTCTTTTGTCAAGATTTTTTTTACACTTTTTTAAATTTATTGCCGGTTCGAAATGACCAAAAATAATCGATAAGTTTAAATACAATGGATTCAGATTCTTATAATTATAATCCCATAATATATCCTTCTTTTTTTACGCATGCTTGATTTAAAGTTGACCTTTTTACTTTCTATAAATAAAGTAGGGCATCATCTTCACCCATATGCCGTTATCTCTCATCCTTTCAAGACCCAGAGGAGGTCATTATGATTTGCGGACGAACGCCCGAAGAACTGATACGCGACATCGAAAACTTTCATGGCTTTGTCGCCCCAGGTCTTTTGATCGGCGCATACATGGTGGATCTTGCGTATCAGAGACTGGAGAAAGACATCGAAGCAGATGCCATCGTGGAAACACGACATTGCCAACAGTATGCGGTTCAGATATTTACCCGCTGCACCATCGGCAACGGATGGCTCAAGATCCTTGATTTTGATAAATTTGCACTGACCCTATACAACAGACACACCCTCATGGGCTCTCGTATCTGGGTGGACTTAAAAAAAACAGAAGCTTTCCCCTATATTTACAAATGGTTCATGGGTCTTATTTCAAAAAGGGAGCTTCCCAAAGACATTCTTGTGCGCGACATCATCAAAGCGGGGCATGATATTCTTTCCTGTTCTTCCGTCCAAGTGACACAACACACAAACCGTGAGAAAAAAGGTCCGATCCTTGTTTGTACCCAATGCCTTGAAGCTTATTCGATAGCACAGGGCACCCCCTGTCTTGCTTGTCAGGGGAAAGGATACTATGAATGTCGTTCAACATCCGGCAATTGAATTTGTTCTGCACAAAAAAAATCTCTTGACAAAAGATCGACACCTCAATATTAAGAAGTTCAAAGTCTTGCTTTACACTATACACCGTTTTGTTCTTGTCATTCTTGCCTGGCTTCATACTTTTTTGCTTTATACGTTTTATATTAAGGGGTCGCTGTCGTGCTGAATAATGCCTTGATAGATCCTTATGGAAGGTTACTGAATTACCTTCGCATTTCCGTAACGGATCGGTGCAACTTAAACTGCATGTACTGCCGGAGAGAAGGACTCCATACCTTTCTCCCCTCTTCCGCCATATTGCGCTACGAAGAAATCCTCCAGATTGTCCAGGCTGGAGTTCGGCTTGGCATCAGCAAAGTTCGAATCACAGGAGGTGAACCGCTTGTGCGCAGAGAAATGGGATCATTTCTCAAACAGCTGACAAAGATTCCTGGAATCAACGATGTTTCAATCACAACAAACGGAATGAAACTGAAAGAACACCTCCCACAATTCAAGGATATTGGGATAAAACGACTCAACATAAGCCTTGATTCGCTCAATAATAAAACTTTTGAAATCATTGCGGGGCACGATGGATTTAACAGAGTATGGGACAGCATCAGAACCGCTGTCGAGATGGGTTTTTCACCCGTGAAGCTGAACATGGTGGTCATCAGGGGTGTAAACGACCACGAAATTCCCGATTTCGCCAATCTGACCCGAACTATGCCTTTACATGTCAGATATATTGAATACATGCCTTCGACCCATTTGAGACTCGATAAAACAAAACAAATTCTTGCACCTGAAATCAAAAACCGCGCAAAGCAAGGTGAGACACTCTTGCCTGTGACCGAAAACGACACCAGCTCTATTTCTGAAAGATACCGATTTGCTGGTGGCATGGGCGAACTTGGGTTCATAAGCCCTGTGAGCAAACATTTTTGCAGGTCTTGCAACCGCCTGAGACTCACTGCGGAAGGCATGTTAAGACCCTGCCTTCTGTCTGACTGCTCAGTCAATGTTAGAAAAGAATTGCGTAATAATGCAACTAATGACGAACTGGCCGCTCTTTTCCTCAAAGCAGCCATGCTCAAACCGGGTTATTGCCTGACCGAAGAAAATGAAAACCTGTCCGTCCCAAGGCTGATGTCTGCCATCGGAGGATGAACATCGATACCATAATCGGAAATTAATAAGGAGGGAGTCATGTTTGGACTCGGCATTCCGGAGTTGGTCATTATTCTCGTTCTTGTCCTCATCGTGTTCGGAGCCGGTAAACTACCCGAAATCGGCGCAGGATTCGGCAAGGGCATACGAAATTTCAAGAAAGGCATCTCCGATGAAAAAAAGGATCAGGACAAATTGATCAATGAAGATTGAATAAAACCAAAAAAACAAGCCGAATGAAAACATTCAGGATCACACACTCACATTGAATGAAAGGTCAACAAAATCATGATTACCAGATCGGATTTGAAAAGGGTTATGGAAAGAGAGCCCAAATTTGACGACATCATGTTGAGCCTTCGCGCCACGGGAAAACAACCCAAAGGCATCATAGAGGAGGTCAGACAAGTCGTCGCCATTGCAAGAAAATTCAACGAAGAAGTCACTCGGCCCGGAAGTCTCGGGCTTGACAGAAAAATGCACGAAGACCCCGATCATCTGGCCTGGGATTTCGTGAAAAAAGCTAACGATCGTGGCCTTTACACCATGTTTCTGCCAAAAATTTTCGGAGGTAAAGGATACAATCTGTCCTGTGTGGGCTATTTCTGCGAAGAACTTGCATCATCCTGCGGAGCGGTGGCCAATATCATCGGTGTTCACTACCTTGGCGTCACCATGCTTTTCTCGTCCTGGAACCTCAAGGTCATCTCACGGATCTGCAAAGATATTGTGGATGGAGAAAAATCCGGTGAGCCCTGCCTCCTCTCCCTTGCCATGACCGAACCCAATGCCGGGACCGACTCCCAGAACGTGGAATTTATGGATACGGGAAGTCTTGCCTGCCACGCCAGAAAAATTGATGGCGGATACAGGCTCAACGGAACAAAAATTTTTATTTCCATGGGCCATATGTCCACATGGCATCTTGTTCACGCCTACACGGATCTTAATAAAGCGTCGGAAAACACGGTGATGCTTGCTGTAAAAACAGGCTCACAAGGATTTGCTTTTGGAAAAAAAGAAAAGAAAATGGGTCAGAAAGGTTGTCCTGCCAGCGAACTTGTTTTCAATGACTGCTTTATCGCAGACGATCAGGTGTGCATCGACAACAGAGATACTGCAAAATTCAAACGAAGCATCAAAGAAACAAACGAGCAAATTTTCGCCTATATCTGGGGTGCTTCTCGCATGGGTGTAGGGGCCTTCGGTACAGGCACTGCTCGGGCCGCATTTGAAGAAGCATTGAAATTCGCAAGAGAACATGAATTGGACGGATCTTCATTGATCAACCAGGAATGGTGTCAGACTCTACTCGCCGAAATGTACAAAAACGTTCTCGTGGCCCGTATCTCATATGCAGAAGCCACGTATGCCAACGGTATGCACGGACTCTGGCGGGTCATCAATTTTAAACCCATGTATTATTTAATTAAATACACACCCACCGCTTTACTCAGCGCGATCTTTCCCCGACTCTCTCAATTGGGCTTCATGACCACCCTATTCCGCAAAATCTGTTTTGACTTCCAGAGCAACGATGAGATGGATCGGGTGGATGGCTGGGGTTCTTTAGCCAAAGTCGTTGGGACTGACGCGGGTGTGGCCAACGCCCGCATGGCTCTTGAAATCATGGGACACGCTGGAATCCGCCAGGATCACAGGGCAGAAAAAATCCTGAGAGACTCCAAACTGTTTCAGATTTATGAGGGGACGAACCAGATCAACCGCCTGAATCTGTTCAAACGGTTGATCATGCGCCAGACTCCCCAGGCCAAGGTGTTCTCATCGACTAATCTTTGAAATGGAAAACATATTTCAAAATACAGAAAGAATCAGGAGACGAATTCATGACTCAACCAAACACGAAAGAACTCCAGCTTCTCGAAAAGGCGTCCAGCGAGTTTTCAAAGAAAATTCTCGCACCTGAACGTGAAGAAAACGACAAATACCCGTTTGGGCCTTATTTCACCCATATTATTGATAAGGCGTATGAACTGGATTTTTTCCACATCACACTTCCTGAACACACAGGTGGAATAGGCCACGGCATTCGCGCGTTCTGCCTTGTGCTTGAGCAGATCTGCCGTGAAGACAGCAGCCTTGGCGGTATCATCTTCACAAATGCCCTGGCCCAAGAAATCTTCATGGCCTCAGGCCAGCACGACTTTCTCAAGAACCACTGCGAAAAAGCGACAAATCCTGGACAATTCTTGCTGGCATTCCCTTCGCTTCTGAATCCTTCAGAGACCTCCAGGCTGCCCCTTGCCCGCCGTATGGGTGACAACTACACCCTTTCAGGTGCTATGGAATATCTCGTTTTAGGAGGCATGACCCAAACAGCCGTGATCCCTGCCGTTATCGCAGGCGATATGGAATGCTCTTTTTTTCTCACATCCCTTTCGTCCTCCGGCGTCAGTGTGGGTGAACCTGTCATGAGCCACGGACTTCACGCCTGTCCGGCAGTCGATGTGATATTGAACGACGCCAAAGGCATCCTTTTGGGCGAAGAGGGAAAAGGCATGGCTTATTTCAATAAGGCCTCAGGAACTATGCAGCTTGCAGCAAGCGCCATGGCTTTAGGCATCATGAAAGGGTCTTTGAACGAGGCTATGACTTACTGCGGAGGACGCGTTCAGGGAGGACGTAAACTCAAGGACTGGTCCGCCATGCAGATGGTTCTCGCGGACATGACCATCCAGACCCATGTGGCGGATATGCTTGTCCAGCGGGCATGTCAGGCCATTGAAAATCAGGAAAAAGACTGGAGCGCCTGTGTTCAGGCGGCTTCCATTCATATCCTTTCAGCAGCCACCCATCTCACCAGTGACGGAATCCAATCAATGGGAGGAGTGGGCTATATGAAAGACTTCGGTCAGGAAAAACGTTTCAGAGATGCTGGCCATATCCAAGCCATGCTGGGCCATGCCCAATTAAAAAAACTCAGATTCATCAAACAATTTCTTTAATAACACCGTTCATTTGACCTCCTTGTCTTTCTCATCGTTGGGACAAGGTACGGTGGGGGGATGTTTCATGCAGCCGGCATCTCCCCACCCTTTTTATAGTGATTGTTCTATTTCGTTACCCCTTCCAAGATTATTTATCCTTTTATCCATTGATTTTTTGCCTTATCTTTCTTATATAATTCAATCCAGATTAACAAACATCAGCAATTGCTGGAGACCCTATAGCCGAAGGATCATGTGGAAATGCCTGAAAAGAAAATACTCTTCATCTGTACGGTAAACAGTGATCTAAGTCTTATGGCAGCAGCTTTTGCTTCGTCATTAGCTCCATCCGAAATGCAGATTGTATGTGCAGGTCCCACATTTCTCTCAGATATCCAAACCACTTCTCTTTCAACTTTATGTGGAACAAATTGTAAGGGGATCCACACTCTTCCCATAGTTGACGTTACAGACATGACCTTTGATCTGGTGGTCACTTTGTGCAAAAAGACATGGGATGTTTTTCCCTATTTCAAAGGGCTACCCGCCGTTATTCATTGGGACCTTGATCTTCCCGGATTAGATACAAGCGGAAGTAATCCTGACACAACTCTTTTGACCCTTGCCGCAGGAATTATAAAAGAACGCATTCACAGCCTTTTTTCCCACGGATACATCAACGCCTTTTCAGAAGTCAAAACGAACACAGATAATATTCTGAACAGCCTCTCTGGGGGAATCTTTGCCCATGACCTGAAACGGCGTATTTTTTATTTCAGTACAAAAGCAGCTGAACTGACAGGCCTTTCACCCAACGAAGTCATGGGAAAAGATTGTCATGAGATCTTTCAAGGAGGTTTGTGCAGCGAGAACTGTTCGTTTTGTGACGGAAGTAAAATCGAACCCTTTGACGAAAAGACATATCCCATTTCTTTTTCGAACAAACAGGGCAAGCGTAAAGAATGCGATCTCTCCGTTGTTCCTCTTAAGGACGAAAGCGGGAAAATATATGGTGTTGCCGCCTCTCTGAAAGACAATTCCGAATTAAACCTTCTCAAATTGAGAAACCGCGAAATCAACAGTTTCCGAGGTATAATCGGTAACGATCCCCAGATGCTTGATGTGTTTCAGCAAATCAAAGATGTCGCAGAATACCCCTTTGCCGTGCATATTTCCGGTGAAACAGGTACGGGAAAAGAACTTGTAGCTGCGGCAATCCACAATGAAAGCCCACGACGTAATAAACCTTTTGTCCCTGTAAACTGTGGGGCTCTGCCCGAATCACTCATTGAAAGCGAACTTTTCGGCCATGTTAAAGGCTCCTTTTCAGGTGCGATAAAAGATAAAAAAGGTCGTTTCGAACTTGCTGAAGGTGGAACCATCTTTCTTGATGAAATTGGAGAACTATCAAAAGAGATGCAGGTAAAACTTCTTCGATTCCTCCAAGAAGGGACGTTCGAAAAGGTCGGTGGTGAAAAAACCATGGCAGCCAATGTCAGGGTTATCAGTGCTACCAATAGGAATTTAAAAAAAGAAGTCCAGAACAACACGTTCCGTGAAGACGTTTATTACAGACTCAACGTCATCCCTGTTATTCTCCCACCTCTTCGAAACAAAAAAAACGACATTCCCCTGCTTGTCTCCTATTTTCTTTCAAAAATTGCGCGAATCCACCAAGGCATAGTTCCTGATTTCTCTGAAGATGCTTTATCTGTACTAATGCAGTACTCTTTTCCAGGTAATGTGCGTGAACTGGAAAATGCTGTACAATACGCTATTGTAAGATCTCACGGAAAAATTATAATGCCGGAACATCTTCCCATGGAATTTTCGAACATGATTCCTGAACCCTTAAATAATAAAAGAGGACCTTCAAAAAAACTCAATCATGAATCCGTTCATGAAGCAATTTCCAAAGCAGGCGGAAATAAATCGAAAGCTGCACGCCTTCTTGGAGTTGGACGTGCTACTCTTTATCGTTTTCTCGAGGAGACCGATGGAATGAGTGATTGACTTGATTCTGAAAAGTCAATATGAATAAAATGAGTAGGCTTGAAAAAAATAATTTCAAGCAGACCAACTTTCATGATATATTTAATAATTATCTATGTCGTCGTCGTCCAACCAAAATAATTGGCCTCAATTTTGCAAGACAAATAATAAGTTTCATATAAATGTTTGATATCAAATGAACTGTATTTCCATTACAACTTTCTTTAAGAGAACCTAACACAATAATTTTACAAAAATGGAGGAATTACATGAAAGTGATCATCACAAAACAGTGTATGGGTGACCGTAATTGCAACAACCTCTGCCCAGAAGTGTTTCAATACGACGAAGACCAATTGATTTCCACAGTTAAATTCAAAAAGATTCCTGAGCAGTTTAAAGACGTTGCAAGACAAGCTGCTCGTGAATGTGGGGCTCAGGCAATTGAGATTATTGAAGATTGATGTTTTACTCAAAAAACCACTATAAATAAAGGATATTCCAATGGTTAACTTCAGACAAAGCCAGACGGCAAAAAATCTGTTGACTTCTTATGCATTTGAATCACAGGCTTTTACTCGTTACAAGTTTTATGCTGAAAAGGCCATGGAAGAGGATTACGTTCATATCGCAACCATATTCCAGGAAACAGCTGAACAAGAATTTGAGCATTCATCACGGTTCTTTAAATTTTTCAATGGGGGTGAGCTTGAAATAACAGCGACATTCCTTACTGGTGTGGTAAAAAACACTTTCGACAATCTTATAGCTGCTTCTAATCTCGAACACAATGTCCATACAAATCTTTACCCTGGGTTCTCATCTGTGGCTCGAACAGAAGGTTTTGTGAGAGCTGCAGAAACCTGGGATGCTATTTCAAAAGCAGAAGAACAACATGAGAAAAATTTTTTTTCACTCGCAGAAAATATCAAAAATGGGATAGTTTTTAGCAGAAATGAATTGAGAGTATGGCGATGTAAAAGTTGTGGTTATATCCACAAGGGAAAAACCCCTCCTGAAAAATGCCCGGCATGTGTTAAGCCTACTGGGTATTTCGAATTATTTGTACCTAATTGGTGAATAAAATTGTATCCTGAGACAGTGTTTCATCTAACGATGAAACATTTATAAATACTATCTATATAGAAGATATGAACCTAATTTATCGTAATGCTCTGGTGATTTGAATTCAGCACCAATTTTATTCTTTAGAATACTTCTAATAATTACTACTTTAACAATTAATGAACGATCTGGATCGTCAAGAAAAAAATCAATGTGTAACTCTTCTCCTGTCGAAAAATCATACCGTGAATTGTGTTCAAACTTAATCCCTGATCTAGATATATCTGTAATCATAACAGGTATTTTCAAATTTTCATTGTTTAAAAAACAATTACCATTAAATTTAATATCTTTTCTATAATTTTTTCTTCTTTCTAAAACTGTACTAAAAATGTTTCCACACTTACATTTACACCGAATATTTATAACTTTTTTTTTTGAAACTACTTTTGAAACATCCACAACGCGAATGTTCTTACAAATAGGGCATAATATTGTAGCAAAATTATCATCATTAACGTATATTTTTTCTGTCATTGTATTTATGAAAAAAGTGGTTTTAATTATTTCTATTTATTATATCTGGCTAATTACCGAAGAATTATACGGGGAACAGATAAATTAACTCACACAGACTCGTCTAACTTCAGCGATATCTGTTAAACCTTCAAAAGCTTTTAGCAAACCATCTTGTATTAAAGTTGTCATGCCCTGATCAGAAGCAACATCAAAAAAATCAAAGGTAGTTGCCTGTTTTTTTATCATTTGTTTAATCTCTTTTGTTCCATCCATTAATTCATGGATAGCTAATCTACCCCTGTAGCCTGTCCCCGAACAATTGTCACATCCTTTAATTCTATACAATACTAAATCATTAGAAAAATATATTCCTGTTTTATCAAAATATTTTTTACCATATAATTCGACAATCTCATTAAACTCTTCACGGTTAGGGTTATACATTTCCCTGCATTTTTTACAAAGTCTCCTTACCAGACGTTGAGCAAGTACGCCTAAAAAAGCATCAGAGAAATTTAATGGGTTTAACCCCATATCCAAAAGTCTTGTTATAGTCTCAGGCGCACTGTTAGTATGCAATGTAGACAACACTAAATGACCTGTAAGGGAAGCTTCAATACCCGTAGAAGCAGTTTCATGATCTCTCATTTCACCTATCATTATCACATCGGGATCAGCTCTTAAAAATGCCCTCATAACTCTTGCGAAATCAAGACCAATTTTTGGTTTGCATTCGACTTGCCGCAATCCAACTTGAGTGATCTCCACGGGATCTTCAGCTGTCCATATTTTAACTTTAGGAGTATTTATATGTCCGAGAGCAGAATGTAAAGTAGTGGTTTTACCAGAGCCGGTAGGACCAACAACCAATATCAAACCATACGGTTGCGAAATAATTCTTTTTAATACATTTAAATTACGGGATGTTAAACCCATCTCATCAATTTTCATTGCACCAGAATCAGCTAAGATTCTTAAAACTGCATCTTCATAACCACCCGTTGTAGGAAGGGTCGCAACTCGTAGTTCAAAAGGTTTAATACCTTTTCTTTTAAATTTAATTTTTCCGTCTTGAGGAAGCCTTTTTTCAGCAATATCTAAACTGCTAAGTATTTTAATTCTAGATAAAATACCCATAGAATTCGATATCGGAACTTTTAAAATATCCTGACAAACACCATCAATACGATATCGAATATTAGTTTTTTTTGTGGATGGTGAAGGCTCAACATGAATATCTGAAGCACCTTTTCTATAAGCAGTAATTATGATTTGATCAACTATTCTTACAATCTGACTCGATGTTTCATTTAAATTCGGATCAGTTTCAACTTCATCATCATCATCTTCCTCAAATTCAACATCTAAAATTGCATTAAACTGTTTTTCTTCATTTTTATAATCATCATCATCATCTTTTCTCTTACTATCATAAAATAATTCAATTACTTTTTTAATATCTTCTTGGATGCCGACAGCAAATTTAATTTTTTTTGCATTAATTAAAGCATAAATATTATCAGTTTTTTCTAAATTTTTAGGATCATCAATTAAAACTTCAACCAATCCCTCAGTCATATCCCAACTCAATGGTACCCAGTTATTTTG
The DNA here is from genome assembly GCA_041660385.1 of Desulfobacteraceae bacterium. Lineage (GTDB taxonomy): Bacteria > Desulfobacterota > Desulfobacteria > Desulfobacterales > Desulfolunaceae > DYJE01. The sequence continues at coordinate 43,071 of JBAZWJ010000024.1, read as the reverse complement.
AAAAAGAAAGGTCTTTTTAAGTTTTCCGAGTAATTCAACTGGAACTGGCATAGATTTATCAAAATGAATGAAAGGACAATTATAATAACCTGAAAGTGATTTACCAATATTGATTATATCAACTCGTAGATCTTGCATCAAAACATATTCAACGCTTTTTCCTGTTTTCTTTGATAGGACTAGCGCCGACTGCAATTGTGCTTTTGTTACAAATTTTTCTTCTAAAAGATATCCATATCTCGAATCGTAAGATTTTAATCCTTCAATAGATTCAATTTTTAAATTTATATTTGGATAATTAGGATCTAATAATTTAATGTCTTTGAAAATTTCTAAAGCAAATTTATTAAAATCTTTTTTTTCTAACTCAAGACCAAATTTAAATTTAATTTCATTCTCTTTAATTCTATCAATTTGATACTTTTCAAAAATATTTTTAAGGTAGAATAATGTATTCGAATGCGGATTTATATTGAATAAAGAATCAGAAATTCCAGGAAATAGTCTTTCAATTGGATAATTTAATTTTAAAAGTTTTAAATATTCTGTAAAAGCTTCTTTATGTAAACCTAACTCTGAGAATGCTTTAGCACTGTCAACAATTTCAGGAGCACTTTCATTATCTGACCAAGTTTTTTTTATCGTTGTTAATTCTTCAGTTGTAAGTTCTTGGGTTAAATTATCATCATCAATTTTTCTTATTAGTTCATTTAAACGATTAATTTGAGCAAAAACTGATTTCTTTGTTAAATTGTCAATGTTCTTATAATCTAATAAAATAGAGTTATAAATCTCAAGGGATTCTCTATATAAACCATGCTCATCATAGGCTACCGCAGTATCAATTTTTGTTTTAATTTCTATTTCCAATTTATCTCACTATTAAATTATTTAGAAAAAAACTTAAATTTTTTAACATTTAATAATTTTTTTTCTAATTGAGGTTCTAATATCTGACAATTTAGACGAATAAGTGACATTGGAACATATAATTTCATAGCAACTAATAAATAACTATTTAATATCTTTTTAACATATAATCTTAAATCATCATAAATAAGTAAATTTTCGTTAGACAATTCAAAAACCTTTTTTAAAATATCAAAATTTACCGAATTTTGTAAATATTTATCGAAATCATTAGTATTTTTAAAAGAAATATCTGAAAATTTTTTATAATCAACTATATTACTATTATTAATTATAATAACTCCAATTATTCCATCAATAGATATTATTTCATTGAAAAGTTTATCCATCAAATAAATCCAGTCTTAATTATTAATTGAATTAATTATTCTTTCAGGCGAACATTTAAGATCAACAACAATTTCATAACTTTTATCATCGTCGATTGGTATTATTATTAAATTATCAGAACTATAATTATTTAAATATGAACCCTTATAAACACCAGAATTAAAATAGAAGCCAAGAACTGTTGCTTGTGAATTAAAACTATTCCATTCTTTATTAATTTTAACAGATTTAATACTATTCTCTGCATCCGAAATATTTTTAATGCTATCTATTAATGAAGCATCATTATCAGTTTTTTTAACTTCCACTTTTGTTATAGGTTCAATCGATTCATTAGGTTTAACACTGAATTCATTAAAATCTTTCTCTAAAGAACCCAATTCATCTTTTAACCTAAGAGCATCGAGTAATATGGCTTGTAAATCTTCATTAATTTCTTTCGTATCGATAATACAATTGTTTTCGATAGAAATATTAACTTTATCCCATGATAAAATTCTGTAAGCAGCTTCTTTACCTACAGTTTTCAATATTCTAGCATTATATAGTTCACCGTCTCTGAAAAAAAGAACGCCATGTTCTTTTGATTTTTCATTAATAATTCTAATTGTACATGTTTTTGATTCCATCTCTAATAACTGAATAAACATTTCAATAGAAGCATTATTTAAAATGCCACCTTCAGTTTCTTTTTTTATCAAATTTTCAATACATATAATTAAATCATCTATAACTAAAGGTTTTGTAAAATAAGCATAAGCACCTGTCTTTTTCACGACTAAATTGGTTTTGGGTTTGTCAAATGCAGTTATTACAATAACTGGAATGTCAGGAAAATTTTTTTTAATTTTCTCTAATAGAGTAAACCCATCCATGTTTGGCATTTGTAAATCGGTTAAAACAATTGAGAAATAATTAAAGCTTAACAATTCAATAGCTTTAATCCCACTATTGGTTGTGACAACATTATATTTATTACTAAATTTTTCAAATATTTTTTTGATTAAATTTAGAAAAGGTTGATTATCATCGACAATTAATATATTATGTAGCATAGAAATAAAATTCCTTGAATATTTATAATTAGTAATTAAGTATTAATTATAAGATATTTTGTTTTCTAACTTTTTAAATTCATTTGAATACTTTTCTTCTAAAGGGGCTATATGTTTTTTTAACCATAATTTCATATTATTCTCATTAGAAATTTCATTTAAACATTCAATCACTGAATTAGCTAAATTCTGATGATTTTCACTTCCTGTAAAAGTAATTTTACCATCAATATATGCAAACTCAGCTGAAAACGGATCTAAAAAAACAAATTTATCGACTTTTTCAATAAATTTTTTCTTTAACAACTTATCAAAAAATTCTTTGTTTTTCTTATTATTATTAAAATATTTTTCAAATAGAATCATTAAATTTTGTAACAATTCAATAAATTTTAATGGAGGTTCAACAGGAGCTCTTTTTATTACATTTAAGATATTGGTATTAACATTTTCAAAATTAGTTAAAAAATATCTTTGCTTTAATGAAGTAGTTTTTACATTTATTATTAGCTTTGTGTTATTTATATCAAGAAAACATGACTCTTTCAATTTATCTAATATAATTTTATAATCTAATAATTGCCAATTATCTTCTGAACTTGAGCTTAAAAACATATTTCCATTTAAAAAAAAGAAAATAAATAATATATTCGATTGATTTTTTATTTCTAAAGAACCAGTTAGTTTCTCAATGCTATATTTCTTAAAAAGAACTTCTAAATCTTTGAAATTATTTAAAACAATTTTTTTAATTATGATTGAATCATAAATATTTGCCCAGAAAGTGACAAAATCTTGAGAAATTTCATAAATGGAGATTGAATAATTCTTAGTATTAAAACTTTCAATTAAATTATTAATAGCCAATTGTTCTTTAATGATTTTATTTTTCTCGATTAATACTCCATTAATTATATTTTCATCATCAAAATAAATAATTGATTCTGAAGAAATGGATTTAAAATATATACAACCAGAGTTTAATAGGCCTTGATAATGTTCTAATAATTTAGGTAAATCAACATAATAACTATTTAAATCATTAATAATTAAATTTAATCTTGGAAAAATAATCATAAATATACCAATATTCCTTTTTATTTAATGATCATCTTCTTTTTCTTAATCTTTCAATAGAAAACCTTAAACTATCCTGCATTCTTATAATAGCCTCTGCAAGAGCACCAATTTCGTCATTAGATTTTATACTTATGTTAACATCAAGCTCACCAATACTAATTCTGTCAGCAGCATCTGTTAATTTGCCAATGTTTTTTGATAAACTATAACCATATAGAATAATGAATAAACCAATTATTAAAATTAAAATAGAACAAATAACGTAATTAGCATTTCTTGTTTTATTAGTTGTTTCTTCAGATTTATTTTTTAAAATTACTATAGGCATTGTAAAATCATCAATAAAAGTAGTACTAATTATGATATATTTAGTTTGCTCAATAGGTTCAATGGCGATAAATTTATCTTTTAGAACGTTATCGTTATCATACCATTTGTAATAACCATAATTGCCCTTTCCAAGTCTTAATTGAGCGATAATTTTATTAAAATTATCGTAATCATTTCCTAGATTTTTCTTAAATGATTTTAATAAAGATTTTCCAATAAGTTTTTGATCAGGATGACACCAAATAGTGAACAACTCATCAGAATCCTCTGGATTAGGAAGTTCAATAAGTGCAGTATATCCCTTTAATCCAACCTGTTGTATAGATATCCTATTCAAATCCAGATCAAAATAAAAGTCATCCTTATTTAAATCAGGATTATTTTTTAAAAAAATTGAACATTGAGAAGCTACAGATTTTGCTTTATTAATAATACTTTCTTCAGCAAGTTGTTTTACAACTTCAGTACTTTGAAAAGTAATTTCCGTAGCTAATTTATCCATTTGTTTTATAGAGAATAAAGCCAAACCAATAGTTAAAGAAACAGGAATTAATAGAAACATAAAAATCATTTTACTTCTAATTCCAAAAACAAAGGTTTTATTTCTTGTAATTTTTTTCTTAACTTTTTTTGTACTTTTATCTAAATTTTTCTCTTTTGGATCTTCTGAAATAACAATTTTTTCACTTAATGTATCTTCAGCTTTATTTTCAGCTTCAATGTTGATATCGACACTTTCATCAAATTTCGGATTTTCACTTGAAAAAATATCATTATCAGTAAGAGTTAGGTTAATTACATGATCGCAAATTTTACATTTAATTTTGGTTGAAGTTCCTTTAACACTTTTCTTTAATTTTTCAGAATCAAGTTTATATACCTTACCACACTCTTCACATATAATTACCATATGTAACTCCTAAGGATTTATGATAAATAATATTTATAAAATAATTAGAATTAATTATAAATTTTTTAATTTTAATAACATATTTTGTTGGAACTTAATTTTTTTATCATTTCTTTGAATTGAATCCGCAATATATTCAATTATTTCAGGTGCTTTATAAACTGGTATTGAATCCTTATTTACATTATAATCTTTAACTACATCTTCTATAATGATTTCAGCCATAGGGCCTATTGCAATAACAAGCTGTTCTAATAAATAATCATAAAAATCATCATCTAAAGTCGATACTGATGAAATATCAATTTCTATTAATTTTAATTTACTAAGTTTTAACAATGTTTCTTTAATTGAAAAAGAATCCAAATTGAGTTGTTTTTCAATGACATCAATCGTTTTATTTCCATCAATACTCATCAAGACTTTAAGCATTTGACTATCTAATGAAAATTCACCAATATCCGCTTTAATTTTCTTTTTGAAAACTAAATTTGAAATATTTCCAGATAAATCCATAATTTATTTAACCATAAAAATTATTGTTAGTAATTCTATCTTAAAGAATTATTTAAACCCTTATTTTTTAATCTATTCTTTAATTCATTTATTTTGGCATTTATTTCATTTTCAATATAATCATTTATTTCATTTTGAATTTCTTCTGGAAGACTTTTAAAATTCATTTTTTTTTTTTCATTGATATTATTATTTTTGCATATATCGCTTGCAGTTTTTTTACACTTATTTGGGAAAATAGTCGATTTTAATTGCTTAAATTTTTCGGTTTCTTTTATTATTAACAAATTCTTGTTGAAAACCGACAAATCATCAACAATAATTTTTTCGATACAATTAAATGAATTATATAAAAATTTTAAAACATCAGGATTAGCATTAGATTTTTTATATAACATATAAATACCTAATGATTTTAATAATTTCAAAAACAAATAAATAACTCTATCATTAACAAATTTATTTAATAAAATTTCTAATTCATCTAAATATTTATTTAAATTTACTTCATTTATTTCCCAATCCATTTCTAATAATATAGCTCTTAAAAGATCAAATGGTTTATCAACTGTCATATTATTTTTAAGAGTCTTATCAAAATTTTCATTACTTTTTTTTGTTTCTACAATCTTTTTTTTTTCTTCGACATATTCATCGTCAGAAAAAAAATCATCTAGACGGTTATTTAATTCATCTAAAATAGAAATATCTTTTTCATTTTTCAATTTCTATTTTCCTCCTAAATCAAGTTTTTCTCTTAAGGAAATCACAGTTAATGAAATAATTTTTTTCATCGTAGCTGCGACATTATCACCTGTAACAGCACTTGCAGGAAAAAAAGGGGCTTTTAAAGTCGAATTAAGATCACTTTCTAATATTTCAATTGGAAGAATTGGAATACCTTGTTTACCTAAATCTCTTTTATTATATTGTATAACAAGCGGAATATTACTAAGGTCTTTATTAAAAGAAGCAAGATTCTCACGTAAATTTTCTAAGGATTTAATATTCATTTCTTGTCTAAGAGTCATAGAATCAGCAACAAAAACAATTCCATCAACACCTCTTAAAACAAGTTTTCTTGTAGCATTATACTTAACTTGGCCTGGAACAGTATAAAATTGTATTTTAATTGTGTAACCTTTAATCATACCTATATCAAAAGGTAAAAAATCAAAAAAAAGCGTCCTGTCATTGTATGTTTTAACAGTTACCATTTCACTTTTGATTCTACTTCTGAACTTTTTATTTATGTATTCAAGATTTGTTGTTTTACCGCCCCTACCAGGTCCGTAATAAACGATTTTTACTTGAACTTCTTTTTTTTTAGGATTAATTAAAGCCAATATACACCTCATTTTTAGTCTTATTAACGATAAAAATCGAAATAATATTAGACAAGTTCTTTTATCTTATTGTTGGCTTCATTTACTTTAAGTCGTAAAAAACCTAATGAAACTTCTTTACCAAAAATAGTTAATAATAGTAAGTCAGAACCTATTTTACTAAAATGAATACTATCATTTTCACCTTTATGAAATAATAACGAGAATTCTTCTTCACCTATTATATTTGCCATAGCGCTCACAGCACCAAAATTAGCCGCTGCAAGTGCTGCAAGTGAATAAACATCATGTTCACATTTTCCATTATCTAAATTAACTATTACATTTCCAGCAAGATCAATTAAGACGACGCATTCAACTCCTAAACCAATTAGTTCTTCTTCAAGAATATTTTCGATAGAATCAAGTTGGTTCTTATTAAAATCAAAAGTAAAATCCATTAATATTATCCTTATGTTATAGTTAACATTGACAAATTTATAAAGATTATCTCAATCAATGTATGTAAAAAAATAATATAATACTAATTATTTGTATTTTAATAATTATCCTATTTTATTATTTTTTTCAATTAAAAGTTGTAATATTAAAATCCAAATAAAGCAATGAAATCTTTATTAGTTTTTAAATTATTGATTCTTTTGCACTGATCATCAAATTCACTTTTATTTTTAAAAGATATTGGAATTTGATATTTAAGGTCTTCATAATTATTAGATATACTAATTTTATTGTATTTATCATAATTTAAATTCCTAACTTTATTATCAATGTTTTCTTTGTATTCAGTTGTAAATGGATATCTTCTTTGATTTAATAATTTAGATATTGATATAAATTTTAGATTGTTATCAATATCTTTAAAAATCTTTAAAATAATTTTTCAATAAAAAAATAATTTCATTTAATAAAATATCTTGGCAGATATTTTCATTTATTAAATTCAATAATTCTTTTTGATTGCTGAATGAAATATTAATATCAGAAAAGATAATTTCATACAAAATAATAATTCTTTTATTAAATATAGTTAATTCATAAGCATTTGAAAAAGAAAGCCTATTTATATTATCAGATAAGTTTGAAATTTGAATTATTTTATTTATGCAATCAATATTTAATAATATGCTTATTTTTTTAAATAAAATTCAGAATCAGAATCAATAACTGAATATTTTTAAATAATCTAATGCATTTAATTAATTTGCTAAATGATAAAAGCCTCTGTGATGAATTATCTGAGATTTTTAGTTTCAAAAACAAGGGCGTTTATATATAAGTTACCAGTATTTTTATATAATTGTACTCTTTTAAAACCTGAAATAATTGAATGTTTATTCTCATTCTCTAACAAAATAGGTGGGTTTAGAAGACCAAATTCATTAATCGATATCTCAAGCTTATCATTATTCGTATCGTCAGATATTTTAAAACTTAAATCTCCAATATCTATATCATTAATAAAATTTTTTTTAATGTATACTTTTCCATATATTTGACATCAAAATCTATAAATTAGTGAATAAATTTAATGCATCAAGATATTTTAACGAAGTTTTTTTAATAATTTCTGCGGGTAATTGAGGTCCTGGGTACTTTTTATCCCAATCAAGCGTTAGTAGATAGTCTCTAACAAATTGTTTATCATAGCTGTTCTGGGCACAACCAGGAGAATATGATTCTTTTGGCCAGAATCTTGACGAGTCTGGAGTTACTATTTCATCTATTAGAATAATTTCTCCGTTATACAAACCAAATTCAAATTTAGTATCGGCAATAATTATTCCGATTTTATCAGCAATATTCCTGCAAGCTTCGTATATACTTATACTGTAATACCTTAATTTCTCAGCAACATCCTTTCCAACTATATTAACCGCATCATCAAAACTAATATTAATATCATGAAACCCTTCTTCTTCTTTTGTTGAGGGTGTAAATAATGTTGAAGGCAGCTTTTCAGATTCAATAAGACCTTTTGGCAATGGAATTCCACAAATACTACCAAATTCTTTATACGAATTCCATCCTGAACCAGAAATATATCCACGTACAACACATTCAATTGGAAAGGGTTTGGCTTTTTTAACAAGAATGCTTCTATCCTTTAAAATACTTGAATATTTATGACATTCGGAAGGGAATTTATACACATCACTTGTTATAATATGATTTGGAATAATATTTTCCATTAGCTTAAACCAAAACAACGAAATTTGAGTTAAAACTTTACCCTTTTCAGGTATTGGATCTGGCAAAACTACATCAAACGCAGACAATCTATCTGTAGCTACAATCAAATATGAATCTTGAAGATCGTAAATATCTCTTACCTTACCTCTTTTATAAAGTTTAAGATCGTTAAAATTAGTTTCAAATAGTGTTTCTTGCATTTCTACCTCTAATAGTCTTATAAATGAAATTTTTTTATAAAAGATAAAAGAATGCCATTACAATCTTTAGTTACATTATCGAATCTAATACCTGATTCAATCATCCCATCATTTCTTTTTCTTGAATAAATTACGTTACCTTTAATATCAGCCATTTCATCTTCAAGACCTATGCTTAAAAGAATGGTATAATCAGGATTTATTGAAACATGTGTTTCAAGAAGAATCCCACCCTCGCTAACATCAATGGTTTTACCCATCCCTTGTTGAATAATTTTATTCTGGTTATCCAAACAGACATATGATAGAAGGTTTCCTGAGTCAAATCTTGGATGTTTTCTATTATCCATATTTCTCACTTTCTACATTAATATAATTTATGCGCAAGCATTATTGGTTGTAACTGATATACACATTGATGTATATTCAATTATATTTTTAACTGTAACCGAAAGCTTTTCGTACTCAGAATTTAATTTATCTAAATCGATTATATCAAGTTTTAAATTATCTGTAGCATAAATTGACATCGAAAATGGCTCATAATCTAAACTCAAAAAAGGTATATTACCTATATAATCATCTTTTCCAAGGGTCATTAAATAAGTTGTATTTGATTCTGTCTTCTTAACAATATAGGCCTCTCCTTGAATTATTTTAAATACCTTCTGAACGTTATCTCCTTGATTAATTAATATTTTAGTGTTTTTTGGAAGACCTTCGTTTTTATTTAATCCAGATTTAAAATCAGTGAATCTATCTGTAACTTTCTTTAGTCTATTATCAAAACTAATAATTATTTTTTTAAATTCATCATCGATATATGAAAGTTCATTATAAATTTTTTGAGTATCAATTACTCCTAACTGAACTTGTCCATGGGCAATAGCCGTGGCACTTCTTGTTTTGTCAGGTTGTAGAATTGTTGATAGATTTCCAATAAAAGCACCAGGACCTGAAGTCAATACCAACGTTTTCCCATTTTCAGTTTGTTTACATATATCAACATAACCATCAAGAATTACCCATAACCAGTTTCCGTGGCGCCCTTGAGTTACGATATTTGAACCATCAGGATACTCATCTTCGTCAACTACTGAGGAATACTCGATAAAAGGTCCTTTAATAGAAGAACAACCCTTTGGATTGTTTTTGTTTTCTTTATCTAAATCATTGTCATTATATTTATTAATACCACCTTCATCTAAAACTCTTAGAGCATCAAGAACTATAGCCATCATCCTTTTTTTTATACAATCTATCCGATTAAAATCTTCTTGTACAAACTCAAATCTTCCAGATATCCATCCAAATAATGAATACAGCGCATTTATTCCTCGAAGATTTTGTGATAAAGCATCAAAAGGATTACCATTTTTAATATAAATTATTCCTGGCTCATTAAAATTACTGTTATAAAGAGTTAATATACCAGTTCGACTATCTGTACTAAGAAGTTGCAGAAGATCTCCTAAATTTAAAAATGACAAATCGCCTTCAAAAACTTTTTTTTTATCATACATAAATATTATTGAGACCAATTCAATTCGCGTTGGAGAGATATTAAAGTCATCTTTAAACATTCTTGAAGAGTATTGCCAACACCAGCGCCTCTAATTGCACTCGCTTGGAAAGAAGGGACTTTGAGTTGCCTGTTTAAATCTCTTTCCATTTTTTCGATTGACATGATGGGCATTCCTTCATTTGCAAGATCTCTTTTGTTATATTGCATTACTAAAGGAATTCGCGAAATACTAAGTCCGTAATCTTTCAGATTTTGTTGTAAATCTTTTAGTGAAAGCATATTTTTTTCACGTCTGACGTCTAGTGAATCTGCAACAAAAACAATACCATCAACACCTTTTAAAACAAGTTTTCTTGTTGATGAATATTTTTGTTGTCCAGGAACTGTAAATATTTGAACCCTTACATCACAACCTTTTATTTTACCTAAACCTAATGGTAAAAAATCAAAAAAAAGGGTGCTGTCACCTTCAGTATCTACGGATACCATTTCACCTGTCACTTGTTTCTTAAATGCTTTAAAAATATATTCTAGGTTTGTGGTTTTTCCGCATCTACCTGGACCATAATAAACTATTTTGCACTCAATTTCACGTCTTTGAATATTGAATATTGCCATTTATCTACGATCCCAAGTCCATTTTATAGTAATAATCAAAACTATTATTAATAGATTTTCCAAGTTTACATGTACTTGGATGATAATTTCATTAACACAAATATATTTAATAATTTAAAATTATTAAATACTATGTATTTTGATATCCAAACTGTAATCTCCTCTTTTGGGGCCTGTTTCAATCCGTGTATTTGCTTCAACAATTCCGGATCCTTTAAATATTGCGATTGGAGAATAAAAATCCATGTCATCAAGGCGTACACCAATCTTTAAACTTTCAATTAAAAGTTTATCATTACTTGAAACAATCAAGCTTAAGACGTTACCAGCTTGAAAACTTACATCAAATTCAATATGTTCACCTTTTTTAGGCCCATGATTAAATCTTATACCAATTGATGTAATATCGATAATATCATCATCTTCTTCTTGATCATTAATTTCATTAACTAACAATTCTTTTTGCACTTCTCGTGGAAAAGTTGGATCAATTGAGATGGGTAATCCTAATTTGTCGATAATCTCTTGAAGAAATTTTTTAACTACAAGAATTTTATCACCCTTCATAGATTTCTTATTAACCCACTGATTATACTGAGCAATTGCATCATCAATGGACGAATTTTCCAAAATACATTTGATTGAATTTTTTGCAGCGGGAATCGAAATATGATCAATACTAACAAGATTATTAAATTCTTTTATCGCACGCTTATACTGCCCAAATTTTGCAAGAGTTATAGCACTTTTTAGTGCCTTTACAGAATCATTGTCGTTCAAATCATCTGTTGTAAATAATTTTTGTATAAGATCTTGAACTTTCGGTGATACTTCAGGTGTACTCGCAGATTGCTCCCATTTAACAATACCACTGTTGAGAAAATCAATCTTTTTTGTTATTGCACTTATTAAACTGTCTCTATTTGGAATCAATTCATTATTCTTAATAAGAGAAATGGCTTCAAGATACTTATTTTTAGATTCATTTAACAGACGTTGCGATTTATATAATTCAGCTTCTTTTAAAAGCATCTTGACTTTATCTTTAATACTCATCGACACCCTCGGTAAACTAACTAACATCATGATAAATATCTATTTTTAAAGGGTAAATCATTAATCGATATATCATAAAGATTAAATTCCTTTGTAATTTACCAAAATTATAAATGAATTACAATCCATTGTTTATTATGTAAATTTTTAAATACCATTATTATAATAATAAAAAAATATTTGATTCATTTTATTTTGTATTGATGAACTATATTTATATTTTTTCAAACCGGATAATTTCTTCCACGGCAAACTGTTATTCGTAATCCAAATAATTATTCAAGACTTATCATTACAAAAAAATCTCATGTGTATATTTAAATAAAAATGTTTTCCGTTATAGATGCTTAGATTGTTTCAGAAGCGTTTAATTTGAATTATTATTGTTTAATATACCATGTCAACTCAATTGTTAATTATTTTATGAATTCAATCAATATTAAACTCAGCTTTTTAAGACGACTTCCACTATTAAATTACTTTTTTGTTTTTTTATAATATTTTAATTACATAATTGGTGTTTGAATTTAAATAAATACTTTAATATATGCGATTATATACAACATAAATATATGAATTATTGTATTTTTTTAATTAACTTACAATTGGCATGCTATTTGAAATCAAAATACATAATTCGATTCGTCATATCATTTATTTTAATTTAATTGGGAGGTATATCATGAAACTTAAATCAATTGCACTTTCCGGGCTCTTTTCACTTATTCCCTTTTCTGTATTTGCAGAAGAGACTCCTGCCATTAACACAGGGAACACAGCGTGGATCATCGTAGCCACCGCGCTTGTCATGATGATGACACCTGCTGGGTTGGCTCTTTTTTATGGTGGCATGTCTCGCTACAAAAACCTCTTGAATACTTTTGCCATGACGTTTATTGCTTACTGTCTGGCAAGTGTTGTCTGGGTCATGTGGGGGTACACCCTATCCTTTGGTACTGATATCAATGGTGTTATCGGAGGCCTTGAAAAGCTCTTTTTGTCAGGAATTGGCGTGAACAGTATTTCAGGAACCATTCCAGAGCTGGTGTTCCTCATGTTCCAGATGACTTTTGCCTGTATTACAGTAGCTTTAGCCATCGGATCCGTGGTTGACAGGATGAAATTTTCTGCATGGATAGTGTTCACCGTCTTATGGTTGACTGTGGTTTACGCCCCCATTTGCCACTGGGCCTGGGGCGGAGGCTGGATGTTCAAAATGGGAGCCCTTGACTTTGCAGGTGGTAACGTAGTTCATATCAATGCGGGTGTGGCTGGTCTTGTTCTCTGCCTTGTCCTTGGAAAACGTCATGGATTCGGGAAAGAAGCCATGTTTCCATCAAGCGTAACTTTAACAGCACTTGGTGCAGCACTTCTTTGGTTCGGATGGTTTGGGTTCAATGCAGGCAGTGCTCTCGCAGCCGATGGTATTGCTGCTTCAGCTTTTATGGTTACCAATACTTCCGCAGCAATGGCTGCCCTTGGCTGGATGGCCGCAGAATGGATTCGCAGTGGAAAACCAACCGTTTTAGGTATCGCATCCGGTGCTGTGGCAGGTCTTGTTTCCATCACTCCGGCAGCGGGTTTTGTAAATCTTCCGGGATCTTTGATCATTGGACTTGTTGCAGGCGTTCTGGGTTACTTCAGTGTGGGTGTCCTTAAACACAAAATTGGCTACGACGATTCCCTTGATGCATTCGGTGTGCATGGTGTCTGCGGGATTTGGGGTGCTATTGCAACAGGTATTTTCGCATGCCCTGACATTACATCAACAGCCTCAGGTCTGGTTTATGGTAATCCAAAACAAGTCGTGATTCAGTTGATATCCGTATTAGGTACTGCTGCATATTCAGCAGTTGGAACGCTTGTCGTTATCTTTATAACCAAACTTGTAACCAATGGAATTCGTGTTGAAAAAGAAGCAGAAATCCTGGGCCTTGACAACGCTGTCCACGGTGAACGTGCGTTTGAAATTGATTGATCCTTGTACAGCGAAGAATAAACATTACCATTTATCCATGTTAACGAAAGGAAAACATAATGAAAAAAATTGAAGCGATCATAAAACCATTCAAACTCGATGAAGTCAAAGAGGCGCTAAACGCCATTGGAATCCAGGGCATGACCATATGTGAAGTCAAAGGTTTCGGAAGACAGAAAGGGCACAAGGAGATTTACAGAGGGGCTGAGTACGTTGTTGATTTTATTCCGAAAATCAGAATCGATATCGTGATTGATGACAATTTGGTTGAAACCGTTATTAAAACCATTGTTGAAAATGCCTGTACGGGGAATATTGGCGATGGAAAAATATTTGTCTACTCTGTGGAAGAAGCCGTGAGAATCAGAACAGGTGAACGAGGAAAAGAAGCTGTCTGATAAGCCACTTTGATCATTACGCAAATGAAAGCAAGGGTGAAGGGTATAAACCTTCACCCTTGCTGTTTTTCCAGCCCATTTTTTATTCCATATCCAAATCTAACGAATCTTTGACCCATCGGTGTAATATGTTATAGTTACCAAAATTGTTTTATCAGCGATATCATCTTGTCTGACATATTATGAGGCTCCTATTGAAAAACATCCTTGTCCTTTTCGCACATCCGGCGTTTGAAAAATCGAGGGCCAACAAGGTTCTCGTAAATGGGTTAGACAGCATGGAGGGCGTCACATTTCACGATCTCTACCAGGTTTACCCGGACATGGGTATCGACCGACTCCATGAACAGCAACTTTTGGAGCAGCATGATGTAATTGTGTTTCACCATCCGTTTTTCTGGTACAGCGGCCCTGCCATTCTCAAACAATGGCAGGATCTTGTCTTGGTCCATGGATGGGCATATGGCCATGAGGGTAATGCCCTGAAAGGAAAATGGTTTTTCAACGCCATAACCACCGGAGGCCCCAAAGCGTTCTACCAGATTCAAGGCCAATCCAATCGTTTCAGCATCCGCCAGCTTCTATCCCCTTTCGAGCAGACGGCGACAATGTGCAACATGAGATATTGTCCCCCTTTTGTCGTTCACGGCACCCATTCTTTAAACGAAAATGACATGACAATGTATCGCCAAATATATAATGATTACCTCATGTTGTTTCGCGATGATAAAATCGATCTCACACTGCTGAGCAAAATGGATTATCTCAATGAATATCCTCTATCTAAATAATTATTAAAGGTTATCATCCATGACCGACCCTTCGTTCATCTTTCAGATTTTTGTATATCTCTCAGCTGCCGTGTTGTCTGTCCCCCTTGCAAAAAGACTGGGTCTGGGATCTGTCCTTGGCTATCTGCTCGCTGGCGTCTTGATCGGACCGCATGTCCTGAGTTTTGTGGGGGATGTTGAACAAAACGCCATGCATGTGGGTGAGTTCGGAGTGGTGATGATGCTTTTTCTCGTCGGGCTTGAGCTCAGGCCGTCGATGATCTGGCGACTTCGTAAAGCCATTATAGGAATGGGAGGGCTCCAACTGGGTTTGTCGGCAACCCTGATCACGGGCATCCTCGTATTCAGCGGTGCCAGCCTCCAGACATCCATAGCCTCCGGGTTCATCCTGGCTTTGTCATCCACAGCCATTGCATTACAGATGTTGAAAGAAAAAAACCGGCTTCAATCCGACGGGGGTCAAAATTCCTTCAGCGTTCTTCTGTTTCAGGATATTGCCGTTATCCCTATTCTGGCCTTTCTTCCTTTACTTTCTGCGTTTCCAGCGACTGAACCAGCGTCTGTGCCTGTGTCTAACCTGATCGACGCTCTGCCTTTCTGGAGTCAGACCTTAGTCGTGCTCACCGTTGTCGTTATCATTATCTTTGCAGGCCGCTATGGCATGACGCCTGTATTCAGGCTAATCGCCAGGACAAGGCTCAGAGAACTGTTCACAGCTGTATCTCTTCTTCTCGTTGTGGGTATCACGCTGGTCATGACTCTTGTGGGGTTGAGCCCTGCCCTCGGAACATTTATTGCCGGAGTCGTTCTAGCTCAAAATGAGTACCGCCACGAACTGGAATCTGAAATTGAGCCGTTCAAAGGCCTTCTTCTCGGTCTTTTCTTTATTGCAGTGGGCGTATCCATCGATTTTAATCTTATTTCCACAAAAGCCGATTTAATCATCGGAGCCGTCGTGGCATATGTCTTCATCAAGTTTCTCGTTCTTTTCGGAATTGGGCGAGTATTCGGGATGTGTCTTGACAACACCTTTCTTTTTTCATTCGCACTCGCCCAAGGGGGTGAATTTGCTTTTGTCCTTACATCGTTCGCTACCCACAGCCTTGTTCTATCTCCAGAGTATGCAGATATCCTCAATGCGGTGGTGGCTCTTTCCATGACAGCAACTCCTGTCCTCATGCTGATCAACGAACGGTTCATCAGGCCAAACTGCGGAACTCTGGAAATAGTGGAACCACCCACCAACGACATCGATATCACCCACCCTGTGATCATCGCCGGATTTGGCAAGGTTGGCAGCATTATTGGCCGGTTCCTGAGAGCTAACGGTCAAAAAGCAACTTACCTGGACATTGATCCCGACAATGTGGATCTCCTGAGAAAAATGGGATTCAAGGTCTTTTACGGCGACGCATCCAGAGCAGATCTTCTCATCGCTTCAGGAGCCCAGACAGCTCAAATTCTTGTCATTGCCGTAGACAATCCTGACAAGACCATAGAAATTGCATCAACAGCCCGAAAGCATTTCCCCCATCTCAAAATCATAGCACGAACCAATGGATGGACCGACAGCCATGAACTCATCGACATGGGTATCGACGATGTCTACCGTGAAACCCTGGACACGTCTCTCCGCATGGCGTCCGACGTCCTTGTAAAAATGGGCCACCGGAGCTTTCAGGTTTTAAATGCCCGAAAGATGTTCCGCAAACACGATGAACAGTACCTTCGGGAAATGACAGGCCTTCGTCATGATAAAGACCAGTTTATCCGTGAAGCGAAACAAAGAATCAAAGCCCTTGAGCAGATTCTTATCAGAGAAAAAGAGGACATCGGAAAAGACAAAGATTTAGGTTGGGATGTTACATCCATGGTCGAAGAGTTCGGGCAGCATTCCAAAGAAGACAACTGAATGCTTTTCTTTTTTACTGTTATTCGATAAGAGCCATATGGAATTTGCATTTCAAAGGGTCATGCATTAGTTTGAAACAAGGATAACGTTGATAGAGTGCTCAGGGTAAATGAATGAAAGCAGTGGTTCAAAGAGTTAAAAATTGTCATGTCAGCGTGGATGGCTCAATCGTCGGCCAGATAGATCACGGACTTCTGGTACTTCTGGGCGTAAACCAGGCCGACAACCCAGAAGATGTTGAATTCCTTGCCAGGAAAATTCCTGAACTAAGGATTTTTGAAGATGATAATGGTAAAATGAATCTTTCTGCCAAAGACATTCAAGCCGAGATACTTGTCGTATCACAGTTCACTTTGCTTGGGGATTGTCGCAAAGGAAGACGGCCCTCATTTATCGATGCGGCAAGACCGGAAAAGGCAAAAGGGTTGTACAACTCTTTTATCGAGCTGTTATCCGAACAAAATATCAAGACCCAGTCCGGCAGATTTCAGGAGCATATGGAAGTACATTTGGTTAATGACGGACCCGTAACACTTATAGTTGACAGCAAGGCTTAGACATCATGATACAATCTTGTCATTTCGTTGGAGAATAATCTCATGAAGAACCAGCTCACCAGTAAAGAAATTGATAAATTAAAAACGTTGATCGAAAAAAAACAACCTTTGATCTGGGATGTTCTCGACAACAAAGAAAAACTTCTTGTTTTCGAGTTCTGCGATAAATATAAGGCGTTTCTTACCGAAGTTAAAACTGAACGCGAAGCCGTATCCTACATCATAAAACATGCAGAACTGAACGGTTTCTCAAACATCGACAATGGTTTGAACGATCAAGGAAAGTATTATAAAGTTTATAAAAATAAATCCGTTGCATTATGGGTTCGCGGCACGGATGACATCCATCAAGGATTGAAAATTATCGGATCTCACATGGATTCTCCCAGGCTTGATTTGAAACAGAATCCTCTTTACGAAGAGATGGATTTGGCCTTGATGAAAACCCATTACTATGGCGGAATCAAAAAATACCACTGGCTTGCTCGCCCTCTTGCGATTCACGGGGTTGTGATGCTTAAAAATGGAACGAGCATCCCCATTGTCATGGGAGAAAACGATTCTGACCCTGTATTTTGTATTTCAGACCTTTTACCCCACCTGGCAAAAGCACAAGCTACAAAAAAACTGTCGGAGGCTTTTGAGGGTGAAAAATTGAACATCCTTGTGGGGAGCTTGCCCATCGGTGATAGTAAGGTCAAAGAACGTTTCAAATTAGCGATTCTTAAAATCCTTAATGACCAGTACGGGATGACCGAAGAAGATTTTGTCAGTTCCGAAATCGAAGTGGTTCCCTCAGGACCGGCGAGAGACATCGGACTTGATCGAAGTCTCATAGGGGCTTATGGCCAGGATGACCGGGCCTGTGTGTTTACGTCTCTTGAAGCGTTGTTCGGTACGGCCAAACCCAAGCAGAATGCTGTCTGCCTATTTTTTGATAAAGAAGAGATTGGGAGCGAAGGCAACACTGGAGCGAAATCCCGCTTTTTTGAAGATTTCGTATCCGATATTCTTGAGATTGAAGGAATTCAGTCTAACGAAAGAACGTTAAGAAAAATTCTTTTTAATTCCCTGATGCTTTCGGGAGATGTAAATGCGGGAATAGAGCCTGATTATCAGGATGTTCATGAAAAGAGAAATGCCGCCAAACTGGGTTATGGCGTTTGTGTCACTAAATTCACAGGAACGGGAGGAAAATCCGGTTCAAGCGACGCAAGCGCGGAGTATATGAGTATCATTCGATCAACCTTTAATAATAATGAC
>JBAZWJ010000024.1:1566-24073 GCA_041660385.1 Desulfobacteraceae bacterium | reverse complement strand
GCAGACTGGCGAGCTTGGAAAAATAGATCAAGGCGGTGGTGGAACCATATCCAAATTCCTGGCCATTTACGGAATGGATATCATCGACTGTGGCCCGGCCCTTTTATCCATGCATTCACCGTTCGAAATATCAAGTAAAGCGGATATTTACATGACATATAAAGCTTATATAGCTTTCTATAAGGAATAAATATGAAATACAGATGGCTGTGTCTATTATTGATCCTGATTCCCTTGATGAATGTTATATCAGCAGGTTTTATAGATGCCGAATACAACCCCATCCATCAGGCTATTGGTAAAAATGACGCGATACTGGTTAAAGATCAAGCCGGAAATGTTATTTTATCAAAGAATGCTGACAACAAGCTGATTCCGGCGTCAACATTGAAAGTCCTCACAGCTCTTACCGCATTTCATTATCTGGAGGACAGCCATCGATTCAAAACAGAATTCTATTTAGATAAAGAATCGAATCTCATAATAAAAGGTTACGGAGACCCTCTACTGACTTCAGAAGTTGTTTCAAAAGCATGTGAAGAAGTCAAACCCATCCTGTCATCTAATACAAAGGGGATCAACCATATCATCATTGATCAATCGTATTTTGAACCCATACGTATTCCGGGAACAACGTGTGGGTCATACGAACCTTATAATGCACCCATTGGAGCTTTAAGTGCCAACTTCAACACTGTTAATTTCTTCCGCGATAGTGACGGAGTGTTTTTCAGTGCCGAAGAGCAAACACCCATCTTTCAATTTTTATTCAATCAAATCAGACAATCGGGATTAAACCAGGGCAGAATCATTCTCAAGGTGAGTGAACAAGACCTTTACGCTGGCTCTCTTTTCAAATTTTTCCTTGAGAAAAAAGGCATTTCTGTCAAAGGGCGTATTATTTCAGATAATAGCATATTAAATGAGAAGCAACTGGTATACAGGTTTGAATCGCCTTTTACGCTGCAAGATGTGGTCAAAAAACTGCTTGAATTTTCAAACAACTATATTGCCAATCAATTGATTGTCTCAATAGGAGCCAAGGTCTATGGCGCGCCTGGAAACCTTGATAAAGGTGTCATGGCTATTAAGAAATACACGAAAAGTCAGTTTAATATTACGGATTATACACTGGTCGAAGGCTCTGGATTGTCTCGGGAGAACAGAATTTCTGCCGAGAATATGTCTGCGCTACTTTCAAAATTTATCAATTACCGTTTTCTGATGAAATCAAAAAACAATTTCAATTTTAAAACTGGAACTTTAACGGGTATTTCGACTCGGGTGGGTTTTCTTTCACGTCAAAATAAAGAAATATACTCTTACGTAATTTTTTGTAATACTCCCGGAAAATCTGCTGGAAAAATAGAACAAATGCTACCCTCCATCCTGCCACCTAAAAGACAGATCTCATTGATTCAATGAAAGAGGTCGTCTATTTAAAATTCAGCGCTGTTTTATCTCCGGTTTATCACCGCTTGTAATGCATGCATAGGCACTGTGGTTGTGGATGGATTCAAAATTTTCGGCGCTAACAGAGAACCAGATGATGTTATCGTCTGAATTCAATTCCTGAGCAATATCACGAACAACATCCTCAACAAATTTGGGATTATTATACGCTTTTTCCGTCACATATTTTTCATCAATTCGTTTAAGAACGGAATACACTTCACATGAAGCCGCCCTTTCAACGAGATCAATCATATCTTCAATCCAGATAAATTTATTAAACCGCGTTGAAAGCCTTACCTCACCCCGCTGATTATGAGCCCCGGCATCACTGATCTCTTTTGAACAGGGGCACAGAGATGTTATGGGTACGATCACTTCGGAAACAAGATCGAGGTTTCCGAACCGGTCATTGGTCCCGGCAAATGTACAACTGTAATTGACAAGCCCCGGAGATTGGCTTACAGGAGCTTTCTTCTCGATAAAATAAGGAAATGACATTTCAACATGGGAAGAAGCTGCATCAAGGATTGTTTTCATTTCTTCGAGGATTATACCAAAGGACTTTAAAGAAACTTCCAGTTGAAACGTATGAAGCAGTTCCACGAATCTGCTCATATGAGTCCCCTTGGAATGATGAGGCAGATCAACGTACATGTTTATCGTGGCGACCGTATGCTGGAAACCATTTTTACGATCAAGAACCTTGATCGGATATTTAAGGTTTTTTATACCAACTTGATCAATGGGTATATTTCGATAGTCTTTTAGTTTTTGAATATCAATCATTTTCCCAGCCATCCAATAGTCCATCTTTAGCATTAAGAAAGTAAGAAATCAGAGTTTTTGAATTATGTCAATAAATACTCTGTCCTCACCTGGGACATGGAGCGGAATATATTCCCTTTGACATTGGGGCTCAACCGGTAAAGATCTGATAAAACATCTTTAATTTCAGATCGTTTTGATTTTTTTGATGAAGGGCATTCATTTGCGAATATGGGAAATTTCATTTGCTTTGAAAACAGTGTTATGTTGCCCTCATCAACAAACGACAAAGGTCTTATAATATGAAACCCTTCATTAAAAATGGATTGTTTAGGCACCATGGTACTAATATGGCCAGCGTACAACATGTTCATGAAAAGAGTTTCAATAATATCATCCTTGCTGTGCCCCAGCGCGACTTTATAACATCCAAGATCTCTTGCAATCTCGAATAGTCGTTGCCTTCGTAGTCTTGAACATAGAAAACAAGGATTGTGACGATTGTACGAACTATGTGCCAAGGGGCCATGGTCCGTTATTTCAGAAATAAGTTCAAAACCCATTTCTGAACAATAGCGTTGAAGCGATTCAGCGTAGCTTTTTTCGAACCCGGGATCGATGTAAACGGGAAAAATGTGATACTTTACAGGAATTCTCTTCTGTCTTTCTCTTAAAACATGAAGAAGGGTCAAGCTGTCTTTGCCGCCGGAAAGGCCGACGACAATTTTGTCGCCGTCCTGAATCATTTGATATTGATGAATGGCCTTTCCAGCAAGTCTGTTGATCAGACGATATGTTTTACTGAACAACGGCAAGGATCAGTCTTTTCCCGGTAATTTTATATATACCTTTCCTGCTGCAATTTCCCTTAAAGCAGTAACAACATCTTCATTATCGGATGATTTTACCAGAAATTCAGCGCCTTCACGAATTTGTCTAACGCGTTTTGCAGCCATGTGAACAAGCATGAATCTGTTTGGAATTTTATCAAGACAATCTTCTATGGTAACTCGAGCCAAAGTTGACCTCCATTCATATATTGTTAAATTACTATTGCAACAAGCTCATAGGATCGTTTTCCCCCAGGTGCCTGAAGTGTGATTTCGTCGCCAGGAGATTTACCTAATATGGCTCTTCCCAGAGGAGAAGATATTGAAATTTTACCTTTTTCGATATCCGATTCATCTTCACCCACAAGCTGATATTTGACTTCTTCTCCCGTATCGATATTTTCAAGAATAAACGTACTTGCAAATACGACCTTGTCTGTAGGGAGATTAGAAGGGTCGATAATATCTGCGTTTCCAACCTTGTACTCAAGATCGTTAATACGTCCTTCAATAAAAGATTGTCGTTCTTTCGCAGCACTGTACTCAGCATTCTCAGACAAATCACCATGAGCCCTTGCAACCTCGATTGCCTTGATCGTTTCCGGTCTGTCAATGGTTTTGAGCTTTATGAGTTCATTTTTTAAATTCTTGTGGCCTTCTTTTGTTATAGGCAGTCTTTCCAAGGTGCTCTCCTGATTAGGCAAATAAAAAAACAAAACCTCTTTCAAGAAAAGTACTGAAAAAAACTTCAATTCCTGAAAAGGGTCGTGAAATATACACTACAAATAAAAATAAATCTATAATTTATGGGTTTTTATTTTTTTTTCATGTCGAGATCGAATCATTACGTAGAGAGAATGTATCGGTCCTGAAGAAATATAAAGTAAAATAATTGCAAAAAGCAGAAACTGTGGCTTTTGCGCTATTACGATAAAAACAAGAATAAACTTCACAAGTACGTTGAAACTCATCTTCTGAAACAACTCTGCTTTTTTGAAGCTTTCGTATTTGATGGTACTGACCATCAAAAAAGAAAGAGTGTACAACCCGACCAGAAAAATAACGGACAGGTCAAAAGCAGCAATCGAATATTTCAGGCAAAACAATATCGTCGTTGCACACATTGCAGCTGCTGCAGGGATTGGAAGCCCTGTAAAATGGGCGCTGGGCGTATCATCTGCCATGGAATTAAACCTGGCAAGCCTCAAAGCGCCACATGTTGTAAAAAGAAATGCGGCCAACCATCCTATTCTTCCCAAAGGTTTTAGTACCCACATATACATCAACAACGATGGTGCGAGACCAAATGAAATCAAATCTGAAAGTGAATCGTATTCGATACCGAATTGGCTTGTGGTATGTGTTACACGTGCGATCTTGCCATCCAGAGAATCAAAGATCACAGCAATCAGAATAGCAATGGCGGCATCGTCAAACCTGTCACTTATAGCTGCTATGATCGAAAAAAAACCGCAAAAAATATTTAACGATGTGAACGCATTCGGAAGAATGTATATCCCGCGTTTTAATTTATCTTTACGAGAAATTTTATGTTCATCCATGCTTATAATTTCCGATAATTGTTGTCCCTGCTTGAACCTTATCACCCATCTTAACGGCAATATCCATATCGATTGGCAGATATACATCAAGCCTTGATCCAAAGCAGATAAGTCCGAACCGAACGCCCCTCTGGACTGTATCACCTGCCTGAATTCCACAAATAATTCTTCGGGCTATAAGCCCAGCTATTTGTACTGTCGCGTATTTAAAACCTCTGTCCGAATCAATGATAACTGCATTTCTTTCATTGTGGATTGAAGCTTTATCAAAACTTGCATTGATAAATTTCCCGGGAAAATATCTTACTTCCGAAACTACCCCGGCCAGAGGAATGCGGTTAACATGAACATTAAAAACCGACATGAAAATACTGATCTTGATACACGGTCCTTGTATATAAGGATTCTCCTCTACACGATCCGCAAAAACGATTTTACCGTCTGCGGGCGATGATATGGCACCCATCGTATCTTGAATAACCCTGTCCGGATCTCTGAAGAAAAAACATATAAACAGTGTCAGGGCAAGACAAATGAACGATAAAAAAGAAAATCCACCGATTGCAAGCACAAAGGTCGTTAAGGCTGCTGCAATAATAAAGGGGATTCCAGGTCGTGCAATCGGAAAAGCCGTTAAGCCAGGCTTCTCGGGCCAGGAATAATTATTCATTCTATATTTCCATAAAAAAAATTAATGATTATCATTTGAGCGTTTGACGATCAACTATCAGATGAGAAAGAAAAAGTCAAACCATAGCTGGCTAAGCATTTTGAATCGCTTTATTGATTTCAGCATCAGATTTTCTTATATAACAAGGCACAATCTCAGCCCAATTCTCATGTATTTGTTTTTCGAATGCATCGAGACCAAGCATTGCAACATTTTTAGCATACACATCATGGAATGCCTTCGGTGCAATAATGGCCTGCTGTCCCATTCGATGTGTAATGATATCAAGATATCTGGCAGCACCACTTCCAAAAAAAACAGTTTTTTCATGGATGTCCATGCACAATTCTCCATGTCCCAAAAGTTTTTCAGCGGATGTTTTTTTTAGCGTCCCATTTTCCTTGATGTAAGAGGCTGTAAAAACTTCATCTTTTCGTGCATCGATCATAGCACACAGACGGCAATCCGGGTAATGAACACCATAAGCCAGGGCATCAAGACTGGATATCCCCACAATCGGCTTACCTGTTGCCACGGCGAGACCTTTGATGGTGCTCAATCCGATGCGAAGTCCTGTAAAACTGCCAGGGCCATGGGATAAAGCAAATCCATCAATAGCCTCCATATCAGTCCCCGATATACGAAGAACATCCTTAATAACCCCCATCAGATGTTTTGAGTGGGTTTCGTTCTTCCTTAAATTCACATCAGCGATCAGCTCGGTTTTATCTGTAAGTGCAACACTGCATCCCAATCCCGACGTATCTATGGCAAGTATGATCATGACGTCTTGCTTGCCTTTTTTTCTGGTTTTTTCTTCGTTGTCCCGGCCTTTTTTATTAAGAATTTTTTATCGATATTTGAAAAATCACATATCGCAATATTAAGAACCTCATCAACATTTTTGACCGGTATGAATTTGATTTTTCTTTTAATATTGGCAGGGATTTCAACAAGATCATTTTTATTTTTTTCTGGGTATATAATTGTCTTAATTCCGCCACGCAAAGCACCCAGAGCTTTCTCTTTCAATCCTCCGATGGGCAGAACCCGTCCCCTAAGAGTGATTTCCCCTGTCATCGCCACATCACGATTAACATTCTTTTCAAGAATGGCGGACAGGATTGAGGTCGCTATGGCAATTCCAGCAGATGGTCCGTCTTTGGGTGTCGCGCCCGCCGGTACATGAATATGAACATCACTGTTTTCAAACACGTCTTTGACGTTCATTGCACGAAGTTTTGTTCTGACGTAACTTACCGCCGCTCGAACGGATTCCTGCATCACCTCACCAAGCTGGCCCGTAATAAGAAGCTCCCCTTTCCCTTGAACAAGAGTGGTTTCAATGTAAAGAACTTCACCACCGATTTGGGTCCAGGCAAGGCCGGTTGAAAGTCCCGGCTGACTCTCTTCCTTATCCATTTCAGGCATGAACTGGGGAGGTCCAAGGTATTTTTGAATCGTCAGTTTATTGATTTTATGATTAATGATGTTCTTTTTTTTCTTTTTCGTTTCTTCTTCAGCAACGCTTCGGGCGATTTTACGGCAGATTTTACCCAAAGCTCTTTCAAGCCCCCTGACACCGGCCTCTGCTGTATACTCTTCGATGATTTTTTCAAGAGAACCCTTGCTGAATTCAACATGTTTCTCTTTGAGACCGTTTTCCTTGATCTGCCTTGGAATAAGATACTTTTCCGCAATAGCTTTTTTTTCTTCCAGGGTATAGCCGGACAAATTGATGATTTCCATTCTGTCGAGCAAGGGCGAAGGAATGGTATCGGTCTGATTGGCCGTCAAGATAAACATCACCTTTGAAAGATCGAACGACAGGTTCAGGTAATGATCGCTGAACTGAGAGTTCTGTTCAGGATCAAGCGCTTCAAGAAGTGCCGATGAAGGATCTCCCCGGTAATCCGAACCCACTTTATCCACTTCATCCATCATAAACACGGGATTGTTTGTTCCGCATTGTTTCAATCCCTGAATGATACGACCCGGTAAAGCGCCGATGTAAGTTCTTCTATGTCCTCTGATCTCTGCCTCATCATGGATTCCACCTAAGGACATGCGGACGAATTCCCTTTTCATTGCCTTTGCTATCGCTTGCCCGAGGGATGTTTTACCCACGCCCGGAGGCCCGACAAAACAAAGAATCGGACCTTTCATATTGGGATTTAACTTGCGAACACTTAAATATTCAAGGATCCTGTCTTTTATCTTATCCAGTCCGTAATGCTCTTTTTCGAGATACTGTTTTGCGTCCTGAATGATCAGATGGTCTTTGGTGGATTTACTCCAGGGAAGCTCGATCATCCAGTCAAGATACGTCCTGATGATCGATGCCTCGGAAGAATCCGGATGCATGGTCTCCATACGTTTAAGCTGTTTCAGCGCTTCATCGTTAGCATGTTCCGGCATCTTGCACTTGGCGATGTTCTTCTTGTATTCTTCGAGCTCTACAGCCTTTTCGTCCAGTTCCCCCAACTCTTTGTGAATGGCACGGACCTGCTCTCTAAGGTAATAATCCCTCTGGCTTTTTGATATTTCATCGCGGACATCGGTCTGAATTCTGGCCTGTACCGTTGAAAGCTCAACCTCTCGTGTCAGAAATTCGTTAATCTTGCTCAAACGCTTAACCTGATCTTGGTTTTCAAGAAGTGTCTGGGCGTCTTCAACTTTCAACCGGAGATTAGAAGCAACAAGATCAGCTAATTTACCGGGGGATTCAATGCTTTCAAGGATCGACGTAATTTCTCCTGACAGCTCACCACGCAAGGAGAGAATCTTTTCGCTTTGCTCCCTTACATTCCTCATCAAAGCTTCCGTTTCCAGATCCACAGCAACCAGGCTGTCTTCTGAAATCCGCTCAATCTTCACCCTGTAGAATGATTTCTTACGCAGATACTTAACAATTTTTCCTTTACCAATTCCCTGAACAAGGGCTTTCAACCGGCCATCGGGCAGACGCAGGATTCTAAGAATTTTCGCTATGGTACCGACTTCATATATTTCTTCAATCGATGGGTCTTCAACTGTTGAATCTTTTTGAGCTACAAGAAACAGATATTTTCCTTTATCAATGGCCTCAGAAACGGCATTGACCGATTTTTCCCTGCCGACGAAAAGGGGCAAAAGCATATCGTTGAAAATAACGATATCTCTCACCGGCATCAAGGGCAACGTATCGGGGATATTCACATCATGATTCTCATCCTCAATAACGTTGATAAGATCATCATTATCACTTTGAGCCATTATTTCTCCTGGAGGTTTGGGTGAAAACTCTCTATACAAATTAAACCATCCTTAATTTAACGTGGATGTGGGTAATATTATAAATCAGTTTCGCTGTTTTACAACATCTGACTTGATTTTTTGTTCAAGTGAACTTAACCTATCCATAATTTTTTTTGCTGAATTTTTAAATCCTGAATTCATTTCAAACACAACTTGTGTCAGACAGACACGAAACGAAACGATGATGCCTGAAATATTCATACGCTTTTCATTTCTTATCTACGGGTTATGTGTGGGCAGTTTTTTGAATGTCTGTATCTATAGAATCCCTTTGTCTTTATCGTTAATCAAACCTGGTTCATCCTGCCCGAACTGTAAAACACCCATCAAATTCTATGACAATATCCCTGTGCTGGGTTATCTTGTTTTACTCGGAAAATGCAGAGCATGTAAACATCCGATCTCATGTAGATACCCACTGATTGAGATGATCACAGGTTTGTTGTGGTTGTTCTGTTATTTGAAATTCGATATCAGTGTGGAGTGTTTCGTTTATATTATTTTTCTTTCAACCCTTCTGGTTATCACGTTTATCGATATCGATCACCGAATCATTCCGGATAAAATCTCTTTGCCGGGTATTCCCATTTTTTTTATCGGAGCATTATTCATACCCGACATGGGTTATAAAAACTCCTTATTTGGAATCCTTCTTGGCGGTGGGTCCCTTCTCCTCATTGCAGAAGCCTACAGCTTGATCACCAAACAGGAAGGCATGGGTGGGGGGGATATCAAACTGCTGGCCATGATCGGCGCTCTTATAGGGTGGAAAGGCGTTTTTTTTACCATCTTCGCTTCATCCGCCATTGGAACCATTGTGGGAATCACCGTCATGATCATCACACGCAACAATATGAAACTTGCCGTTCCCTTTGGCCCGTTTCTTTCTTCGGGGCGTTTTTATATGTCTTTTTCGGTGAAGACATAATCATGTGGTATTTTGGAATATCAGGTATTGTGGGGTGATCAGCCGCAGGTCTTTATAGCTGTTCGAAACTGATCTCCAGAGTAAACTCCCCGTCTTCCGTCTTGAACGGCAAGGCAACCGGCTGTAATTTACCGATATGAGGTATCTTATGTTTTTCTTCAAGTATAACAGTCTGCAAGCTGACTTTGTATTTTCCGCCACTTTGTGCAAGAGTATTGGTTGCCTGACCTGAAATCATATTTGAGATTTCACCCACGGCATCTTTTATTTCATCATTCAGGTCACTCATCGTTTCCCCGAACAGCTTTGAAACAATGGATAAAATTCCATTTTTAGAAAAAGTAATTGAAATCGTAGCATTATAATCACCACTCATCTTCAGAATGCCTGTTATCGGCCCAGTCGCATCGGCGGTTTTTTTTAGGTAGGACTTCCCTCTTTCCGCTTTTGTTGACGCCGATGTTTCAAGGGTATTCAGTGTCGCTTCTATGAAAGAATTGACAATGTTGGCATCCATCATTATTTCCTTTTTTTTAACAAAATATCGAATAAAGGGTTAGATATCTCAAGACAATCGGTGATAATCAACTCACACATCATAAAGAAATTATCGGTCATCGAAACCAACACCTGTAATTTTATCGAAAATGTGGTCAGTACAAACCATGCAATCGGAAAAGAAAATTGCATTCAACTGGCTTTTGATATATTTGAAAGTTTGCATTTAATTAACAAAGCTAAACCGGCTTTTTTTGCCAATCATCATCCTTGGGTGCCATGATAACGAAAATAATAAAAATCGGATTTCTGTTTGCAATCTTTCTTATCATTACTGGTTTATCTGCCTATCTTGCCCTCAGCTATTTCATAAAAAGCGAAGACAGCGTTGTGGTGCCTGATCTGATGGAAAAAGAAGTAGTCCAGGTTCTTGAAATTCTGAGCGGACTGGGTCTCAACACCAAAGTCAGTGGATCAGAATTCTCAAGTCAGATACCCCGGAACCACGTCATTTTCCAGGATCCGGAGCCTGGAACCGTTATCAAAAAAGACAGGGATGTCCAGATCGTATTTTCAAAAGGGATTCAGTCCATCATCACCCCTGCCCTCACCCGCATGGTTCTTCAGGATGTGGACATGCTTTTATCTGATAACGGTCTGGTGCTTAGATCCCAATCTTACATGCACAACGATGAAATACCAGCCAACGCTGTCATCACCCAGTACCCGGAGCCGGGATCGGAAATCCAGCAGGGAAGTGGTATCGACCTTTTGATCAGTCTTGGCAGAAAACCGATAGAATACATGATGGCCGATTTCAGAGGCATGATCATCGACGATGCCTTGTTCGCCATTGAACAGAACAGAATGAAGGTTGGAGAGATCAAGAACTCCTTGTCTGAAACAGCAGAGCCTGATTCGGTTATCGCCCATTATCCTGTCCCAGGCACCATAATTAGGGAAGGTGCTGCGATCACCTTTACTATAAACAGAGCTGACGACTCCGAAGGAAACTACCCAGCTGATGCCGGTCCCCGCATTTTAACGTATCAGGTGGATTACGGCTTCATGAACAAACAAGTCCGGGTTAAAATGACCACCAAAGGGAAAAGCCAGGATATCTACAACGAATACGTCAAACCGGGCGAAGAAATCTGGCTCATGGTTCCCGTAAACACCAAGGCCACTCTGTCAGTCTATGTTGACGGTGCCCTTGTCAAAACACAAATTTATAATTAAGAACAATGAAGGAATTGGAATGAAAATCATTGCACCATCCATACTATCGGCGGATTTTACAAAACTCGGTGAAGAGATTAAAGCTGTTGAAAGAGCCGGGGCCGACTGGATTCATATTGACGTGATGGACGGACACTTTGTCCCCAACATCACCTACGGCCCGATCATTGTGGAAGCAGCCAGAAAATCCTGCGATCTTTTAATGGACGTCCATCTGATGATCGAAAAACCGGATAACATGATTCCCGATTTCATCAAAGCCGGAGCGGATCTCATCTCCGTACACGTTGAAGCCTGCACTCACCTGAACAGGACCATCAACCTGATCAAAGAATCAAACGTAAAAGCAGGTGTGGCTCTGAACCCCGCAACCCCCCTTTCGTCCATCGAATGGGTGCTTGAAGATCTGGACTTTGTCCTGATCATGAGTGTCAACCCTGGATTTGGTGGACAGAGTTTCATCAAAAACAGCCTGGACAAAGTGAGGGCTCTGAAACAGATTATCCTGGATCAGGGGCTATCCACCCTCATCCAGATCGACGGCGGTGTGAGCAGTAAAACCATAGAAGAAATTTCTAATGCGGGTGTTGATTCATTCGTGGCGGGGTCGGCAATTTTCAACAGTCCTGATTACGCTGAAACCATCAGGGATTTCAGAAGCAAAATTCAATCATAATAAGAGAAGGGAGGCGTCCCATGGCTTCTTCACTTAAACATATTAAAGTTCTTCTGATTAACGGCCCCAACCTCAACATGCTGGGGAAAAGAGAACCGGAAATATACGGTCATGAAACCCTTGATGATATCAACAGCCGCCTAAAAACGATGGCGGCAGGCCTTTCCATAGAACTGGAATGCTTCCAGTCCAATTACGAAGGGGCTATTGTCGAAAAAATTCAAGCTGCCATGGGCCAAGTTCAGGGAATCATCATCAACCCTGCGGCTTACACCCATACCAGTGTGGCCATCAGGGATGCTCTGATGCTTCACACCATTCCCATTATTGAAGTACACCTTTCCAATATCTACAAACGGGAAGAATTCCGGCATCATTCCATGGTGTCAGGCGTGGCCACCGGCCAGATTGCAGGACTTGGTGTCCAGGGATACAACCTGGCCATGACTGCCATCCGAAACATGAACTGAACCCTGTCAAAGCCATGGGCGATACCATACCTTTAAAAACCTTTCTGAACCTTCCCGTTTCCAAACAGGAAAAAATCATCCTTGCCGCTGTTCGGGAATTCAGTGAAAAAGGGTACAGGAGCGCCAGCATCAATGCTATGGTGAAAGAACTGGGAATTGCTAAAGGCTCAGTTTATCAATACTTCGAAGATAAAAGCGCTCTTTTCCTGTATGTATTCGCAGATTCCATGGAAAAGGTGAAGCAATACCTTAAAAACGTAAGATCCGAAACCGTTGATCAGCATGTCTCTTCAAGGTTAAAAAAGACCCTGGAAGCCGGTGTCCTCTTTATCGAAGAGAACCCTTCCGTTTACAGACTGTACGTGACTTTTTTAAATGACGAATCCATGCCCATGCGTCAGGAGCTGTTGTCCGCATTGAGGCTTTACAGTTTGGAATACATCGTTTCCCTGCTTGAAACAGCCAGGGATAAAGGGGAACTTAAACCGGAAACGGATCTGGCTAAAGCCGGTTTTATCATCGACGCGGTGATGGACCGTTTTCTTCTTTCTCGAACCGAACCCCACGCCGCCTGCACCACGGGCATTTACAGTGCGGATAAAGCGGATGTGATGCAATGGATTGACCAGATCGTTGCCATGATGTGTCGAGGGATCACCCATGAGTATACCTAAAAACTCAAGTCCCATCCTTATCGCTTCTTCCGTTGTTGGCGAGACAGAGGCCATAGCCCAGGCCATTGAGAATGGACGTATCTTGACCATTGGCGGACGCCATGCGTTTCGGGGCAATCTTTCCGGCAAGGACGTCCTCCTTCTGATCACCGGCCCCGGAATGGTGAACACGGCACAAGCCCTTGGTGCTGCCATTGAATATATCCGTCCGTCCCTGATCATTCAATGCGGCTGTGCCGGAATCTTCGGTCAGACCACAGGCAGAATCGGAGATATCGGAATTGCTGAACGTGAGACAGATATCCACACCGGTATTGAACCACTTAATCCGATGGACATTCTTCCGACGCCCCTGCCCTTCCCCTTGCTTGAAACGGATAATGGGCCTGTCACAAACACTTATCCCATCGACAAGGATATCATAGCCAAGGCATTCACTCTGCTTCAAAACTTAAATAGTGATGGAGCACGCGTGTTCAAAGGACCATTCATCACCGTATCCACCATCACCGCAACGGATGAACGGGCAGAAAAACTATACACCGCCTTTAACCCAATCATGGAATCCATGGAAGGCTCGGCGGCGGCTCATGTGGCGCTGCATTACCGGATTCCCTTTCTTGAAATCAGGGCCGCAAGCAACATTGTGGGACGACGAGACAGAAATTCCTGGGATCTTCCCCTGTCATTTAAAAACAACGCCCTTGCCGTGATGCACCTTATCAAATACATCGACATACCCGGATGGATGGAACCATGAATAAAACATCTTTGACCCTGGCTTATTCCACCTGCCCGAACGACACGTTTCTCTTTCACGCCCTGACCCACGGCCTTATACCCCTCAGCGGCTTGTCCTATTCCGTTGTTCTTGACGACGTGGAAAGTCTGAACAGAAAAGCGTGCGACGGGTTATATCACATTTCAAAACTGTCGTTCGCAGCCATCGGCAATCTTCAAGATACTTACGGCCTATTACGAAGCGGTGCGGCTCTTGGTCGGGGTTGCGGCCCTCTTATTGTGGCCCGTAAAGGGGCGGATCTCAGAAAAATAAAAGATGCAAAAATCGCCGTACCCGGACTTCAAACCACGGCAAACCTTCTTCTCGGACTTTACCTTGGCAAGAAACCTGATGGAGTTCCCATGATCTTTGACCAGATCATGCCCTCTGTTTCAAGCGGTGAATACGATTTCGGCGTGATCATTCACGAAGGCCGATTCACTTATCCCTCATACGGACTTGAACTGATTGCAGATCTGGGGGCATGGTGGGAAAGCGAAACATCCTTGCCCATTCCCCTGGGAGGCATCGCCGTCAGGCGTGATCTTCCGGATGATATGAGTCGCCTCATCGAAACGTCCATCGCCAATAGCGTCCGCTACGGTTTCCTAAATCCAGACGCATCCAAGACCTACATCAAACACCATGCCCAGGAACTGGAAGACGATGTCATCCAACAGCACATCGCCCTTTACGTCAACGATTTCACCATCGACCTTGGCAAAGAAGGAGAAACGGCCATCGACCATTTCTTTGAACTCGCCCGGCGAAAAGGCCTGATGAAGCCGAGTGTGCTCCCGCTTTTCGCATGTTAATTTGAAACACCAAAGAAAAATAATTATATCATGCGTCTTGATCATCGGTTTTCCCTTGTGATACTATTGATCAAAACATGACAAATCACAGGCTTTTTTACATTCTCAAGTTCAAGTGATCGTAAACTTTTATCTGACTGAAACGATCTTCTCTTCTGACCGGAACACATTCTCAATCTTTCAAGCCTTTTGTTTTAGACACGTTTAACGTCATTATTTTATCCATCAGAAAGTTGGCATCCATGTTCACAGGAGGATAGCATGCTGGAAAAAATTGAAAAAAAGCTCATCGAACTTACCATATCCAAACAGAGAAAAAGGACCGACAACTACAGTGAGCTTGTGTTTTTCAACAAAGACTTAAAAAAATGGGACAAGACCCTTGCAGGACTCCTTGGCCCTCCCATGAAATCGAAATGGCAGAAACCCGACGATAACCTTGCCTCCATGACCCGGAGTTTTGGCGGGATAAGGGTGGGCCAGACATTGTATTACAAAGAATTTGAAGAATGTAAAATCATAGCCATGATCTGGCCCTGGAAAGACAAAACCCATACCACACTTAAATTATCCATGATAAAAGGACAGAGTGCAGGATAGACAAGGCTGCCTATTTGACCAGCGTCATATGATTACTTATCTATATGACGCTGGCCTTACGCATATTCGATAGTCACATCAGACGATATAATCCCAACCCGAAAAAGTCCTTTAAAAAAAGTCTCAAGACCCTTGTGATGAAGGGGTCCAAGGTCGCAGATCAGGTTTTCGAAATAGGATCGGCAGAGGTCTTTGGAAAGGCCGGTTTTCAGGCTGGCGTTTTCGACGATTTCGTCTTTGTGGGACTCTCCCAGAAGCTTAGAATCCCGGAACAGTGCTTTGATGTCTTCAAGGGCTTGTGGATGGTTTCTTGCAAAATCCCGGCGAACGGCCCAGACGGCAAAAACAAAGGGAAGGCCGGTCATGGTTTTCCACATCTCACCCAGATCATACACATAGGTGAAATGGGCGGGCCAGTTCTGGATAAGGGCGGTGTCGCCGATGACAAGGGCTGCGTCTGCCGTATGGGATAGACTGCTTGAATCGGTGATTTTCCCTGTCTCGATTACAGGGTCAATGTTGGTGATCGAAAAAATGTAACGTGTCAAAGCCGCTGCTGTGGCAGATTCTTCCGTGAAAAACACGCGTCGCCCGTGGAGTTCTTCAAGGGGATAACGGCTGACAAGGATCACGCTCATCACGCTTCCGAAACTTGAAATGGACAGATCGGGCATGATCATCCAATCTTTATGATTCTTGGCATAGGCTGCTGAGGAAACTGGACTTAAAACAATGTCTCCCCGTTCCAGCATTCCGTTGAGAACAGCGGGAGGCTCTGTGACCATGGTCAGCCAGGAGGGGTTCATGTTACGGTCAAGACCATAATAAACCGGAGCCACGTTGATGTAACTGATGCGACCGATTTTGACCTGTTCGTGCTCCGACATGATTTTCTCCGTTATAATATTATGTTTTCGAACAACGACTGTTCTGTTTCGGCTGATAGGGGAATATAGACCATGGATGCCATTTTGCCGGGTTCAAGACTGCCGAAGACTTTCCCAAGGCCAAGCGCTTTTGCTCCGTTGATCGTGGCCATGCGAACCATTTCTTTAGCAGGAATCTGGGGGAATGTTTCGGTGAGATAACGCATTTCGTCGGGAATGCTCAGGGATGCAGTGCTTGCAAGGCTGTCCGTTCCAAGACAGATCAAAAGCCCTTCATCAATCATGGCTTCCAGATCCGGCAGGGTTTTGTGAAGATTCCGATTGCTCCTGAGGCAGATGCACACAGGAACTCGCCGCTGCTTTAGAATGCGGATATCTTCTTTATCGGCCCGGATCAAATGGACGGCAAGCGTCTGTTCGTCGAGAAGCCCCAAGCTGTCGAGATAGGCCACAGGACTTTTAAACGGCAGTCCCCAGGACGCATAATCCACAGCCATCTCATTCAAAAAATCAGCCCACATCCCTTTGCCTGTTGTGATAAATTCCACTTCATCCGTCGATTCGGCAAGATGAACGGAAAAGATCTGACCTGCCGCCCTGCATGTTGCTTTCAGATGTTTGAAAAGGGCCGGAGACGTGGTATGCGGAGCGTGACCGGCATAGGATGACGTGAAGCGATCGCCGGTTTCAATTTCTGCAAGTTCGGGAAGACTATTCCCCAGATATTCCCTGAAAAAAACGCCTGAAAGAGACGATCCCTTGATCCGGAGCCCCACAATTCCAAGAGTCGACACATCTCCCACCACAAGAGAACCGGAGTTCACAAGCTCAATCACACCAGTTCCAATTCCTGCCACAAGGCCGTCGACTCCAATGGATTCACGAAGCACCAGAAGCTCCCTCACCCATGAACCGAATCCACCGCCGAAAGCCAATTTCCCCTTGAGAGCGCTGAGTTCAAGGTGAGTGTGGGCATTGACGAATGCTGGCATCAAAAGCCCTGGGCCGTGATCAACAACTTTGCCCCGGATGGCCTGATGAAACATCCCCGTCTCTTTAACACGCCCCTGTTCCACACAAACATAACCGTTACGGATAACGGTATCGGGATCAACCATCACCCATCCGGCCCGGTGTACAAGGGGTTCAGTTCCGTCGTCCGGAATCGGCAGAATCGGTTTAATGTCCATACTCATCAAAATTCCCTGATGATAGTGTAGAAACAGTCACGCTGTGCAGGTGTAAAACCGGCTGTTCTGATCAGGCGGATTAACTCTTCTTTGGGCAGCATGAAATCAACACCGGCAGCCGCCACCACGTTTTCCTCAATCATGGTGCTGCCCATGTCGTTGGCACCAAAAGCCAAGGCTGTCTGAGCGATTTTATCGGCCTGTGTCACCCAGGAAGCCTGGATGTTGTCCACGTTATCCAGATAGATGCGGCTAAGAGCCAGAACCCTCAGGTATTCCACGCCAGTTTTGGGAGCAACGTCAATTTCCGTATTACCTGGCTGGAATGTCCAGGGAATAAAGGCTGTAAAGCCCTGGGTTCTGTCCTGAAGACTTCTGATTTTATCAAGATGCTGGATGATGTGTTCCGGCTTTTCAAGGTGACCGAACATCATGGTGGCTGTGGTTCGGAGGCCCAGTTCATGGGCTTTTTCCATAACGTCAAGCCAGGCAACGGCACTGCATTTTCTGGGTGAAACAGTCTGCCTCACCTCATCCACCAATATTTCTGCACCGCCTCCGGGGATGGAGCCAAGACCTGCGTCCATGAATTGTTTGATCACGTCTTTTATTGAAAGACCATTCGTTTCAGCAATGTAGTGGATTTCAGTGGGTGAAAAACCATGGATATGAATAGGGAAATTGTCTTTGATGTAGTGAAGAAGATCAAGGTAGAAATCAAGATCAAGATCAGGATTCATGCCGCCTTGAAGAAGGATCTGAGTTCCGCCCAGAGCCAGGGTCTCTTCGATTTTCTGTTTCAAGTGCTCACGTGTGATCACATAGCCATCACCATTGCCGGTTTTTTTATGAAAAGCACAGAATCGACATTCGGAAACGCATATATCCGTGTAGTTGATGTTTCTGTCCACCACAAAAGTCACCACAGGTTCGGGGTGTTTTTTCCGTCTGATCCTGTCTGCAAGGTCAGCGAGAACAAGAAAATCACAACCGGTGTATAATTCAAGGGCTTCGGATGCTGAAATCCGTTCACCGCTGTTAATTTTTTCACATATCCGTTCGATCATGCGGCCCCCTTCACTTCGTTGTAAAACGAATCTCGTTCCACGGGAACGAGCCCTGCGGATTTGATGAGATGCTCCATGCTATTCCGTGTAAGACCCTTGGCTGATTTGGCACCTGCCGTATGGGTGATCCGTTCTTCGATGATGGTGCCGTCAAGGTCGTCTGCACCGAAAAATAGCGCAGTCTGGGCCAGTTTTTCACCGATCATCACCCAGTACGCCTTGATATGGGGAATGTTATCCAGAAGAAGCCGGGCAATGGCAATGGTCTTCAGATCATCAAAGGCTGTGGTGGCTGAAATATGGGATAGCTTCGTATTTTTTGAATGGAAGGCCAGGGGGATAAAAGCAGAAAAACCCGATGTCCTGTCCTGAAGGGCCCGCAATGTCAAAAAATGGTTCACCCTTTCTTCAAGGGTTTCGATATGGCCGTAGAGCATGGTGGCGTTTGTATGAAGGCCGGATCGGTGAACCGCTTCCGTAACTTCCAGCCAGCGGTCTTTTCCGATTTTCTTCGGGAAAAGCGTGTCGTGGACCCGATCACTCATCACTTCTGCCCCACCTCCGGGCATCATCATAAGTCCTGCGTCTTTCAATTTGGCCACAGTTTGTTCAAGGGAACTGCCGGACAGCTTAGAAAGATAGTCAATTTCAACGGCGGTAAACGCCTTGATAGCTGCGTCCGGCCTGGTTTCCCGAATCATCTTCAGCATATCCGTGAAGTAATCAAACGTGAGGTTTCTGTTGAGACCACCCACGATATGAAGCTCTTTCACCGGCTCATCGATACGTTCCATGATCCGCTTTCTGATTTCGTCAATGGACCAGGTGTAGGCTTTTTCGCTGCCCTCTTCTTCGGCGTAAGCGCAGAACGAACACATGTTCGAGCAGACATTGGTGTAGTTGATGTGCTGGTTGTAAACATAATAAGCTTTGTTGCCGTATTTTGCCTTACGAACCTGATCGGCCATGCGCCCTATTCCGATCAAATCATGGCTCTTGTACATGGCAACACCGTCTTCAAACGACAAGCGTTTTCCTGCCAGAACCTTTTCGACGATGGGTTTTAAATTCGTGTCTTTAACGTTTATGTCCATGGTTGTTTCCATCCGGTTTGTCGTTGCCTGTCCACATGTCGCAACAGATGTTGTTAAGTTTTCAAGATGTGACCACCTGGTCACTTATAATCATTCACGGTTATTGAAATCAAGAATTATATGGTTTTCCATGATAAAAAAAAGTAGGATACGAAAACCATCACGGCGGGTTTGGAACCCGCCACCACAGACCACACCAACACAAAGGGAACGACCATGAACATCAACACACATCAAAAAATCGACCAGACCCTCTGCGGCCATCCTGTCTTTCTTGAAGAAAACAAATGTTCCATCGAATTCAAAGCCATTGAATCCATGGCTGCGGATAATTCCGGACTTGTTCACGGGGGTTTTATTTTTGGTCTTGCCGATTATGCGGCCATGCTTGCGGTGAACCATCCTAACGTGGTTCTTGGAGGTGCTCAGGTCAAATTTCTGAAGCCTTCAAAAGTGGGCGATGTTCTCGTGGCAGAAGCTCAAGTCACATCAAGCGAGGGTAAAAAAAGGATTGTTTCCGTGAAGGTTTCAAAAGAAAATGATGTGGTATTCGAAGGTGAACTGATCTGCTTCGTTCCACCCAAGCATGTTCTTCAACCTTGACCCGATAAAATATTTCTACCGTCTCCTGCGAACCAGCCTTTTCTTTTTGGGTTGTTCTAAACTATTGGGACTTGGAGACACAGACGTCTGAACTGCCGGCTTCGAAAGATCACCCTGGACATAAGAGCAGGTGGCCAGAGGGCATTTTAGACCAAGACTCCCATCCTGTTTTCGGAATTCCAGAAGATAGGGATTCTGACATTGTGGACAGGCAAAGGAGTGGGGTTTGTCCCAGCTAATGAATTTGCATATTTTGTTGTCACAGCGGTAGTATTCGCGGTTGCTTTCCGTAGTCTCTTTGACGATTTTCCCCTGATGGCAAAGGGGACAGACATTCGTCTGCTGTTGTTCAAACGCGGCTATCTGTTCTTCTATGGACTGTTCCCGAATTTTTCTTTCAGTTATAATGCGTTCCTGCTCAATCCGGTCCCTTTCCATTTCACGTTCGCGCCGCTCAGCCTCTTCCTTTTCCAATCTCAACCGTTCAATTTCTTCGTGTTCCGCTTTTTGCCGTGCTTCAATTTCGCGCTTTTCCGCCTCCAGGCTCTCACGTTCTGTTCTCTCACGTTCAGCCTGCTCCTGAGCAAGTCGATCAAGCTCTTTTCTCTTTTGTTCGAGTTCGACCCTTTCATGTTCAAGCCGTTCCGACTCTTCACGTTCTTTTTGAAGCCGTTCTCTTTCTTTCGCTTCTTTTATTTTATGGGGAGATATTTCCTTTATCTGGATTTCACCTGCACCAATGACTCTTCGGGTCACTACAACAGGATCTTTTTCACGTTGAAGACTATCTCTGAGATTCGATAGTTTCTCACTGTAAATGCCTTTAAGCTTTTCAGACGCCCTACGCGACTCCTCCCTTTCCACGGCCCGTTTTTCACGGTCCTGAGCTTTTTGTGTCTCCGTTTTCTTCTCAGTGCGTAAAAACACAAATGTCAGCGCTTTACCACGAGAAATAAGTGCCTGATCAAACTGTTCTATCGCATCTGCGCAACCCTTCCTCCCTGAGACGATTTCCTCTATCGTCTGCAACACGTATGCGATGAGATTCATTCCAGGCATACCTGGAAACATCTTGTTGATATGATTCACCATGTCCAAAGCTTCCGGACGCGTGTGATATCCGCCTTCTGCATCAATCTCCACAAACCCCTGGTCGATGATATTCTGAGTTTTTTTCATCAGATCTTCATCTATCTCAAAACCGATTTCCAGAAGATCATTTAAAAATGAGTTTTTGTTATATCTGTTCTTGTTTGCATTTTCTTCTTCGATTTCGTTTTCGCGTTCAGCCAGAAGATGGAGAGAGGCCACTGTAACCATGTCAAGAGGCAACGAGTTACCAAGGACGTCGATCTGATCAAGCTTCCTGAAATTCATTTCGAGGATAGTATCAAGCTGTTCTTTCACATACCCACTTTCAGGCGCCGATGTCTGCTGGTTTTCCATAGATTGTCCTTTTCAAATGAAGAAGATGTGAAACGTGTAGTAGCGAAACTATATCCGTTTTGAATGACCACATCATGAGAATATATGTAAAAAAAGCATATTCTTTATAAGATATCGACAAGAACCGTAAGATGTTCAGAAAAAAAATAATTTTTTTAAAGTTATATCATGTGGGGCATAAAAAAACACAATATTCATATATGGTTACTACTATACCATCTGATTTTTATAGAATCAAGGGGGGAAGTTTTCAATTGTTGATCTCATCAATCATTGAAGCAAGGTGCGAAGCCATAGCTTCTTTTTTTCTGATATGCTCCGTGCGGTCCCGGCCGTCGTGGGCTAAACGTTTTCCATATTCATCACCATGATTGTCGGTATTTATCTTTCCGCCGGTTTCGTAAGGGAATTCATCACTTTCATCTCCATCACCACCGCTGCCCGAGGCCCTGATATCCACGCATTCACCATCGCGTCCAACAACAAGTGAAAGAGTGACACGGACATCGAAATCGAGTTTATACGCAATGGCCTTGCCGTGGACAATGATATCACCCCGTTTGTACTCAACATCGTCGTGGAGTTTCAGTCTGTATTTTTCTTTGAGTAGAATTTCGATGGTCTGCCAGTCAAGTTCACCAATCAATCCATCTATAAAATCACTCTCATCTTTTTTAATGGTATCTGCATCTGTAATTTTCAAAGGGGTTCACCTCGTCTTGTTCCACAATTTTAAGTGTTTTCACGATATAGAAACTCAAAACACAAATCAAGAAAAGCCTCGGCATAGTGAGATTTTACATCACGAAGACAGGCAGGATGACAGGAATCATCATTCGGTGTACTGGATGGAATGGTCACAGGAAGTAGGACATTTTTCAAGTCTTGAATCCTTGCGTCCGCTTTAAAAGATTCTATGTCAGATATATCTCGACAACGATTGAATAGAATACCTGAAAG
>JBAZWJ010000024.1:0-1556 GCA_041660385.1 Desulfobacteraceae bacterium | reverse complement strand
ATAACTGGCCTGAATTTTCCAGAATAAGCAAGGACATCCAAAATATCATCGATTGTTCCTGACTCGAAATTGGAAGGAATGAGAAGACTGTCGCCTGCAATCACCGCGCTTTTTGCCAGGAATCCTTTTTCGGACGGGGTATCGAAAACAATGAAATCGTACTGATCTTTGAATTTTTGAATAATGATGGACAGTATTTTTTCTCGTTCAGGATTCATTGAAAGCATTTTATCAACGGTATCGAGCCCGTCTCCCGAAGAAATGATATCAAGATATTCAAGCCGTGTGCTGGATACGGCACTTTTTCCGCTTACAATTCCTGTAAGGACATCGACGAGACCGAAGGCAGCTAAATCTTTATCGACAAGAAGGTAATCCGATGTTTTTCCTTCAGGGTCGCAATCCACAACAAGGGTCTTTTTTTCAAGAACTGCCAGGGACGAGGCCAGATTGACCACCGTGCTTGTCTTTCCACTTTGTCCCACAAAATTTGCAATACAGATCACATGGCTCATAGTCAATTCCCAGGTTTTAAATAACGATAAGATTTCTTTCTAACATATATTTATCCTGTTTGAAAGAAGGTGTGCACATTTGAAGAAATGCATAACCTCCCATTCGGATATACTCGATTTAATGGTAGTCTTCCGAAAAAAAACAGGGTATTGTTGAGTAGTTTTTCCTCTTACATTATTTCACTTCATAAAAACCGTTAAACATTTTTCTCAACGGGGGTTTGGGTGGTTTCAAACGCATCAGGTCAAGGCATGAGTTACGCCATCACGTATGAAGGAATCGAAAACGTCATGGTGAACCTTGATTATTCAAATCCAGGAACATTGAAGTACAAATATATCCATGCAATAAAATCTCGTTACACCCCCGATTCTGACATCATGTCCGTTAAAAAGCCCGACCAGGATCTTCTGATTCGGAAACTATGGGATATTCCCGATGATCCGGAGGCCCTAAGGTCAAAGAGAAAAAACCTGAACTCAATCCGCTCAACGGTCAATGCGGATCTGAAAAAATTATTTGAAAAAGGTGAAAACCCCGAAGGAATAACCATCAGCCCAGACCATCTGTTCGCCATGTCTGACGATGCAAAAAACGAGATGCTTAACGCCTTCGCCCATTCGATCAAAGCCGGGGCCAACTTAGACCTCCTTCAAATTGCCGATGTTATGAATCTCATCGGCGAATTCATAGAAAAAAATAGTGGGGGGCTTCACGATGCAGTTTCTTCTGACGTTCTTGAAAACATTAAAAAAATCCTCAAAGCCCTTAACGAAAACTCCATTGATCAAGTTCCTGATGAAAAAGAGGGTCAGAAAGCTGAAGATTCATTGGAGCCGGGCAATGGGTCTGGGTCTCAGAAGGCTTCAGATGAAATGGGTGGTTCTTCATTAGATACCGTTGAAATTGAAAACGATCAGGTTGATATCGTTGATGATGAGCTTGAAGAAATCGAGGATGACCAGGTCGACATCGTTGAGGATGATGAACTTGAAGAAATTGACGATGCCCAAGTCGACATCGTTGAGGATGAACTTGAA
>JBAZWJ010000023.1:0-76986 GCA_041660385.1 Desulfobacteraceae bacterium | reverse complement strand
AGTTCCTGAAAGACGAAGAACTCAATCAGGCCCACTACACTATGTTTAAAGATTCAAAGAACGTGGATCTGATGATGAACCTCGCAGACCTTTACTTCGAACGGGACGATTATCCCCAAGCCCGCCTGCTGGCTTGGAAAGTGGTGGAACAGTCTAAGAATAAAGCTTTGAAAACACGAGCTGACAAACTGATCGGCGTATCAAATCTTTTCATCGGTGACGATGACCAGGCCAGGGAATCCTTCAAAGACGTTCTTGCAGCAAATCCCGAAGATGTGGACACTCTGATCAATCTTGCAGCTTTGCTTAAACATTACCATCAGGATGCGGAAGCGGACGCGATATACAAGACCCTTCCAAAAAATCTTAACCTTTCAGGATCAAACCACCGAATTCATCCGGTGGCCAGGGACATGTATAATGGATTCAGTCAGAAATAATATAGAACGGCCATCTATCGCCTTTATCTTGAAACAGGCAGGCATTGCCCTGGTGATGGCCTTGATATTTCTGACTGTGGGGTGTTCTAAAGATGAAAAAACGTACACCAGGGATGACACCATTCCTGAAAACGAGTCCTGGGATATCAATACCGTTCTTGATCTCAATACCTTAGTCCCCCAAGGAGGAAGTGACCCGTACATCGAACCCCAAATTGCCGTAACCCAGGACCAGGGCCGGGTTCATATCGCCTATTTCAGACACAACGCAGATAGGGCCACAGCCACGGCACATCCATACTGCCTCATGTACCGCTCCTTTGCCATTGATGACATGTTCTATTTGAACGATTCGAACACCATCGACGAAACCGTGGTTCTTCTGGAAGATGATGGACGAAATATCGCCGATATTTCTATAGCCATAGCCGGTGGGAAACCGGTGGTAGCGTATTCGGTGTATAAGCGATCGGTCATTGTCCCAGATGCCGACTTGAACAACCAGGGCGATGTGATGGTTGCGGTGAGAGACGGTGCGAATAGCTGGCGAGTTGAAATCGGGGCTTACGGTTATGTGGAACGGAATCCTGTATTTGTCGACGGGCTCGCTCAGTCAGGTTTCTGCATTAAAGGAGATGGATCAGGCCATGTGCTGCTGACTTTTCAGTTTTATTATGAAGGCGTTGATTCGTACAACTTCATATACCCAGATTTGAGATATATCAGCCAGCCCGTGAACGCCTTTGTCAACGGAACCATTGCTGACATGGAAACACGTGAAGAGACCGTTCAGGGCAACGTCTACCAGAACAACGGGTCCGGTCAGCAGAGCAACAGCGGTGGCAATAACGATCTGATTCTGGATCAGGACGATAATCCCGTTGTGTTCTATTACCACGATAACAGTGAGAATGGACCGGCTCTGGACAGGGGGCTTCGTGTGGGACGACGTGTGACAGATAATCAAGGCGCGACATCCTGGCAAAGCGAATACATTGAAAGCGGTATTGATGTTGTAGCGATCAAAGGAGCCGTGACATCCGACGGTCGTCTT
Organism: Desulfobacteraceae bacterium; assembly: GCA_041660385.1. Taxonomy (GTDB): domain Bacteria; phylum Desulfobacterota; class Desulfobacteria; order Desulfobacterales; family Desulfolunaceae; genus DYJE01. The sequence continues at coordinate 75,492 of JBAZWJ010000023.1, read as the reverse complement.
GTTGTGGCTTACACTGTGAAAGATCTTCCCGATTTTATCGATACGGATGTGGAACTCCCTTACGTCATCAAATACGCAGAACAAGTGAATGTGGTGACAGGTGTTGATGAAGAAGGTGAAGATATTGTGGTGAGGCGTTGGCATACCGAATTCGTGAACTACAACACGATCTGTGGAAGGTTTTGCAGTCTGACCCTGGATTCAAACGATCAACCGGTTGTGGCGTATTTTGACGAAATGAATTTCACCCTGAACCGGTTTTTCAGCCGGGTTAAAGTATCCCGCCGCGAAGTGGGTGGGGCCTGGACTGTCGACCTGATCGTCCCCGAAGATGTGGGATTGAGCAACAATACAAGTCCTCTTGATGTTGAACCTGGGCTTCATGACATATATTACATCGGGAAGTACAATCATCTGTGGATCGATGTCACTGACAGGGTTTACCTTGTGTCCTATTCCACGGAAAACAGGAAACTGTACCTTTTTGCAGCACGATAGGCAAACAAGGTATTTTCGATAGTGAGTGTCTGAAAGGAACGACAGATTTTGGTCTGAGAAAATTTTGAAAATGCCGTATCAGAGCAATCTATGCAGTTACCGGTAAGGCACAATAGAGGCTATGACGGGGGGAACAACAACCATAATGAAAGTGGAGATCATATGAAAAGACTATTCCTGGTTTTAATGTTGTTGCTGACCGGGATCATCGTCAGCAACGAGGCGACTAAAACAGACGCCGCAGATATCGACCCCGAAGAGTACTGGCAGGAGTGCCCCGCGATCGGTTGCGGAGCTCCTCCTTCGGGCGGTGCGGGTGGCGGCGGGGCCGGCGGTATTGTGATTCTGGTTTATTACAATCTAGGTCCCCTGGCTTATGTGTCCGATGACAACGATGATGACGGAACCATGGACGGGCTGGACAACTGCCGGTTGACACCCAATGACCAGAGCAACGGTGACGGTGATGATCTGGGTGATTTATGCGATAACTGTCGTTTTATCACAAATGTTGATCAGGCGGACAAGGACGGTGACGGTATCGGTGATGCCTGCGATGATGATATTGACGGTGACGCCTATGCGGATCTCGATGAGGATCTTGTTCCTGAACTTATTTATCCGTTATTATTAAATGGAACGGACAACTGTCCCAACGCAACCAATATAGACCAGATTGACACGGATCATGACGACCTGGGAGATGTCTGTGACGACGATGATGATGGTGACGGAAAGCCAGACAGCATTGATCCATGCCCCATGTTTAAGAATGTGGGTGTTGATGCACCATGCAACGATTCTGATAATGACGGATTCGCTGATAATGACGGATTAGGCAATATAATTGATCTCTGTCCTTTGTGCAAAAGCACGGCAAATACTGATGATGACGGCGACGGAATAGGCGACGCCTGTGACAACTGCCCAACTGATGAAAACGGCAATCAGATTGATTCGGATAACGATGGCAGGGGAGATGCGTGTGATGCGTAAGTCCTTGATGGTGATTCTCGTGGGTCTGACTCTGGCTACTTCCATGATACTTTCGGGTTGTTCAAATCCGGAACTGGAGCGAGCCCAGAGCAGGAGCAAAGTAGCACTTAGAGGGGAGTTCCTGACGGAAAATCCCGATGTGATCAATTTCCCTATCCGTATTGTTCTCGCTATTGACTGTTCAGGCAGTATGGCCGGGTCCGATCCCTATCACAGACGTATCATTGCAGCCGAGAATTTTATTCGGGAGTACATCGACTACGAAAGCGTCAAGTTTGACATTGTGCTTTGGAACAATGGGATTACGAATCGGACCAACGGTTTTACGAGAGATCTGGGTGAACTTCAGCGTGTGTTAAGCAGTTATAATAATACATCTCTGACAGACTATGTGGGAACCATCAACGCAGTGGAACAAGATTTTTTGGCAGAAATTGGTAACATGCGGAATGATAACGCCCAGAGCGCCAATATCGCTCGGATGAAATGTATCGTTCTTTTTTTCAGTGATGGTTTGCCGGACACCGGTGGAAATGTGAATATCGGCGATATTTACGCAGCCATTGAGGACATGAATGACCATCTGGTTGAAGAACAGGGTGTGGCTCTTTTCAACTTCCATACCTTTTTTCTTTCTACGCTTCTTAGGCCCAACGTGAACGATTACAACACCGTGGTCAATCTCATGACCAATATGGCAAATATTGGAAACGGGATTTATACGGAATTCACCACAGCGAGCACTATCAACTTCATCAACATCGTGGATATGCGACTCACGGTGGAGTACCAGATGAAGTTTGTTATCGCCTGCAATCTGAACGTCAGGCCGGGTAACGAAATCGTGGGTGTAGACAGTGACGGTGACGGACTTACGGATGAGGAAGAGCTGGATGTGGATTTCAACCACAACGGGCGTATCGACCCGGACGAGGTGGGCAGAGCCACGGACCCCACACGGCGAGATACGGACGGTGACGGGCTTTCCGATTATTTTGAACGGAAGTTGAGCACCATTGACAATGCCCTTGACCCTTTGGACGATAACGACAGCGGGTGCCCGCGCGGTGCGGAAACATTTGACAGAGACCGTGACGGCTTAACCGACTGCGAAGAAACCATCAAAGGAACACGGTACAACAACCCGGATACGGACAGGGACGGTATCCCCGACGGCATCGAATTCAACATGGGAACCAATCCCCTGGAACAGCAGTATGTGATGGATTCGGATTTCGACGGCATGCCGGACTGGCTTGAAGTCCAGCGTCATACCAATGTGAAGGTCAATGACGAAAAAATCAGGGCGAGGTACAGCTATGTTTACGACATCAGGGATCTTGGACTCATTGAACTGAACCAGGGAACCGAGCATGAATCCAGAAGACGAAGAATATCGTTTGATATAACCAACATTGACATCATGAACACTTTGGCGGCTGACGGAAGGGCGAGGGGAGACAATGTGATCCGTTTCTTTATCGCCGAAGTTCCTGAAGACATGCCCGAGTCCAATCCGGTTTACCGGGTGGCTGATATCGTGATCAACTACAACGATATGGAGTCACGAAATGTCAATGTGGACAGTTTTGAAGCCTTGTGATGAACCGGCAGGTATATGTAGTCTGTTCATCTTCACGAAAGAATATGAGTTAACCTATAAACATTATCAGGTGAAACTATGAAAAAAATCATGTTGTGTATCATGGTGCTTTTAATCGCCGCCTGTTCGAGCGACAATTCAACGACGGGATCGTCGATTGTCGAGCTTGAAGTAGGTAACGGCGATGTGATATCCGCAAAACGAGTTTCAGGAGAAATATCCGAAGTGGGTGAAGTGGATCTGTATCACTTACGAGCCGTTGAAACGAACCGGACACTCCAGATCAAAGTCAGCAGCGACACACTGAGACCCGACGTGGATCTTCTGGTTCATGTGTTCGAAAAAAATGATAATGGAGAGCTGGTGATGATCGCCGGTGATCATGCTCCGGTGGACAGCCTTGGGGCTGTTAAGGTCAAGGTCGATGTTTTTATCGAAGAACCCAAAGATCTTTACATTCATGTCCGTGATCTGATGGATGACGCTTCAACCGACAAATCCTACTATATTTCAGCATACTATGAAGGGATTCCCGACGGAAACAGCAGTTTTATTACGGCCACGGATCTTGTCATGAATGAAGCTGCGGTCCGTGACAGCATTGCTTCGGAAGACGATGCGGACTGCTTCAGGGTTACTGTGACGGAAGATGGTGTTTACGATGTTGTTGTGGATTTTGACCGCCTCACAGGATCATCTGTACGATTGAACTTCACCATTTACAACAGTGAATCGGGTGCCATCATCGAAACACGAAAACAGGGCAATCTCACGGAAAGTCACATGGTCCACTACCTTGAAGCAAATGAAGACTACATTGTGGTAGTGAGCGAAGATGGGAAAGATGATTTTGACACATCATCACTGTACGACATCAGCGTAGTGCAGTGTCAAGACGTGACCGAGATCATGGGTAATGACACAGCGTTAACAGCCACCCCTTACGGTCTAAACATGTTCCATAACGCATCCATTGATTATTATGAAGATTTTGATGTGTATGCCATTGATTCATCGGTGGCAGGCGATATCAAACTGCTGAATCTGGAGTTTTCAAGCCCTATCCCCATCACTTACCGTATTGAGTTGTACACTGCGGCTAATCTTGTCTCTGCAACACCGGTCCCGGAATTTTCCCATGATTACAGGGGCGGTGAATTCGTAGGCGACGAAATCAAAGTGTTCCAAGTGTCGATGAAACTCGACAACACAGAATATTTTATGATGGTCAAAGCAGCATCAGGCGCATCAGTTTCAATGTCATCACCCTACACAGCTTCTTTGGACGTCCAAGGGATTAGTGATGCTGATGAAAGCGTGGTCCATGGTGACGGGCACATCGGCAATGACATTGATCATAACGCCATTGAACTTATGGCCCAGAATTCCCCACACACAGGAAAAATCGCTTACAGAGGAGATGTGGATTATTATACGGTCACCGTTCCTGCCAATAATTCAAGCAAACAGGTTCTTTCGTTCTATCTGGATATTCCTCCAACGGATCTTGTTCAGTATGCCATGAAGATCTCGGGACCGGGTCTTGATGATACTATTGGTAAGACTATATTCAACAGCGGCGATGATCAACGAACACTGGCTCGGACTCTGGATCTAAAAACCTCTTTCCTTGTTCCTGAATCAGAGACGGATTCAGTATATATCGTCAAAGTATACGATTTCCAGGATGATAACGGAGAAGACTCAAGCTTTCAGTTGAGCTGGAATGTGGTGAATGTCCATGGTGATCCGGCAGCATGCCCCAAAGCCGGTGGTAACACCAGCACGTTCTATCACAATGAAAACGATGAGGAGGATTTTCCAGGAATCCTCACCATTACCTATCCTGATAACAAATCCGGTGATTTTAAAGTAAACAGCGACGTTTTTGATATTACAGACACGGTGAACGCTCCGCGCACAGGTACTGCCCCTGTGGTAATCTCGTTTCCCTGGGTATCAGGTTATATCGATTATCAGAAAGATGAGGACTGGTTCACTGTGGATCTTTCAGCGCCTTTGGATGTTGCAGATGAGAACTGGTATTACACCATCAGTGTTGAAATGTACGCCAATGGCAGTCCTGTGGAATACACCTGGGAGTATATGCCAAATTCAAATGGAATCCCTATCGGCATCGAAACACATCCCCATGTCAATACCGAGTGGTGTGGTGCATATGATTATAATTGCCCCAACGGCATACTGGCAAACGACGGGGACAGAACCTTGGCGTCTGACCTCGTCAATCTTTCATTAATGTCCACTTATTATAGGCCCGAAGAAGATAGCAATGAAAGAATGCTCTGGATAGGCAAAGGTTCCATGACCGGTTCCACCTGGTCCGGCAAGGTGTTCTTCCGGATCTCGGATTTCAACTATCTGAGAACAGGAACGTCTTCGAATTTTATCTTGAACCCAGAGCCAGACAGTGACTGGGGCTATGAAGCGCCCTATTATTTCAGGCTTACCGTGAAATATTATAAGAATGGGCTTGTTCCGCCAAGCCAGAATTAACGTTTAACGATCTACCGAACAGCACCGCTTTGAAAATAGGCGGTGCTGTTCGGGTCTCATACCCCATATTTTTTTAGTCTCATGCTAACCCATCAGGGGTACGAATATGTTAATGACCTGAGCCTGATGTTCGTTTGAGTAGCCCAAACCCAATCTTTCTCATGCCTTCTCTCTTGACAGCACCCCCATTCGATTATATTCAACTCCCATACGACCTCACCTTCAAAGGAAATAATACCATGCGATACGAAGGACAGATTTACCGGCCCTTTTCCGAAGCGAACAGCTATCTTCTCCAGTGTACGGTGGGGTGTTCCCATAACGGCTGTACATTCTGCGGCATGTACAAGGACAGAGCCTTTCGAATCCGCTCACTTGATGAGATCAAAGAAGATATCGGCATGGCAAAAAACTACTACGGAGATGCTGAAAAGGTGTTTCTCTGCGACGGAGATGCCATTTCCATAGAAACGGACATTCTTCTTGAAATTCTTGGAGAGCTTTACAAAAGTTTCCCATCTTTACGCCATGTGGGGATGTATGTGGGCCCCCAAAGCACCCTTGAAAAAGGGAATGAAGATCTTGCAGCTTTACGTAAGGCCGGTTTCACAAAGGCTTATCTCGGTGTGGAATCAGGCGATGACGAGGTGCTTGCTGCCATCAACAAAGGTGTGACAGCGGATATGATGCTTGAAGCAGGAAGAAATCTTGTGGAAGCGGACATCAACCTGTCTGCCATGGTTCTTCTGGGCATTGCGGGAAGAGGGGAGAAGTCTTACAAGCATGCGGCCCTTACCGCCGAAATAACGAATAAAATGAAACCCCGCTATCTTGCGGCATTGACCTACACGCCCGTTCCTAACACAGCTCTTTACAGACGTTACCAGAGCGGTGAATATCAGTTGCCCGACCCTTTTGAAACCCTCCAGGAAATGAAAGTGATGTTTGAAAACATCCACATCGATGACCTGATGTTCATCGGCTCCCATGCGTCCAATTACCTTCCGGTCAGCGGCAAGCTCCAGAAGGACAAACAGAAGATGCTGAAAACTGTGGCCGATATCCTTCAATCCCGAAATATGGACGCTCTTCGAAGCGACTCTATGCGTGGGTTGTGATTCCTATTTCATTCATCATGACAGGATCACCGGAGCGGGTTTGGAACCCGCCCCTACAGCTGTATGGTGGACGCTAGCCCACCATACGGCATGTTATTCATCCAAGATCATTCACCCGCTTTTTCATCTTTCACTTTCAGTTTGAGCAGAGCATCCAACCCTTTAAACGGATTGTTGCCCATCCCCCCTCTATCCGTTTCTTTTTCAGACCCGCCGCCGTACCAGTCAGCCACCTGATCCCGTGAGTGTTCATTGTCATGGCAGTAAAGGCAAAGAAGCTCCCAGTTGCTTCCGTCCGGCGGATTGTTGTCATGGTTGTGGTCTTTGTGGTGAACAGTTAGTTCCTTGAGTCGTTTGCCGTCAAACTCTCTTGTGCATTTGGCACAGATCCAGGGATACATTTTAAGGGCACGTTCCCTGTACGTTTTTTCCTTTTCCTTGGCTTCGGCAAGAACCTTATCGAGTTTTCCCTTGCCTGTGGTTATTCTGACCGACATGGATAGTACTCCTATTAATTATGGTATTCCATTCAGCATATCCTTTGCCCATTGGGGCGGGTTATCGCAGAGAATGCGTTTTCTGCCCAACCGGACCACGGCAATCTGCCTGAACGGGTTGTCTCTGGATGAGTTGTCGAGCAGAAAAGCCGAATCCACCAGAGACAAAGTTTTAACGATATTTTTCACGGTTCTGGGCAGACGGCCATGGATTTTTTCCGCCGGAACCGGATGTCCGCCTTCGCTGACCCGCTGGCTGACACGGGCTTCGTTCAGTTCAGAGCTTTCCAGGTGGATGTACACAAGAATCACCTCATAGCCCAGAGATTTTGCCTTGGCCACAAAATCGATTTTCGAAACATGGGAAAACACGGTTTCAAAGCAGAAGGACAAACCCTCATCAAGAAAACGTTCTCTCAGACGTTCGGCCATGTGGGATGCCTTGTAGCTCACGTCTTCTATATTTTCCCGGTTCATTTCCCTGGCAATCATATCCGCATTGATAAACTTCATACCCTTGGGTTCAAGGAACATGCGGTAAAACGTTGATTTTCCTGCGCCATTTCCACCGGCGAGAAGCCAGAGCTGTTTGGTGTCGTTCATTCGAGGGCCTTGAAATCACCGTTTTGAAAACGGCCTGTTTCCCGTTTTCCTTTGGTGTTGTTCACCCTGTCCAGATAGCCGGGATGGGTCTTGCTGGCCTCATAATAAACAGCCGCACCGGTGACGTCATCTGACAGAGTTCCTGCTGCTCTTCTGCTTTCAAGCATATCAAACACATCGTCAGGACTCACGGTTGTTGAAATATACGGAGCAAGTTCGATTCGCTTGAGCCCCTGGGTGACAGCAATCACATCGTCGAAGCCGATAAGGTGTTCAACTGCTTTTCCAAGTTCAGCCCAGAATTCGATCTGTTTGGGGATGGAACGTTTCTGAATGGCTGCTTCCCGTTCCGCAGCCGCAATTAACGCCGAATCCAATCTCATGGGACTTGCCATAGCCTTCCTCCCTCTTAAGGTTTCTTATGCTACAAATGTAGCAACTTGCTGCAACTCTGTCAACCCCGATAATCTGTTGATTCAGTGGATTAAAAATATTATTGTCATTCGTTGATTTTATTTTTTGTCTTTTCAGGCCAAACGAGTCTGCATGGTTTTATCTAAAATGGAGAGTCCAATGCAATACAGAAAAGTACCAAAAAACGGTGATGAACTGTCTGTGCTGGGTTATGGCTGTATGCGGCTTCCTGCAAAAATGGGGGCCATTGATGAAGATCTGGCCCGTCGTCAGATTTATTCGGCCATTGACAGGGGAATCAACTACATTGATACGGCGATTCCCTATCACAATGGGAAATCCGAACCCTTTCTTGGAAAAATACTGGGGCAGGGCGGTTACAGAAACAAGGTGAAGCTCGCCACCAAGTTGCCCCACTGGTCTGCCCATTGTGTGACAGATATGGAAAAAATCCTCGACAAACAGCTTGTCAGCCTTAAAACAGACAGAATCGACTATTATCTGATCCACAACCTAAACGGGATTTCCTGGGAGAATGCCAAGGAAAACGGGGTGATAGAATTCCTTGACCGGGCCTTGAAAAGCGGGAAGATCGTTAACTCAGGATTTTCATACCACGGCGGAACCGAGGATTTCATACAGGTTGTGGATGAATACGACTGGACGTTCTGTCAGATCCAGTACAACTATCTGGACATTCAGAATCAGGCAGGGACACGGGGGCTCCAATACGCAGCATCAAAAGATCTGGCGGTCATCATCATGGAACCCTTACGGGGAGGAAATCTTGGCAAAACCCCTCCGCCGGAAGTCCAGAAACTGTGGAACAGCGCCGATATCAAACGCCCCCCGGCTGAATGGGCTCTTCGATGGATCTGGAACCACCCCGAAGTGACTGTGGTTTTATCCGGCATGAACAACGACCGCCATATCGAGGAAAACCTGGCTGTTGCTACCAACGCAACGGCAGGTGGATTATCTGAAAAAGAACAGTCCCTTGTGGGTCAGGTCCGGGATACGTTCCGTAACGTGATGAAAGTGGGATGCACGGGATGTCAGTACTGCATGCCCTGTCCCGCAGGAGTAAACATCCCCGGCTGTTTTGATTTCTACAACTCCCGTCATGCCTTTAAAGACAAATCCGCCCGTTTGTATTATCTTGCCATGAACGGCGGCGTGGTCTACGAAAAACCCTCGTTTGCGTCCCAGTGCATCAAGTGCAAACTCTGTCTTGAAAAATGCCCTCAAAGCATTCCCATTCCCGACATGCTGGAAGCTGTTGCAGACGACATGGAAGGGTTTCTGGATAAACCCCTGATGTATATCATAAAAAAAGTGATGGGGGTTAAGAAAAAGGCTGGGAAAAAGCAGGATGACCGCCAGCAAACGGAATTGTCATGAGAAAATGTTGGGTGGTGTCGGTGTATAGATGTTCAAAAGGCCTGTCGGTATGTGTTGAGATAAAATGATGTAATTTGGAATTAAACAAAATCTTCGATAATGATCTGGGGAGTTTTGGAGTTATTCCACCTGTTCCATTGGATTCTGAAAACGAGGTGTTTGAAGCAGCCAGGGTAGTCTGTTCCAGTTGCTGTGTGAAAATGCATGGCGAGTAAATTGGCGTCTGTTTTTCCGTTAAGAGAGGTGAGGACCAGGCGGCGGTGCTTTTCACCCACAGGAAGGGCAGAAATCACGCTCACATCATTTGCGATGAACAGAGGCTCGGGGTTGTGGTTGCCAAAAGGCTGGAATCTTTCAAGCTCGTCGAGGAGATCGGGTTTGATGTCGTCAAAGCTTATCTGACTGTGGATATGGAGTTGGGGAACAAGCGGGTCTTTGGCTGTGATGTCTGTAACATACTCGTTGAGCTTGCTGTGAAAGGCGTAAAGCTTTTCAATCTTTATCTCCATTCCTCCGGCCATGGCATGACCGCCAAAACCTTTGAGGGAGTCGGCGCAGAACGCCAGAGCTTCATAAAGATTAACGCCTGCAACACTCCGGCCCGATCCTTTTCCCGTATCGCCGTCAAAGGCGATGAGAATGGCGGGTTTGTGGTATTTTTTGCTGAGTTTGGCGGCGACAATGCCCAGAACACCCAGATGCCAGCCCTGACGATGGAGGATGATGGCGGGTTTATCTGCCGCGCCTTTTGTTTTTAAGAGATACTCTTCTGCTTCTTCAAATATTTTTTGTTCAATGGACTGCCGTTTGCCGTTCAACTCATCCAGTTCTTTAGCCAAAACTTTTGCCTGTTTCTCTTGAGTGGCTGAAAGGAGTTTGAAAGCCAGATCTGCGTGATCGATCCGCCCTGCTGCGTTAAGACGGGGCGCGATCCTGAAAGCGATGTCTTCAGCGTTCAGCGTATCTTTGTTCAACTTGCTCACAGTCATCAGAGCTTTGATACCGGGACGAGGGCTTGCGTTGATGATATCGATACCAATTTTAGTGAGAACTCTGTTCTCGTGGAGAAGGGGAACGATATCTGCGATGGTTCCAAGGGCCACCAGATCACAGGCGTTTTTGAGGTTCGGTTCGGCAATGGTCTTCCAGAATCCCATGTCCCTCAATGTTTTTCGCAAGGCGATCACAAGGTAGAATGCCACGCCCACACCGGCCAGATGATCAAGGCCAGCGGTGCAGTCTTTCTGCTTGGGGTTCACGATGGCCACGGCCTGGGGAGGATTGTCTGCGACGCTGTGATGATCGGTGATCACCACATCTACGCCATGTTCGGCACAAAGGGTCATGGCTTCACAGCTATCCGATCCGCAGTCCACGGTGATCAGGAGTTTGATTCTTTGGGGTTTAAGCAGTTCGTTCACATGTCGCGGTTTAAAACTGTACCCTTCCCTGATCCTGTGAGGAATATGGTATGAAACCACTGCGCCGCAGTGTTTCAAGAATTCGAAGAGAACCAGAGTTCCGGTCACGCCATCCACATCGTAGTCACCGAAAACCAGGATATTTTCTTTTTCAATGATGGCCCGTACAACCCTTTTAACTGCGTCATCCATGCCTTTCATGAGATAAGGCGAACGAAGAGTCTCAAGGGTGGGGTTGAGAAAGTTCGAAGCAGTTTCAGGTGATGAAAAACCCCTCTGAATGAGAAGGCCAGCCGCCACAGGACTCACACCTGTGTGATGTGATAAGTTAATTGACGCTTCTTTGTCCGTTTCCGGAATGTTCCATTGCTCTTTCATATCCTGGGGATATATCCCATATGGGGGCAGGGGACAACAGTAAAAAGAGTCAGAGCATTTGCCGGGTTTTGTGGTGCGATAGACTGACGCATAATTGTATGGAACCGGCGAGGCGTTGCATGGGCAACCGGCAGGGTCGCCCCATTAATGATAACCAACCCGTAAGGCCGGGTTCAAAACCCACCCTATTGCATGTTGAATGGCATGCAAGATGCAACTATCTTATTTCAAAACGAAAATAGCTCATAAGTGGGAAAAAAATTCCCATTAGCCGGAAAAAAATGTCAGGTCGTGAAGCGTTTGGAAGGCTTGGGTTTCTGAAAAAGGTTAAGGAGATCGTCCATGGAAGACACCATTCATCATATTGAATTGTTGTGCCAGGAAAAAATTCTGGTTTATCAGAATCTCTTAAAACTGTTCCGCAACGAGAGAAAAGCGATCATCCAGGCTGATGTGGCCGTATTGTGGGAGTTTTCCAGAGAGAAACGGGTCTTGGCAGATAAAATTCATGAATTTAGAAAAACAATTTTCGAACATGCCATGGAAGCAGGGTTTATCATTGAAGAGGATCAGAGCAAATACAGCCTGGTAAAAATCATAGCCGCACTTCCGGTCAGAGAAAAAGGTACATTGGTTAACCTCAACATAGCGCTGAACGAGTTGAAACAGAAGATCGCCGCATTATCACATGAAAACAAGGTGTATCTGGAAGAAAGCCTGAAGACCATCAACGATCTGGTTGGTATTATTACAAGAAGCTGTGTTCGGGAAGAACGGTACGGAAGGGAAACGTACATGCGGCCTACGTCCTACGGACGCATGGCAGTCATGAGGGAAGGGGTGTAATATGTCCGGATACCGAGTCACATTGGATATTGCCAAAGGGGCACTTGCAGCGTCCCAGAACAACCTGGCCGTCACGGGCCACAATGTGGCCAATGTGAGTACGCCAGGATACAGCAGACAGACCGCGTCTCTTGCTGTTACTTCACCCATGACCATCGGTGGTCTCCAGTTTGGGAGAGGCGTGACCATGGAGTCAGTCCAGCGTCAAGCCAACGATCTTCTTGGTTCACGGTTAAGGGAGCAGCAATCCATTCTGGCAGGAGACGAACAGGGTGTTCTTTATGTGGAAAATCTTGAGTCTCTGTTTGACATTCAATCGGAAAATGAGCTCGGTTCCATGATCGCCGAATTCTGGAATACCTGGCATGATCTGAGCAACAACCCGTCGGGCGTTTCCGAAAGAGCCGTGGTCTTTCAAAATGGGAATCAACTGTGCGAACGTTTAAATATATTGAATGAAGATCTGACCCAGCTTGAAGACCATATCGATCAGGAAATCGAAGCCGGCGTGGGTGAGGTAAACGGTATTCTAGATAAAATCGGTTTGCTGAACGTGGAAATCAACCTTGCAGAAAACATAGGGAAAACAGCAAATGATCAACGGGATTCCCGGGACAGACTGATCACTGAGCTTTCAGAGATGATGAGCATCAACGCCATCGATCAGAAAAACGGATTCATTACTATTCTAAATGACAGCGGTTATCCCCTGGTTGTAGAAAATCAAGCCTATCACGTTAAAGCAGAAGGTGGGCGAGTTTTGTGGCAGACCACAAGCGGCGGTGAAATCGATATCTCTGATGATATCTCAACCGGTAAACTCAGCGGTTGGCTTGACATTAAAGAACAAGAAGTGATGAAAATGAGAACCCAGGTGGACACCATTGCAAAGGAGTTGATCTGGCAGGTGAACAAGGTCCATTCTCAGGGTGTGGGGCTGAATTATTTTTCAACGGAGCAGAACGGGAGCTTTGCGCCCATTACCACCGAAGGTGGGGTACTTAACACACTGAGTTACGGCGATAAAATTGACTATTCAAAAGATTTTAAAATGTGGACCAAAGACAGCGCCAATCCGCCTGAATCGGTTTCTGTTGAAGTGGATATGGGTATTTCCGATACGGAACTCGCCTATGGTGGTACTGCTGCGGCGAGCTCTCTTAACAAGTACTATTTTACAGTCACCACAGCGGGAACAGTGGGGCCGGGCAGTGATGATCCTGTGATCACCTGGGCCAAGGCCGACCATAGCGTTGATCCTCCGGGATTTGCTGGCGGGGGTGGTACTGTGACCATTGCCGACTCCGGCGCAAATAACTTTGTTGTAGATGGCATGAATTTCACCATAGACCCCGGTTATCTGGTCTCTGGCAACACATTTACGATAAACACCGATGCAGCAGGTACTGCGGCTCCGGTGAATATCACCCATGACCCTCTTCAGAGGGCCAACAGCGTTCTTGACAACTATGTGTTCAGGGTTGTCTCAGGTGGAGGCGATGTGACGGGTGTGAGCCCAGCCAGTCCCATGGTGATTGAATGGCAGAACAGCAGAGAAATCCAGACCATCAACCTCTACGATCCCACGGATCTCACAGTTGATGTGGATGGAATGGAACTCACATTCAATTCAGGAATGTTTTTTAATAATGATGTTTTTTCCATAAAGACGGATGAGCATGGTTTTCAGCTTGATGACACTGGAAGTTTTTCCATTGAAACATCTTCGGAATGGCATTGGACTGTGGAGTCATTCAAAGATCAGTTCAACGCCCAGTCCACTGACGCAGGAGCACATGTCACAGGATATGTGAACCTTGACGGGAGTTTGAAGTTCGTCCCGGATTACGGGTACAGTTATGCTTTTTCAGATGATAAGGCTGAAGATTCCGGGCTGATGGCGGCTCTGGGTGTTAATACGTTTTTTGAAGGTGATGATGCCTCAAGCATCAAGGTTAAGGGGGCTCTCGAGTTTGTCGATTACATCGCAGCAGGCCGGTTGAGCGGCGGTGAAAAGAACGGAATGGTCGGTGATGCTGTTCTCGGAGATCCGGCTTTAGCCAATCTGACCATAAGTGCAGCGAACAACAACAATACTTTCCGGTTTACGGAAAACGACGTTTCATACTCAGTGACCCTTACAGATGCCACTTACACCAGTCAGACCGATTTTCATAGTCTGGCTGCCGATATTCAAGACCAGATGAACGCTGCAACAGCCGTTGGGCCGCCTGAAACGTACAAAGTGATTTACGATGAAGATGCCAACCAGTTCGTTATTTCAGAAAACGATGGTTCCAACTTAGAGAACCTGGAAATTTTCTGGAGTGAAAATGCGGGGACAGCTTCTGCTCTTGGTTTCAAACCCCTCGACAATGTTTATCTTCCTCCAGAGGGTGATTATGGGGTAAACGACAATACCAACGCCACTGCTCTTGCCGATCTTCAGTATACGGATTTTTCAATAGCTAAATGGAATTTTACACGAGGGAATGCCGTATCCTCTGATGCGGTGAGCACTCACATTGAAGGGGCATATCAGGATATGGTTTCAGCCCTTGGCGTAACAGGTGCAACACTTAAACAGAATGTGGAATTCGGGGATATCGTCGTTGAACAGTTATCCCAGCAGCGCGACATGATTTCAGGTGTTTCCATTGACGAAGAAATGATAAAGCTCATCGCTTTTCAGCAGTCATATATGGCTGCGTCCAAGCTGATTAAAACCGTGGACACAATGCTTCAGACGCTGATGTCTACTTTGTAAGATAAAGCTGATTCCGGGGTTTCGTAGTGGCGGGTTCCAAACCCGTCAGATAAACAATCAGGCAGGTTTAGACCCTGCCCCTACGCAAAGGAATCTGCCTTGAAAAAAAAGATGTATCGAGGAGAGACATATGAGAATCGCATTCAACACATTATATAATTTATCGGCAAGCCGACTGAACCGTGTCAAGTCAGACCTTCTTGAGACAAACACCAGGGTAGCCACGGGTAAAAAAGTAAACGTGCTTTCCGATGATCCTGTGTCAGTTGCCCCCATTCTCAATCTCAAGTCATCCATTCTGAATGTGGAACAGTATACAAAAAACATTTCCACAGGTCGTCAATGGCTGGAGGGCTCAGAAACGGCTCTTTCCAACGTTAAAACCCAGATCACCGAAGCAAAAACAACATCCATATCCATGTTGAACGGAATCATCACCACAGAAGATTATGTTTCTGGTGCCGATGCTATTGAAGGTATAAAAGAACATATTTTAAACTTGGCCAACACCCAGGTGAATGGGAAATATATTTTCTCAGGAACAAAAACCAACATTCGTTCGTTTGTGGCCGATGACTCTGACAACCCAGCTAAAATGATTTATGAGGGTGGAAGTGACGAGTTCAGTATTAAAATGTCCGAAGCTTCAAATATCGGAGTTGGATACTGTGGGGATAAGGTATTTCAAACACCTTATATCATCATCGACGAAACGAACAACATGATCGATTTTCGTGAGGACCCGGTAGGCGGCGCTGCGGAATACGGAGCAGAGCTGACAGCAGAAATTCCTTTCGGGAAATATTCTCCAAAGGAGCTTGCCACCACTCTTGAAGCGATCATGACCGCCCGAAGTGCTGCAACCGGTCAACCGGAAATACTCAACGTTTCACAGAGTAATGCCACAGTAGATGTGGATAATTACGGCGCATTGACAATTCCTTCCGGAGCATTACCCATCCAGCTCACCTATGCAGCGGCTACCAACTCATGGGCTGTGGCCAATGATCCGGGCTATGTCCCGCCCATTACAGTTCAGACACTTACGAGCGATGCCAATGGGGTTTATTTGGATTTTACAGGGGATATGACTCCAGACGTGTCAGTGGCCTTTGACAACGCTGTTGCAGACGGTTACGCGGTTTCTTTCGACATATCTTCTGCTGCCGCAGGTGGGAACGACGTTCAGTATTCGGTGAACTACAACGAGGGCACAAAAAAATACACCATTATGGAAAGCGGAGTGCCCACGTTAGACACCCTGGAACTGATGTGGGATTCAGGCAGTCATTCCGCAACGAATATCGGGGCGGATATCGGGTTCGATGTTACATCGGACGATGTGGGACCAGCCGATGGGCTGACCCATGTGAGTGATGATGAAGTGGAATGGGGGATTTTCAGAACACTCATTGATCTTCAAAACTATCTCACCGATGGGGACACAGACGGCATTAACCGTTCCATATCGAGGTTGTCAACCGATTTCGATTACATCGGTTCCGTTCTTTCAGAGGTCGGTATCAAAGGAAACCGGCTTGACGTGAGAGAGAATATCATTTCCGACTTGAACATCAGCTATGAAAGCACTAAGATGAAACTCGAAGATGCGGATATGGTTCAGGAAATTACAAAGCTGAGCCAGAAGGAATTCGCATACACCGCTGCCATGAGTTCCACGGCAAAAGTGCTTCAGTTGAGCCTTCTTGATTATCTGTAATAAGGTAATCTCCCGAATGATTGGATAAACGGACCGGAAACCAGGGAGACATATGCTGATTTTATCTAGAAAAACAGGCGAAGTCATAAAAATCGGTGATGATGTGGCGATTCATGTGATCGAAATCAGCAAGGGTTTCGTAAAAATTGGAATTGATGCGCCGGAACATATTAAGATCCTTCGCGAAGAAGTATACGAACGTGTCAAGAGTGAAAATATCGAGGCGGCTCAAGGAGGCGTGTCAGGGCTTTTTAAAGCAGCCGGCATGTTGAAAAGAAAAGAAGAAAAAGGGGTTGCAAACAAGGAGTGATAACCGTGGAACTCAATACAAGACAGTTCGGACCTGTGACCATCGATGAAAGGAAAATCATCACCCTTCCCAAAGGTATACCGGGTTTTGCGGATGCTAAAAAATTCGTCATCCTGGATCACGACGATATCCAGCCATTTTATTCGTTCCAGAGTGTGGAAGATGAAAAACTGGCCTTTATCATCATGGACCCTTATCTTTTTAAAGGGGATTACAACGTGGATGTTGATTCATCTGTCCTTGAAATGAACTGGACTTTAGAAGAAAAAGAAGACATGTTTCTCTATGTAATTATCAACGCCACAGACCCCGATCCAAAAAAAATGACAGCGAATCTTATGGGTCCGCTTCTTATTAATATCAAGCGGAACGAAGGCATTCAATTAATGGTTGGGGACAAGGGTTATTCAAATAAGCACTTGATTTTCGGAAAAAATTAAAGGAGGCTACCGGATGACCTCACAAAGAAAGAGATCTTCCGTCAGCCTCCTTGCGATGAGGCTATATTCAATGCTGTTGTAGGGGTGGGTTCCAAACCCGCCCGGAATTATAAGGCGGATATTGGGCAAGGCAGGTTTGGAACCTGCCCCTACGCCTTAAGAAAACGGCATAGATTCGTGGCGGTTACAACGTTATGAAAATGGAGTAACGTCACACCTTGGTATCGAAAAGAATCCCAACCATTTCATCAAGTTTCGCTGCCATGTCTAAAACCTGCTCAGAAGGAATTTCCCGGATCAACTCGTCGGTGTCTTTGTTAATAACCTTAACGATTGTCCTTCCTGTGTCGTCATGTTTGGAAAAACTGAGGCCCACGCTGTGGAGCATCTCGATATCCATAGAGAGCTCATCAAGCATTTTTTGCGAAACTTCTTCCTGCTGTTTTTCCTCATGCTGCTCAAGAGCTGTTTTTTCCTGGGCTTTCTGAATTTCGGTTTCTCTTCTTTTCTCTTCAAGAGCGACTTGCGTCTTTTTCTTCAGATCAACACCCTGTGCCTTGTTTTCCGTTCCAAGGGAGGGGTTTTTGAAGGGGACAACCGTCGTAGTCCTTACTTCGTTTGTCTGCACTACGGCAGTGCTTGTTGGATTAATCATATCCTACCTCGCATCCTTGCTATGATAAGTGGACTGGATAAGCCGCTTGTTATTCATAATGGATAATTGACTCTTTATATCCATCTGCATGGTTTGTATGGTTAATATAAGTTTCTTAATTTTTTGTTCTGCATCGATAATGACGTCTTTCATTTCAAATCTCAGCTCTTCGTTGCCTTGCACCAGCGTTTCCATGACCGTATCATGCAGGACAACAAGCTGCTTTACGGATTCATCATTATCCGATGTAAGAGCTTTTTCCATATCATCCGCTATGGCGCTCAATGATTGATAGAGTGTTTTTTTATTATCAGATAGCAATGCGCAGCCCCTCCTTGTGTTCATTCATGAGGGGTAAAGAAACGGGCACGGGTGTTTCCTTGATTTCCCTTGTCAACTTTACAGCCTGCATGAATCCTTCTTTGATTTCTGAAAGGATATGCTCCACTTCATCAAGACCTTTCAGGTCGTTTTTTACGTTGCTCTCAACCAGCCTGAAGATGATATGCTGATACAACATTGAAAGGTTTTCGGCGATCTCGCCACCTGCATCCATGTCAAGAGCACAGTCCAGCTCAGTCATGATGGCGATGATTTTCGAAATGTTTTCGCCTTTGATTCTGGGGTTCTTTTCTTCCATGCCCCTTCTGGCCAGGCGAAGAAAATTCAAGGAGCCCTCGTAGAGCTTGAGCAGCAGTTGTTCTTTTGAAATAATTGCATTTCCGACGTTCTGTCTGTATGCTTGATGCCCTGTTTGTACCATACTCTACTCCGGTTTCAAATTAAGGGTGAAACTAAAACCTATATTCAACCGTCCATAAGGACGTGGTTATCAAATTTAGAATTTACTCGTCATATTAGACAGTGCCGAAAGCTGGTCTGTCAGATATGTCTGAGTGCTTGAAAATGTCGATAAAAGTTGTTCGAGGCTGGCGTACTGTTTCCGTAAGTTTTCTTCACGAGTGGCCAGCCGCCTTTCAATCGATTCAATATTTTTGTCAATACTTGCTGATGAATTTGTGTAACCGTCTATTTTAGAAGAAAGAATACCTTTACTATCCAGATAGCCTGAAAGGTATTTTTCGAACTTGACTGCAAGACCTTTGGTTCCGGATTCATCGGCTGTAAAAAAACGTGTCACATCATCCGGGTTATCTTTCATCGCTGTCGTGAATTTAGTGCTGTCAAAGCTCAAGAGGCCTGTTTTTTCGATTTCGATACCCAGGTTGCTCAGTGAGTTCACATCGCTTGACACACCGCTGACCGATGAAAAAATCATGCGCCTCATACCGGATCTCATGAGACTGGCTGTACTGTCCCCAAGAAGGTTTCCGGCCGTCCCTGTTTTTTTGTCATAGCTCTGGAGACTGTCCAGGGTTTTGACCACGTTATTGAACGCTTCAACAAAACTGTCCATCTTGGTTTTGGCTGTGTTATGATTCGCGCTGACACTGACGGTAATTGTTTTCGTGGGATCTTCGTCAACGAGATTCAGAGTGATTCCGTTGATAAGGTCGGTGATGGTATTGCTGTCACGTTCCACATCGATGTTGTTGATATTAACCAGGGCTTTATTGGCATTGACAGTGGCCGATGCGTCCATAAAATGAGAAAAACCGCTTGCGTCGGTCGTGTCCTTAAATGTAAGAGCGACTTCGCCTTCATCCGTTTCATTGGTGACATCAAGACTGTACTTGCCTGTTGTGCTGTCGTAATTCACCGTGGCAGTTATCCCGGAAATGGCGTCTACTGATGCCTGGATATCGTTCAGAGTCTCTGTTCCGTTGAGAGTGATATCCGTTCCGTTGACGGAAAGTGCTCCAGTTATACCAAGGGCTGTTGAAGCGCTGTCAAACGTTTGGCTGCTCATGGTTTCACCGTTTGAGCTTCCGGCCTGGGTCGTTGTATCGAAGGTAAAACCTGTTTCCTGGTAACTGTAGGATATATTTTTGCCGGTATCCTTGGTTGTGAGTGTCAATCGGTAATCGTTATCGGCAACTCTCAAAACAGATGCCGAAACATCGGTGTCTGCATCGTTGATAGCAGTGGCGATATCTTCAAGGGACTGGTTATCCGTATCAATGGCGATGGACTGTTTATTTCCATCTCCAAGCTTGAAGTGCAGCGTGCCGGTCCCCACGTTGCTGGTACTTTCCGTGGACGTGTAACTGGTCATCTGGGCTGATGTGGCGAGTTGGTTGACCTTTATCTTATAACTTCCTGCGGATGCATTATCCGCATCGGACACAGAAACTCCAAGAATGTCCTTGTTGCTAGATGAAGAGGTGAAGCCTGCGGCAAAATTATCCTCGTTCTTGAGAGCTGTCATCGCAGTCTGAAGACCTGATAATGAGCTTTTCAGTGTACCGTAGGATGAAATTTTCGATTGAAAAACAGACTGTTTCTGCTGAAGCTGCGTAATAGGCGCTTTTTCGACGTTCATCAACGCTGTGATGATCGAATCTGTTTGAAGCCCTGATATCAAGCCTGTACTGGATGAAATGCCCATGGTGTACCTCACTTACTCTTTAAACGTTTGAAACTTCCGGGGAGAAATCCCCCCGGAAGACAAACGCTATACCCTCAGACTACTGGAGCATACTCAGGGCTGACTGAGGCAACTGGTTCGCCTGAGACAGCATGGACAATCCTGCCTGCTGGATTATCTGAGCTTTGCTTAGTTCCGCAGTTTCCGCCGCGAAATCGGCATCAAGGATTCGTGATCGTGAAGCCGAAATGTTTTCGGAAACGTTGGTAAGGTTCGTGATGGTGGATTCAAACCTGTTTTGAACCGCACCGAGCTTGCTTCGGATACTGTCAACCTTGGCAATGGCTTTGTCGATGACGGATATGGCGTCATTTGAGCCAGTCTGGGTTTTCAGGTCAACTGTGGCTATCTGTGACAGTGTGGATGAAGTGGACGTTGCGTCAGCACTTGCTCCACCAGCCACAGAGAACGCCTTTTCAGATTCGATCAGAACCTGACCTCTGAATGATGCGGTATCTGTTGCCGCAGCACTTGAAAGTGTGGCGACGGTCGATGTGTCACCTGTTGCACTCATGGTTGCGGTCCAGGCATCAGCAACAGTATCAGTTCTCTGGACGGTGATGGTGTCACCATCTGCATCTTTCATGACGATACCATCTTCAGCATCGTTAAGGGTTGCAGTAACACCAGTGGCAGCACTGTGGTCGTTGATCGCATCTACCAAGTCGTTCAAGTCACCGCTGGTAACGGCTGCTGATACGGTAGCTGTCTGACTTGAGCCGGTTGAAAGTGTAAATTTGTAGGATCCGTCTGCGATGCCGGTTAATTCAACTTTTGTTTCGGCACTTGCAGTAACACCTGTATCAACGGTTTTTGCGTTGATGGCATCAGCCGCATCTTTGGCTGTGGCTCCTACGGCGATAGTTGCTGTTGCCGATCCCTTCGAACCGTTAACAACAAGGTCGGCACCGCCCCATTGTGTAGCTGCCGTTGCAGCTGTTGTTGTGGCTCCAACATTGGCTTCACCTTTAAGACGTGTTCTGTATGATCCCAGTCTGTTGGCTCGGGCGTCACCGGTTGTTACGTTGATAACCTGACCTGCTTCAGCACCAATATGGAAGCTCGCATTACCAAATGAACCGTCAAGGAGTTTCTTGTTGTTGAAGCTGGTGGTATCGGCAATACGAGCGATTTCTGCCTGGAGGTTTACAACCTCATCCTGAATGGACTGGCGGTCGGTATCGCTGTTTGAATCGTTAGCGGACTGGATGGCAAGTTCTCTCATACGTTGCAGAAGGGTCGTTGTTTCGTTGAGTGCACCTTCAGCAGTTTGTGCAAGAGAAATACCGTCGTTGGCATTTCTGGCGGCCTGGGTCAAACCTCTTACCTGGGATGTCATGCGGTCTGTGATGGCAAGACCAGCGGCATCGTCTTTGGCAGAGTTGATTCTGAAGCCGGATGAAAGTCTCTGGAGCGCTGTGTTGAGTTTCCTTTCTGTGCCTACGAGGTTACGCTGGGCTGTAAGGGATGCGACGTTGGTATTTACGGAAATGGCCATGATATTACCTCCTTGGTTATGTACATTGCAGCGTCCTTGCTGCGTTTTTTAAACTGTATTTTCTTTTGTTTTCCGTTCTTTTTATGTTTACTGTTCCGGCTCCACCTCCTTGAAAATTGTTTTTTCCTTGTTTATTCCATTCATCGGAAAGCCTTGTCCAAACTTGAGAAAAATTTTTAAAATCTGGAAAACACTCCCCGGAACTGTTATATCTTTCATAACGTTCGGACATGCGTTCATAAATCTTAAGTAAAGAATCCGTTAAAATTAAGAAAAACAGCATTTTTTTCCTCTTATTAAAGCCAGGTCGGCGAAATTTTCCTATCTGGCATTTTACGTGACAACGCCTATGCAAACAGACAAAGAGCTTGAAAAAGCGATAGAACTGCACAAAAAAGGTTTGAAAAAAGACGCACTGTCTATCTACCAGCGTATTGTAAAGCATGACCCATGCCATGCCGATTCCTGGCATTTGATGGGTCTTATCGCCTTTGATGAAAATAATAACGATGAGGCTGAATATTTAATACGGAAAGCCATAGCCTTGATGCCTGATTGTGTTCTTTTTCATACCAATCTGGGCCTTGTCCTCAGTGTGAAAGGTGAATACGAACAAGCACTGGCAGAATATCTCAACGCGCTTCAGCTCGATGACGGTTGTCATGATGCTTGTTACAGGGCCGCACTCATGTACCAGAATCTTGATAAAAAGGATCAGGCTTTCGCTCATTACGAAAAGGCCCTTGCAATAAAATCCGACCACGCGGAAACATGGAACAATCTTGGGAATCTTGCCATGGATTGTGTTCGTCCTGATGAAGCTAAGGTTTTTTTCAATAACGCCCTTGCCATTGATCCTTGCTTTTCAGAAGCCTATAACAACATGGGCTGCCTTTATTTAAAATTGAACAAACCGGATGAAGCCATTCCTTATTTCGAAAAGGCGATTGACCTGATACCTGATTTTTATCAGGCTCTGAACAATCTGGGGAATTCGTATAAAAAAAAAGGGGATTGGGAAATCGCTATAGATTTTTATAAGCGGTCATTGGCTGTTCAGGCGGATTCTGCCGAAACGCTCTACAATTATGCCGACGCATTAAGGTCAGCCGGTTTTACTGATAAAGCCCTGGAGTTTTTTATTGAAACCACAAGGCTTAACAAAAATCATGGCCATGCTTTCCAGCAGATCGTATCCATTTTGAATACATGGTGTGAATGGGAACGATGTGAACCGTTTCAACGTCGTCTGAAAGAATTGACTGAAAACGCCATCGCTGAAAACAAGGATTGCCCGGAATCACCGTTCAGTTGTCTGGGAATTTATTCTGATGAGCAGTATGCAAGGTCAGTGACCGCTGCCTGGAGCAGGAAAATTCAGGAATTAGTGGGTAAACTGGGGCTTGAATTTTCTTTTGAGGGAAGACGTGAAAAGGTTTCGCCAGTTACGATTGGCTATTTGTCGAACAATGTCAAAAACCATCCCAATGCACACCTTGTTCTTGGGTTGTTCCGGCATCATGACAGGCGTCATTTCAAGGTGAATATCTATTCCTATGGAGAGAACGACGGCAGCTTCTACAGAAAAAGAATCGAACAGGATGCCGATTGTTTTTGCGATATCAAGGATTTTTATTTTGCAGATGCAGCCAGAAAAATCGCTTCGGACGGAGTGGATATTCTGATCGACCTCACCGGGTATACCTTAGGTAGTATGATGGAAATTCCGGCCTTGCGGCCTGCACCGATTCAGGTGAGGTATCTGGGATTTCCCGGTTCCATGCAGGCAACATTTTTTGATTATTTCATTACTGACCGGATCATGACCCCACCCGAAGACCAGATCAACTATACGGAAAAATTCGTATATATGCCCCAGTGCTATCAGATCAACGACAGAGATCAGCCTGTGTCATCAACCGTATACACACGTAAGGATTTTAATCTTCCTGAGTCGACTTTCGTGTTCTGTTCATTCAATTCGTCATACAAAATCGAGAAAGTGATGTTCGGCATCTGGATGGAGATCCTTAAATCGGTTGATGACAGTGTGCTTTGGCTGCTCAGGGAAAACGAACACATGGAAAAAAATCTGAAAGATGAGGCGGCGAAATGTGGCGTAAATGAAAACCGTCTTATTTTTTCTGATAAAATGGCAAAAGAAGAACATCTTGCACGATTGAAACTGGCTGACCTTGCCCTTGACACGCGCCTTGTGTCAGGCCATATCACCACCAGCGACGCCTTATGGGCCGGAGTTCCTGTGATCACCAAAAAGGGTGATCATTTTATTTCTCGTGCCCCGGCCAGTATTCTTACCCATATCGGGTTGCCCGAACTGGTGGTCAACAGCCTTGATGAATACAAGGAGCTTGCCATCAGCCTTGCTAAAGACTCTGACCGCCTTAAACAATTAAAAGAAAAACTCATCGAAAACCGTGCGACAGCCCCGCTTTTTGATACAAGACGGTTTGTCAGAAATTATGAAAAAGCACTGTCTGCCATGTGGGAAACGTTCAGAGCAGGAAAGCAACCCGAGCAGATCCAGGTTGTAGAAGATGTAGAAGAGGGGAATGGTTAAGGGTGATTTGTTAAACAATCCGTTCCATTGCAGACAGGGCACGGCGCGCAATTGTAGGGGCACGGCTCGCCGTTAATGCTGTTGACTTAAGCTATGCCCCACGTCCAATTGCATCGCGCAACAGCCCCTCGTTCCGGGGATCCTCCCCGGAATGCTTACCCGGAGGCTCCGCCTCCAAAAATGGAGAGAGCTACGCACTCTAAATACGAGTAAGTAAGAAACGATTCGAGACAGTATGAACACACATGTATAATAAGGAAAATCTGTCGATTTTTTAAGGTATGGAAGTGTGTAGCAAATAAAAAACAGTCCGTGATGTGCGACGTTGGAGGCGGAGCCTCCGTGGGGCGCATTCCGGGGAGAATCCCCGGAACGAGGGGCAGCAATTTAAGGTTGGTGCTTAAGTCAACAGCATTGACGGTGCCGTGCTCCTACGGTGAACTACCCGCAACAGGTGAAATAATTCAAAACACATAAAGGCTTTTAATAATGACAACAATTGAAGGTAATAATCAGAACGATACAAACAAAACAATCAACGATCTATGCACCCTGGTCGAACATTTAAGCGTTCATCAGCGCTTGCTCGCAGGTAAAATTGAAGAGCTTTTTTCGCACCACGAGCAGATCTTCACCCAGCAAAACAGGATTTACTCACAGATAGACGCTCTTTTTTCCATATTCTCATTGATACAGGTCCGGTATCCTCTGCCTACGATGAGGGGTTGGCCTGTATCGCCGGATTTCGTTAAAATTCTAATCAGCCTGATGCTTGAACTGAAACCCGCATCCGTTGTCGAGCTGGGAAGTGGCGTTTCAACCATTGTTGGTGCTTATTGCATTGAAAAAAACGGAATAGGGGAGTTGGTTTCCATTGACCACGACATTGACTTTTCACAAGTCACTCTTCGGAATCTGGAACTTCACGGCCTTGGATCGCTTGCAAAGGTTCATTGCTGTCCTCTTGAAAAGCAGGTTTTTTCCGGTCAAGACCATCTGTGGTATAAAAGTAATATGGATTTTCTGCCATCGTCTATTGATCTCCTTGTTGTTGACGGTCCCCCTGCCGCTCTGGATAATAATATAAGGTATCTGTCCGTTCCGTTTTTCTTTGAGCGTCTTTCACCAGGTGCTGTTGTTCTTCTGGATGATGCAATCCGCCCAGGTGAAAAGGAAATTGTGAAACGATGGATGGATGAATACCCTTGTTTTGATGAGGAATACGTGGACACCGAAAAAGGGGCTGTTATACTTCGAAGAAAGTGACAAGTCTGCATGAGAGAGGTAAGAATTGCCTGTCCACAATTCAATATACCATCATCTATGTAGCCGGTGAAACGTTGTAGGGGCCATCGGCGGTCGCCCAAACCGTTGTGTAATAAACGTTTATGGTGATGCGGGCAGGGCGACCAGCAGGTCGCCCCTACACCCCTACCTCGATATCTGTCGAAATTGAACCCATTCGACGTTGTCGATCATTTTTTTCTAATTTTATCTAATACTACAAACCAATATAGACGTATCCTCCGCTCCCATATCCGTAATGTCTGAAAAAAGGATTATAATCGTTTGAAAGCCCTTCGTAGAAGCGGTCGAAGGAGATGCGGTAGGGTGCTTGCTGAAGAAAATCTACGTCCAGCATGGTGACGGTTCGTGTTCTGGGGTCAAAAGCCCCCACAGGTGAGATATGGGGAATTTGAAGGGCTTTCACGAAAACGCCCTGGTTGAAATGGGCGATGATCAGAGCCCTGCCTTTAGGGTCGTAATTCATGAGATGATCAAGCAGATTCCGCTTGAGGAGAGTTGCTTTTTCTGGGTCTTTCACGGTTTGAATGGTTTTTACAAAACGGTGGGGGATATTGTAAGCTTCAAGGCTTTCTTTCACCACATCACCCAACATGAACAAGGGAAGACCTCGCCTGCCGTTATCACCTTCAGGACTCATCCGTTTTTTCCAGTTGGCTGCCTTGACTTTATCGAGGATGTCCATCTGAGTTATTTGGCCATGATCGGCCACGCTACCGGTTATTTCCCCAAGGGCGTTTACCGAGTTGACCACAGAGGCCACTGAGCAGGACGAGTCATGAAACTGCTTCAGGTGTTGTTTGAACATGGCGTTTTTCAGTGGGTTACGGCTCGTTTTTTCATGATCAGGATCTGTATATACAGCCTGGGCCTGGCTAAATGCACCTCTTGCCGTGAATTTGTCAAAGGCATAACAGACATGAAGATAGGGGATGATAAGGGTTCTGAACAGGTTCATGGATAAAGCAGGCCGCCTTTTGTTTTGTAAATTTTCAATTAAACGTTGAGGATGATGGACATCCGTGATGGTTTGATTATACATTTCACAAACAAAACTTCAAGGATCTGTTTTACAGTACGTATAAACTTGATATTTTTTACCTTATATTATGAAAAAAAACGATGGTGGTTGAAATGATGGGTTTCGTTATCATATTATGAGAGCAATTTTTTGATGTGAACTAATATATACGCCTGCCCACGGGTTTTAATAATGAAGGAGAAGGAAAAACATGAGCGAAAACGGAGACAATGAAGCCATCACACCTGAAATCGTCGAAGATGAAGCTGGAAACGAATCCGGGCTGATATCCCCCCAGAGTTTTAGTCCAGACAGGATTTTCCTTTTACCCATGTCTGGTCGTCCGTTTTTTCCGGCACAGATACAGCCTCTGGTTGTGAGTGGTGAGCTATGGGAAAGCACTATTGCCAGAATTGAAAGTACAGACCACCGGATGCTCGGTCTTTCCTATGTACCCCGGACTCAGCAGAATAACGAACTGACCAAAGACCACTTTTCCAGAGTCGGTTGTGCGGTCCGAATTCATGACATCAAGCGGGAAAACGGACATATTCAGTTTGTGGCTCAAGGCTTGAGGCGATTTGCCGTAGAGGAATTTCTTACCTCGGAAATCCCCTTTCTTGCAAAAGTGGCCTATCCGGTGAGTGAGGATTCAGAAAGTGATAAAATCAGAGCCTACGCCATGGCCATCATCAACACCATCAAGGAGCTTCTGCCCTTGAGTCCCCTTTACGGAGAAGGGCTTAAAGACTACCTGTTGCGCTTCAACCCCAACGACCCATCGCCTTTGTCCGATTTTGCGGCAACCCTTACCACCGCAACCGGTGATGAGCTTCAGGTGATATTGGAAACCGTGCCCGTGATCACCCGTATGGAAAAGGTGCTGGTGATCCTCAAAAAAGAATTGGATGTGGTGCGGATCCAAAGTGAAATCACCCAGGAAATGAACAGGAACGTCAACGAGAACCAGAGGAAGTTTTTCCTTAAAGAACAGTTGAAAATTATCCAGAAAGAACTGGGAATTGCCAAAGACGACAGGACAGCCGATATCGACCAGTTTGAGGAAAAATTAACAAAACTCAAGGTGCCGGACCATGTGAAAGATCGTTTCGACAACGAAATCCAGAAGCTTTCCGTACTTGAAAAAGGGTCATCAGAATACGGTGTTTCCCGGAACTACCTGGACTGGATCACCTCTATTCCCTGGGGAGTTTATTCCGAAGACAAGCTGGATATCAAAGCGGCACGAAAAACCCTTGAAAAGCATCATTCAGGTCTTGATGACGTGAAAGAACGGATTATCGAATTTCTGGCCGTGGGTGTTTATAAGGGCGAAGTGTCCGGGTCCATCATGCTTCTCGTCGGTCCTCCGGGCGTTGGTAAAACATCCATCGGGAAATCCATCGCCGATGCGCTTGGACGGAAGTTTTACCGTTTCAGTCTGGGTGGCATGAGAGACGAAGCGGAAATCAAAGGTCACCGAAGGACTTATGTGGGGGCCATGCCTGGAAAGTTTATGCAGGCTCTGCGTGAAACAGGCGTTTCAAACCCTGTGATCATGCTGGACGAAGTGGATAAAATCGGCGCATCCTATCAGGGAGATCCGGCGTCGGCATTACTGGAAGCCCTTGACCCGGAACAGAACAAGGATTTCCTTGATCATTACTTTGACCTTCGGGCTGATCTTTCGAAAGTGCTGTTCATCTGTACGGCCAACCAGCTTGACACCATTCCCAGACCCTTGCTTGACCGCATGGATGTGACAAGCCTTTCAGGCTACATCACCAAAGAGAAAGTGGATATCGCCAAACGACATCTGTGGCCAAGGCAGCTTGAGAAAAACGGGCTTACAACCAAACAGATCAAGATCAGCGATACGGCCATCCGGCAGATTGTTGAAGGTTACGCCCGCGAAGCCGGGGTGAGAACCCTTGAAAAAATGC
Organism: Desulfobacteraceae bacterium; assembly: GCA_041660385.1. Taxonomy (GTDB): domain Bacteria; phylum Desulfobacterota; class Desulfobacteria; order Desulfobacterales; family Desulfolunaceae; genus DYJE01. The sequence continues at coordinate 46,412 of JBAZWJ010000023.1, read as the reverse complement.
TGAACAAGATCCTGCGTAAAGCCGTGGTAAAGATCCTTGAAACCAACGTAACCCTTGTGAATGTGGATACCAAAAATCTGGAAGAATACCTGGGGTCACCCTATTTCAGGAAAGACAAGACTATCACAGGTGTGGGTGTGGTCACCGGTCTTGCCTGGACATCCATGGGCGGAGCCACGTTGCCGGTAGAAGCCACCATGGTCCACGACAAGGGAAAAGGGTTCAAACTCACCGGAAAGCTGGGCGAGGTAATGAGGGAATCTGCGGAAATCGCTTACAGTTTCATTTCGTCCCATATTAAAGAATTCAAAGGCGATGACACCTTTTTCCAGAAAGCCTTCATCCACCTCCATGTGCCTGAAGGTGCCACGCCAAAAGATGGCCCAAGCGCCGGAGTGACCATGGCCACGGCGCTCCTGTCCCTGGCCCTGGGCAAACAGATCAGAGGTCCACTTGCCATGACAGGAGAACTCACCCTGACCGGAAAGGTGCTGCCTGTTGGCGGTATCCGTGAAAAAGTCATTGCGGCAAGACGCCTTAAAATCATGGAACTGATCGTTCCCTTTGACAACCAGCGGGACATCAACGAACTGCCGGACTACATCAAAGAAGGCATGACCATCCATTTTGCCGAGAAGTATAAGGATATTCAGAAGCTTATTTTTTAGAGGGGTTCTTTGTAAATTAGTAAGATGACGTCATTAAACCGGAAGTGCCGATGCTTGGTGCCTCCGGTTTTTTTATCCGCCTAATGTATTTGAAGTTCAGAAGCAGGCCTGATTTTATCCAGATCAACAGACTCGGTTTTCTGGGCAAAGTAGAGATCCCAGCGAAGTTGGAGATTCATCCAGAAATCAGGAGTTCAGTTAATTTCTGATTTGTTTTTGAACCACCACTCACTCCAGTTGCAAACAAGATCGGCAATCTGACCGTACCCTTCTGTCCCGGGATGTGTTCCATCCTGGGCATTGATATCATTTATCCATATGGAGTTTTTGATAAGGGATTCAGCAATAGGGAGATAAATGAGTCCCCAATGAAACAGATCCGATGATCGCCTTGGTTAGCCAGTGGGTGATCCATATTATTTCCCACTTGCGGCAAGCCCGATGCCTGTTCCGATAAACGTGCCACCGATGATCCGATTCATGCTTTTACCCGCATCAGCCCTTGAAAAAAGGGTGACGATTTTCTGGCCGCCAAGGGCGTAGATCATGAAACAGATGAAAGCCACAATGGTCAGGATGACCATGAGCAGGATGTATTGATGGACAAAGTCCGTCTGTGGGTTGATGAACTGAGGAAAGATCGCGGTGAAAAACAGGATGGCTTTGGGGTTACCTGCTGTGACCATAGCAGATTGAATAAACATTTTTGACGGTGAAATCCGTTTATCTGAATCCTTCTCAATGGGTGTTAACACCGTTTGTGACGAAAACATCATGACCGTTCCCACATAGATGAGATAAGCGGCACCAGCCCATTTGATGATGTGAAACACGGATTCAGATGCCATGAGGATGGTTCCCAAACCTGCAACCGAGATGGATGCCTGGATGAATGTGACAGCCACATTCCCCATGGCCGAAACCATGGTTTTTCTTGCACCGTGCTGCATGCCGTGGGTTATGGCCAGAAGCATGCTGGGGCCGGGGATGATCGAGGCAATGAACACGGTCATGGTGTAAAGCAAAATGAAATGGAAAGACATGGGATCGGTTTCTCTTGAATTTAAATTATATTAACGTTGGGTTGCGCTGTGTATAACCCACTCGACGGAATTATAAGCACAGCGAAACCCATCAAATTTCGTGACGGTTAGCGTGTCACCATCACCCCTTGATTTTCTTGATCGCCTCGGCAATACTCGTCTGAAGTTTCTTGAAACGGGTCATTTCACCCGAGGCTTCGGCGATTATAAGGGTATCTCCCTTGACGAACAAGGCGATGAGGTAAGTGTAATCCTTATCGCCAACAGGTGCAGAGAGTTCCAGTTGATAACCTGTCTGGGTGTCAGTCTTTACTTCCGATTCGCTGATGAAACGGTAACCCGAATCGGTCATGTGCTTTTTAAGTGCTGTTTTCCAGAACGACAGTTCGGCAAAAGGTTTGTTTTCAGCTGTTCGGACCCTGTACATCACACCATCGGGGCTTACGGCCCTAAATGGGTTTTCACCTTGATAGGCAGCAAAGCCTTCTGGGGTATTTGCAGGAAGGGTTTTGCATCCTGAAACCATCAGCACTGTAACGAACATTAGAAAAAAGCTCAGGGAATAAGCAGAGAATTTATTTTTCATCGTTGAAATCCTCGATCATGGTTTGGAGGTTCATGGTGTTCAGCCAGGGAAATGAGGACGTGCCCGAATACACCGGGGCGGTTCTGTCTTTGAATTGGAACTGGACAATGACTTTGGCAAAGGATAGTTCGTGTTCCATATAAGTGATGGAGCCTTTGAGGGTTTCGATGTCTGACGCCACTTCCTGAACAGCACGCTCAACACTGACGATGGTTTTCTTTTTGGCGTTTTTCAGAACAGACAAATAACGATCCATAATTTCCTGTTTGGCTTTGAGGCTTGTGCACTTCTGATCCAGCTGATCATCAAACCCTGTGGTTTCGAACTGTTTTTCAAGAACGATCCCCTTGGTTTCGCAGTAAGCCAGAAATTCGGTACTTTTCGATGATGGAATCCGGAACGTGACAGACTGATCGGCAAGATAGGTAAAATATCCGTCAAGGGACTGGGCTTTAGCGATCAGGTCGTCTGCTGCCGAATCCGGGTCACTCAGAGAAATCGTGAGGGTTGACTGCTCGAAAAGAGCGGGCCCCGCAAAGGTGTGTGTTGCGGGAAATACAGTGAACAGGCAGAATAGAATTCCGGCCATGATTTTGATGGTGAACCGTTTGCTGCTGTTTTTATGTAGATTCATGGTCATGTCCTTGTTTTTAGGTTATTTCACGCCTTTTTTCAGGACGTCGGCTATGGCTTCCTCGAACCGTTTTTCGTGGTCCAGGGTGGGGTAGTAGATTTCGAAAACCTCCAGATTTTTGTCTTTAGCGCAAAGGCCCAGCACATAGATGTAGGGTTTGTCCGAAAGGCTTTCCCATCGCAGGCAGGTGTACTGACCGACTGATTTTACCGTGGTGGATTTGAATCCCGATTCCAGTCGTGTCTTGATGGCACTGATCCAGAAATCAGAGTCGCCAGCAGGGGCGTTGGGTCGCCTGTATGCATAAAAGACAACGCCGTCAGCACTTTCCGTGATCCATTTTTTACCGTCCAGAGGTACCATGTCTTTCGGTGTTTCAAAGGCGAGTTTTTCTCCGTTTTCCAGATTGGCTCTGGTAAAGGGTGACAAATCATGAATCCAGCGGAATTCGAAGATATCCGGTTTATCACCGGAAACCGGTGCAGTATCAATTCCCACCACATCCAGGCTGAGCCGTGAAAAATCCGCAAGGGAACTCAAGGTTTTCAGCATGTTTTCCATAGCTTCGATGCTTTCGTTCAACCGGCCGATTTCTTTGAGAAGAGAAAGTTTTTCTTCTTCATCCTCGGTCTGGTTAAGCAGCTCCAGATAGCGGTTTCGTGATGCCTTGGCAATTTTCAGTTTCAGGTCGATGTCGGAATAAGAATCGGTCACGTCGTTGGCAGAGATATTTTTGGAAAGCACGTCACCCAAAGCCAGGATCTTTTTGAATGTTTCGTGGAAGTTTTTGACCGGTACACGGAAGCTGGCGTTTCCTACACGGATCTGCTCCACATAACCGCCTGCTTCGATCACCAGTGTTTTGGCCTGATCTATTAGATCCTTGGGTTTGGGTGATCTCATTTTTGCATACCCGTTGTAATGAACCATACGTTTTTTTGCAGGCGCTGCTTCGCGTGGAGAACCAGCTCTCATGGATTTAATGGGCGCTGGGGCCGAGTCATTATAAGATTCCAGCATTCTGTAAGCTCCAGCTGATTCGGCTTTTTCCATGGCTGCCATAGGGCTTGAATCCATCCGTTTGTGACCGCAGGCCGTTACTATAAAAAAAATAGCCAGTGCAGCACAGGCGGTCAGGGCCTTTTTCGGGAATGTTGTTTGCCATCCTGACAGTGATGGCAGCTTTCTTTTTTGTGAGTCATGGTTTGTTTGCATCAATTCCATCTCCATAAATTTGATCATATGTATTGGGTATATTGTGTGGAGCGGCTATTCATGATGGGTTTACGCTTTGGTTTCACCCATGCTACGAATCAGCAATATTAATCTGTCTTGACCAAAGGCGCAATCAAAACAACAGAGAATAAACGATGATTAAGGAAATAATTCTGGCCCGCATGTTGCTTTTATCCAAAGTGAAAACATGGAAATGGGAAATTTTTATGTGAATCGAGCATTTTTTTCCTGGTAATGGATTAAAGCAAGGATTGAAAAGGAAAAAATTGCCGCATGGCAGCTTCGATTATTCGAGGTAAAACAAAGGGGCTTTGCCCGTTCCGGGAAGTTGGAGAACGACCATGAAAGGTATCAACGAATTAGATAAAATAAGTCAGGCCAGGTCATTGACCACAGGTTCGCAGGACACGGTCAGCAACGGATTGGATGGAGACCTTTTTAAAAAGACATTCGACAAGATCCTGTCATCATCGGATGAAAAGGGGCAGTCCGCAGTATCTCCTGCTGTATCGGGCCTGGGTGAGATTCCCTCCTTCAATCTGAAGATTGAAGATAGCAGCGTGGGTGATGTTGAAAAGAGCACGGATCAGCTTCTGACCATGCTGGAGCAATTCGCAAAAGATCTGAGCGACCCGTCCAAGTCTCTTAAGGATATCGAACCCTTGATTCAAGGAATCAAAGAGGGTGCAGATCTTCTTTCCGCGTCGGTTACGAACGACTCCGAAAGTGGTAAAGCCTTAAAGTCCATAGCCGAACAAAGCTCCGTTCTTGCCAACGTTGAATACATGAAGTTTATTCGTGGTGATTACGTTTGATCGTGTAACGTATTAACCCGGCAATAAAAGTCTACAGTAGTCGGGCTCACGCCCTGCTTATACCCGATAAGTCTGCAAGTCATTAAATCTTGTCGACCCAAAATAGGGGAAGGGGACAACGTTTGAATTTCAATGCTCTCGAACGATGGTTCAGTTTTTGAGAAACGAGTAGGTTGGATAGAGGAACGAAATCCAACGAATGGTGGCCATTGAGACAACGGTTTTATTCTATTCAAAGTTGATCACTGATACAGAATAAACGTCCGATTATTATAAGGATCGGGTCATTTTGTCGGGTTTCGTTCCTCTACCCGACCTACGAGAGTCTGCCGCATTCTTGCTATGTATAAATCTATCGGGTATAAGCAGGGCTCACGCCCTACGGCAATGTCAATGGACGTCCATTAAAGACCATTCATTAAACCAGTATATCTCCGCAATGCCCGCAAAGCGCCATGCCACCGCTTAAATTTTTCGCCTTGAAACCCATCTGAGATAAAATTCTGTAAGCAATATAGCCCCTGACACCCACAGCGCAGTACACGATATAGGTTTTATTCAGGCTTAATTCTCCAATGCGGTTACGCAGGTCATCCACAGGAATATTGATGGCGTTTTTGATTGATCCGTAATGTTTCACTTCAAAAGGCGTTCTCAAGTCGATGATCACATTTTTCTGAAGATCAAGCTTGGCCAGATCTTCTGAATAGATGGTTTCCATGTCGCCTTTGAGGATGTTTGCTGCAACAAATCCGGCGATATTCACAGGGTCCTTCGCCGAAGAATAAGGCGGGGCATAGGCCAGTTCCAATTCTTCCAGATCATAAACGGTTAAGTTTCCTTTGATCGCTGTAGCGATAACATCAATCCGTTTATCCACGCCTTTTCCACCTACGATCTGTGCTCCCAGAATCCGACCGCTTGATGGGGTAAACAAAAGTTTGATGCTCAGATCTTGCGCCCCCGGATAATATGACGCATGGGAACCGGATGTGGTGTAGCATTTTTTATAAGGGATATTCTGGCTTTTCAGACTTTTTTCATTTTTACCTGTGGATGCCACTGTAAGGTCGAACACTTTGGCAATAGCTGTGCCTAACGCACCCTTGAACGTGGTACGGCGACCGGTAACGTTATCGGCGGCTATTCGTCCCTGCTTGTTGGCCGGACCTGCAAGCGGGATCATCATCGGCGATCCGGTGATGAAATCACAGGTTTCAATGGCGTCTCCCACGGCGTAAATATTGGGGTCTGAGGTCTGCATGGTGTCGCTTACCCTTATGCCGCCTCGTTCGCCCACATCAAGTCCGGCATCCAGGGCCAGTTTGTTTTCCGGCCTGACTCCTGCGGAAAAAAGAACCATGTCGCAATCGATCAAAGCTCCGCTTGATGTTTCTACGCTGATGCAGTCTGCTTTGGGAATGAATCGCTTGACTCCGTTGTTCAGAATCAGATCCACCTTTTTCCTGATCAGATGGCTGTGAACCAGGTGGGCCATTTCAGGGTCAATGGGCGTCATCACCTGATCGGCCATTTCCACAATGGTGATTTTCAGACCTCTGTGGGCGAGGTTCTCCGCCATTTCAAGACCAATGAAACCGCCGCCAACAACCACGGCTCTCTGGGGGGTCATAGTGTCCACCATGAGTTTGATTCTATCGGTGTCCGGAATGTTTCTGAGGCTGAAGATCCGCTCATCGTCAATGCCTTCGATGGGTGGCTTCAGGGGGGCGGCCCCCGGTGAAAGGATCAATCGGTCGTAGCTTTCGCGGTATACTTTCCCCGTTTGAATTTCCTTAACTTCAATAACTTTTTCAGAAGGAGAAATGGAGATGACTTCGGAAAATGGCCGGATATCAATTCTGTACCTTAACGAAAAATCTTCGGCCGTGGTAACGAGGAGAGTATCCCTTTTTTTGATGGTTCCTCCGATATAATAGGGCAGGCCGCAGTTTGCGAACGATATGTACTCACCCCGTTCAAGAAGAATGATTTCAGCATTTTCATCAAGCCTGCGAATACGCGCTGCGGCAGTTGCTCCACCTGCAACGCCTCCGGTGATCAGTATTTTTTTATGTGCCATGGGTTTCTCCCTGAGTTGAAATTACATAGAAAGGGTATTTAATGTGGGTTGTTATCTGCATGGCCACCTGAATATCATAGGTTGCCATTGTTGCAATAAAAATGGATATCATTTTTTTATTTGAATTCACAGATTAAATAAGTGATAATCATCGTCAATATGTTTTCATTAGTTTCATTATAAAGCTGTGTTTTGACTGGCTTGCCAAACAGCCTTTAACAGCGAATCAATCCGACTCAAAAATCTGCATGGAAAAAACCATGAAAAATGTCATTGTCAAAAAGGGTTATGACCTTAGACTGTCAGGCTCTCCGGCCAGTGAGCTTGAAGTGTTAAAAACTCCATCAACGCTTGGAGTGCTTCCCGAGCATATCCCATTCATCATTCCACGACTCAGGGTGGAAAAAGGACAGAAAGTTAAAATCGGGACACCGCTTTTCGAAGACAAGAGAGACATGAATCTTGTCTTTCTTTCGCCTGGAGCCGGTGTGATCACCGATATCCGATACGGGCAACGGCGAGTAATTCAGGAAATCGTTATTGATCTGGATGAAATCGAAGCCATGGAGGAATTTCCGAGAACAGATTTATCCATGATTGAAAGTATGGACCCTTCGTTGATCAAGGAGCGCCTTGTCAAAGGAGGTGTCTGGCCCTTTCTCCGGGCGCTTCCGTTCCGTGACATAGCCGGGCGGGACAGCGACCCTTCGTCCATTGTGGTCAGTTTAAACGGGAAAGATAGTTTTGCCCCGTCTCCTTCGTTGTATCTCCGTGGAAAGGAAGACCTTTTTCTATACGGGCTTTCCGTGTTGAGGAAATTAACGAAAACAGTTCACATCATGGCTTCGGGAGATTGCGGCAATCTGTCGGTGGATGTGAAAAATACGATAACCCATACGACCACCGGACCCTATCCCTCCGATGATCCCGGTGTTCTGCTTTACCATATCAAACAGACAAAGGAGGAAAACAAGGCGTTTTTCATTGATGGCCAGGATCTCGTTCTTCTGGCACAGTTGATGAGAGACGGTGTTTATCCTTCCTGGAAAGTCATTGCCACAGGCGGTCCGGCCTGCGGAAAGAAAAAGCATTTCCGTGTGAGGGTCGGCAGTCCGGTCAAAGCGCTTCAACTCGGTTCCGGTGAAGAGTCCACACGTGTTGTGGCCGGAGGTGTCATGAGAGGCTACAATCTGCCATCGGATTCATATCTCGGTTATTACGAATCATCGCTCACGGTCTTGAACGAAGGGGATGAAGAAGAATTTCTCGGATTTTTAAGGGCTGGCTACAACAGACCAAGTTTTACGAGGACGTTTCTTTCCGCATTCAACAGGAAAGATTTCTCCATGAACTGCAACATGCACGGCGAACTCCGTCCCTGCATCAATTGCGGAGCCTGCGCGTCGGTCTGTCCGGTGGACATCCTGCCTCAGTTTGCCTTTAAATGTCTTCAGGCCGGAGAAGTGGAAGAGGGGCTTGCCCACGGTCTTCTTGACTGTGTGGAATGCGCCCTTTGCACGTATGTGTGCCCGAGCAAAGTTGATGTATGCGCCATACTGAAAAAAGCCAAAGCCGATTACTCTAAAGAACAGGCCTGATTATGAACTTATTTGCAAAACATATAAAAAAACTGCTGGACGCGAGTGAAAAACATTTTGAAAAAGGAGGAAAGCTTCAACGGTATCATCCTGTTTATGAAGCGACCCGGACATTTTTTTTCATCCCCGGCCACACCGCATTGTCCCGGCCCCATGTGAGGGACGGCCTGGATCTCAAACGTTTGATGAGCTTCGTGATCCTGGCTCTTCTCCCCCATTTTTTCTTCGGTGTTTACAATGCCGGTTACCAGGCGAACCTGGGTTCGGGACTTCCCATTGATTTTATCGCGGTGATGACACGGGGACTCGTTCTTGTTCTGCCTCTGGTGGTGGTCTCTTACGGTGTGGGACTTTTCTGGGAAGGGCTTTTCGCCATGATCAGGCGACACGCCATCAGCGAAGGATTTCTTGTCACCGGTCTTCTTTATCCTCTGATCCTTCCACCCACCATGCCTCTCTGGCAGGCAGCCATCGGTATCACTTTCGGTGTGGTCATCGGCAAGGAAGTATTCGGAGGGACCGGGCGTAATCTTGTAAATCCGGCCCTCACAGCACGGGCTTTTGTGTTTTTTTCCTATCCCCTTTCAATGGCAGGGGACAGCGTATGGGTGGCTGTGAGCAAAGGTGTGGGCAACGTGTCTGATGCAGTTACAGGTGCAACGGCTCTGGCTGTTTCCGCTGCTGTTACAAACCCTTCAACGGTGGAAACCCATCTGGCCCAAGCGGGCTTCACGTTTGAAAAATTATTTCTTGGTCTTTATCCAGGAAGTATCGGTGAAACATCCACCCTGTTGTGTCTTATCGGAGCTGTTTTTCTCTGTGTCACTGGAATCGCAAGTTACAGGATAATCGTTGGCGGCGTACTTGGCGTTCTGGTAACTGGATATCTGTTGAACGCACTGACTGGCCCGTCTTCGTCTCCCTATCTGTCCTTGAACCCTGTCTACCACCTGGTGATGGGCGGCTTTGCTTTCGGCATTGCCTATATGGCAACCGATCCGGTATCAGGTCCGGGAATGAACGGTTCCAGATGGCTTTACGGTTTTCTTATCGGAATGTTGACGGTGATCATCCGGGTGTTCAACCCGGCTTATCCGGACGGCGTGATGCTGGCCATTCTTTTCATGAATCTTTTTGCTCCGCTGCTGGACTATATCGAAATTAAAACCAAACTTCGAAAAAGGATTCCCAATGTCTGACAACACCAGATCCGTTGTTTTTGCAGCCGTGCTCAGTCTGGTATGCTGTGTTATAATCACAGCGGCATGCACGGGACTTCAGAAATACCAGCGGGCCAACATTGAGCTGGACCGACAGATTAACATCGTAAGAGCTGCCGGGCTCGTGGATGAGACAAAAAAACATTCAGCAGACGACATCAACCGTCTGTACCACGACCGCATCGTGGATGCCTGGGTCGATGCATCAGGCCAGCTCATGCTTTCCGCTCCGCCTGCTGACTCAAAGAACAGTCTGCCTCTATACATCTGTAAAGAGGGTGAAAACCTTTATGCCACCATCATTCCTCTGAGCTCACGAGGGCTCTGGGGTAAAATCAACGGTTACCTTGCCCTTGAAAAAGACGGAGCCACCATCATCGGTTTCTCTGTGACCCGTCATGCAGAAACTCCTGGCCTTGGCGGGGAAATCGAAAGCGCCTGGTTCAGGCATCAGTTCAAGGGAAAGAAAATTGTGGATCTGAAAAATGAATTCGTGTCGGTGTCCATTGCCAAAGGCGTAGCCAAAGACCGTGTTTCCAAGGAAGAACTTCCCAACTACGTGGATGGTATCAGCGGTGCAACGTTGACCGGGAAGTATCTGAGTCAGGGGTTGAAAGAAACACTGGAGCAGTTTGAGCCTTTTTCGAGTAAACTGAGGCGAGATGGGGCAGGGGATGTTAAGCTGTAGGGGCACGGCGCGCCGTCAATGTTGTTGAATTAAGCTTTTTTAACTTTATTTTTTCTTGAATCAGCCCATTTGTTTGACGGTTTTTTATTGACTCTTGGTGCTGGTGGCCTTGGTTTTTTTGATTTGTAGAACCTTTTCAAGGCAATTTCTTTGAGGATGTTATTGAAAATTTCTACGGCTTTATCAGGGTCATCGGGGACAAGCACAACAGCTTCAGATGCCATGACACACATAGCATTTTTAAACTGTGGTTGGCCGTCTCTTTCTTTTGAAGAATCAGAAGAGAGGCTCATCATCGTGCGCGTGATAACGGCCATGATCATGACAGCAAAGAGTTCTTGGCGTATGCCATTGGGTGTTTTGCAATGGAAGGTTTCTATTTCAAAGGTGGATTTTTCATCACGGTAATACCCTTCGATTTCCCAGCGTCTGAAATAGAGCCATATGATATCTTTTGTACAAAATTTTTGGGGGTTATAGAGATTCGTCAAAAGAACAGAGACAACACCCTCAGGGCTAACAAGTCTTATCGCCCTTATTTTAAGGGCTTTAAGTTTTTTTCTTTGTTCACATGGCGTTTTTCGGATGACCATGTCACCCGGAATAATCTGGATGATTTGCTCGGCTTTGCCACTTTTTACGAATGCTTCAACTGCCGGGAAAGTGGACGTTGCGGGGCATCTGAAAATAAAAAACCCGATGAATTCTTCGAGAAGAAGCGAAATAAGGTTATATGAAGGATAGCCGCGATCAAAAAGAAGAAGACTGTGTGCTGGAATTTGAGGCAGAAGCCCCTTGAACTCCTCACGTTCAGATGAGCCCATTGGAGCAATGCTGCGTGCGATGGGGATTCTTCTGAAAACGTCATATACGGTACTGACAAGGCATTGTGGGAAATGTCCTCTGCCTTTGTGCATAAGGCCGCTTTTTGGATCAAACTCTTCGCGGATTTCCTTTGTTGCCGGAAGATCATACTTTGAACCATCAACGGCAAATACGGACATGCCATGCCACAGGGAATTGGGATCATTTTTTGGCCATAATTCATAAGCAAGCACTACTGCTTTTAGAAATATATCCTGAAAAATGTTCCAATCCAGCTTTTTGCGGGCTTTGGTCACAGAGCTTCGATGAACGGCAGATGCGGAAGGCCATAAGCCACTGCGCTTGGCGTTCCTGAAAAATTCGGTTGATTTGCAGTCAACCCCTTTGCCTTTGCCGCTGGCAACAATAGAAAGAATAAAGGTAATCAGTTTCGGGAGTGGCAATTTACAATTACGGGTGAAATCGTTTGAATTTTTTTTAGCAGTTTCTTCAAGTTTTCTGGGGATTAAATGGAAAAATTTATGAATAAAATTGCCAGATTGGCATACGTCATGAAAAGCGAATTCTGTGCCATATTGATTTCCTTTTTTAATAATGTGTCATTTGTTTCAATCAAGCATAACCTCTAAATAGAATATACACTATTATAATAATATATTCAAATAGTTAATGACAATATTGGGGGGGGTGATTTTATGCTTAATTCAACAACATTGACGGCGCGCCGTGCCCCTACATTACGAGACGCCACCGTTTCCCAAACATGGACAATGGCCGAAACGATGCTCAAGACTAAAAAAGGTGTTTGTCTTTTTTAATAAGGAGGAAACATGTCGCTTGTGCGAAGTAAATCATACAAGGCATTCAAAGCAGCCCTGTGGGGGAATAATCCCATCTCAAAACAGATCCTTGGAATCTGTTCGTCTCTGGCTGTGACAGTGCAGTTGAAAACAGCGATAGTCATGGCTTTATCTCTGACCCTGGTGACCGGTTTTTCAAACCTTCTTGTTTCCATGCTTCGGAATTACATACCCAGAAACATTCGAATTATTGCGGAACTGGTTATCATCGCATCCCTTGTTATTGTGGCAGACCAGATTCTCAAAGCTTTTTTTTACGACATCAGCAAGCAGCTTTCCGTTTTCGTCGGTCTGATCATCACCAACTGCATTGTCATGGGACGGGCGGAAGCATACGCCATGGCCAATCCTCCTGTTCCTTCCTTTTTTGACGGCCTGGGCAACGGTCTGGGTTACGGCATTGTTCTCCTTTCCGTGGCGTTTATACGGGAACTTCTGGGATCAGGAAAACTTTTCGGGATTCAGATCGTACCCGATGCATTTTACACGGCAGGATACTCCAACATGGGACTTCTTGTCCTCGCACCCGGAGCGTTCATCGTAATCGGGCTTCTTGTATGGCTTCAGAACACCATCAGCACGGAAAAGAACACCTACTAAGGCGGTTTTTATGGAAAATTTGTTTAACATTCTGTTTGTTTCGGTTTTTCCGGGCAACATTCTTCTGTCCTATTTTCTGGGCATGTGTTCATTTATCGCTGTGTCCCGGAATATGAGTACGGCCACAGGACTCGGCTTAGCAGTTGTTTTTGTCATGACCCTTACCACGCCGGTGAACTGGCTGGTGTACCATTACCTGCTTGCTCCGGGAGCACTCACCTGGGCAGGGCTTCCCGATGTGGATCTGAACTATCTCACGTTCATTACCTTCATTGCCGTGATCGCGGCTCTTGTCCAGTCGGTTGAGATGATCATCGACCGGTTTTCACCCACGCTCTATACGGCACTTGGGGTGTTTCTTCCTTTGATTGCTGTGAACTGCGCCATTCTCGGAGCCGCACTGTTCATGGTGGAGCGTGAGTACAGTTTCTCAGAATCCATTGTTTACGGTTTCGGTTCAGGCCTGGGCTGGATGCTGGCCATTGTTACCATGTCGGCTTTACGACTCAAGATGAGGTATTCGGATGTTCCTCAAGGGCTTCAGGGGTTCGGTATCGCTATGATCGTCAGCGGTCTTCTGGCCATGACATTCATGCTGTTTTCAGGCATGTCGACTTGAGGAGGAACGAACCGTGATCTATATCATCAGCCTTGGCGTGTTTTCCGGAATCATTCTTTTTCTTGTGGCCCTGCTTCTTATTCTCGAAGGGGTTCTGGTTAAGAAAGGCGACCGTTACATCACCATAAATGGCGACAAAGAAAAAAGAATCAGGGTCACAGGGTCTCCCACAATACTTTCAGCCCTTGTTTCAAACAAGATCTACCTTCCTTCGGCCTGTGGCGGCGGTGGGTCTTGCGGCATGTGCAAATGCGTGATCAAAGGGGGCGGTGATATCCTTCCAACAGAATTCGCCCATTTGTCTCGCAAGGAAAAGAAAGAGGGCGTCCGTCTGGGCTGTCAGGTCAAGGTGAAAAATGATATGGGAATCACCATCCCCGAAGCGATTTTTTCCATAAAAAAATACCAGGGAACCGTTATATCCAACACAAATGTTGCCACCTTTATCAAAGAGCTGATCATTGAACTTGATCAAGGCGATGAAATGATCTGTGAAGCGGGCTCCTATATCCAGATTGACGTGCCGCCCTATGATATCGCGTTCAAGGATTTCGATATTCCTGCTGAATACAAGGAAGATTGGGACCGTTTCAGTCTCTGGCGATACAAAGGAAAGCTCAGCGAACCGATTTTCAGGGCCTATTCCCTTGCGAATCCACCGTCGGAAACCAAACGTCTGATGCTGACGGTCAGGATCGATATGCCAGCTCCCTGGATTCCCGATATTCCTCCAGGCCAGGGTTCAACCTACATATTCAATCTTAAAACCGGTGACAAAGTGACGATCAGCGGTCCCTACGGTGATTTTTTTGTAAAAAACACGGACCGTGAAATGTGCTTCGTAGGTGGTGGTGCTGGCATGGCCCCCATGCGCTGTCATATTTTTCACCAGTTCCTTACACTGAAAACAAAACGGAAAGCCACGTTCTGGTATGGTGCCAGATCAAAAAGGGAGATGTTCTACCACGAGGATTTTAAAAAAATCGCAGAAGAATTCCCCAATTTTTCTTTTCACGTGGCTTTGTCAGACCCCAAGCCCCAGGACAACTGGAAAGGCATGAAAGGATTTATTCACAAAGTTCTTTACGACAAATATCTGTCCACCCACAAAGACCCCACTGAAATAGAGTATTACCTTTGCGGTCCTCCAATGATGATTGATTCGATTCTTAATATGCTTGACAGTCTGGGTGTTGAACAGAACATGATCCACTTCGATAAATTCTAATAATTCTATTTTACATTCAAGATGACACCAAAAATGGGGCATCCAGTAGGGGCGGGTTCCAAACCCGCCTGGTGATTGTGTCATGATGAACGCAAATCAGAGTAAGAAGTGATCAAAAAAGAAGGAATGCGTTTATGATAACAAGGTTAAGCAGACTTTATACAGAGTTCATGGAAAGTGAGCAGGCATCCGGAATCCTTCTGATAGCCTGCACTGTTATTTCCATCGCCATTGCCAATTCCTTTTTCGGACAAAGGTATCTGGATTTCTGGCATATAAAAGTTGGATTCGAAGCTGGTGGGATGGATTTGAAATACAGTGTTGAACATTGGATCAATGACGGATTTATGGCTGTTTTTTTTCTTTTGATCGGGCTTGAAATCGAACGTGAACTATATATTGGTGAATTGTCGGATTTAAAAAATGCATCCCTGCCCATTTTTGCAGCAGTGGGTGGAATGATAATGCCAGCTATGTTTCACTTTATGCTCAACCAGGGCACCGAAACCCAGGCAGGTGCAGGAATTCCAATGGCAACGGATATCGCTTTTGCCTTGGGAGTTCTGGCTCTTCTTGGTAAAGGTGTCCCGGCATCGTTGAAGATTTTTCTTACGGCGCTTGCCATTATTGATGATCTTGGCGCCATCGTCATCATCGCAATTTTTTATGTGGGCCATTTTTCCTTCATCTACCTTGCTCTGTCTCTGGGTATTTTCCTTTTATTAATCGTGTTTAACCGTATGGGTGTCAGGCGACTTCCTTTTTATCTGATACCTGGGGTTGTGATGTGGTATTTTATGCTGAAATCCGGTGTTCACGCCACCATTGCCGGAGTTCTTCTGGCATTTGCCATCCCCTTTGCCGGGGGTGATGATGACTCGCCGTCCTACCATTTGCAGCATGCCCTTCATAAACCCGTCGCTTTTTTTATTATGCCTCTCTTTGCTCTGGCCAACACAGGTATCGTTCTTTCAGGTGACTGGGTCAATGGGTTGACGACCATGAACTCTCTTGGTATTTTTGTCGGCTTATTTGCCGGAAAGCCCATTGGTATTGTTCTTTTTTGCCTTGTATCCATTAAGCTTGGAATTTCCAGACTTCCGGAAGATGTCACGCTGAAACACATCATTGGAGCGGGTTTTCTTGGGGGCATCGGTTTCACCATGTCGATATTCATAACACTTTTGGCCTTCCAGAATCTCGACGTGATTCAGAATTCCAAGATCAGCATTCTTATAAGCTCATTTTTTGCAGGAACAGTGGGGTTTCTGATCTTGAAAACGGCTAAAACGAATAATTGAAATAAAATATGATGATAACCCGATTAGAGGGCACGACAGATATTATTCCGATCTTTAAAGAGTATCTGGAGTATATGAGCCATTATTTCGTCGTGAACGATCATGATTCGTGGTGTAAAGGTGCATTGAAGAATCTGAATAAATATTCAATGGATCCTGATCGTCATATTTACATTGTAAGGGAATCAGGATTTATAATCGGCTTTGCATTGGTCAACAAGCACTTAAGGTTCAATAGGGACGGTTTTGCTGTGGCAGAGTTTTATGTTCAAAAAGCCCATGTGAGAAAAAGAACTGGAAGCAGACTGGCTGAATATGTATTTGAACAGTTTCCCGGAAACTGGGAAGTGGCCGTTACCTCAAATAATCATTCAGCCAGACTATTCTGGAAACAGGTGGTGTCATCTTACACCCATGAAACATATTCAGAAAAAGTCATCCATGCCTTTGATGGGTGTGGGTTTCTTTTCAATAATTCGTCTTACGTAACCGTGCGCAATTGTGTTGGCTCAGAATCAGGAAGATTTTGAGATCAAATCAATGATAACAATCCCCCAAGAAATCTTTCGATAAGGGCTAAATATAAAGGTCCTGTCTCTTAACACCTCAAAACTTTTTCCTGTAAATATTCAAGTTAAAAAAAATTGACTTTGTCTGTATAAACATATAAACATCTATTTATATGTTTATTATTTTAACCGATTTGACAGGCATGGTCAGCACAAATCCAATGACTGACCGAAACGAAAATATAAAATTGATTAATAACAACTTCCATTCAGTGGCTTTTATTGCCAAATCCCTTTCTGACCCTAATCGTCTCCGTATATTGTTTTGTATAGGGAGTGAAAAAAAGTCGGTGGGCCGGATTGTGGAAGAACTTGAACTTTCACAGCCCCTTGTCTCTCATCATCTCAAGGAATTAAAACGCTCCCTTATTTTGAAAGTCGAACGAAATGGCCCCTTTATTTTTTATGAACTGGCAGATGACAGGATTCTGGATGTTATCCGGGCATTAAACGCTGTGGCGGAAGATTTGTTAGCATCAAGGAAAACGTTTTGATGAAGGAAGGTAAATCTCTATGGGAGATATTTTAAAAATCGTCGACCAAATGGACCCGGAAACGGCTTTAACGGAAATCGGGGACGCATTGAATAAACTTTTTTCGACCATGGACGGAGACGCAAGCACCCGTTTTCTCATGAATCTTCTGGGAGATTCTGGAGAAGATAAAATATCTGGCATGGTCCATCTCTGACTTGCCGAATGCATGGGCGAAGGTGTCGACCCAACGAAGATGTGCCAGAGTCTGGTGGACAAAGTCGCCCAATCCAGACAGCTATCGGCGATTACCGATCCAGAATTGCTCGTATTGTTTGAGGATTGGTTCGAAGAACTTGAAAATGAAGTCCTGCTGGTTTTAAAAAATCGGGGATCTTTGGATGAAAAAATGCTTGCCGACACACTCGGGCTATCCCGAAGAGGTGCGACATTCCTGATTTCAAAACTTAAAAGGGAAGGTCGTCTAACCCATATATGATGAAAAAATATCAGGAGCTGAAAGAGGCAAGAGAGATTCTGTGCCTCCCGGAAAAAGCAACCCGCAAATCCATAAAGTCTGCTTACAGGTCCATGCTGGCCAAATGGCATCCGGATAAATGCACAGACAATCCGGAAAGATGCCATGAAATGACTCGAAAGATTGTTGCGGCGTATAAGACGATAAACGATTATTGCGCACAGTACCACTATTCCTTTGCCGAAGAAGATGTCAGCGATAATCTGTCTCCTGAAGAACTGTGGCGTGAACGTTTCGGAGATGACCCGCTTTGGGGAAGAGGATAGGAATAAAAGCAATATCCCCATTTTCACAAAAAGTATCACTGGGAAATAGGAACCGAACATGAAAAAAACATCATTTTATCTGACGATTGCAGCCATGATCATAACGGCTTTCTCCGTTTGGTTCATTCAGCGTCCTGTGGTACCTGAACAAACCACCTGGGATGACGTGGTCGCGGAATCAAAAACGGGCGGTTACCGTATCATCACAACGGATGAACTCATTCGCCGATACCGGGAAAATCCTTCCGAAATGTTGCTGGTGGACACACGGCAGGAATGGGAGTATCGCACCGGGCACATTAAGGGGGCGTTGAATTTTCCCATGGAACCCAGCAGCTGGGCAAGATGGCGCAAAGCAGGGGATTTAAAAACCTTTCTGGGACCGGATAAAAATCGCGATATTGTGTTCTACTGAGCGGGCCTTACATGAGTCCGCAGCGACTCGGCGGCCCGTGTGGCCGTTAAACTCGGTTACAAAAACAGTTATCGTGATCCTTACGGTTTCCCCGAATGGCAACAGCATGGTATGCCTATCGAAAGCACACCGGCAGGCCTTTCAACGGCTTCGGAGGCTGCGGCAAAACCAGATTCGGCACGCCCCATTAAAGGCTGGGGCATGGTCTTGACTCTTCTGGGTATTTTTTTCGGTGGTCTTGCTCTGAACCTGACCCCTTGCGTTTATCCTATGATTCCCATCACTGTCTCTTTTTTCGGGGGTAGATCAGCTCAAGGGAAACCCAGTCAGGTCGCTCTGGTACTCCATGGACTTTGTTATCTGATGGGATTGGCACTCACCAATTCCATTCTGGGTGTGGTCGCCTCGTTCACCGGCGGTTTAATGGGTGCCATGTTGCAAAACCCCATTGTTCTTACCCTTGTAGCCGGTGTTCTGGTTCTTTTTGCAACAAGTCTTTTCGGATTCTGGGAGCTGCGTCTGCCCGACTCAATGACCCGGATTGCCGGCAGGTCTTATACCGGTTATTTCGGCAGTTTGTTTATGGGGCTTACCATGGGTGTTGTGGCTGCTCCATGCATCGGCCCTTTCGTGCTTGGGCTGCTGACCTGGGTGGCCAGCGTGGGAAGCCCCTTTCTGGGGTTCCTTGTTTTTTTTACGTTAAGTCTGGGGCTGGGCCTTCCTCTTTTCATACTGGCGCTTTTTTCCGGCCAATTGCAACGCCTCCCACGGGCAGGTGGTTGGATGCTCTGGGTTCGTCAACTCATGGGATGGATTTTGGTGGGTATGGCGGCGCATTTCATTCGTCCGATTCTGCCTGAATTTTTAAAGATCGCCCTGCCTGCCTGTATCGCACTTTTCGCGGGTCTTCATCTGGGCTGGATTGATAAAACAGAGACACACTCACGCGTATTTACTTTCATAAAAGCCATGGTCGGTATGGTGTGTCTGGTCACGTCAACGATCTGGATCACCCTGTGGATCATGAGAGGACCGGGAATTTCCTGGCAGACCTATTCCGATGCCGTTATTCAACAAGCAATAGTGCAAAAAAAGCCCGTTATCATAGACTTTTACGCCGACTGGTGTACACCGTGCCGTGAACTTGAAAACGTGATTTTTCATCATCCAGACGTGGTTCAGCAGGCAAAGAAGCATTTCACCATGGTCAAGGTTGATGTAACGAAAGGCGATAATTCATATCATGAACGTCTGTTGAAACAATACGGCGTCAAGGGAGTCCCCACGATTGTATTTCTTGATTCACAGGGAAAGGAAAGAACAGACTTGAGGTTGGTGGATCATTTACCTCCGGAGACGTTCCTTGGCAACATGGGACAGATCCGGCAAGACAACCCTTAATAAAAGGAGAGACACATGCTGAACGTGCGATTTTTTCTTAACGAACCCAATGGAAGGCCCTGAAAGAATTTTAAAAAAATGATGCCCAGGTTGGGCGGAAAATATGCCATCGACATTGAAGTTACTTCGAAACCCAAAGCAGAGTATCAGACCGATGACTATTTCGATCTGGACCTTCCTGTGGCACCGGCGGTGATGGTGGCTGATGAGGTCGTGGTAGAGGGTGCCGAAATATCCGAACACGACGTTGAAATCTGCATCTGTAGACATCTTGGGCTGCCCGAACCCCAGTCTGCAAAAACGGGGATATTGAATCGGATTCTTGGGAAATAAGGGGATATCATGCGGCCTGAAACAAGTCAAAAACGCCCATTGATAAAAGCGGTGATTCTGTTTTTCTTTATTGTCGCGGCCATTTTTCTGGTTCGGTTTTCACCGGCGAAAGAATATCTTTCAGCCGAACAGCTCCGTCTTTTTTTGAACTCGGCGGGACTATGGGCACCCCTGATGTTCGTACTGATCTATGCAGCAGGGATCTGTCTTTTCCTGCCCGGCACCCTTCTTACAGCAATAGGTGCCGCTATTTTCGGTCCATATTGGGGATTTCTCTACGTCTGGACAGGGGCCATGATCGGTTCCAGCCTCGCTTTTTTCATCGGGAGATATCTGGGGCGTGATTTTGCAGCCTCGCTTATTGGTGGTAAACTGAAACATTACGATAACGCCATTGAGCGCAACGGCTTTGCAACGGTTCTTTATCTTCGCCTGATATACTTCCCATTTACCCCAATGAATTTCGGCATGGGACTGACAAAAGTTCGTTTTCGGGATTACTTTTCAGGTACAGCTCTGGGGATTATCGTTGGAACCTTTATTTTTACCTTTTTTGTAGGGACGATCAAAAATGTCTGGGCAAGCGGGCATTGGAACGACCTTTTGAGCTGGAAGGTTTTTTTCTCCCTTTCTCTTTTTATCGGCTCGTTTTTTATTCCCAAGATTTTGAAAATGATACAGCTATCGATGGAGGGCGCAGATTGAGACCTCCATTCTGCAATTGAATTATATCTACTTTGATAGATAGGTTTTGCCGAAAACAGGTTGTTATGATTTATCTCCAAAATAGAGGTACATCGATTCAAAAATCAGAAAGCCTTGTTCAATCGCCTTTGCATCATCATTTAGAAACCGCGATATACTCCGGCAGATCAGATCTAAACCGGCGGCTTCCGGCTCTGGCAGAAGGTCATTAATGGTATCCGCTGAATTGACGATTTCCGCAATACGATCAAGACGTTTATCGTTTAGCCCGTATTCTTTAAGAATGGTGCAGAACGTACATTTACCGCGTTTGTGGCTTAAAGCGACTCCGGGAATATCAAAGGGGATGCCGTCCATCTCTTTGTAATCGGCACCTTTTTCAATAAAAACAAACTCGGCTGATACATCCACGTATTTCTTGATAAGCCAGGAACAGGCCATCCGGTCTATTCCGATACGTTCCCAGGTAATCCATTTCATGGTTCTCTCCATCGGTCTTAAGAAAATTAAGACGATTTTAATTCATCTGATCGTTTCTCAAAAGCAGCTTTCACTTCCACAGTCAGGGGTGACTTCAGGTGATCCTGACGTTTCGTTCTGTGATAATAATCCCATTTTTTCTTCAATTCTTTCTGATCGGTGATGGTTTCAAGATCCTTTATTATCTTTTGATACTGACCGTTTACCTGATCCAGAAAAAAATCTCTGGCAGTTTTTTCTTTATCCGGGGTCATGGAAACAATAATCCACACCGATGCGTCACCCCCGATTTCCGTGACTTCCGCAGCGATCCATTCGAAATCCTCCTTGTTCTTGTCAGACAAAGGAAGGATGCACACCGAATCCTGAACCTGATAGACTCCCAGCTTTTTTAATTTCCGCCAAAGGGCCACTTTCCCCGCAGACGTTCTGGCTTTGGGGAGTTTGTACACCAGCATGAGCCATTTTTGTTGATCATCCATACAAGCCTCTATTAAAGTAACGTAAGGTACAATATAATATAGATGATATCTTTTCTATTTTCAACTAAAATGCCATTTGGCTTGACAATGTCCAGATTCATGGCTTATTTTAAAAGTAACTAAGGTTACATAAGGAGATTTGCCATGTTGAACACACCGACTTTCTTTGAAGCTTTTATATACTGGTTGAAACTGGGGTTTATAAGTTTCGGCGGACCTGCCGGTCAGATTGCCATCATGCACAAGGATCTGGTTGATGAAAAAAAATGGATCGACGACGATCATTTTCTGCAAGCATTGAATTATTGTATGCTTCTTCCCGGACCCGAAGCACAGCAGCTGACTGTCTATATCGGGTGGTTGCTCCACGGTCATCTCGGAGGAATTATCGCAGGAGTTTTATTTGTGTTGCCCGCCGTTCTGATTCTTCTCATCCTGTCCTATATCTATGCAGCCTTTGGAAACATCCCGGCTGTTGATGCTCTGTTTTATGGGCTGAAACCTTCCGTTGCGGCAATCGTAGCCGAAGCCGTGATCCGGATGGGAAAGAAATCGCTCAAAAGCGACGTTCTTATTCTTATTGCGATTCTGTCGTTTATCGGCATTTATTTTGCTGGTCTGCCTTTCCCTTTGATTATCCTGATCGCAGGGCTTTCAGGTTTCGTTGGGTCTCGTGTGCTTCCAGCAAAATTTATCGTCAATTCAAAAGCCGGGGCCACGAAATCACAAAATCATATGGAAGACGACCAGGCCAAACCACGTAAAAACCAAGCCACATGGCAGCATACTCTCAAAGTGATCGCTGTCTGTGTTCCCTTATGGTTTTTGCCCATGATCCTTCTTGGATTATACCGAGGGTGGGATGATATTTTCATGGATATTGGAATCCTGTTCAGCAAAGCCGCCATGGTGACCTTCGGAGGTGCATATGCCGTTCTTGCATATATCAGCCAGCAGGCCGTCAGCCATTACGGTTGGATGCTCCCCGAACAAATGATGGACGGGCTCGGGCTTGCAGAAACCACCCCTGGCCCTCTTATCATGGTGACCCAGTTCGTGGGCTTTTTTGCTGCATACACCCATGCAAAGGGCATGAGCCCGCTTCTTGCGGGGCTGACCGGAGGACTTTTAACCACATGGGTAACGTTCGTTCCCTGTTTTATGTGGGTTCTCGTTGGTGCACCTTATATAGAGAAACTCCGAAACAACAAAACGATAGGAGCCGCCCTTTCAGGTATTACCGCCGCTGTGGTTGGCGTGATTCTCAACCTCTGCGTCATATTCACGTACCACGTCGTGATGCCGAATACCGGTGGTATAGATATTTATGCGATTTGTGCATCGCTGGTCTTTTTTGTAGGACTTATCCGGTTTAAATGGGGCATGATCCCCGTTGTTTTCGGCTCTGCGTTTGCGGGATATTTATGGAAAATAGTTCTGAGCCATGGGCTCATTTGAATTAACACTATTTAGGGAATTCTTATCTCTGTGATAATCAGAGGGTTTAAAAGAAAGCGAGGTTATATGAAGCTCACCGATATTCTCCCCGTTGAACAGTGGATCGAGCTGGACAAGGAAATCCATGCAAGATCAGGATTAAATCCGTATTGGTAACAAACGACTTGAGAATCTGACCAAAGATATCCCCAGCATCAGCCAGAAAAAGGCCCAGGATGTGGCGCATTATATCAAGGAGCGTATCGACGGCATCATTTCGATTTATATGTTACTACAGAACACGAATGATAGCCTGGAGAGAGAATGATCAAAAACTGTGTTTATTCACAAGCCGTAATGTTTAATGGAACCCTATGATGATAACTCGATTAGAGAGCACGACAGATATTATTACGATCTTTAAAGAGTATCTGGAGTATATGAGCCATTATTTCGTCGTGAACGATCATGAATCCTGGTGTAAAGGTGCATTGAAGAATCTGACTAAATATTCTACGGATTCTGATCGTCACATCTATGTTGTAAAGGAATCAGGATTTATAATCGGCTTTGCATTTGTCAACAAGCACTTGCGGTTCAATAAGGACGGTTTCGCTGTCGCGGAATTTTATATTCAAAAAGCTCATGTGAGAAAAAAAACTGGCAGCAGACTGGCTGAATATGTATTTGAACAATTTCCAGGAAACTGGGAGGTGGCCGTTACCTCAAACAATCACTCAGCCCGAATATTCTGGAAACAGGTGGTGTCATCTTACACCCAAGAAAAATATTCTGAAAAAGTAATCAATGCCTTTGATGGGTGTGGATTGCTTTTCAATAATTCGTCTTACGTAACAGTGAGTACCTGATGATAAACAGAGTCGGGCAAGATCAGCCCGACTCAAAGGTTTGACGATTCAACTGCGGACATTGTGCTTCAATTTTAAGATGTTTTGACTATTTCCCTGCCATCATGGCTGAGATGTCTTCTTCTACGTTACCGATGAGTTTGATGTTGAATTTTTCCACAAGAACATTGGCCACAGTGGGGGACAGAAAGCCGGGGAGTGTTGGGCCGAGCCGGATGCCTTTCACTCCGAGAAACAACAGAGCCAGAAGAACCGCAACGGCTTTCTGTTCGTACCAGGCAATATCAAAGGAAATCGGCAGTTCGTTGATGTCGCTCAGACCGAATACTTCCTTGAGTTTCAGGGCGATCACGGCCAGGGAATAGCTGTCGTTGCATTGTCCGGCATCCAGAACACGTGGGATTCCGCCAATGTCACCCAGAGCCAGTTTATTGTAGCGGAATTTGGCGCAACCGGCGGTGAGGATCACCGTGTCTTTGGGGAGATTTTCCGCGACTTCCGTAAAATAACTACGGGTTTTGTGGCGACCGTCACATCCGGCCATGACCACGAACCGTTTGATTGCGCCGGATTTAACCGCAGCCACAACCTTGTCGGCCAATGCCAGCACCTGATTATGGGCAAAACCGCCCACAATGGCGCCTGTTTCAAGTTCTGTGGGCGATGCGCAGGCTTTTGCTTTATGAATCAGAGCAGAGAAATCCTTGGCTCCACCGACCGGACGATCAACCACATGAGCGGCCCCGTCATAGCCCACGATGCCGGTGGTAAAAAGACGATCCAGATAAGTGTTGGTCTTTTTAAGGGGAATCAGGCAGTTGGTGGTCAAGAGAACCGGGCCGTTAAACGACTCGAATTCCTCGTTCTGATGCCACCAGGATCCGCCGTAGTTACCGACAAAATGAGCGTATTTTTTGAATGCCGGATAATAATTGGCCGGAAGCATCTCGCCGTGGGTATACACATCCACGCCCGTTCCTTCAGTCTGCTTGAGCAGCTCGTCCATATCTTTAAGATCATGGCCGGAGATCAGGATGCCGGGGTTTTTTCTCACGCCGATATTGACCTGGGTGATTTCGGGATTGCCGTAGGTCGTGGTGTTGGCTTCATCCAGAAGAGCCATGGTGGCAACAGATGTTTCGCCGCACTTCATCACCAGAGCAACCATGTCATCAACAGAAAGATCTTTCGTGGTGGATGCCAGAGCCTGCATGATGAAATCATTGATTTCCGGTTTCTGGTGTCCAAGAACGGCGGCATGTTCTGCATAAGCGGCAACACCTTTGAGTCCGATGGTCAACAACTCACGCAAGGAGCGCACATCTTCATTCTCCGTGGCCAGAACACCGACCTGTTTTGCTTTTTCCGCAAATACCGCCGCATCTCCGGTCCAGATGGCAGCTCCAGGCAGGGAACCGTCAAAATCCTTTCCGTTCTTAGCTTTATATGCCGCAAGAAAAGCAGCCCTGACCTGATCCCGGCATTTCAGTCCTTCCGTAACCATCTCAACGAACCGGGCATCGGCCCAGTTGGCATTGGTGATGGTGGCAAACAGTCCCTGCATAACAAACAGATCATGGGTCCGGTCCGCAGCCCCCAGTTCTTTTAATTTCTCCGAATAAACAGCGATGCCTTTAAGAACATAGATCAGCAAATCCTGAAGATTGGCTGTTTCTTCGGGTTTTCCGCACATGCCCTTGGCTGTGCAGCCGGTGTTTTTCATGGTTTCCTGACATTGAAAACAAAACATAAAGCGTCTCCTTGGTTATACGGGTTAAATGCAATGAGAGTCATAAATATTGGTGTTGTCTGCTATGGATGAAAGAAGGCCATCCATATTTCAGTGGATAAGGAACTATCAAAGATGATTTTGTATCTTATACATAAAGCTCTGAACATTCAAATACTTTCAAAATGTCAGTCTGGATTAAGGAAATAACCCAGTAACGTTTTATCATCAAACAGCTGGGAAAACCGTTGTCCGTTCGTGCTGTTTTGTTTGTAAAACGTGATGCAGTTTTTCACTGTTTCAAGCACCTGATCTTCGGAGAAAAGACCGTCAAGTTCCTTTGCAAGCCTGGGATGGCGGCCAAGTCTTCCCCCGAGCTGTACTCTGTAACCTGATTCACGACACACGATGGTTCCTGTAGGGCAGACTTTAATACACGCCCCACATCGGACACAGGTGTCATAATCGATTTCAGCTCTTTCATCATCTTCGTCCAGACGGATGGAACTCTCTTTGCATAATTCTACACAGGCATTGCAAAGGGAACAGGTTGTATCTGTGACCATTGGAACCGATGCTCCGATGATGGCGATATCTCTAATCTGAGGCTGGGAGCAGGCGTTCGGGCATTCGGCGATACCGACACGGAACTCGTGATGGTATTTGAGGTTTCCTTTGACGTTCTTTTTTAGAAAAGTCAGGAGATCCTCTTCGTTGAACAGGTTTTCCAGCCGATTGAGAAGGGTGTCTCCTGAGACACATCTGTTTGGGCACCCGTTCTGCCCGAAACAGGTTTCGATCTGGTAACCTCGAATATCCGAATCCATTTTTGATAGAAAGCGGTTCTGGGTGGCTTTGACTTCGGCAAGGGTAATACACGTTTTGTTTTCTTCAGCCGCTTCTTTTTCAACCCTTGCTCGAACTTTTTTTCGAACGAAAAAGGGGACTTTTTTTAATGCGGATTCGGCTTCATCGGTCCATTTCATTCTTGTATTCCCTGTAATATTCATATCAGTTGACGCCTTAAAAAAATACATATCAAGACAAACAAAACATATCATAATGGATGTATCTGTTCATTGACTTAGATCAAATCATCGTTTTATGGTATTCCATATATCAGCGATTTGAAATCAGATTATAACCGGCACGGATTCTGCTTATTCAATCGACCTGTTAACAGAAGACCAAGGACTTGGCCTGGATCATAACAGAATCCTGTGACTAAAGGATACGATGAGCCGGGCATAGATCATTAATATATTATAAAGGATACACGACACTATGAGTGCAAAAACAGTGAAAGAAACAGCGGTGACCATTTCCCTTCTCATGCAACCACAGGACGCTAACCCCGCCGGTCTGGTTCACGGTGGGGCTATCATGAAAGAAATTGATAATGCTTCGGGAGTTGTTGCTGCAAGGCATTCACGAAAAATTCCAGTGACAGCTTCCATTGACCGCATTGACTTTCACAACAAGGTATATGTGGGAAACTTCGTAACGGTGAAGGCCAGTATCAACCACGCTGGAAGGTCATCCATGGAAATTGGTGTAAGGGTAGACGCAGAAGACCTGTTAACAGGAGAACTTCGCCATGTGGCTTCAGCCTATCTGACCTTTGTGGCTCTGGGTGTTGGGGCGAACGAGTCGGTTCCGGATATTATTTTCGAAACAGATGATGAAAAAAGAAGAAATAAAGAAGCGATTATGAGGAAAAAAGCTTATCTGGCTTTGAAGAAAATCCATGAAAACGATCAGAAAGCCCGTGAGCTCCTGAGACAGAAATTGATCACGGAAAACCTGTCTGTGGAATGATTGCCAGCTGTTCAGGGCGGGTTTGGCCCGCCCTTACTGCTATTTATTATAAAATAGAAGTATACGCCGTTAGGGCGTCTTTCAGTAGTTTGAATTGATCATACAGTTGAGTCAAATACTCTTTGGCCTGATCCAGTTCGCCTTTTTTGCAAAGTTTTTCCATTGTTTTTGCCACGCTGCTCAATGCTTTTCCACTTATGTTTGCAGCAGATCCTTTGATCATGTGGGACTGACGAAATGATCCTTCGTTGTCGTTAGAGTCCAGATAAGCCTTCAATGCGTCGATTTCGTTCAATGTGTTATCCAGAAATGAATCAATGATTATTTTTACCAACCCCTTGTCATTCATCATCCGGTACATCAAGTCTGACGGATCGAAAATTAATGGCTCTTTCTTTTTTTGATTTCCGTTATCCGTTGTTTCATAGGAAATCCAGTTTTTTTCAGTAATATTTAGGATTTCTTTCGGAAGCCACTTTTTCAGTATATCAGCAAGAGCGTCGTGATCTATGGGTTTTGTGACAAAGTCGTTCATTCCCGCTTCCATACAGCGCAAACGATCGCCTTTCATGGCACTTGCTGTCATAGCGATGATGGGAAGATCGTGGTTCAGAACGGTTGAATTAAGATCACGAATGATACGGGTTGCTTTTAATCCGTCCATTTCTGGCATTTGAATATCCATAAGCACCAGATCATAAGCGATCAGTTCTAATGCATTGAGGGCTTCGACACCATTATTCACGGCGTCTGTTCTGATCCCTAACTTGCTCAAAACTCCAAGTGCCACCTTCTGGTTTGTAATATTGTCTTCTGCCACAAGAACGCGTGTATGATTATTTCTCAAGTGTTGAACTGTGTGTGGATCAATTTCCGGAGGAGAATGCTGTTGAAACTCCACACCTGAGATCAGAGAGTCAAGACAGTTCAGCAATTCCGAAGGCCTTACAGGTTTCGTGATACAGGCGGCTATTCCTGTTTCATCAAGCCTCATGGCATCCATACGTTTTCCCATGGATATCATCAGAATTAGATAGATATCGTTCACAGTTTCATCAATGCTGACGGCTCTCGAAAGGGTCAGGCCGTCCATTCCCGGCATGTGAAGATCAACAAGAATAATTTTAATGGGATTACCGTCATCCCGTGCACGGTATATCGTTTGAAGGGCTATAGGTCCGTCCGGGGATTCTTCGGTTTCCATTCCCCAGGCTTTACACTGAGCCATAAGAGCATTCCTGCTTGTCGCATTGTCGTCAACGATAAGGATGTGTGCTCCGCAAATGGTTTTAAGCTTTGGGTCATCCTGGGTCATTTTCTTTCGCTGTTTTGTGAAACTGGCTGTGAACCAGAATTCGGAGCCATGACCGGTATTGCTGATTACGCCGATATCGCCTCCCATCATTTTAACCAGTTCTTTTGAAATGGCCAGTCCAAGACCTGTTCCACCGTATTTTCGGGTGGTCGAAGCATCAGCCTGTGTAAATTTATTAAAAAGTTGGTCCTGTCTTTCCGCTGCTATGCCGATACCGGTGTCTTTAACTGAAAAGCGGATAACTGCGTTTACAGCCGTTTCGGACAAGCATTGGACTTTGACGGCCACGTCACCCTGTTCCGTAAATTTCAAAGCATTTCCTGCCAGATTAATCAGGATCTGACGTAAACGTCCGGGATCACCCTCAAGATAGACCGGTACGTCTGGCTCAGCAGCACAGATGAATTCCACGCCTTTTTCAAGAGCGCGTATACCCATCATAAAGGAAAAATCTTCGAGAAATTTTCTCAAGTCAAAATCGAGGATTTCCATTTCAAGTTTTCCAGCCTCGATTTTGGAAAAGTCCAGAATATCGTTCAAGAGGGCGAGAAGAGATTCGGCACTGCTGCGAACCGTTTCAGCGAAGTTTCTCTGCTCGTCGTCGAGAGTTGTATCAAGAAGAAGTCTGGTCATTCCTATAACACCATTCATCGGAGTGCGAATTTCATGACTCATATTGGCAAGAAATTCGCCTTTGGCTATGCTTGCCATTTCAGCTCTTAAAGCCATCTTGTTTGCCCGGGAGATCGCTTCTTCGAGATAACGGTTTGTTTCCTGGAGGTCAGACTCGGCTTTTTTTCGCTCAGAAATATCCAGAATACATTCCAGAAGTTTTTCCTGACCACGAAGTTTTATACGCTTCACTGTTTTTAAAACTTGAAGGCAGCTGCCGTCGAATCGAAGCATTTCTTTTTCAGAGTTTTCAACGGTTATACCCAGGTCACACACAGGGCATTCCCTTTCATTTGCCGGACAAAGAAGCGCGTGGCATCTTTGTCCCAGCAGATGGTCTGTTGTTGTACCGTAAAGGATAGTCATGTGCTCGTTCACTTGTTCTATGATTCTCGTCATCGGGTCAACGATGAGGATTCCCACCGGAATATTTGCAAGAAGAAGACGATGCATGGTTTCGCTTTCTCGAAGAGCTACCGTTCTTTCAACGATTAAGCGCTCCAGTTCTTCACGTCGTCGGAGAATCAGGCTGATGACAGTTGCAATCGTGATAGACAGAATCAGGCCGACCAATAAAGTTACCATTCCCTGCCAAACAGGATAAATTCCAATAAAATCAGGCCCGGCATGGGCTGTGATTACATAGACTCTTCCAAATGCGAACACAGGAAATACGACTGAAAGATCCACAGAAGGCGAGTTTGATTTGTCCCATGACGATTCGATTAGTTCAGGCGATGAATCTTTGTGAATAAACGAAAGATTCATGAGTACTGAGTTGTCAGGGGCAGCACTCCACAAAAGGGCGCTGGTTTTCAGAACAGCTATGACAAATCCTTTCAGGCTTTTTTTATCATTATTATCGAAAACAGGGTGGCATATCATGATTCCTTTGCTGCCACCTGATTCCGGGGTCATTATTATGGGGGCCGTGGATGATGCAAGTTCAGATTGTTCCACATTTTCAATAACAACTCTGTATTCGGGCTTAGAGGCGATATCAAATCCAACATTTTTTTTATTAGCATCATAAGGAGATATATGTAGAATTGGATAGTACTTCTTACGACTGGCCAAAGGCATCCTCTGGTCATGAACGTCCTTTTGCCAGATTTCAAATTCTTTCAAACCTTCATTTCGAACATTATTTTCAAAATCCTCTCTGTCATCGAACGCAACAACAGGAACCCATGCCCATGACTTGATCACTGGATTCTGGATCAGATATTTGCTGAACCGGTCAAACTCATCCCTTGAGACATATTCGCTGCTTTCGTAAAAATGGGCCATCCCTTTCAGTTCGATCTCGCGAAGGTTATGAAGTGTTTCTGTAATCCGCTGGGTTCGGCTGGCCGCCAGTTGGATGAAAACTCTGTTGCGGTCATGACGGCCGTTCTCATAGAGAATCCATGCTGTTATGGATGTCAGAAACACACCAGCTGCAAGTGCAGCCCCGGGTTCTATATGCTGCATCCATCGCGGTCTTTCTCCTGTCTTTTGCGATCGCCGCGACATTAAAACCATACACGTCATGCTGATAAAAAGAAGGCCCAGTGTCAATGAGACCGGAGGAATGGCGGCCAGCAACAACATTTTTAACCATTCATTCGAATCGATATCCATTCCATAAACGGAAACAATAGCTCCCGAGCCCTTGTAAACCCCCGAACAGACGATCATTCCATCAACTTCTTTCGCATAGGTGGTTTTGGGTTCTTTCTGTCCATTAGAAGGGTTATCGTATTCATAATCCACCCATCCGCTGCCTTTAGCCATAACAACATCACGGATTTCTTTTCGGAAAAATTTTCCTCCGGCCCAGTCCTTTTTATTGAGAAGGTTTTGACCCACAAGTTCCGGTTTAACTGGATGGGCCAGCATGGTCATGTTGCTATCATAAACAAATGCGTAAAGATCACCTTTGTGGAAAGAACCATTAGGATTGTTAATTTCACTAAGAAAAGCCTTTCGACCCTTTTCTATGTAGTAATCGATGGCCTTGCCTACCATGTTCTTTGCATCATCCGGTGCAGCAAAACTATGCAGCGCTGTCTTAGGATCATGGATAGGAACAAACGCAGTGATCCATCTGCCCCATCGGTCAGTATAGGGGCCGATGGTTGAAGGGGTTCGGGTTCCAAAAACACGGCGTATTTCTTTCGGGGCTTCGTTATAGATCTGACCTGGAGGAGAGTAGTCTTTGGAATTATCAGGTTCACTATCCAGATAGAAAAAGACGTCGCCATTGGATTTTCTGCCAAGAAGATAAACAAACCGGCATTTTTTGTTGATGTGTTTGACAGTGGACAACTGTGCTTTCAACCTTTGGTAGCTTGTGTTTTTGAGATCAGAGTCTGTTCCGGTCAGTGATTTTATATGGTCAATGTTTACAGCTTGAGATTCCATCTGGGCTTGCTGGATAAGATCTGTTCGGATTTTCCGGTCAGTGAGTTCAATCGTCCACCATGTCAGGGCCACACCGGAAAAGAGAATGGCCAGAACCAATGCAACAGGCTTCATGCGACGTTTTTTTCTTACGTCCAGGTGTGTCGAATCATTGGCGTTCATGGATATATTCCTTAAGCATGAAGAGCGATGGAGTTATTACCTATTTACTATTTTAAAGGAAATTATTACCTGTGTAAACAAGTCATATGATCATGTTTGATGAACTCGTAAAAAAGTCGAAGGGTGGCATATTTATTACAGCCCATTTCAGCGAATTCTACTCTGGGGCTGAAGTGAAAACTTATTCCGATATTCCTTGGGTGATAGCCCTGTATGTTTTCTGAAAAGTCGACGGAACGAGTTGATATCTTCGTATCCTACCTGCCAGGTTATTTCGTTCACTGAATCTTTGGAAATTTCCAGCATCCGTTTGGCGTTTTCGATCCGTAAAAGCTGGAGATAGGCAATGGGCGGTTCACCTGTGGCTTTTTTGAATCGGCGGATAAAGTGTCGTGGACTTATTCCGGCAGAATCAGCAATCTGATCTATGGTTACCTGAACGGCATAATGGGCCTCCATCCAGTTCTGGGATTTAAGTATGGCCTGGTCTGTATGGCTTTTCCAGAAATCATAAACTATGTAGGGACTCTGGCTCTGACGATCGGGGTCGATGAGAAGGGATTTGGAACAGAGTCGTGCCAGCTCTTCCGAACCGAATTTTTCGATGAGATGTAGGCAGAGATCCATAAAGGCGGTTGCAGCTCCCGTGCAGTAAATTCCGTTGTCTTCCGTCAGAATCCGGTCCACCCGTAAGTTTACCTTAGAAAACATCCGCTTGAACATGGAAGCGAACTGCCAGTTGGTGGTGGCGATTTTTCCGTTCAAAAGCCCTGACTTTGCCAGAAGAAAGGTCCCGGTGCATGTGGACGCAATGGATACACCTTGGGCGTGTTGTTCTCTAAGCCAGTTGCAGAGAGTTTCGATCCGGTCGCTTTCAAGGTCAAAAGGTGGAAAGAAGGCCGGAATGACAATGATATCCAGATCTTTTTGATCTGCAATGGAACAATCCGGCTGTAGGGCGATGCCGCCGTTGGTGACTACGGGTTTGCCGTCAATGGATGTCATGGTGGTTTTAAAAAGGGGGGAACCTTGATCCCTTCCCATGAACTGCCACATCATATTGGCGATGGAAAACGCATCAACCGAACCACAGATCGCAGATGACAGACAGCCCTTATCGAGAAGAAAGGTAAGATGAACCATGATAAAACCTCCGATGTCATATTTGGCATGAAATAAGTCATATATGCCTGTTTCGTTTTTAGATGTCAATGGTGTAAGGATAGGGTAAAAAAGATGAACATTGAACGATTTGGCCAGTTGTCGGGTGTCGTCCTCAACCCGACCTAAAATAGCCTATAAAGTTAAACAACTGTAAAGCATAAGGAGAACCCAATGACCTATCGTATCGCAGCCTGTGACCTGGGCAAAGTCTGGGCGAAGTTCGCTGTGGCCAATGTGTCGGACAAGGGAGAGATTTCCGTTGAAGACATGAATGTCATTTGCCATGAAGGCCGGGTGTTCGAGTTGTTCCAGGCCTGGTACAAGGAAAAGAAGGTGGCGGAATGCCGGGTGCTTGCAGCCACAGGGCTTTACGCGGAACAGTTGAACGAGCCGATTCTTGTTCTGCCCGAAGATACGTGCAGAGAAGCCCTTCTTGATGCGAATTCATCATATCCTGACTCCATGAATCTGGTGAGTCTTGGGGCAAGGGGATACAGCGTGCTTGCCCGAAGCCGTGTGGATAGTAAAAAACATGGCCATAAATCGAATGTGATTTACAGGTTCAGCGAAAACGATAAATGTTCGTCAGGCACCGGAGAAAACATCCAGAAGATCGTCAAACGATTTGGCCTGGAACTTGAAAAGGCTGATGAAATAGCACAATCAGCCACTGGTTCCATCCCCATCACAGCACGATGTTCGGTTTTTGCAAAAAGTGAAATGACCCATTATGCCAATCAGGGAAAAGCTGTGCCGGATCTCCTCAACGGCTATTTCAGATCCATCGCCGGAAATGCGCTGAGTCTGCTTTCAAAAAACAGATCGGATGGGCCTGTTTATCTGATCGGCGGTTGCACACGGATCGGTATGTTTGTCCAGGCTTTCAGGGACGCTTTGGGGGAGGATGTCCTCATCCCGGACGATGCCATGGGTTTTGATGCGCGTGGCGCTGTTCAGGTTGCTGTGGAGCGGGCCGAATCCGGCTTGTCTATGACTCTTCCTGAAAATCCGGCATCACTGATTCGTCAAGGGGGAAAGAAATTCAGGATTTTTGAACCAGCTGTGGTTCATCAGGATAAGGTCACGATTATGCTGGATCATGCGGCATCATCTGATTGGAATACCAAACCTTCAGTTCTTGGCCTGGATCTGGGGTCCACCGGGGCCAAAGCCATGTTGACCGATCTTGATACCGGTATTCCGCTCTTGAGCGTTTACGATACCACCCGGGGAAATCCCGTGGACGCGGCACGAAGGCTTGTCATGGCCATTCTTGAAAAAGGAAAGCCGGATGTTAAAGCTATCTGCCTTACCGGATCGGGCAGGGAAGCTGCGGCTGTTCTTGCCCGTGTTGTTTTTCCGGGAATGAATAACGTGTTCGTTGAAAACGAGATCGTGGCCCATGCCACGGCGGCTGTTCACTGCGATCCGGCAGGCGGAGAAGATCTTTCGGTTATAGAAATCGGTGGCCAGGATGCGAAGTACATCAGGATCAGCGGCGGCAGAATCATCGAAAGTGATATGAACAAAGCGTGCAGCGCCGGAACAGGCTCGTTTCTTGAAGAACAGGCCATGGTCTACGATGTGACGGAAATAGGAGACTTTATTTCCATGGCCATGTCAGCGAAACGTCCGCCTGATCTGGGCCAGATGTGCACGGTGTTCATTGCCGAATCAGGAGCCGAAGCCCTGAAAGAAGGGTTCGAGCTTTCAGATGTTTTCGCGGGTTTTCAGTATTCGGTGATTCAGAACTACCTGAACCGGGTCATGGGCCAGAGAAGCCTTGGGAAAACCCTGTTCTTTCAGGGAAAACCCGCATCCAATCCGTCTCTTGCATGGACCCTTGCTTCTGTTACGGGCCGGACCATTGTGGTTCCGCCTGACCCTGGAGCCATGGGAGCCTGGGGAATCGGACTGATGGCACTCCGTGATCTGGGAGCGGAAAACCTGAAAAATACGGAAGCTCTTGATCTTGGCTTGATGCTTCAGGCATCTCTTGTTGGCCGTGATGAATTTGTCTGCAAGGATTCCGAATGCAAAACACTCTGCCCCATTGAACGGACCACCATCTCTTTTGATGGCGTGACAAAAATCGCCATGTCCGGCGGAGCCTGCCCCAAATACGAAGTGGGATCGCACGGACGCATCAAACTTCCCAAAGATGCACCTGACCCGTTCCGGGAAAGGGCGGAACTCATGAATGCTTTTGCGACAGACGAACCGGGCATGAAAAAAGTCGCCATTCCTGTAACCGGAGCTGTGGGCAGTTTCATTCCCTATCTTTCAACCCTGGTAAGCGAACTGGGATATTCGGTGACTTTGCTGAAATCCGCCAAAGATTCCCTTGCCAAAGGGGAATTCCTCTGCAACAGCTTCGATTCCTGTGGTCCTGTAAAAATTGCCCATTCCCTGTGCGACACGGACATTCCCTTTCTATTTTTTCCCAAAATCATGGACTTCCCGGACCGCGACGGCGTGGGCGGCATGGCCTGTGTCACAGAGCAGGCCATGCCTGAAATCATCGAGCAATCGTTCAAATCACGGGGAAAAGATGTGGCGGTGTTAAGGCCCAGGCTTTATCTGCAAAAAGGACTGAAAGGCTCAAAGATTGAAAAGGCTTTTGCCTCATTGATCAAGGCATTGTCAGCTGATCCTTCAAAGCTTTCCGAAGCTCTTGAAAAAGCAGCAGCGGCTCAGGAAAAGGTTGAACGGAAACTGGGTGAAATAGGTGCGCGTGCATTAAAATACGCAAAAGCCCTTGAGATTCCTGCCGTGGTTGTGTGCGGTTCGCTCCATGTGATTCATGACCCGGCAGCCCATTCCGATATCCCCGATCTTCTGAGACGAAACGGATCCATGGCCATTCCCATGGATTGTTATCCTATTGCATCCGATGTTTCTTCAATGAACAAAATCTACTGGGGAGATGCCAACCGCTACCTCAGGGCTGCTGAATCGGCCATGAAAACACGTGAAGCATTTCCGCTGATGATCTCCTCTTTTGGTTGTGGTCCGGCGTCATTCACTGAACAGATTTTTCAGTCCCTACTTGTCGGATATCCCCATACCATTCTTGAAAGCGATGGTCACGGGGGAACAGCCGGATTTGTCACACGTATCCAGTCGTTTCTGAATTCCGTGAACCAGTTCATGAAGGAAGACGTTAAAAAGGCTGTTCCCGAAACATCAAAAATCAGAAATCATATTGCAACCGGCGGACAGAAAGTAAGATATCTGGACAAGAACGTCAGTTACGTATTTCTGAGCAGTATTGAGTATCTGGGAGAACTGTTTGCAGCTGTCTATCGATCATACGGCTATAATGCAGTGTGTGCCCCTCCAGTAACAAAGGACAATATGGCTCTGGGAAAAGCCGACTGTACTGGCAAGGAATGTCTGTCATACCAGTGCGTTTGGGGTGCGTTCAGAGAATATCTGGAAACCCATGATCACGCCGGAAAGGAAACACGTCTGCTCCAGATTTCAGGGAGGATGTGCCGGGGCGGCATGTTTGGCATCAAGGACAGAATGTCCATTGAACGCATGGGGCTGGACGACCTTGTGAGTGTTGCTTCTCTGAAAATCGCAGGCGGACCGGGCATGGCGGCCCGTGTGATGTCCGGGCTCACCGCCCTTGACATTATCCGCCAGCTTTACATTTATCACCTGGTGGACGAACAGCGTCCGGGACAGGCCAGAGAACTTTATAAAATCTACAGTGACCGGATCGTTGATCTGATCGAGCAACCGTCGGATGTTCCGGGATTCAAAGGGGCAATGCTGAAACGAACCCACTGGAAACAGCTTAAACGAATCGTATCTGAAGCGTCAGCTGAATTTCTGAAAATAGCCCGGTTATCTGCGACAAACGAGTCATGCCCCGTGGTGTTTGTGTCCGGTGACATGATGACCAAAGGCAACGACGTGGCCAATGCGGGTATTTATAAATTCCTCGGCGAAAAGAAGGTTCGGTTGATTGTGGAACCCGGAGCGGATTTTATCGATTTTTCAACCCGTGTCCATCCTGAACTGATTTTCGGAAGAGGTGCCAATCCTAAACAACAACGGGTTTATGTTCTGGTGATGGACCTGATCAGGCAAAGTCTTTACCGCATGACACGGAAATTTCATAGCTGGCTGCCCATGCCGGATATGCCAGCTGTTCTGGAACGATCACGTCAGATCATTGATCCTGAAACCGTGGGCGGGTCGGGTTATGCTGTGGGAAGCGTGTTTCATTACTGGGACAAACTCCAGCCGGACGGAGTTCTGATGACCAGTTGCTGGGGCTGCGATAACAGCCTGGTCGAGGAAAGCCTGCTGCGGCACAGAAAAGACATTCCCTATTATTTTTTCTATGACGACGGCGAACCCCTTGATGAGCGACGGGTGAACAGCTTTGCCCAACGGTTGCATCGAAATCGCAAAATAAGTTGAATAAATAATGGACGAACAATGGACGAACGCCGTATGGAGGATCAGTATAACCCATTTGCCCAGATTTTTAAAACTGGTCCCCCAGAAGGCATAGACGTCAGACTAAGGCTTTAAATGGTACAAACCGCATCGAATCCCAACGGGATTCCGTATCATAGCCCAGGGTTGCGGCAACGCCGCTACCCTGGGATCACCGGCGAACATCCCCCCAACCCCAACGGGGTTGCGTGCTGCATGATCAATCAAGGTTTGTTTTCTTAAAAAAAACTGCACGGGAATGAACCACAGCAATCCCCAGTACAATAAAGAAAAGAGACAGCATAATATGACCTGACATCACAGGTTCTCCAAGAACGACTCCGCCAAAAAAAACACCGGCCACGGGGAGAAGGAAGACGTAAGAATGCATGGCCACAGCTCCATATTTATTTAAAAGCTCCATCCAGACCACAAAACCGAATGATGCCGTAACAATTCCCTGATATAGTATTGAAATCACAACATCGGAATTTATGGCTGTGACCATGGAACTATCCCAGATCAGGGCTCCGATGAAAAAAAAGGGGACCGACAGAATACCGGGGTAAAAAACAAGATGAAACGGCGTGAAACCGGACAGTATTTTCTTGGTGTATACGGCGTTGATAGCCCAGAGGGTGACTGAAATCAAAGTGAGTAAATCGCCTGTTCTGAGTTCTGCTGTTACTCCCTCTTTCTGAAACAGAATAAACGACACACCGATAAATCCGAACACGATTCCCATAATTTTTTTTAAAGTGATTCTGTCGCCAGGAATGAAAAAATGGGCCAGAATCAGAACAAAAAAGGGCTGGAGATTGGAAAGAAGCGTTCCTCTGGATGCATGTGTAAATTTGAGCCCCACGTTGTACAGGCCAATCTGGAAGACGAAAATCAAAGTAAGCATAAACACATGCTTGAACTGCCCTTGTTTCAGTCGGAAATCTTTGCCTGTTGACCAGGCCCAGAGGGATGTGGACACGGCCGCTAAGGCAAAACGCAGACAAGCAGCGGTGAAAACACCCAGTCCTGTGAGACTTATCTTGATGGCCGTGGCATTGGCTCCGAAAGAGGCACACAGTGCGGCAATGACAAGTGCCGCTAAAAACGTGGGCTCGTTGTTGGTTGTTACGCCCGGCTGGGGCGGTATATCCGTGACAGGTGATTTCATATGGTGTTAAGTCTGTATCTTAACGAGCGGATGTTCTGAGATCAACGCAAGCTTTTGAATACGTGTTAATTTTTTGATTCGGCATTCCTCTTTGGACGCCTTGGACCTGTCAGGAAATTCCTGGCTGTACACCAGTTTGACCGGTCTTCGAACCCTGGTGCATTTGGACGCCTTGCCTTCGTTGTGCTGGCTGATGCGACGGGCAAGGTCCACCGTAATCCCTGTGTAAAGAGAACCGTCGTTCAACTCAAGTATGTAAAGATACCATGTGATCATTTGGAGCTTATAGCAGAGTCTGCTCTGGGTGGAAAGATGCAACGTCAATGTTGATTATGATTAACTTATTCTTCATCACAGATCTTTGACACATCAAAGCCCTTGCCGTATAGTGAAATCATGCTTGACATATAGGCGTTCCAACCTTTCTAAGGAGGTGGCTCATGTCTGAAAGAACAGGAAACTGGCCAGGGCCGCGAAAAGAAAAACCGAATATGGGAAAGAAGACGTTGAAAGAAATAAAAATAAACAGGAACTGGTGCAAGGGATGCGGAATCTGCATCCATTTCTGCCCGGAGAAGGTTCTTGATCTGGATGAACAGGACAAGGCAAGGGTTATCCATCCTGAAGCTTGTATCTGCTGCATGATGTGCGAAATGAGATGCCCGGATCTTGCCATTGAGGTGATTG
This sequence comes from Desulfobacteraceae bacterium, assembly GCA_041660385.1. Taxonomy (GTDB): domain Bacteria; phylum Desulfobacterota; class Desulfobacteria; order Desulfobacterales; family Desulfolunaceae; genus DYJE01. The sequence goes on along the minus strand of JBAZWJ010000023.1, from coordinate 6,861 downwards.
TTGAAGGCGAAAGAGGAGGACGTCCATGACGGAAACACTGGCTTTTATGCAAGGAAACGAGGTCTGCGTAGAAGCGGCCATGTACGCCGGACTTGATTTTTTTGCAGGATATCCCATCACACCGTCCACTGAAATCGCCGAGCATCTGGCAAGGAGACTTCCCACAATCGGCGGAAAGTACATCCAGATGGAAGACGAAATAGCCTCGGTGTGTGCCATTATCGGCGCTTCTCTCACAGGCCACAAAGTCATGACCGCCACCAGCGGACCGGGTTTTTCCCTGATGCAGGAAGGCCTTGGTTTCGCCATCATGGCTGAAATTCCCTGCGTTATTGTGAATGTACAGCGCGGCGGTCCGTCCACCGGACTTCCCACAGGCCCGGGGCAGGGGGATGTGCTTCAGGCAAGGTGGGGAACCCATGGGGATCACGCCATCATCGCCCTCACAGCTTCAAACCATCAGGACTTGTTCACGATGACGGTGGAGGCTTTTAATTTGGCAGAAACCTACAGAACACCCGTTATTCTCCTTCTGGATGAGGTGCTCGGCCATATGAGGGAGCGTGTGGTTCTTCCTGAAAAAAATGCGATTCCTCTGGTGCAGCGTCTGCGAACTTCTGTTAAAGCCGGGGTGGATTATCGTCCCTATCTTCCCAGAGATGACGGAAGGCTTCCCATGAGTGATTTCGGTGGGGAGCACCGTTACAATGTGACGGGCCTGTACCATGACATGTGGGGTTTCCCCACAACCAATCCGAAAATCGTCCACGGCCTGATCCGTCATCTCACAGACAAAATCAGAAACAACGTAAAGGAAATCACACGGTACAAAGAGTATTACCTTGAAGACGCACGTACCATATTTATTTCTTACGGGTCTTCAGCCCGTTCGGCCCTGCATGTGGTGAACAACAGAAAGGCGCGCGGTGAGCGGGTCGGTCTGCTTGAACTTCAGAGTTTATGGCCTTTCCCCTATTCCCTTGTTGCTGAAAAATGTGACCACGCCCGGCTGATCGTTGTGGTGGAGATGAACATGGGGCAGGTGCTTCTCCAGGTGAAGCGCGCGGTGTCCCATCCCGACCGTGTGATGCTGGCGAACCGTCTTGATGGAGTGTTTATCTCACCCACGGATATCCAGAACATCCTCCGGCTTATCCAGGGAAAGGGGGTCTGACATGGCGATCAAGGACTATATCCGCCAGCGTTTTTTTCCCCATATCTGGTGTCCCGGATGCGGGCATGGCATTGTGCTGAACAGCCTGCTCCACGCACTGGATCAACTGGCCATTCCGAAAAACGACATCGTGATGGTTTCGGGCATCGGCTGCTCGTCACGGATCACGGGTTATGTGGATCTCCACACCCTTCATACCCTTCACGGAAGGGCCCTGGCCTTTGCTGCAGGCGTCAAGATGAGCCGGCCGGAGCTCCATGTTATTGTGCCCATGGGGGATGGCGATGCCCTTTCAATCGGCGGCAACCATTTTATCCATGCAGCCAGACGCAACATGGATATCACCGCCATTGTGATGAACAACCAGATTTACGGCATGACCGGCGGACAGTTTTCTCCCCTTTCAGGTTGCGGCAGCAAAGCGACAACAGCGCCTTTCGGCAACATCGACCGGGCTTTTGATGTGGCCCAGCTCGCCATGGCCGCTGGAGCGGGTTTTGTGGCCCGGACCACCACATACCATGTGAAGCAGATGACGGATCTTATCATAGAGGCCATAAACCATAAGGGATTTTCCGTGGTGGAAATTCTCAGTCAGTGTCCCACGTATTTCGGTAAACACAACAACCTAGGTTCGGCTGTGGATATGATGGAGTATTTTAAAACAAGCACAGTTTCGGCTGGTTCTGACGAGGCAACGGACCGCCCGGATCTGATCCGGCGCGGTGTTTTTGTAAACCGGCACAGTCCCGAATACTGCAGTGAGTACGAAAAAATCATAGAAAAAGCCAAGGAAGGGATATGATGATGGAACGAGTACGGCTTGTTTTTTCCGGATCAGGAGGGCAGGGTGTTATCACAGCGGGAATCATCCTTGCTGAAGCGGCGGTGCTGTATGAACAGCGTATGGCCACCCAGACCCAGACATACGGCCCCGAGGCAAGGGGGGGAGCCACCCGTTCCGATGTGATCATCTCCGATTCGGAGATTTTTTTTCCGAAAGTGACCCAGCCCAATATCCTGGTCTGTCTCACCCAGGAAGCCTATATGAAATTTTACGATATCGTAAGACCCGGCGGGTTTCTTCTCTCAGATTCAAGATATGTTACGGTGCTTTCCAACGTGGATTCAAAACAGGTTGAGCTTCCCATGCATGGGACCGTTATGAAAGAAATGGGTCATGACAAGGCTTACAATATCTGCGTTCTGGGGGCTGTTCTTGGTCTTACGGATATTGTAAGGCCGGATTCGGTTCTCAAGGTTATTGAAAAAAGATTCCCTTCGGATGGTTTCGATCAGAACCGCAAAGCCTTCTATCTTGGAATGGAACTGGCGGAGAAAGCCCATATATAATCGAAGATCGTTATTAAACCAACGGTTGCATACCCATAGTGCACTCCACTGCCCTTATAAACCACATCTGTCTTAAACTCAGGCATATAAACGAAAAACATTTAAAACCTCCCCCCTGATTCAAATTAAAATTTCGAACAAAACCATTGACAGATTAGAACGCTTGTTCTAATTAATAGAACAATTGTTATAATTAATTGTTTAGAACATCTGTTACATCTGATAAATATGGAGGATTTATGAAAACACAAACAGCCTGGGATGACGGAACAAAGAAACGGCTGATCGAAGCGGCAGGGGAAGTGTTTGCACAAAGCGGGTATCGTTCGGCCACGGTCAGGGAGATCTGCAAACGTGCCAATGCCAGTGTCAGCGCCGTGAATTATCATTTCAAGGATAAGGAAGGGTTGTATTCCGCCGTATTCGAATACGCTCACCGGCTGGCCACGGAGAAATACCCCCATGATTGGGGACTTGGGCCGGGAGCCACGCCTGAGGAACGACTTCGGGTGTTTATCCGCTCTTTATTGTTGCGGGGCCTGGGAGGCGGGTTCCCAGCCTGGCATGAAAAGCTCGTTACCGCAGAAATATCCGACCCCAGCGGGATCTTTAGCAAGGTTGCCGAATCTTCCATACGGCCCATGCATGGGCTTCTGGAAGAAATTGTCCGTGAACTGCTGAAAAAAAACAACCCCTTTGGGGAAGCGGATGACGAAACAATCCGGATTTGCAGTATGAATGTGGTGGGTCAGTGTATCTTTCAGCACCATGCAAGGCAACTGATGGTGTTCGAAATCTCAAAAAACATGAAGCCCGAAGAAATTGTGGCCATTTCCGAAAAGATATTCCGGTTTTCCATCGCTGGCATCCGGGCCATTGCGTCAGATACGCATTGTTAACAATCCTTGAATGTTTATGAGTTTATTTATGATTTTTCGAAAATTTACTTTATCACTGGCTGTGTTGCTGATTTCCGGCGGTTGCGCACTTGGCCCCGATTATCTGAGGCCTGATGTGAAAATACCGTCCGCCTGGCAGACACAACAGGCAGGAAAGCTCACAGAGCTGAACAGCTGGTGGGCGAGCTTTAAAGATCCGTCTTTAAACGCGCTGATTACCGCTGCACAAAAGGACAATCCCACCCTTGCCAAGGCCACGGCGGCAATTGAAAAAGCCCGGGCGAGCCGGTCATCAGCCGAATCGGGCTTTTTCCCCGACCTCAATGCAAGCGCCGATGCAGCAAGATCAGGTTCCTTGAAGAACGGTAACGGCACAAACCGGACTGCGAGCACCGGGCTCGATGCTTCGTGGGAGCTTGATCTTTTCGGCAGGACGCGGCGTTCTTCGGAATCCGCAGCGGCCAAACTGGAGGCACGAGAAGCAGACTGGCACGATGCCCATGTTACCCTTTCCGCCGAAGTGGCCGGTTATTATGTGGAATACCGTGCCGCCCGGATCAAACAGAAGTACTATGAAGAACAGGCTGATTCACAGACAAAAACCAGCGGATTGACCCGTATCTCAGCCAAGGCCGGTTTCACGGCCGATGCCGATGTGAAGCTCGCCGAAGCATCGGCCGCAAGCACGCGATCCACATCCCTTTCCCAGAAAGCCGAATGCGACCTCATCGTGAAAAGCCTTGTGGCTCTCACCGGAATGGATGAATCCGAACTTCGGATGATCCTGGCCCCGGATGTTTCAAGTCTGCCTCAACCTGAATATTTTCAGGTCACGAATCTTCCTGCGAATCTCCTTCGTCAGCGCCCGGATATCGTCTCAGCGGAACGCGAGCTGGCTTCTGCCAGCGCACTTATCGGGGTGGCAGAAGCGGCAAGGTGGCCCAGTCTGACCCTTGGCGGTTCCGTCGGACTTACGTCCACCCACGGCACGAAAACGACGGCACCCTGGTCATTTGGCCCGACAATCACCCTTCCCATTTTTGACGGTGGCAGCATCAAAGCCGGTATCAAAAGTGCGAAGGCCGATTACGATTCAGCTTATGCCACCTACAAACAGACTGTCCGTGATGCCGTAAAAGAGGTGGAACAGGCTCTGGTGAGACTGGACAGCGTGGCCCGACGGGAAAGCGAAGAACAAAAAAGCGCCCAGGGATACCGTGCTTACCTGACAGCCGTTGAACAGAACTGGCGCACGGGTGGTGCAAATCAGTTTGATCTGGAAACGGCCCGCCGTTCGGCTATTACCGCCGAAGTGAGCCTGCTTGAGCTGCAACAGAACCGGCTTTTGTACTGGATTGCTCTCTACAAAGCCGCAGGAGGTGGCTGGACCGTCGATAGCCTGCAAGACAACAAAGGAGAAACAAAGTGAAATCTAAAATACTAAAAACAGGTGCTGTTTTGATAGCCGTCATAATCCTTGCGGTGGTTGTTCTGCAACTAAAACCGGCACAGACCCAGACGATAATTTCCGATGACAAAGCCGTACTGGCCGTAACGGCGACGCGGCCCCAGCAGAAACAGTGGCCCGTCGAACTTTCATCAAGCGGCAGCATTGTGGCCTGGCAGGAAGCGGTTATCGGTGCTGAAACCGGCGGTCTTTCCATAACCGCCCTTTATGCCGATGCGGGTGATCGGGTAAAACGCGGACAGCTGCTGGCCGAGTTAGCCCGGGATTCCGTTGAGGCTGAAGTCCGCCGTTATGAAGCATCCCTTGCATCGGCCAGGGCCAGTCTTGTACAGGCCAAAGCCAACGCCGATCGCGCACGAATCGTAAAGGACAGCGGAGCACTTTCCGATCAGCAGATCAACGCATACTTTGCAGAAGAAAAAACGGCCAAAGCCAATGTGGATCTGGCCGAAGCCCAACTTGCCGTGCAAAAGGTAACTCTGTCGCATACACGAATCAAAGCTGTGGACGACGGGGTGGTCACGTCACGCACGGCACTTCTGGGTCAGGTGGTGAGTGCCGGCACTGAACTTTTCCGTTTGCAGCGTCAGGGACGGCTGGAGTGGCGGGCTGAAGTCGACGCCAGGCAATTGACCCTGGTTAAACCTGGAGCCAGAGCCGAAGTAACTCTGCCTGCCGGAAACATCGCTCAGGGAACCGTAAGACTTGCTGAGCCGATCCTTTCCACCAGTACCAGCCGGGCCAATGTATTCGTCAGTCTGCCCAGCGATAGCGGCGCAAAAGTGGGCATGTTCAGCGACGGACATATCGAGGCAGGGAACAAAACCGTGCTGGCCGTACCGGAATCAGCCGTTGTTCTGCGGGATGGACGCAATTATGTATTTGAAATTAATAATAAAAATATAGTTGTCCGACGTACGGTGAATACTGGCCTGCACCATGAAGGTCTGGTGGAAATCACGGACGGCCTTGATGAAAAGACCCGTGTTGTCAGCTCCGGTGGGGCTTTTCTCGCCGATGGTGATCTCGTCACTGTGGATAAGGAGTCATAATGAATTTTTCTGCCTGGTCTATACGTAATCCGGTGCCGTCTCTGCTGCTTTTCGTGCTTTTGACTGTATTTGGGCTTGTCAGCCTGCACAAGCTGGGAATCCAGGATTTCCCTGATATGGATTTGCCCACAATCAGAATTTCAGCCTCACTGGAAGGCGCTGCCCCGGCCCAGCTCGAAACCGAGGTTGCACGCAAGATCGAAGACAAACTCGCTTCTCTGAACAATCTCGACCATATCACAACGACCATTACCGATGGTTCGGTTTCAATCAGCGTGTCTTTTGATATCGACAAAAGCAGTGAGGAAGCTCTCAACGAAGTAAGAAATGCGGTGGATTCGGCCAAGCCCGATCTGCCCCAGGCTATGAACACCCCCACAGTATCCAAGGTAACGGCAGCAAATGGTTCACTTTTAACCTATGCGATCGAAGCCGGAAATATGAATGAGGAAGAACTTTCCTGGTTTGTGGACAACGATGTGACCAAGGCGCTGCTGACTGTTAAGGGCGTTTCTTCCGTGTCCCGTGTGGGCGGTGTTAACCGGGAAGTTCAGGTCGACTTAAACCCGGCTCTGATGGCAGGTATGGGTGTAACACTTGCGGATGTCTCAGCCCAGCTCAAGGCCGTACAGCAGGACGCTTCCGGTGGACGTGGTGAAGTGGGCAACACGATCCAGTCGCTCCGGACTCTGGGTGCCGTGCACACCGCAGGTGATGTGGCCGCCTTGACCATTCCACTTTCAGACGGCAGAAGGGTTCAATTGAATCAGATCGCCAGAATCAGTGACAGCCACGCCGAACGAAGCTCACTGGCCTATGTGGACGGACGGCAGGTCATCGGCTTCCAGATCACCCGCTCGAAAGGTTTTTCAGATGTCACCGTAGCCGACAATCTTCGAGCTGCGGTGGCTGAAT
>JBAZWJ010000022.1:0-78820 GCA_041660385.1 Desulfobacteraceae bacterium | reverse complement strand
CGGACAAATCAAGAATTCAAATAGGATGGTTTAATATCTTAAAACTTATAACGACTAATTATAAGGAAACAAACAGGATAAATCAAGCGGAATGGAGTTTTCATGGAACACATTCAGACTTGTCCCTATGTCTCAAATTAATATCCCAATTAAGTATCTCTCCTTAAGTTAATCCCGTAATAACGATGATACATAGCTATGGCATCAGGTGTTTTCCATGTCCGCTGGACAAGATAGGTAAAAAAACAGACCAAAACCATCAAGGCGTTACCAAAACCTTTTTCCCTCCACCTTCTCGCGGATACTTTCGACTTTCCAAACAGATAAACTGTCTTGCCTAAACGTCGAAGACGCAAGCTTAACTCCACATCCTCCATCAAGGGGATATCCGGGAAAAGGTCAAGCGCCACAACTTCTTTGCGCCTGAAAAACTGAATCTGATCGCCAAATGATATTCTAAAAAAAATAGCCCGCATGGCGTTCAAATATTCCACCAGTTTCATTCCTGAAGATGAATCATCAAAGGACGTACCAGCGGCACCGCCCACAACCTCGGGTTTCCTGTTCAACACATCAAGCATCTGACGAAACACGGCGGGGTCTATACGGGTATCCGCATGAATGACAGCGACCACATCTCCCTTTGCAGCAAGAACACCCTTTCTGATCTGACCACCACGGCCTCCGCCTTTTTCCGGCGCAGCCTCATGAACAATGACACGGGCACCAAGAGCTTCCGCCATGGCCTTTGTCCGGTCATCCGAGCCTCCATCCACAACGATCACTTCCCGCACCAGTCGATTTGGAATTATGGCCCCAATACATTCCACAATCCGCTGTTCTTCATTTTTTGCCGGTATAACAACGGTGATATCTCTCACCATGGGTCGTTCACCCCAACTCTTTCTCCGCTTCATAAAAAGCAACCCGCCAGTGAAAATGTTATCCCATTATAATGAAGCTTTTGGGCCTCTCTTTTCAAACCATGAATCATGGGTTGTCCGATCCGAAGGTATGATACAAGGTCAAAATACCGGTGAATAAAAATCCCGATGCATAGACCGCAAGAAACGGACCCACAAGATAACGGCCACTGTCAATATAGATGAAAAAAGAAAACAGACAATAAACGCCGAGAGTCAGTTCGAGAAACGACGATACAGGCAACTTGACCTGGTAGTTCTTCGTTGTCCGGTCTCCTCTTTTTGGCGTACGAATAAAACCGGTTTTATATCCAAGAAGCGCCTCCATCACAGCCCTTGAATTGGACAGAGCTATACCCGTTCCGGTGATCATAAGAAAAGGAATGACCCGAAGGGTATGGATCGGTCGTCCCCCTGTGGCATGTCTGGCCACAATGTAAAGAACACTTGGAGCGCTTAATGAAAAAAGCAGCAACAAGGCAAGACAAAAAAAAGCCAGGGGGGCCATGTCCTGCTGAACAACACGGATCACAGGAAACGCCAGCACAGCTACCATAAGCATCAACGGGTGGATCATATAATGGGTCATATGGAAAAACGCCTGGACTTTCTTAAACAAAGAAACGTTGGAACGAAAAACAGAGGGGAGCAGTTTGATTGCCGTTTCTATGGATCCTTTTGCCCAGCGGAATTGCTGACTTTTAAAAGCTCGGATATCTTCAGGAATCTCGCCAGCCACCACAAGATCGGGGTTATACAGGGCTTCCCATCCCGCAAGCTGGATTCGATAAGAAAGATCCATGTCTTCGGTAAGTGTATCACATTGCCAGCCTCCGCCGTCGATGATGGCTGATTTCCTGAATATCCCTGCTGTCCCGTTGAAGTTCATGTAAAGATGGTTGAAATTCCTTGCAGCCTGTTCGACCATAAAGTGGCCGTCGATCCCTAAGCTCTGGGCCCGCGTCAGCATGGAAACATCCGGATTGAGATGCCCCCATCTGGCCTGGACCAGTCCGAGATTATTTTTGACCAGAAAGAAAGGAATGGTTTTAAGAAGAAAATCCTGGGGTGGAACAAAGTCCGCATCGAAAATCGCCACGTATTCCCCAACTGCGCTGCCCAGTGAGGCTTGAAGAGCCCCTGCCTTAAATCCTTCACGATTTTCCCTTCTTATACAGGTGATCTGATAACCCTTCTGAGCGTATTGCCTGACAATCTCGTCAACCAGATCTGCCGTTTCATCATCCGAATCATCAAGGACCTGTATTTCATGCTTGTCTTTTGGATACGTCATGTCGCACACCGACCGGATTACCCGTTCCGCGACATTGTATTCATTGTACAAGGGAATCTGTGTGGTAACTTTGGGCAGATCAACCTTTTCGAGGTCGAAGGGGTCGAGAATTCGTCTCCGCATGTGTGCCGCTTTCTTTTCACCCTTCTTAAAAAGAAAAACCATCACATAGCAGTTGAGCCCATAGAGCATAAGGCCCAGTGACGCGAACAGGTAAATGGCGATCAAAGACCAAGCCAGCATGGGGCCTCCATCAGGTTTGATTTTGATAATTCATTATTGCAGTTATGAAACATTAACGATCATTGAGTTTCCAGTTGTAATCACCGAAGACAACCGACGAGCCGCCTTGTTTCATAATAGCCATATCCTGTTCGTTACTCGATAGAACTTTAGGGTATTTCAGGAAGAATTTTTCGAGGGAGCCGAATTTGTCTTTAAAATCAACCTCGTACCATTTGAAAATCGGCGAAACATGGAATTTTTTTTCTTTTGAATCATACCTGTTTCTTGATTTATCTGAAAGAAACAAAACAAGGGCCTTTTCAAGCTGTGCGTCAAGATTATCGTAAGTGTAAGCCTCGTTTCGTAACGCAGGGCAACCAATGGCTGCACAGACTAAGGCCACATGAATTCTTGGCTCATCGTAAACGCCTTTTTTTCTTATAATTTCATGTTCGATTTCGTCAAGTGACCGTTTCTGCCCCAGAAGAGGAATAAACCTGATAGACCAGGTACTTTTAAGCATAGATCCAATATCCTTGATGGATTTTACCGGATAGTTCCTGACCACAAGATCGATGGTATAAGCGTTGTAAGCGTTTATGAGAAAAGCCAACTGCTTTCTCTTGTCCCAGCTGTCGAATTCACTTTTAATAACCGAAGAAAGCGCACCAAGATACGTTCCCATGAGCGCTTTATCGTTTGAAATACCTTTGTAATCAACCTGGGATGTTTTTCCATCATCTTTCATCACCACATGTTTTTTCAAAAGAATATCGAAAAGTCCATGCTGATGATCAAAGGCAGACGCATTGAGCGGAAAAAAAATACAGAAAATGACAATAAACAACCCTTTGGATTTCTTGATCATTTGCGGCATTCCATTCGTTAAAGGTTATCAATACACCCAGCGTGTTTTTTATGAAATGTAATGACGGTATAAGAAGTCGGATATTTGATCAAGAGTTATTAGATCACTCGCAACGCATCAGCCCATTCCACCGATTCCTTGTATAGCTGCGGTAACATTTCCGCATCCACCCCGATGGATCGGGCCTGACTGTCGAGCCGCTTCCAGTCTCCTTTTTCAAAGAACACCACCAGTTTCAGATACTCTGAAAGCGCCCCCCGCTGATTTACAAGGGCTTCGCGAAGAATGTCGGACAGCGGCAAATTATCCATAATCTTTTCCATGGGTTGATCGAGAATGGCATCAATCAGGGAAAAAAGACCCAATGTAAATAACTCTTGCTGGAACTTGGAGTGTTTGGAGATTTCTCCCAGACGTTCGCAGAATCGCCCTCGGACACAGGAGGCGATAGCCAGCTCCGGAGTTGTTGATGCCGCAAGATTGGACATGAGGATGACGGACATGAAACGCCTCAACTCATCCTGACCCAGATAAACCAAGGCGCTTTTGATGGAGGTAATCTCTTTCAACCTTTTGAAAAATGCTGAATTGATGTATCGAAACAGTTTATAAGAAATGGAAACATCCCGGGATATTTTTTCAGCGACTTTTTCAAAGTCAAGGTCTCGGTTATTCACTTCTTTCATGATGCCGAGAAGGGTCATAGATGTTGCCGGAACTTCCCTCCCTGTAACAATCTCAGGCTTGCAGAAAAAATAGCCTTGAAAAAGGGTGAAACCCATATCGATGGCCGCTCTGAATTCTTCCCATGTCTCGATTTTTTCAGCAAGCAGCGTTGTTTTTTCAGGCAGACCTGACACTTTTTTCTTGATTTCATCAAGGGGGATTCCCATGAAATCGACTTTTATAATATCTGCCACTTCAAGAAATGCGTTGTGTGCACTATCAAAAATGTAATCGTCAAGGGCAAGTTTGTAACCTTTCTTCTTTAACGTCATGCAGGCTTCAATCACGTCATCTGTGGGTTCAATGGTTTCGAGAATTTCGACAATGGTATCCTTTGGCGGAAACATCAGGGGAATCAGATTTAAAATCAAGTTTTTAGTAAAATTAATAAACACATTCCGCCCCCCGGAAAGCGACTCAAGCCCCAGGTTCAGAAACGAACTCGACAGCACCGATGAGGTCGCTGAGTCTCCATCCACTTTCGGCATGTAGTTTTCCATGCTGTGACGAAAAAGGAGTTCATAGGCGAATACTTTTCGATTTTTATCGAATATCGGCTGTCTTGCCACATAAATATCCATACCCTGACCTTGTTGTTTGAGTTTCTTGATGGAAGAAATGTTTAATACAGAAGTGTCTTGATTTCAAATATCGTGAAATGTATTATTCAATATACCCGCAGAGGACGCCCCTGTCAATAAATCGGATAAAGTGGTAGGGGGTCGGAAAATATTAATTTACCTGGATCACGCCCGAATTCAGAGGCAGATTTTGCACGAGTTTCGCTCTCAAGACCGCAGGCGTAGCAGAGCTACGTTGAGGATCTTGAGAGTGAGGCACGGGCAGAATATGACCTGAAGTCGGGATGCGTGATGGTAAATTAATATTTTCCGAGCCCCTTTAGTCTCTTGACTTAGATCAAAGCTTTCGGCCCTAGTTTCGTTTATTATTGAACCATATAAAAAATGCAAATACAGGTACAGATATTGCATTGCAAAGCATGGTTATTGTTAATAATTATCAAGGATGTTCATTATAAAATCGGGATCATGAAAATTGTTGACAGTGCAACTATGATTTAGACTTGAGTTATACCGACGTTTCATGTAATGTACCAAGTTCTTCATGAAAGAAGAGCAATATAATGTATTGAAAATATTGTGTTTAAAAATCGTTTTTTATACAGACGGCTTGCAAGCACGGTATGAGAGTAGAAGGAACGTATGAAAACATGTGATCCGAATTTCGCTAAAGAAGTTATGGCCATGTCCAAAACAACGCTTACACGTTGTTTCAGTTGCATGACCTGCTCCAGTGGATGCCAGTTTCAGCATATCATGGACGTCAAGCCCCATGCCATCATCCGCATGGTGCAGACAGGTTTCAGAGATGAAGCCCTCTCCGCTTCTGGTCCATGGCTTTGTGTGGGCTGCAACACATGCAGCATCAACTGCCCCAACGCCATTGACATCCCAGCCGTGATGGACGCCCTCCGGCAGATATCCATTAAAGAAAAACGCAAAATTCCAGAACCGAATGTGAACAACTTTCACAATGCGGTGCTGAATTCAATCAAGCGCTACGGAAGAACCCACAAGCTGGAAATCATGATGCGTTACAAACTCGTTCAAAGGGATTTGTTCAGTGATATGGACATCGGACTCAGGATGCTTGCCAAACGGAAACTTGATTTGAGGGCTTCCAAAGTGAAAGAGCTGCCCGAAGTCAAAAAACTCTTCACCAAGGCGGGTTAAATGAGCACCTTAAAACCATTTGAAATATCGTATTTTCCCGGATGTTCTATGAAGACGTCCGCAAAAGAGAACAACGAATCACTTAAAGAGTTCTTTAAAAAGATCAACATCACTCTGGTGGAACTCCCGGACTGGAGTTGTTGTGGTAGCTCGTCAGCGCATTGCGTGGATTCGGAACTTGCCCATGATCTGGCCACACGAAATCTCGCCATCGCACCGCCTGACAAGCCACTGCTCGTATCATGCCCCAGTTGCACTCTAAGATTAAAACAGGCTCATTTTCACACCCTCCACGACCAGCAACTCCAGGATCGTTTTCAGGAAAAATGGGGAAAACCGTTTAATCCCAATCTTAAAATCGTACACTATTTTGAACTGCTGAAAGACATCGATTTCCACAAGCTGGGCAACGAAATTAAAAAACCGCTTACCGGACTAAAATTCGTTCCGTACTACGGTTGCATGCTTGCAAGACCCCCAGAGATGCGTCACGCTGAGAATTACCATAACCTCCTGGAGTCCATTCTTTCATCACTCGGGGCAACAGCCCTTGATTGGGGAAGCGGATCCAGATGCTGCGGAACATTTCTTTCCGTTGCGAAACCTGATGCCATCACGCCCATCGTCAACGAAATTATCCAGAACGGAATTGACACGGGAGCGGACTGCCTTATAACAGCTTGCTCCATGTGCCAGCTCAACCTTGAAATACGATGCAATTTAAAACAACAGATTCCCACTCTCCACTTTTCAGAGGTGCTTTCTCTGGCCATGGGAACAAACAAGTACAAACGCTGGTTCCCCCGACATCTTGTTGATCCCACACCGCTTTTGACAAGACTTGGGTTGATTGATTAATGAATTGGGGCTTATGGGGTTACTTTATAAAACCATAAGCCTCAAACAAGCCAGACTTACCTAAAGCATCTGTGTCTGCCATCTAAAAACCTATTTATTTTCTTTGAGTTTCAAATAGTTAACATCACACAGCCTCGTGGATTAACGGCTTGACATTTGAGACGGGTATGATAGGTAATCCTGTGACTTTTAATTAAAAGGACCACCATGGCAACACCTCTTGAAAAAGCCCGAAGAAACCCGGATTCCGTCAAAGCGCGCATACTGAGTGTGGCTCGAAAACTGTTCGGCCAATATGGTTTTCAGGGCACCACCACACGCATGATCGCCAAAGAAGCGAGTATTGATATTTCCACCCTCCATTACCACTGGGGAGATAAAGGAGATCTGTTCGAAGCGGTCATCCACGACCTGAACGACGAAACCCGGGTGAAACTCGTTGAAATAGAGAAGAAAATCAAGGGAAAAGAACTGACGACAAGAATCGATATCGCCCTTGATGAAATGTTTGATTTTCTGTACGAAAACCCTGAGATATCCAACCACACAATTTTCAGATACTTCACACAGACCACCACAGATCTGGATCTTAATATCGGCCTTGCAAGCGTACCTGAATATATCTCGGACATCGCTTATTCCATGGGGCTTTCGGATAACCGGAAAACAGTGTCAAGCGAAGCCCAGATGAAAGTCATCTTCATGATGAACGCCCTTCACAATTTTGTTTCGGGTGAAATTTTCTTTCGTTCAATCCTCAAGATTGAGCGGGAAGAATACAGGCGGCTGGCCAAAGAAACGCTGAAGTTCTACAATGTTGCTCCTTACAAACAACAATAGAGATTATTGTAAGGTTTTAAATGATACAATCCGCATCGAATCCCAACGGGATTCCGTATCATAGCCCAGGGGTTGCGGCAACGCCGCTACCCTGGGTTCACCGGTGAACATCCCCCAACCCCAAAGGGGTTGCGTCTGGACATGGGCGATTCATGGAAATATTACGCAACCCCGTTGGGGTTGAAAATCATCATCGGAAATGTCCCAGGGTAGCGGCTTTCGCCGCAACCCTGGGCTTTATGACGCAGCCCCGTTGGGGCAAAAAAACTGATTTTTGCCTTTAGCCTGACGGCTATGCCCGGAAGAGAAGACGAAACAGAAACCCCTTTGCCCCCATGCAGGTGGGAACAAAGGGTCTTGTTGGCAACACTGTTCTAAAAAATCAGTGGGTTCGATACATGGTCACCACGGCGGCACCGCCAAGTCCAATATTATGCTGGAGGCCAATTTTCGCGCCCTCGACCTGACGAACACCGGCACTGCCTCGGAGTTGCCAGACCAGTTCCGCACATTGGGCAAGGCCGGTTGCTCCCAGAGGATGGCCCTTGGAAAGAAGACCGCCGGAGGGATTGGTCACCACTTTTCCACCGTATGTATTCTGACCGTCATTGATAAACTGTTCGGCCGTTCCTTCGGGTGTCAGTCCCAGACCTTCATAGGTGATTAATTCGTTGGCTGTGAAACAATCATGAAGTTCCACCACATCAACGTCATCCGGCCCGATACCTGCCTGCTCGTAAACACTCTGGGCCGCTTTGGCCGTCATTTCGTAACCGGCAATGATCATAGGGCTTTTCGCTGAAAAAGAACTGGCAAAATCCGAGGTCATGGCCTGACCTGCAATGTAAACCGAGGTCTTGATGTTGTGTTTTGCCGCAAAAGCATCCGAACACACAATGGCTGCGGCAGCACCACAGGTTGGCGGGCAGCACTGGAAACGGGTAAGTGGCCCATACTGATGAGGCGATGCCATGACCTCTTCAAGAGACAGAAGGTTTCTGAACACAGCCCGTTCGTTGTGTTCGGCGTGTTTTCTGGCTTTGACTGCGATCATCCCGAATGTTTCGGGTTTCGTTCCGTATTTATCCATATGTTCCATACCTGCACCTCCAAAAAGCTGGGCAGCGGGTGGCGCTGTGGCGCTTAAAGGATAGACTTCGTTCAATTTGACAAAATAGTTTTCCATGGGAGCCGGACGGTCTGTAAAAGTCATACCCAGCGCACCTGGCGTCATTTGCTCAAAACCAAGAGCGAGAGCACAATCCACGATTCCATACTGCACGGCCTGGCGTGCAAGAAATAAAGCATTGGAACCGGTAGAACAGTTGTTGTTCACATTAAAAATGGGAATTCCCGTCATACCCACTTCATAAAGGATTTTTTCACCGGCGCAACTATCCGCATAAACCCAGCCCGTATAGGCATGCTGGATAAGATTGTAATCAATTCCCGAATCTTTCAGAGCATCACGTACCGCTTCGAGCCCCATGGTGTTATAAGGTATTCCGGCTTTCGGCGTGGTGAATTTCGTCATTCCCACACCAATGACATTGACGTGTTCCATATATTCTTTCTCCCGATCAATCGCTTTATTTGTCCACTAAGCCCACTGCGTCCTCTTGGTCCACAATGTCCATCCTAAATTCTAAGACAACAACGGCCCCATGAACCCAAATGACTCTGTGACATTGGCCAGCGGTTTTGCATTATCAAGACTTGTGATCTGTCCCCAGTTTTCCCGGATTTCCTCTGCATTAATATCTCGTTTTCCGTCACCGATGCAGATGCCCGGCGCGCAGAGAACTTCCGTTCTGCTGAACCAGCCTGCGGCACAGTTGAAAATCATTTTAGCCGTGGTACATTCTTCAGATACAAGATAGAGCACAAGAGGCGTCACAAATTCAGGTTTGAGTTTTTCGTACAACGAGGGAGGAAGAACATCTTCCGTAAGACGGCTGGCAGCCACAGGAGCGATGGTGTTGCAGAGGATATTGTACTTGGCACCTTCAATACAGACATTATTCATCAAACCCACAAGACCCATTTTTGCCGAACAGTAATTGCTCTGTCCGAAGTTACCGTAAAGCCCTGCGCCTGAAGCCGTGTTGATGATACGCCCGAATCCATTTTCCTTCATGACCTTGAATGCGGGCTGGGTCACACAAAATGCGCCTTTTAAATGAACAGCCAGAACCAGATCCCACTCGGCTTCTTCGATCTTCATCAGACTCTTGTCTCTGAGAATCCCGGCGTTGTTGATGAGAATATCCACTTTACCGAACGCATCCACCGCCGTTTTCACAATATTTTCGCCGCCTTCTTTTGTGGCCACGGAATCGTAGTTTGCAACAGCCTGACCGCCCTTGCTTTTAATTTCTTCAACCACAGTATCGGCCGCTCTGGTGTCTGCGCCTGAACCATCCCTTGAACCACCCAGATCGTTCACCACCACCTTGGCTCCGCGTTCGGCAAGAGCCAGGGCATAGGTTTTTCCAAGTCCCGCACCTGCGCCTGTGACAATTGCAACTCTTCCGTCGAATCTGATATCAGCCATTGTTCATCTCCTTATCTTATTTGTTGTCATCTTTATTTCCATCAAAATGGACATCACAGCCGCATGAGCTTTGAAATGATGTATTTCATAATCTCGTTCGTTCCTGCGAAAATGGATGTCACACGCATATCCCTCCAGCCCTGGACCAGAGGATTGTTTTCATACGTTCCGAACTCACCCATGATTTCAAGACTTTTACCAAGAACACGGTTCGCCATTTCCGTGGTCCAGTACTTGGCCATGGATGTTTCGACTTTCACATCAAGACCTTCCATATGGTCTGCGATAAGTTTATCAAGAAACGTTCGACCAAGCTTGACTTCCGTTGCCATTTCAACCAGAGCGAACTGAATGGCCTGAAACTTGGACAGAGGTTTGTCCGATGCATCCGTTGTTCGTTTGCAGTAATCCATAAGACCGTTCACACACATCTCAGCTCCGTAAACCGCACCCATGGAGCAACAGAGCCGTTCCTGCTGGAGTTTTCCCATAAGCATCAGAAACCCCATCCCTTTGTCTCCCAGACGGTTTTCAATTGGTATTTTACAGTTGTTAAAAAACAACTCCGCTGTATCTTGACTGTTCCAGCCCATTTTGTCGAGCTTTTTTCCTTTTTCAAACCCTGGGGTGTCCGCTTCCAGAAGGTAAAGACTCATGCCCATATACGGGTCGTCAATTTCAGGGTTTCGGGCTGCAACAACAGCCAGATCGCAATGAATACCGCAGGAAATAAATGTTTTAGAACCTGAAATAATAACATGATCTCCCTGTTCCACAGCTGTTGTCCGCATTGAGGTAAGATCGCTTCCCGCATCAGGTTCGGTCATGGCGATGGCCGTGATGATTTCACCGGATACGCACCTGGGCAGGTATTTTTTCTTCTGGGCTTCCGAACCGTATTCGGTGATATAGGGAACCACTACGTCGCTGTGCAGGGTGGGGGCAAGACCGGTCTGCATGGACGACGCCATTTCTTCACATACAATGGACGAATAAACGAAATCACCGCCCATACCGCCGTATTCTTTGGAAACACCCGTACAGAGGAATCCCCCCTCCCCCATTTTTCTCCACACTTCCCGGGGAACGAAATGATCCGTTTCCCATTGTTTCGCATTGGGAACCACCTGGGTTGCGATGAATTCACGAAGCCGTTTGCGAAACGCCTGGTGCTCATCGGTATAATTAAGAATATTCATAATTCACGTCTCCTAATATTCTGCGTAAAAGTTATTTTTTGGCTTTGAGTTTTCCAATTTCAGCATCGGCAATGATGTCCTTGTGAAGATACTGGTTTCCGTCACGAATTTCGAGCATCTTAGCGTCACGGTAAAAATGCTCCACTTCGTATTCCCTCATGTAACCGTATCCGCCCAGGAGTTGAACCGCCTCATCCGTCACGGCCATGGCTGCTTTGCATGATGCCATCTTCGCAATGGAAGCCTTGGCCGCATCACCCACGCCTTTATCAAAAGTTTCGGCTGCATCGTAAGTCACGAGTCGGGCCAGGGCGATGTTCGTGGCCATATCCGCGATCTTATGCCGCACAGCCTGGAACATTCCGATGGGTCTGTTGAACTGCTCCCTGTTTTTAATATGAAACATGGCTCGTTCATAAGCACCCCTTGCCACACCCAGAGCCTGGGCCGCTGCAAGCAACCGACTTTCCGCAAGAAATTTCTGGACATAATCATAACCTTTGCCCAATTCGCCGATCAAGTTGGAAGCAGGGACTTCCACATTATCAAAATGAATATTGGCCATAGACATCATGTTGAGGCTCAAACGTTCACCTGACGTTTCGACAATAAGCCCCTCACTGTCCGCTTCGACGATAAAAAGAGAAGATCCCGATGTAAACGGCTGGGCAAAAAGGTCGGTCTGGCATAGAACGATGTAGAATCCGGCGTTCAGTCCGTTCACCACACCTGCTTTTTTGCCGCTGATCTTGTAATTTCCGTTTTTCTGGACAGCCACACAGGAAAGCTTTGTGATATCGTAGCCGTTTCCCGGCTCGGTGAATGCCGCACCGCTCAAGGTCCGTCCTTCGGAAATTCCCGGAATATAGGCTTCTTTCTGTTCATCTGACCCGAAACGGAGAATGCATTCGGCCCCGTAACCAGCCATGGTCAGCGTGATACCGAAGCTGGAATCTGCTGCGCAGAGTTCTTCCGCCAGAAGAACTTGTTCAACAAAGCCAAGACCTCCGCCTGAATAGGATTCGGGATAATGAATGCCGATAAATCCCAGTTCGGCTGCCTTGGCGTGAATCTCAAAAGGATATTCCCCTGTTCTATCGAGTTCAAGCACCAGCTCTTTTTCGAATTCGCCTTTTGCGAATGATCGGACTGCTTTTTGAATCTGTTTCTGTGATTTATTAAGTTCAAACATGGTCAATCTCCTGAATACTGAGTTGAATTCCCAAATGACGAAGGGATAAATAGATTATGCGGGCACGTCGCCATATTCGTAAATACCTTGCGAAATAACCATTTCACCGGTCGCACAGTTTTCCGTACGCCAGCATGATGTTCCCTCGCCTGTTTTCCAGATCAATGTTCGAATAGCCTGACCGGGATACAGGGGTTTTGAAAAACGGCAGGCAAGGCGTCTTGCCCGTTCTGGCTCACCGGGCGTCAGCTTGTTTAAAAGCGCGCGGCAGGCGAATCCCAGAGTACAGAGGCCGTGCATGATGGGACGCTCAAAACCCGCCATTGTGGCGAAATCCTTGTCCACATGGATGTCGAACAGATCTCCTGAAAGTCTGTAAAGAAGGGGCTGGTTCAGCGCCGGAGTTTCCTCCACAACAAAATCAGGCTCTCGGTCCGGATATTCCAGCTCTTTCTTTGGAGCATTCTCTCCGTCAAAACCTCCGTCAAACCGCGAGAACACCGTAAGTATGCTTGTGAAAAGTTTGGTTCCGTCATCACTGCATGTATCACTCTCAGCAATGACCAGAGCGCCTTTTCCCGCACCTTTGTCGTAGTATTTCGCAATCTTTCCTTCGGTAACAAAACTTCCTGAAACAGGAATGGGTTTATGAAAAATCAACTCCTGTTCCCCATGAAGAATTCCGACAAGATTCATCTCGGAATAGATCGCCACATGGCCCAGAAATTCAAAAACTGAAGCGATGGAGAACGTGGGAATCACCTTGAGTTTCCTTTCCCAGCAATACTCGATGTCATCGAAACCGGCACCCACACCAAGAGCGTAAACCGCCACGTCTTTCCAGCTGTACTCTTTTTTGATCGGACCGATTGTTTTTCCTAGGGCGTCCATGTTTAAAGCCATCTCAAATCCTCCATCACCGTCGTATCGTTTTATTATTTAATCTATCCGGACCATAAACAGTAAACAGCTGAGTCAAACAATGTATTCCATCATTTGCTGGAAAAATCTTTAATATATTTCAAACAATGTGTCAATCATATATTTGCATCATTTGATGTAATTAAATGATTAAATCAACAAACAATCCAACGCCGCTTTCAATGCCATCACAAACAGTCGGACCACGAAAGAATCACAAAACGCTTAAAATGATAAAACAAATATAATCAGACAGATAAAATCTTCTGAATTTGACTTTAAAATATATGGGCCGAAATAATTTCTCTCATAATTTCGGTTGTTCCACCGCCGATGGACAGAATTCTGTTATCCCTATAAAGGCGTTCCACCATGGTTCCGCGCATGTAGCCATAACCACCGAAAATCTGAACAGCATCGTAGGTCACTTTGTCGCTGACACTGCACGCAAAATTCTTGGCCATGGATACTTCCTTGACCTGGTTTTCACCTGCATTGATTTTAGCCGCCACTCGATAGGTAAACTCCCTGCTCGCTTCCACAAGAGTTGCCATTTCAGCGAGTTTGTGGCGGGTAACTTGAAAGCCTTTCAGTTTCTTTCCGAAAGCGTCACGCTGTTTCGCATATTCCAGGGCCTCTTCATAAGCGAGTTGGGCGGTCATGTTGGCCATGACGCTGAGTTGAAGCCTTTCCATCTGGAAATTATCCATGATGATGTAAAAGCCTTTGTTTTCCTCGCCAATCAGATTTTCCACAGGAACTTTGCAATCATCAAAATAAATCTCCGCCGTGTCAGACGCCCACCAGCCGGTTTTTTTTAGCTTGTCAGACGCCTTGTATCCCGGCATGTCACGTTCGATCAGAAGAAAACTGATACCGTGAGCCCCTTCACCGCCTGTTCTGACCGCACAGGTCAGTTGATCTGCCCGAACGCCACTGGTGATAAAGGTTTTACTGCCGTTAACAATATAGTGGTCGCCTTTTCTGACTGCAGTGGTCCGCAGGTTAGCAACATCCGAACCACCTGACGGTTCGGTGATACCCAGCGCGGCAATTCGCTTGCCCATAAGAACAGGTTTGACATAACGCTCGATTTGATCTTTCGTCCCGTTGCGGACGATGGGCGGAAGGGCGATGCTGTGGGAGCCAAGACTTGCTGCCATCCCTCCTGAACCTGAGCGCATCAGCTCTTCGTTCATCACAATGGTAAGAAAAATGTCACCGGGAGTGCCGCCCATCTCCTCGGGATAACCTATTCCAAGGAAGCCGAGTTTTCCCGCTTCTTCATATAGAGAGCGGGGGAATTCCCCCTGCTCTTCCCATTCGTTGATGTGTGGAAGGATCGTTTTTTTGACAAGATCCCGGACTGCTTTACGGAGCATGTTGTGCACAAGTCCGAAATACTGCTGATACGATACACCATCACAGTGCAACATGTCCATAATGATTGTTCCTTTTGTTGAGTACAACAGTGAGGAAAGAGTAATAAGAAAAGAGTTTGTCGAAATAATTGGGGTATTGGTGATCTATCATCATTTCACCTCCTTGATCCTGGCACTGGAGGATCTTCCGGCGGACCGGCAAAAGCCTGAGCAATGCTCATCCAGGTTGTTGCGGCATCCCCTTCCACGATAAGCGCTGTATCGTTCACATGACGACGCTGGGTAACAACAAGACAGAAATCAAAGGCAAGCCCTCTTACCGTATTTTCCGATTCAGTCTCTCCGTAGGTCCAGATCTCTCCGGAAGACCCTTCTAGGATCAACGCCGCTTTCTTCTCGGGAACAGGAAGATTGCGATTCATAAAGCTCCAGGCAAAAGTCGAAAAACCAAGATGGACGATATGTTTCAACCTTGGAGTTCCTTTGCGTTTGATGCTGAGGGCATCCGCGATATCCTGGCCATGGGCCCATGTTTCCATCAGACGGGCTGTTGCCGAAGACCTGGCGCTCATAGGCGGACCGTACCAGGAAAGTTTCTGACTGGGATCCAGCGCCTCATAAGCTATAATGAGGTCATTCCTCTCACGCCGCCACCAGGCCAGAAGGTCCTGGTCATCCATAGACATCCCTTGGGAGTTGGCGTAGTCGAAGATTTCGTCATAGGTTGAGGCATGCTTCAGCATTTCATTCATATGGGCTTCGAACAGATCTTTGCCAGCTATGGATATCCTGGCAGCTCTGTCAAAATAGACCAGATGACTGATTTCCTCTTTTACCGTCCAGCCGAAGAAAGGGGTGGGTTTCATCCATTCGTCATGGCCAAGGGCTGAAACCATATCATCAAGAGCGTCGTATTCTTCAGTTAAATCCTTGCAAAGGGTTTTCATGATAGATACGGCTCCTCAGATGTTGAATGATCTACTGTGACCTAATTGTGTTCACATATTGAATTTGATTCATCAATATAATTGAGTTCACATGTTGTCAATAGTTTTTTGATGGATAGGTGGGGAGATTATATGGGGTCGAAGTGGGTTTTGTGGACAGTGGACATCGTGGACCAAGTGGACGATGTGGACATGGACGTGGTGGACAATGATTCATTAAAGTGTTTGATGTTCAGTTCAACCTGGCCACGTTGTCCATGTCCACTGGGTCCACAAAGTCCACTTGGTCCACGTCCACCGTCCACTTATCCACTTAGTCCACCCCACAACTCAATCATCATAATAACGTTTCAGCATCAGGTAAACCAGAGCCATCAAGCAGTCGCTTCAGCCAGTTTTTTAAATCGAGCTGCTTCTTTTTCATTTCCGTTACGGCTGAAAATCATGCTGGCTTTGGAAAAACAATCTGATCGTATTTCTTCATGGTCGTTTGCAAGTTCCAGATAAAGTTTCAAAATTTTATCCGAATAGTCATTCATTTTTAATGAAAGATCGGCAAAGGCCTTTTTATCAAGGGGGTTGAGCCGTTGTCCGCATCCGGCGCATTGATTCAAAAGATCGGCATAAAGCGCTTTCGCCTCCTCGTTTTGATCGGAGGCGCCAAGTGTCATGGCCAGGTCCCGTGCGACGTCTGTGTTCCAGCCCTTGTCAGTCAGCACATCCCTGAAGATTTCTTCGGCCTTTTTATAATCTCCTTCAAGATAATAAATCCGGCCATTAAAACGGGCTCCCGTAGCAGATTTTCTCATGGTTTCAGGGGCCTGTTCAATAACACCATGGGCGAGATCAAACCGTTTCAGTTCGCAAAAGATATCGCATAACATGGAAATGCCATGAAATGATGAAGGGTTGTTTTGAAGATAGAATGTCAAATGATCAATGGCCTCGTCGGCTTGACCCAGATGAATCAGGGCTGTTGCAAGTTCGACGGGAATGTGGGAGTCATCGGACGGATGTTCTTCCATAGCCTTGTGAAGCTGAACAGCTGCCCGGTCAAAATCCCCGTGGCTCAGGGCAAGGAAGCCCTCTTTAAAGGTTTCTCCGTATGATTTGTATGCCTGTCCCATCTCTTCAGACAATGTCATGCACAGCACTTCAAACTCATGCTCGGCATCGTAGTCTTCCGGCTCTTCTGTGGGTTCGTCCATCTGATCGACTTCGTCTTCATCTTCAGGCATGTCTTTTATGGTTAAAGCTATCCGACCCTTTAGCGTTAGCTGTAATTCAGGATTTTCAGTCAGGGAAAGGGCAAGGGAGAACATTCTTTCGGCCTCATCCAGCGCGTTTGATTCAATCAGCTTATCCCCGGTTTCAAGATGCTGACGGGCAAGTGACTCCCGGCTGTTTTTCAGTTTTTCCAGCACCCTGTCCTTCATGGCTGCGTCATCCGGATGTTTTTTTTCGATCAGTTCCAATGCGGATTCATATTCAAGTTTTGCTGGGCCGAATTTTCTGGCGTTAAAATACGCATCTCCTTCGGCTTCTTTTTTTTCCGGTGATTTGATTAAAAATGAAAACAGTCCCATGCCTGAATCTCCAAAATTCCAATATTAAAAAATCGTGCTGTCCATTGCCGGTGCGTTGTTTAAATCTTTTTATACACTAATGTTTTAAATGGCAAGGGCATTGAATATAAGAACAGGAAGTCCTTGGAACCGCCTTCCAATGGATAATACACACGTACATTTTCCTTGCATGAAGATCCATACCACCCTAATAAGGATTGTAGCATTTGATATGTGCAAAAGTGCTCAAAATACATGGATAGGAATCAAATGATTTTTGTTTTTAATTCAAAATTATTATTAGATGAAATTTTAGAATGCTTTATTAAAGCGACAGAGGTGGCTCTGCCATTATTCAATATTCGATGTTCAGTGTTCGATGTTCGATGTTCAAAAATCCTGTCACTATGTGTTGAGGATTAATAATTACTTGCTGTGTAAAATTTATTGGTTAAAGTCAGCTGGAACGAGGGGCAATTTCATACCCGTCCATAATCCATCTCCCGCATTCATCCTGATGAGCCAAAGTCTTGCCAAGTCTTGTTGTTCCATGGTACGTATTGCCACTTTAAGCTTCATGCTGCGAACCGGTATGGAGCTACTATTTTCTGTTATTTCAGCCGCAACCCAAAGATTTCAATACATTCTGCCCCAAGGAGAAAAAGTAATGAGGCTATTAAAAAGAACTCCGGTCGTGTTTATAGTCATCGCAACCCTTCTATTTTCAGGATGCTCGAAATACAAGCTGTACACCATGGCCATTGACAGCCGACGAAGCGGTGCTGAGCTGTCCGTAAAGAAAACAACCATCTCCATCGGTGAAATCGTCTATCTGGACAATGCCACTATAAAAGATCCGAGGCAAAACCAGGATACAGTCCTCATGGTTCATGGTTTTGGCGGCAACAAAGACAACTGGGTTCTCCTTTCCGACGAAATGACCCAGGATTACCGCATCATCGCCCTTGATCTTCCGGGTCATGGAAACAGCGTTTCAGATACGGACTTGAGCTACACCGTCGAGAATCAGGCAAAATGGCTGAATGAATTCATGGAAGCCCTTGATATAAAAAAGGCCCATGTGATTGGAAATTCTATGGGAGGGGCAATCTGCTTGAAACTCACCCATCTTCACGCGGATAAAGTTTTGTCCATGACGCTTGTGGACAGTGCCGGTGTGTATGTTGCCAAAAACGAATTCATTTTGCTGCTGGAAAAAGGAATAAACCCATTGATCGCCGGTAATACCGATGAATATAAAAAACTGATAGATTTTGTTATGGAAAAGAAACCCTATATTCCCGGTTTTGCAATTGCTGTCATGACCGAAGAAAAAATCGCCCGGAAAAGTCTGGACGAAAAAATTTTTACCGATATACGAAATGATATCGGTCTGATGGAAAACCATCTTTCTGAAATTCATACGCCAACTCTGATCATATGGGGCGATAAAGACCGTGTTATTCATGTGGATAATGCCGAAGAATTCCATAAAAAAATCCAGGGAAGCCAACTGGCTGTTTTAAGCGGTATCGGACATCTTCCCATGGTTGAAGACCCTAAAAAAACATGGGAAACCTTTAAACCTTTTCTTGCTTCCATCAAACAGAAACCATAGTAGTTAAAAAAATGTTCGAACGGCCAATCGGGAGATTGGCGTGCCCAGGGGAAACCACTTATGAAAATACAGCTTGTTCGGAATGCCTGCGTGATCATCCATTCCGATGATCATAGAATACTGGTTGATCCCTGTCTGAACCCGAAAGGCAGCTTGCCGCCGTATACTCTTGTTCGAAAACCTCCAAGATTAAACCCTGTGGTTGATCTCCCGCCGGATTCAGATCAATGGCTGGAACAGACGACGGCAGGACTTATCACCCATTGCCGTTACGGGCATTTTGATCATCTTGACCAGGCAGGAAGCCGCCTTCTGGCCCGGAAACAGCTCCCTGTGTATTGTAACAGCCTTGATGAACCTTATCTGAAACGTCGTCACATCAAAACCCTTCCCCTTGAGATGAACAGCAAAAGTGAATTCCTGACCGGGCATATCACCGCCTTTCCCACGAAACACGGTCATGGTCTTGCAGGAAAACTAATGGGCATTGGAGCAGGCTATTTCATTGAGCTGCCGGAAAAAAAAACCATTTATATCAGCGGAGATACGGTGATGACGGATTCTGTCCGTCAAGTGCTCACCGATCATCGCCCGGGCATTTCAATACTGAACTCAGGCACTGCCACCCTTGATTTTGGCAGGCCCATCCTCATGACAATAAGCGAGCAACTGGATTTCATACGAACAGCCCCAGGCACAGTGGTTGCCGTTCATCTTGATGCGTTCAACCATTGTCTGACAACCCGGGATAAGCTCAGGGTTGCTGTTTCGAAAGAAGGCTTATCATACAAAACCATCATTCCCGATGATGGGGATATGATGGAGTTCTAAACTACAGGTCTCAAATCAAATATCTTGACTATTCCCCCAATCGTATTATTCTTTATCCATCACAACGTGATAACACAACTCATCAAGGAAAGGACGTATGGACCCCGAAGAACCTCACACCAGCAAGCGTGGCACAAGTAAAATTAGAGAATTGAACATCGAATCGCAAAAAAAATCAGCCATCAAAATCCGTCAGATGGAAATAGACGATCTGGCCAATGTTTATCATCTTGGCGAAAGCCTGTTCAAAGCTGATGAAATACCCACCATGTATAGGACCTGGGACCCCTTTGAAGTCACGACCCTCTACAACAGCGACACGGAATTCTGCCTTGTGGCCGAAGACGAGGACGACACCATCGTGGGATTTGCCCTTGGAACAACAATCATCAAAGAACATTCAGCCTGGAAATACGGCTATATGATCTGGCTTGGGGTTGAACCCTCTCATCAAAGCAAGGGTGTGGCCGACAAGCTTTTCAACCGCTATAAGGATCTGATGCTCAAAGAGGGCGTTCGGATGCTCATAGTCGATACTCCGGCTGAAAACAAACGTGGTCTGAGATTCTTTGAAAAAATGGGATTCGGGCCTCCCAAAGCCCATGTTTACCTGACACTAAATCTGGCTGCTGACCAGCAGAAGTTCAAGCTGAAAAGCCAATCCAACGGTAACGGCAATGGAAATAGTAAAAGCAACAATGAAGGCATTGGTCAGCCAGCCACACTGTTTCTTAAAAAATAAAACGCATAAGGCCCAACTATGATTGACAGCCAGCGCCTCAAGCGGCTCCTTATAAAGCTCATCGACATTTACAGCCCTTCGGGAAAAGAAGAGGAGATTCTCGCTTATCTCAAAGGCTACCTGAAGCGCCAGGGACTATCCGTTCACAGTCAGGCCGTGGACGAGCACCGTTACAACCTTATCGTTGCTCCTGAAGACGGTGAAATCCGTATGGCGCTCATCGGGCATCTGGACACGGTAAGCGCTTATGATCTTGACCATTACAGCGCTGTTGAAAAAGAAGGAGAAATCATCGGACTGGGCGCAGCAGATATGAAAGGCGGATGCGCTGCCATGATCGAAGCCTTTCTAACTTTGAAGGAAGCCCATGGTTCGGAACTGCCTTTTGCTCTATGTCTTGTGGTGGGTGAAGAGGAAACCGGGGACGGAGCGGCTCAACTTATGAAGGAATACCGCTTCCCCTGGGCTCTGATCGGTGAACCCACAGACCTTGTGCCTTGTTTCAAAAGCTATGGTTACATTGAAAGCCAGATCAATACCGTTGGAAAACGGCAGCACGCAAGTCTTGCCGGGCGGAAGCAGAACGCGGTTGAAACCCTTCTCGGCGGCCTGTTACGATTTACCAGCCACATGGAACATCAGCGACCTGAACTGATCTACAACATCCGGGACCTTTTCACGCCCCCTGCCGGTTTTGCCGTCCCAGAATACGGCGAAGCCTGGATCGACATCCACGTTCCCCCTGAAACATCCATCGGTGAAATCATCACTGAAATTGAAGAGGTTGTTTCAGCACGTGATAATGAAGCAGCAGACATCACCGTCCAGTTCAGAACTGAGACCATCGATTCAGGCTACGAACTCCCCCTTAAAGGAAAAACCCTGGACGCCCTCAAAAGCGTTTTTGATGAACACCACCTGCCCTGGACCCCCAATGCCTTCAGAAGTCATTCCGATGCCAACCAGATTTTTTCATCCGGTGCAAAACCGGTGATCCTCGGCCCGGGTCGTCTTGAAAAAGCCCACGCTCAGGACGAATCTATCCCCTTTGACCAGGTTGTGAAAGCCGCTGAAATCTATGTGTCGATAATGAAAAGTATTATGTAATGACTGTTCTTAACAATCCATGATCAATCGGGAATACTAGTGAAAGCGTATCACGACTTGTCAATCCCGCGTCCATGTTGATTCGAGTCATGTCTTTTTTATTGACGGCTTTCGGATAGGTTGATAATATTTGCAAAAATTAAAAATGCTTATCATTCATTTGTGTTTTCAACCACCGGGTCAACATCGCACATGAACGAAGATGTAGGAATAATATTCCAGGGTTGCGGCGGATGAAAATGTAATAACCCCCAAATATTTATTGTATTTTTTGGCTTGCATTCTCGCCTATCGTTTTCCCACAACGTGGGAAAGATATTCGTTCAAACATCAGAAATCCCGTAAGGAGAAACGATGACACTAGATAAAAATTCAAAGAAGCGTGAAAAAGAAATTGAAGAGGCTGCTGCCCAGATCTTATCTCACCAGTCCCGGAACTCCGAGGATTCTTTCTCCGAAACGGCTATGGACGAAATGGCTGTAGGCATCGACATCGGAACCTCCAAGATCGTTCTTTCCGAACAGGCCGGACACCGACAGAAATTCACCTCCCAGACCAACGCGTTCATCACTGTCCAGAATTCAAAATTCACCCGTGGAATTTTAAAACAGAACAAGATCAACCATTATGTGGTCGGTGATTCGCTGATTGTATACGGCGACGGAGCTGAAGTATTCGGCAATATGCTGAATGCGGAAACAAGACGCCCGATGCGCCATGGCGTTCTAAATCCAAAAGAATCCAGTGCCATAGAAATCATCAAAGGAATTCTTGATGATCTGGTTCCCGAGGCTCCGAAAGAAGGAACTCATCTCTGTTTTTCAATTCCGGGAGCTTCTCAGGACGCTGAAAACAGCATTATCTACCACGAAGCGGTTCTCAAACGTCATCTGGACCAGAAGGGTTATAACTCTCGAAGCATCAACGAGGGCCTTGCCATTGTTTTCAGCGAACTCGAAGATGAAAATTTTACGGGCATCGGCATCAGTGCTGGTGGCGGCATGTGTAACGTCTGTCTTGCTTTTCTATCTGTCCCTGTATTCTCTTTCAGTATTTTAAAAGGCGGTGATTACATTGATGACTCTGTGGCGTCGGTCACGGGTGAAGTCAGCACCAGAATCCGTCATATAAAAGAAGAAGAATTCGATTTCCGAAGAAGTCCTAAAAATGAGATTGAAGATGCGCTGTGCATCTATTATGATGATCTCATTAAAACTCTTGTTCAGAAATTAAAGGGAGCTATCACCAAAACATCCAAAATACCAAAAATGGACAAGCCCATCCCCATCATTCTGAGCGGTGGAACGGTAAAACCGGCTGGATTCCTGGAAAGGTTCCAATCATTTGTGCTGAAAGAAAAATTCCCCATCGACATCAGCCATATCCGATTGGCAGAAGACCCTCTGAATGCAACGGCCAAAGGCGCATTGATAGCCGCCATGTCCGAAGAATAAAGGATAATAAGGGACTCGGGAAATATTAATTTACCTGGATCGCGCCCGGATTCAGAGGCAGATTTTGCACGGGCTTCGCTCTCAAGACCGCAGGCGTAGCCGAGCTACGTTGAGGATCTTGAGAGTGAGGCTCGGGCAGAATATGACCTGAAGGCGGGATGCGTGATGGTAAATTAATATTTTCCGAGTCCCTAACAGGGGCCGCTCAAGCTGCCGACTCAGGGTTTTGCATTTGGTTGAGAGATAAATAGTTTGTGATATGGATCAATTTCAAACAAAGGCACTGCCCTCAAAAAAATTCATGAACATCCTTGGTGAATATGCCGGATTGATTGAAGCCCCTGTCCTCAAACTTAAGCTGATCAACAGGGTTATAGAAAAATACGGGAATGAATCGAAATTCTTTTATAAATTTATTCCCCAATTTGACGAAGTGATTGTCCGACGGCTGATTCATAAAGAAATCGTAAAAATTTGCCCCGGAAAAAAGATTTCATATAATACCTTTTTAAAGAGTGGTCGACTTAAAGCATACCAGCGTCTTCTGTGGCATCTCTACCCCTTTCGTTTACCTGTTTTCACCGCATTGTTTTTTCTGATATTCTGTCTGTCTTTCTGGGGAGTGAATACCGTTGCACAGTCATATATTCTTGCATCTCTGTCTAACAAAAATTCCATAAACAATTCCGGGCGTAACATAACCACCACGGCTCAGGAAATCACAAACATACTTGAACCCATATGGCTGGTGGAACAATCAAAAGATCTGGAAATATACAGCAACCGTCTTCGAATCATAACCACAAACACCATCAAAAATGTCCCACGGCGCTATCTGCCCTTTCCCATGGACATAAACACCCTTCCTGGTGACGAAAAAATATCCGATACCATTATAGGCATTCTTTACCATTCTTCGGAAAGCGACATTCTCCCCCTCTCTGAAGCTCTTAACAATTCAATCAAAGAGTCCAGTCTTCGTTTATTGAAATATATCAAACGCATCAAGAGCTACAATTATCTGATTGACCGCTACGGAAGGGTTTACCGGATTGTCCAGGAGGATAATGCTGCATTTCACGCAGGGAACTCCATCTGGGCAGATGGTGAAAACATCTATCTGAACTTAAATCATGCTTTTATCGGAATTTGTTTTGAAGGAAAAGATTTTGAACCTCAGAAGGCCGGTATCACAGCAAAAGCCCATTCAAGTATCAATGATTCACAGATAAAATCAGCAAGGGAACTGACAGACTGGCTGAGATTCAAGTACAAAATCAATGAAAAGAACTGCGTGACCCATGGTTTGACGTCAATCAATCCGGACAAAAAGCTGATTGGCTACCATCTTGATCTTGCAAAGGATTTTCCATTCTCGAAAATGGGTTTAAGTGATAAATATCAGACACCTGTCCCCTCAATTTCCATTTTTGGATTCTCTTATGATGACTTTTACGTGGGTGTTTTCAATAATAAACTTTGCAACGGTATCAAGCTGTCTGTCAAAAACCTTCAGAAAAAAGCATCCCGCAACGGATTAACCGAGGCTGAATACCGACGTATTCTTAACTCACGGTTCACCATTGCCAGCACATGGCAGACGATGATTGAAAAAGAAAACATACCTGTTACATATTCCTCTGGTGTTGAAGAAATGGATATCCCATCCGACATCAATGTGGAAACCAAAAAGCGTTTGATCGATGAAATAAGCCAGCTCCGGAAATACAAATAACTGTGTCACATGAACCGCAGAACAAAGGTTGTTCCGCCTGTATCATCACAGGATATTCCGTCTTTGAACGAAGGACAACGTGATACGTTTCCAGGGCATGGATCGAAGCTACCATGACAAAACGGACAGGCTGTGGAGGTCATGGTAAGGGTGAAGCCATAGGTTTCTGAAAAGATCTTCATGCGGAGAAGGTCGGCGCCTTTTCCACCTGCATCGAAATCAAAGGGTTTTCGTGTGGAATAACCGGTCATAGCCTGAGTGGGGTAAAAACCTTCAAAAATACGCTGTTGGAGATCATCGGGCACACCTATCCCGTGATCCCTGACCATGATAACCACAGCCTCACCCCGTTCCTGAACGGACAGTTCAATGAGTCCGCCGTCAGGTGTGTTCTCAACGGCGTTACGAATGAGACCATCCACAATTTTTGTATATATTTCAGGAGGTATGCGTACAGGATGGGTTTTCTGGAATTTCGTTTCGATTCGCAAGGTCCGGCGTGAAAAATCACGCCCAAGGACATTCAGCCGTTCTGCTATGAATGATGAACTATCGATATCAGAAGCCTGAAGTGTTTTTGGTTTGAAAATCCCGTCGATATGATGTTTCAGTTTTCCAATAACATCCACCTCACCGGATTCTCTGGCAGACAGAACTGACAGGAGATCCGAACACTGATCCAGCAGTAAGAACATCATACCCTGGGTCTTTTCATCTTTTCCTCCGATAATGTCAGACACCTCCTCCTTGATATCCATCAATCGTCGCATATGCTTTCGGGCCATGGCCAACAGAGGTTTCCAGTCTTCTTCCGAATCGGGTGAAAGCTCATCTTCAAGGAGGTTTATCGCTTCGGCCAGTACGGTCAATGGTGTTTTAAGTTCATGGGACAAGTGGTTGATGGCTTTATCCTTGGCCGTGTTCAACGAACGGACTTCACGGTAGGCTTTTCTAAGATCTTCGGAGAATCTGACATTTTCGATGGCAAGGGCAACCGTTCCAGCAAGGGTGGTCAGCCGGTTCAGATCATGTTGAGTGAACCGCCCTTCTTTTTTATTGATAGCACAAAGAACACCGATGGTTCTGTCTTCAGCAAAAACAGGGACTTCCAGAAGATTCCTGGTGGTGTATCCCATTTTCCTGTCACGGTCCGGGTAAAGTCCGTTAGTTGAAATCTCATTCTGAATCACAGCCTGTCCAAGGCGGATGACCTGCCCGGCCAACACTTCGTCCAGAGAAAACCGTGCATCTTTCAACCGTTTTTCCCTGTCCGGATCATCATAGGCGATTCCAGGCAGATAGAGTTCTCCAGCCTCTTCATTGTACATCACCACAAGTGCCCCTTCTGATGAAAGAAGCTGTTTAATCTCCAGGCTGATATAACCGAGAAGATCTTCAAGATAAGCATAGTTCTGAAGCGCCTTGCTGATCCTCAGCATCACCGAATTCAGCTCGGACACCCGTTTTTCTTCGGTGATATCCTGTAGGGTTTCCATAGCCCCGATGATAACCCCCTGGCTGTTTTTAACAGGGGCTGCTGTAAAAAAAAGCCACCGGCCATCCTCTCCCAAATCCGGGAAAAAATCTTCCGCTTCCACGGCACCCGGTTTTACAGCCGAGATTTTGTACTTTCCGCCGTAATGAGTTTCAAGACCATTCTTCAGACCACCATCCAGAATAATATCCGCCATCACCGGCCTGTTCGTCTTGTAAAAAGCCATCCATTGATTCCGGGTACCGATGATGTCGTCCGCATTGATCCCGGTCAGCCTTTCGCAAGCCTTGTTGAAGTGGGTAACCACATGATCCTTGTCGATGACGAACATCGGTATGGGGCTTCCCGAAACTATCTGGGCCATCACTTCACGACTCTCAGAGATAAATGAATCATTTTTTTCGTTGTCCGTCATGTCATAACCCCGCTGGATAAAATGGATATATTTCCCGAGTCCCTAAC
Source organism: Desulfobacteraceae bacterium (assembly GCA_041660385.1). GTDB lineage: Bacteria > Desulfobacterota > Desulfobacteria > Desulfobacterales > Desulfolunaceae > DYJE01. Next base: position 52,127 of record JBAZWJ010000022.1, on the reverse strand, counting down.
TTCAAACTTTCTTTTTGTAGTCCTCAATGCGGCTTTCGATCATTATCTTTAAATCAGCAGGTGATTGAAACAATTTAGAATTTGATTTAATCTTTGCTATAAATTCGTCGTCAGAAACCAGCTTGTTCACAAGTGCAGGGTCATTGGCGATTGATTTTGCAAGGCTTTTGCTGTTCAGAATTTTTCCAAATAAAATTCGATCCGATAAGACTTTCCGCAACATATCCTTGTCGTTCATAATAAGAGAAATAAACTGATCATCATGTACAAACAAGGTTGTAAGACTTCGATCATTGTAAAACTTGTCGACGTTAACAGCTTCTCGCAGACTCTTGTTACGATAACGCGATCTGACTTCAGGATCGTTGATCAGAACTTTGCATGAATCAATGACAAGATATTTGATGCTGTCAAAACTGGCCTTGTTCTTGATGATACGTTTGATGACGTTGCTGTCCTGAAATATCCGGTTGATATCTTCTTCCTTGTAGAAATATTCCCCAAGCCTGTTTTTTGAAATGACTTTTACAGCTGCCGGATCTTTCACCATGTTCTCGATAAGTTGGTACTCTTCGCATTTTGTTCCAAGGTCCTGATATTTTTTTAGCTGAACCATTTTACGCAAACCTTTTATATTGATAACAGGAAAGAGTTTGCTTTGATAATTCGCGACTTTCATGGGAACGTTTCCGGCAGGGTTGGCCCTGTGTCTGTAAGTCACTTTAGTCATGTTCCGTCCAAAGTACTCAAGAAGGTATTCGCCTTCAAGATCGGTGATACGAACAAGGCCCTTCATTATCTGGTATTCAGGAGAATTAAGAGATTTAAATTTGATGACAGCTCTGCCCGTATCAAGGTCATATTTCGTTGTATTGGTGATGATAACTCCTCGGTTGGGAACTGGCCAGGGCACGGATGTTTCATTAAAGAAAATCTTGGTGTTTCTGTCGATATCTCTTAACACTTTGGTTTCCTTGCATTTTGCCATCCACTGGGGATATGCCGGGATATCCCTTATCACTTCCCCAATGACTTCCATCCGGGCTTCAACAAATCCATAAGCCTTGAATTCTTTCAAATCCGTTCCGGCAATCCTCTGTTCATAGCCGTTTATTCCATCCTTGCTGTATATCAATTCCCAGTCGTTACCCGAGGATATCCCTGTCATAGCCACAAACATCAGCAACAAATACACGATGCGTCGTATCATCATAACTCTCTCCAGATAAAAAAATATTTTAGCAGAATGTGTGTTCAAGAATAAACGAATAAGCCAGTGTGAATCATTACGATCATCCACACTGGCTTTATGGTTGCATAAAAACGAAACAGGATCAAAAGAAAAATATCAACTATGAATCATCAAAACAGCTTTAGATTGTTTTTATGCCAACCTTAATACGATGAAGAACTGATTATGTGAAAAGAGGCTGAGTCTGCATAGCAAAAGCCATGTCGCCTTCGATCTGCATTGCACCACTCATGAAAAGATTTACAGGATGAGCTTGTTTTTTGGCGATCTTTGCAGAATCTTCCGTTTTCATCTTAAATGTGCATTTAGGGGAAACGATACCGTTGCATATCGTCTGAATCATAAACATGCTACCGTCAGTGTTTTTCAATTCGGCATTGAAGCAACCTTTGAGTGACTGAAGGGCATTGTATTTGGCTTTGGTCAAATCCTGCTGGATACCCAGAAGCATGTCAAGATTATTGGTGGCGATCATTTTTTCCAGGTCAGCTTTGCTCAGAGCAATTTTTACCATGGGATCAGCAATGGCTTCGGTCTTGATTGTAAAATCTTTTCCATCTTTTACGATGTAGCTGTAAACGCCATCACCCGCTACATCAACAACAAGGCTAAACTCGGTGCCAGCCAGTTCGGGTAGTTTACCTGCTTTTTCGATACCTTCTTTTGCAAGACGGGGGCTGAGGTCCGTCAAAAGGTCCTTGATGCTGATGTCTGTTGGTATGTTCTGCATAATGTAATCTCCTTTAGATGTTCGGTTAAATCATTTCATACTAGACTGACATGTCAGTTTTAATATTGACCATCAAACAATCTTTGTCAAGATTATTTTGTCGAAAGGTAAAATTTTTTAAAAATTGAATTATGCCACGGATGGGGTTGTATGCAGTTCGCTCAGGATATCGCAGGATCTGCGAAGTTCCTCATATGCAATTTCAAGCTCGTCGGTCAGCGCTTCCACATCACAGGAACCTTGTTCATCAAGTGTTTTTTCATAACGGACTGCAATCTCATAAATAGTCATGGCGGAAATATTGGCGGCAACGCCTTTAATGGAATGGATGTCTTGCTTAAGAGTAGAAACATCGTTCTTAACCGCATCGGTTCTGAAATTGGGTATGTTTTCCTGAAAAAACTGACAGAACTGATTCAAGATGTCGATGTAACATTCACTGTCGCATCCTAAACGTCTCAGACTGTCCGACACATCAATTCCTGGAAGGGTATCGGGAAATCCGTCATTTTTTTTTGTTATATGAACCACATCAGGGAGAGAATTTACGATATCAGTTTTTTTTACGTATTTACTCAAAACCGAAAACATTTTTTGCCGTTCAATAGGCTTTGAAATAAAATCATCCATACCGGCTTCAAGGCAACGATCACGGTCTCCCTGCATCACATGGGCTGTCATGGCAATAATAGGAAGCGTTTCAGACCCCATTCCCAGAGTGTTGCGAATGACTCGTGTGGCTTCAATGCCATCCATTTCAGGCATCTGAATATCCATAAGAACAGCGTCAAAAGAATTATCTCGAACCATTTCAACTGCTTCAAGGCCGTTTGTGGCTTGACTTATTTGAACTCCTTCAAGAAGGAGAAGTTCAATGGCCACCATCTGATTGATGGGGTTGTCCTCCACCAGAAGAACCTTCATCCCGTGAAACAAATCTGTCATGGTGTTTCCTGTTTCCTTTGTTATTGGGATTGGATTGCTGCCATTGAGCACTTTCATGATCGAATCAAGGATATTCGATGATTTAACAGGCTTATTGACCAACTCATCAATGCCATATAATTTAAGATTTCCGGCTTCCTTTTCCATCTTCAGAGATCCTATTAAGATGACCGGCAGATAAACTGCTTCCTGGTAAGACTCCTTAAAGGTCTTCAGCGTTTTCAAATGTTCGGAGTCCATCATATCCTCATCCACCATCAGGATATCGTAAATCCTTTTATCCAAGGAAACTGCCTTTTGATTATCAAAAACGGCAATGGCTTTTTCAAAGCTATCGGTCACATAACGTTTCATTCCAAATAATTCGAGCATCTTGGATAAAACACCTTGAAGACTTATGTTCCGTATCACGGCAATGATACCGATTTCCTGAATCCGCTTGTTGCAGTGAAAGCTAACTGGCTGATTATTTCGGTCATCATCACGCTCAAGAAACACGTTAAAGCTGAATGTACTGCCTTCACCTTGTTCGCTCGTCACATCAATGGTTCCACCCATCAAGGTGACGATACGTTTACAAATAGTGAGTCCAAGGCCTGTTCCACCGTATTTTCGGGTAATTGACCCGTCTGCCTGAGCAAATGCATCGAACAGGTTGTAATTTTTGTAGAGATCAATTCCAATCCCTGTATCAATCACATCAAAAAGAAGCTCTACTGTCGTATCGGTCATAATCCCCTTTTTCACACAGACGCAGATTTCACCTTTTTCAGTGAATTTCAATGCATTACTGATAAGGTTTAAAAGAATCTGTTGAAGCCTGAGAGAATCTCCTTTGACATAGACTGGAATATCAGATGCAATATCCACGATAAACTCAATACCCTTTGAATGGATGGTCTCAATAAACATATCGGTTACGTTTTCAAGATATTCCCGGAGTTTGAAGGATTTAATCTCAAAATCAAGTTTTCCAGCCTCTATTTTTGACAAGTCCAGAATATCGTTAATAATTCCAAGAAGGGAACGGGCCGATTTTCCGATGATTCCAAGGTACTCATTACGCTGAATCTGGCTGATCCCTCTATTCATGGCGAGATCGGACATACCGATAATGGCATTCATGGGCGTTCTTATTTCATGGCTCATGTTCGCAAGAAATTCGCTTTTCGCTTTGGCTGAGGCATCGGCAATTTCTTTGGCTTTTTCAAGCTCCTTATTTGTCCGCTTCAATTCGATGGTTCTCTTTTCAACACGATCTTCTAGCTCAACCTTGATCTTGGTGAGCTCGTCTTCAAATTGTTTCCGCCTTTCGATTTCATCTTTAAGATTCGCATTGAGGTTGTTCAAAAGAGCGGTCCGTTCAAAAACCCGGCATTCCAGTTCCTCATTGGTCTTCTTTGTTTTTTCCTTTTCACTTTCAAGCTGCCCTTTAATATAGAAATTTTTCCTGTCAAAAAATTCAAGGAGATAGCATGAAGCCATGCCCACAAGATTCGCTCCAATAAAGAAAAAATTATTGTTAATCAAAACGGCCATGGGAGGTGATGTGAAGGTAATCGCGGAAAACTCATACATGATAACGAGCAACCAGCCTGCCAGAGTGGCCCAGATAAACCTGATTCGGCCAAAGGTATATAGAAACATGAAAACTAGCATCAACCCGGCGTAATATGAATAGGTGGCGGGTGGCGGGGTGATGGCTATCATCACGATAATACCTCCGCCACCAACAAAAGCGGTCGACATGATCACAAACTGCATGTACTTATAGAAATATTTTGTATATGAAAACAAAATCACAGAAAGAACGAATGGAAGAAAAATTCCGAACCGGATAAAAAGAAGCGTTTTATAACCCTGTGGAACCAGAAGATAGTCAAGTATACCGAAAAGAGAGTAAAAAATACCTGAAAAAAGGATGATAACTCTTATTTCAAGCATGTACTTTAGATTTTCCTGAACGCTCACGTGATAAGCATCTTCGAGGCAGGCCTGACTTCCTTTGAAAGAAAGAGTGAAGGAATGAAGGTTCATTTCTTCATCGCTTGGAATCAGAGTTGGATCCGCACCATTGAGATTTCTTGTCATGGGAATTATACCATGCCTCGCTCTTTTTTGACCATTTCGTAAGCTTCCTGTATTTCCCTGAACTTATCAGCAGCGAATTTCGAGAATTCATCGGGGAGCCCTTTCGAGGCAATTTTGTCAGGATGATATTCAGTCACAAGCTTTCTGTACTGTTTTTTGACAAACTCATCCGAATCCTGCCTGTCACAACCGAGAATGGCATGAAACGTATCTGATCTATCGATATATCTGGATTTGAGTTTCAGATAATCTTCCGTTCTATAATGAAAAATCCTCACCGCCGACAGCAGAAGTTGCTCTTCTTCATCACAAACCGACCCGTCAGCCGAAGAAACTCGAATCAAAACATCGAGCAGAATTTCAAGAAACCGGGGCTGTGTTCTGAACTGATCATAGAACTGACTGGCAAATCCTTCAAACGTGGCATCGGAATCCACCGCTGTTCTAAATATGGACATGGCTGCCTTTCTGCTTTCCGAATTAAGTTGAAGATCCCTTTTCATGAATTGCTCGACAGCATCCAATTCTTTATTGCATATCTTACCATCTGCGGTTGCCATTTTTGCAAGCATGGAAAATGCTGCGACAAAAAATGTCATCTGTGCTTTTTCGTTATTCGATAACCGTAATCTTTCCTCAGAATACGTGTCATGATCGTCCTGATCAAAACTATGACCGAAAACAGCTCCGGCCACTGCCCCTATTGGCCCTCCCAATGCAAACCCTATAGCACCCCCAATGACCTTACCCAACCAGCTCATGACGTATTTTTCTCCCTCACAGATCCATAACCCAACCGACTTCCGTTCGACAATTTGTAGCTTTATTAATATGGCTTTATCACAATTTTTCTCACAATACCACGTGTCTATGACTTGTCAACTCTGATATCTCCACTAATGGATTACGTTTTATAAGAATGGGTTTTGACAGGATCATCATTTTTCTTTATAATCCAGAACAGTCAATCAATAATTTCATATATTCCATTATATATTCCAGACCTAACGGCTGTAAAAACAAGCGAACCCACACAATTCCGGCATGTCTTATTGGCATGTCACCCATGCGAGCCATAAAGATATGACAAACACTCATACAAAACAAATCGACGAACTATATGTCAGTGAAATGATGAAGGCCTTGTCCCTTAAAAACAAGGAGGCCATTACAACCCTTCTTGATACTTTCAAGAGCTTAAACGAAAACACTCGCACGCATCTTTTGTATAAAATCAGTATGGTCAATGATGATGACTCCCTTTTTATAATGAACCTGCTGCTTACTAACAACCAGACGGACGTTGTCTTTAAACGTTACCTGATGGAGCTTCTGATCGACAAAGCAAGGACGAACAGCGTGTTCGTCATACCTTTCATTGATCATGCCGATATGCCCCAGCTCATAGAAGCAGTTCCCCTTTTTTCATCGATCCTTCTGACTGAAACGGACAGCCATATCCTCCAGAAAATCATTCGGGCCATTGGAAAAACAGGTGAAAAATCTTGTATCAACGTCATTGCCGATTTCATTTTTTACGACCATGAAGAGCTCAAACGAGAAGCCATTACAGCTCTTGGAAATATTGGCGGACCTTCTTCAATCAAGCGGCTGGCCTTTGCCGCCAAAACGAGTAAAACAGATGACTTTCTCCAGAGCACCCTTGAAAAACTTGAGGCGAACCTTTCCCTCAACGACTCGTCTATCTGCCAGAACCCAGAACAATTCGCCTCGAAAAAAATCGCACCGATTGATTTTTCTCTGGATTCGGATATCGCTCAGTTGATCAAGCTTTTTCAATCAAAGTCTCCGCTTGACAGGTTTCTTGCCATCGAATCGTTGATCGAAATCGGTGTTCAAGTCATTCCTGCCACCATTGAGAACATGGATGAAGAAAACCCTGATTCGTTAATTAGCGGGCTTAAAATTCTGGGTCAAATTGCAAACGAAGCAGCACTTGCACCGATTCTCAAATTACAGAACAACAAACACCCGGATTCCAACGTACGATTCGCTGCCTATGAAGCCATATCGACAATACCTTGTCTCCACGCCCCCCTGGCTATCCTTGATGGAATAACCGACACTTTCGAACATGTACGAATCGCAGCGGCAACGGCCATGAACAGAAATCCTTCTGAAATTATGATTTCAGGATTAAAGAGCAGAATCGAAACCGGTGGGAAACGGTCCAAAAAAGCTTTAATTACTTCAGCCATCATTGACAGCCATTCCGATATTCTGTTCAACAAACTCCTCGACTCCGATTCGTTCGTTTTCCTTGCATCAGACTATCTCAGCCATTGCCATGAAAGCACAGTCAGTTTTTTTTCTGACCTTCTTATCAAGAGGGGCTCAAAATCACTGGCCATGACCATTAAGGAAAACGTCAAAAGCAAATTGATCGATAAACCCCTGACCATCTATTGTGTGGATAACTCAAAAATCTGTCTCAGGTACTATATGAAAATATTCTATAATGCAGGCCACCTGCCCTTTGTTTTCGATAGCCCCGAGTCGGCACTGTCCGCTCTGAAAAGGAAAAAACCTGATCTTATAACCACAAATTTCAATGTCTCCGGTGTACATGGACTCCATCTTGTAGAAAACATACGAAACATATACGGAAAAAGAGAGCTCCCCCTTGTCGTAATCACAACTCAAAAGGATATAATGGATTCAAATATTAATCATCAGCGGCTTGATGAAATAAGGTGTCTTATTGATCTTGCTATTCAAAAACCTTTGGATTACAAAGCGATTAAACCTCTGATTGATCAACTGGTTTGATACCCATCCCAAAAGGCAAATGTGGTTTTTTTGTAGGGGCGGGTTCCAAACCCGCCCGGAAACTTTTAGAAGATCTCTGGGCTGGATTAGGCAGGTTTTGGACCTGCTCATGCAACACAAATAATAATATCGTTGTTAATTTAAGGTATTGAAACGTTGAATCTTGTGCTTCTTTTTGAAAATGATTTCTTACCAGATTCTACAACGGCAAAGTTGACAGGACGAAGATTCAAACACGTTAAGAACGTGCATAAAGCCGAGCCCGGCATATCTCTTAAGGTGGGTCTTGCCAACGGTAAAACCGGTGAAGGCCATATCGTCTCCATGGATCGGGACAGCCTCCTTATCGATGTCACAGTAAATAACGACCCACCGCCGCCCCTGCCGCTCAACCTTGTGATCGCACTTCCCAGACCCAAAGTCCTGAACAGAGTAATCGGTGCTGCCGCTTCCATGGGGGTAAAAAACATATGGCTGATCAACGCTTACAAAGTTGAAAAAAGCTACTGGCAAAGCCCCAGACTGTTTCCGGAAAATCTTATTGAACAGTCCATCCTCGGCCTAGAACAGGCAAAAGATACGATGCTTCCCAACATCGTAATAGAAAAACGATTCAAGCCTTTTGTGGAAGACGATCTCCCGGAAATAATTAAAGGCACGATTCCCATTGTGGCTGACCCTTCTGGCTTAGGTCCCTGCCCTTGTGATACCAAAACACCCGTAACCCTGGCCATTGGTCCAGAAGGCGGTTTCATTCCCTATGAAATCGAAATGCTTAAGCTGTGCAATTTCTTAGCAGTACATCTGGGGAGACGAATCTTGAGAGTCGAAACAGCTATTCCCGCTGTCATTTACCGTTTATTTTCACCCATTCTCCTCTGATTGACATTTTTCCTTCAAAATCACTTGGCTTCATTTCCCAATGCGTATATTATGGCCAATCATCTTGAACATGATTTGAACGATCGGATAAAACAATGAATAAAATCAAAAAGATAGAACAGGACCATTCCATGACGGGAAAAGAGGAGCTTTTAGCCTGCCTTGAAATTGGCAAACTGCTCACTTCAACCATGAACCATAAAACGATCTTTGAGCACATCATGAAACGTGGCAGTGAGATTATCAAAGCTCAACACTGGTCGCTTATGGTCAAAGACGAAATTACCGGCGAACTCAAATTCGAAATCGTTGTGGGCGCCGATAAAACCCTGTTCGATCCCATCATCCTATGCCCCGATGAAGGCATAGCCCCCCACGTTGCAAGAACAGGTATCCCCATGTTTGTTCCTGATGTGACGAAAGAACCTCTTTTCAACAGCAAGGTAGATGAACGAACCGGTTTCACCACCCGCTCAATTATCTGTATACCTCTTGAAATTCATGGTAAAATCTCAGGGGTCATAGAGATTGTAAACATTGAAGACATGGATTTTTTCAGTGAAAAAAAATATCCTATTCTCCAGATTCTCGCTGATTATGCAGCCATTGCCATTGAAAATTCGAGACACATGACAAAAATCAAAAACATGTGCATCACCGACGAATACACCGGTCTTTACAATTCACGTTACATGCACGATTTCCTTGATCTCTATTTCAATGAACCTGCGGATCTCCGCAAGAGTATCGCCGTCATATTCATTGACATGGACAACTTCAAAACCATCGTGGACACCCACGGGCATCTTCAAGGATCGGAAATCCTGAAACAGATCGGTCACACCATAAAATCAGGGTTATCAGCCAATGATCTTCTTATCAAATACGGAGGAGACGAATACATCATCATCCTTCCAGGCCGCAACAATGCCAGTGCATACGATCTCTCAAAAACTGTTTCACGGTTGATCAATACAACGCCCTACCACGTTGAAGATGGGAAAGTGGTACATGCCACGGCCAGCTTCGGCATCGCATCTGCCCCTGAAAACGCAACAGATAAAAAAGCCCTTCTCATCGCTGCGGACAACGCCCTGTTCAAAGTGAAAAGTGCCGATAAAAACGGTATATTCATAGCGTGACCCATGGCGAAACTTCTTGCTGCAGCCGATATTCACGGAAGTATTTCATCCTGGGAACGATTAAAGAAATTTCTTAAATTTGGAGACAGCCTGGCTGTAGCCGGAGATCTTTTCGACACACGCTATGGAGACAGATCCTCTGCTGATTTCAGACCGGATATCATCAAAAAAGAGTTTCTCGATTTAGCCCGTGAACAGATTAACGTTCACTATGTCTACGGGAATTGTGATCTGGAAGATTATCTGGAAGGATTTTCGTTTCAAACGATATTCGAATTTGATGGCTTTTCTTTTTTGTTAAACCATGGACATCTTCCTTTGCCTGACATTTCTGATGCCCAAGTAATTATCGAAGGCCACAGCCATACTCCGCGCCTTGACACCCTGTTCGGCAAGATATTTCTCAATCCTGGATCTCCTTCGCTGCCAAGAAACAGCTTGCCCGGATTCGCACTCGTTCAAAACGGACGTATACAGCTCATAGAACTCACCAAAGGAAAGGTTCTGGACGAGATTACAATCTAAAACTATTGAATTTATTCAAACATTACTTCTTTGAAAACAGATTTTTGTCCATGGCTTTTTCATAGGCCGATTCGTTGCTGATGGTTTTTTTTGCCACAAGCTCCATCAGATGCTGGTCCATGGTCTGCATACCCTGGTTTGTCCCTGTCTGGATCAAGGAATTGATCTGTGCGATTTTCGAGCTTCGGATAAGGCTGGCAAGGGCCGGTGATCCGATAAGAATTTCATTGGCAGCGCAACGGCCTCCGCTTACCGTTCTTAGTAGTTGCTGGGCTATCACGGCCCGAAGAGATTCGGAAAGCATGGTCCTTGTCTGTTCCTGCTGTTCCACAGGAAAAGCATTGATGATGCGATCAATGGTTTTCGCCGCCGAATTGGTATGAAGAGTGCCAAAGACGAGAATGCCCAGCTCGGCGCACGTCAGAGCAAGGGCAATCGTTTCAAGATCACGCATCTCGCCCACCAGGATGATATCCGGATCTTCACGGCTGGCCACGCGAAGGGCATCACTGAAACTCAAAGCATGGGCACCGATTTCTCTCTGAGTAAACAGGCAGCGTTTATTGGTGTGAATAAACTCAAGAGGGTCTTCAATGGTAATAATATGGGCTTCCCGGGTGGAATTGACGTAATCAATCATGGCGGCAAGGGTCGTGGATTTACCGCTTCCCGTGGGACCAGTGACAAGGACCAGACCTTTTTTAAAATCGGCGATTTTCTTCAGCGTATCCGAAAGTCCCAGTTGTTCGAGGGTGAGAATGGTGCTGGGAATGATACGGAACACCGCACCGATTCCACGTCTCTGATACAAAAAATTACAGCGGAATCTTGCAACGCCTTCCAGCTGGTATGCCAAATCCAGATCTCTGTTGCGTTCAAGATATTCCTGTTTCTCCTGGCTGAGCATCTCAAAAAGAATGGCCTTGTTCGATTCGGCTGTCAGAACCGGATGATCTGTTTTAACAAGTTGACCGCCAAGTCTTAGTAGAGGTGGAAAACCCACCACCATATGAAGATCACTGGCTCCTCTGTCTTTTACTTCCTGAAAATATGTATCAATGGTAAGCGCCATGATTTATCATCCCTGTTCCAATCTGATTATTTTTCACAAATCATCCGTTTCTTCCCTGTTGAACCGGCCCAGTCTGAACACCTGCCTTCGGCCCAAGAAATGCTCGTATCACCGACTCGTTTTCCGAACTTGCAAGGGCTGTTTCTTCACTGATCATCTTGGATTTAAGAAGTTCAATGATGGATTCATCCATGATCCTCATGCCCACATTTTTTCCTGTCTGCATAAGGTTGGGGATCTGAAACACCTTTGAATCCCGTATCATACTGGCCACAGGAACCGTTCCGATGAGGATTTCCGTGGCAAGAATCATCTGGTCCCCATTGATTCCCGGAAGAAGCTTCTGGGTAATCACTGCTTTCAATGTTTCACTCAATGCGGCCCGAACCTGGGATTGTTCACCAGATGGATAGGAGTCGATGATTCTGTCGACGGTTTTTGGAGCATTGGTGGTTGACAAAGTCCCAAGAACAAGGTGGCCTGTTTCAGCAGCTGAGATAGCAAGGGATATGGTTTCCAGATCTCTCAATTCACCGATCATGATCACGTCCGGGTCTTCCCGCAAGGCTGCTTTCAGCGAGTTTTTATAAGATAACGTATCGTAATGGAGCTGCCTCTGATTAACTACACCTTTTTTAAAAGGATGGATGAATTCCACTGGATCTTCGATGGTCAGCACATGATGGGCTCTTTTTTCGTTGATGTAATCCACCATAGCCGAAAGGGTCGTTGTTTTACCCTGGCCTGTGGCCCCGGTAACCAGAATAAGGCCCTGGTGGTTATCAAGAACCTTGGTCACAACTTCCGGAAGGCCCAGACTCTTAAGTGAAGGGATTTCGGTGGGAATAATTCTGAATGTGGCACTCATCCCACGCTGGTGCATCATCGCGCTACCGCGAAATCTTCCCAGTCCTTCGATTTCATAGGAAAAATCAAGTTGGAGATTTTTTTCGAGATTCTGCTTCTGGGCATCATCTATCAGTTCGTAAACCAGCTTTTTACACATCGCCGGAGTCAAAGGAGGGCTTTTCGATTTCATCAGTTTCCCGAAACGCCGCATAATAAAGGGTTCGAATGGGACAACGTGTACATCCGAGGCTTTCATGCTGACACCGATTTTGAATACTTTATCCAGATCCGCCATGATATGTCTCCTTGACGATTCGCGACCAGATTTCAACGATCCATGGGACAATCATTATCCTATGGATCGTCATTACTATTGGGATATATTGATTACCTTCAGAGTCTACTTTGTTAGTTGCTATTCAAACAGGCCGTTTTTATCAGGCCGTTGAAAAGTGTAAAGCTGCGATCAAATCATTTATTCACTGGCTTTTTCCACACCGTATGTTCTCTTGAAACATAAAGAAGTTCACAAAGATAGCCTCCGGTATCCACATCGTGAACTTCATAAAATCGGCTAAGCTCATTCTGAATGAAGTCTGAAGCCCTGTCGTAACCTGTCATGTTCACCTCACCCTTGACCATCACACCATTGACAAGCATAAACATCAGATTCTGCCAGTTCCCAATTTTCTCAATTTCCGTTTTTTCCCGCGAATTGACCCACAAAGTCTGTTTCTTCGATATCATCAGGGTGTCAGCACCTTTTATGCCGTCGATCAGACAGTCATACATGACAATGTCCGGCTCAGGCCCCTGAAGATAGGCGGAAATACTTCGTCCAAGTACATTGATAAATCCGGTAATTCTGCTGTTATCAGCTGTGAGCAGGATAATCTCGTGGTCCTGTTTCGGGTAGTCGCTCATAAATTCTCCTTTTTTACATAAAACAGGAAAAGCATATGGGGTCTGTCTCGTGTTTTCTCAAATAACATTAATTGATTTCGCACATGCTGGAAAGGGGATGACCCGGTTACATGAAATAATGGAATACTATAACCCATTCGTTTTGGAGGTGTCAAACAAAGTTCAACAATCAGGAAGATTTGCTTGCGATAACTACGAATCAATCACGGTGCCACGTCGTGACTTAAAAAAATCATCAGCGACTTGATTAAATCCATATGCCAGTTCCGTTTTAGCGATTTCTGCTTCACTGAACCATCGCAAAGCCTGGCCTTCAGTCAAATTCAAGTTCTCAATCTGATACCGGCAAAACGAAACATAGACATATTCAATGCGATCATCAAAGTCATACACCCTGAAAAGACAGGGGGCTCCGATATCCACGCCGATTTCTTCTTTCATCTCCCGGACGATGCACTCGTCCGGTGTTTCCCCATCTTCCACATGACCACCCGGAATATCCCACATGTTGGCATAAGGAAGCCCCGGTTTGTCATCGCGCAAAAAGAGAAGAAGGCAGTCCTTCTCGTTGTATAAAATAATGCTCGTTCCTTTTCTCTTCATAAACTTTCACTCCAGACGTTTCATGGAATAAATTCCCTGGAGCCCTTTGATTTTCATGGCTTTTCGATCGTTGTCCGTTTGGAATACCTGTTTAAACAACCTGAAGTGGGATTCAACGAATTCTTTGGATCCCAGAATCCCTGATTCAGTAAAAAATCGGGTTCGCAGCTGAAATCGTTCATAGCGTTGCATTTCATACCCGCGCTTCCGTTCTTTATCCATGGTACAATTATCAATAAATGCAAATTTTTCACGGTGAACAGCTCCGGCTTCATAAACATAGCGTCTGTATCGCCTTATTTTTTCATCCGTATTCTCACCCATGAATTCATCTGATCCGAAATCAAGGCTGAGAAAACCATCAGGGTTACCTCGCTGGAGATGATACGCAAGCCCGCTCCATCTGTAGTGTTCTGGACGCTTGACGATACCTGCCCTCACCGGATTCAGATCAATATAGGCAAGACAATGAATCAAAGGCTCTCCGTGTTGCACGATAAGACTTTTATATCTATCACTCCAGAAATACCCTTTTCGTCCCGTCACCTTATTATAATACTTTGTAAACGTTTGCTTTATATCTTTGACAAACTCTGACAAATTCTCCCATTTTCGCCTGTAATACTCGACCTGTCCGGGCATAAGAACCCGTTTTCCATGATATAACTCATCAAATTTCCGAATGATATCTTCGTCACTGACCCCATCTCCCGGCATCATCCGCACGAGCAAATGAAAATGGTTCCCCATGACCGTTACTCCGAAGACCTCAGCAAAATAAATCCTGCTTAACCGTCTGATGAGATTAAACAAATAATCTTTATGACACGCCTCCATGGGTAGCCCCTGAAGCGCCGTTCGCGATATAACATGGTATATGGCCTTTTCTCCTTTGATCAACAACCTTGGTATGCGTGCCATCATTCCTCCTTACTCTTATACTTATAGTGCCTGTCCCTATATGTATATGAAAAGAAAACCTGCCGATGGGAATCGACAGGTTTTGAATTTATTCTTCGTTTTTCTCGTTGGTGTAGATAATAATTTTTCTCAATCTTGGGAGAAAAACAAACATCAAGGTTTCTTTGACCCATGACCAGTACTCGGAGCTTGTTGCTTCGAGACCGAGAAACTGTGCATAGGTGGAACTCGCTCCAAGATAGTTTGTTGCTACAACAGTAAAACTGAAGACAAATCGACGAACATCTTCTTGAGGCGCTGTGTAAGGAATCTTATCTTTGAATGTTTTAAGAAAGTTTTCTTGAAATGCTGTGTACCTTTCCGCTCCGGGAAAATTGGCGTAATCCTCCACATGTGCTGTGTTCTGCATAAGCAATCGGAACAGATCAGGCGCATTAAAATGAAACTCAAAAAGTCTGTCGAGAAAAAGCGAAAAACTTTTCCCGATGGTCATTGTTTCGAGATCTTTATACCAGGAATTTGTAAAAACTTTAATTTCGTCAAGCAACTCATCCACAACGGCATCGAACAAACCTGCCTTCTTCGGAAAGTAGTAATGGATGATCGGATGATCAAAGTTCCCCGCTTTGCCGACCATACGTACACTCGCCGAATGATAAGGATGGTTTGAAAAAACCTTCCTTGCTGCTTGAAGTATTCGTTTTCTGGTATTTTCCCCTTTCCTGGTATTTTTCCAGTCGTCACCCATTTTGTTTGATTTCCCCTGTTTTAATAATTAATAATAAGTTAGGCCGAATTTATATGGACTTCCAATTATTGTCAAGCATTTCAATGATTAAATGAAGTTTTTTACCAAAAAAATTGACCGGATCTAAAGTTTGTATAAGAGCATTTCCCGATGACTGTTCGACAGTTGTTCCATGGCCTTATTCACAGTAATTTTTAGTGTGAGGGCATACCGTGGTTCTTTCAATAGAGATTGCTCATGTTGGCTCTGCAATGTTTACAGATATAAAGTGATTTTTGTTCACAATTGAAGGAGCGTTGGCAAGAAATAAACCATAAGATCAGACCGTGGCGATTTTTGAACTCGCCACGAACGATGTTGTTTCTCTCTAATACTTCATCATTAAATCTAAAATTTTCACACTAATTACACGACAAGATAGGTTTCAGCCCGTTTCACGTAACGTTCAAGTTGGTCTTTTTCCCATTCCGCGTCTTTACCCATTTCTTTTGCCATAACACGGGCTACTTCGGGAGCCGCTTCCATACTTGCTCTTGCGTCGAGAATCAGAGACCGTGTTCGCCGAGCCAGAACATCGTCAAGGAAAATCGCCATTTCATGACGGACCGCCCAGACGATTTCTGCGAATCGATAAGGCAATCTTTCATGAATCGGTCGGTCGAGTTCTGGGTTTTCTTCAGCAATACGCTTAATAAAACGGGCATTGTTACCGTAAAGCGAGTACGGAGCATTTCCGAAATCATCCATTGACCATCCGTTCAAACTCAGGTTCCGCGTTCTTGATTTTCTCGGCTCAAGGACTCCGATGGGGATGGCAGTATCAATAACGTCTTCACCCATTTTACGGTAAGTCGTCCATTTACCGCCTGCAATGGTGATAAGACCGGATGGAGACACGTTCAAATGGTGGTCCCGGGAAAGGGTTGCTGTTTTCTTACCGGCACCGGCAGTCACAAGCGGTCTTATTCCGGCAAATGCCGACAGGACATCCTTTGCTGACGGATCTTTTGTCAGGTATTTTGCTGCATGATCCAGAAGGAAATCCAGTTCTTCCTTAAGTGGCAAGGGTTCGAGAGTCGCTTTTTCAACAGGTGTATCTGTTGTGCCCACAATAACTCTGTCATGCCAAGGTACTGCAAAAAGAACTCTTCCGTCTTCAGTGTGAGGAACAAGAATTGCTGTGTCCCCCGGAAGAAATGATTTATCGAGCACAATATGAACACCCTGGCTTGGAGATATGATGTCCTCATGATCAGAAGCATCCATTTTCAAAACCGAATCCACAAAAATACCGGTGGCATTAACCACAGCTTTGCCCATAACTTCATACTGCTTGCCGGACAGTTTATCAACCACCTGAATCCCGCTCACAAGTCCGTTAGACTTGACAAGACCTGTGACCTGAGCGTAATTAACAACGCAAGCACCAAGATCTTCGGCTGTTTGTGCAAGTGTCACAGCCAGCCGTGCATCGTCAAACTGACCGTCATAATAAATCACGCCGCCTTTGAGATCAGTTGGTTCAAGGGTTCGAATCTTTTCAAGAACACTTTCACGGGAAAGAACTGTAGATTTTTTTAGTCCAAGTTTTCCGGCCAGCACATCGTAAACCTTTAAGCCAACTCCGTAAAAAGGACCTTCCCACCAGCTATAATTGGGGACAACGAACGACTGATGATGCACAAGATGGGGGGCATTCTGAAGAAGCAACCCTCTTTCCTGAAGGGCTTCAAGAACAAGGGAGATGTTTCCCTGCTGAAGATAACGAATGCCGCCATGGATCAGCTTCGTGCTCCGGCTTGATGTGCCTTGTGAAAAATCACCCTGCTCGACCAACAGCGTACTGTATCCTCTTGATGCCGCTTCAACAGCAGTTCCAAGACCTGTGGCTCCACCGCCGATCACGACCACATCCCACACCTTCGTTTCATGTTCAAGCCTTGTCAGCATTTCACTACGAATCATTAGTACCCTCCAGGAAGTCCGATAAATCGGACATTTATTAATCAGATATAATAATATTATAGGTCTGCCATGGAAGAAAATTCATCTCCAACCCAACCGGCATAATTTTATATAATTTGAAATCATTCACGGGATAGAAGCTCTGTTTTCGCGCTGTATTTTTTCATTTAAGGCCTTAAAACGTATTTACTTCATGTGGCTTTCTTGTGCAACCTGTAATTCCATATGACCCTGTGAAGAAGAAAAATTCCTGTATTATGCGCCACTGCATTGTTTTCCTATTTTTTACAGGAATTCCTGGTATTCGTTAAGGGGATCTGATACGACAATCTTTTTTTATTGTTTCTGATTGAACCTAACCCCCTAATATGCGAGGTCATAATCATGAATGACAACATATACCCTGCGCTTCAACTGACCGATGCCTGCAATAAACGATGTCGAGTATGCTTGAGGGTTCCGGGCGAAAAAGTCCATCACCTGACCCATGAAACATTCACACATTATCTTGAAGATCTCGAACGTGTTTCAACAGTGTATACCATCGGTTTTCAATTTGTCACAGGAGGAGAACCCACCATCTGGAAAGATGGCAGTATGGATGTGACGGACATCTTTTCCGCCCTTTCACGATTGGGGAAAATTCGAAGCATCACCATGCCCACCAATGGTAAACGACTTGAAAACGCAGCATTCGCCGAAGATTTCCTTGGAAAAATTTCGCGGGGTGTAGATCACACGGTGATAATCGGTTTAAGCATTGCTGAATATCAGGAAAACCTCATCGAGGGCAGCTGCAAAGCCCTGGACCATCTCATGGCTCAGACAAAAAAACCGGGAAACAAAATCATGCCTGTGGCCCTGGTGACCCTCTTCAAACAGGACGATACAGATCAAATCCTCAAAAAATATTATCCCGAAGTTTTTCAGCGAGTCACCCCCCTTGCCCCAATGGGTGCCGGAGAAAAAGAGATGGATGAATGCCCCTCTCTTTCTCTTTCCGGGAGCGATAAATCAGGGCTTGGATCATTCTTTCCTTACTTCCAACGGGATGTGACATCCCGCCTGAAAATAAAAGATGAGGAATTTGCCGATATGCCAAACCGTGAAATCATGAACCGGTTGTCCCTTTTCGCGCATTGCGGAAGAAGCCCGTTCATCGACAACACCTGGCACTACTGCCTGCCTTTTAGAGAAAATCCTGATTTTGATCTGGCCCCGGTGGGCGCTATGAAAGAAACAACACTTGATTCTTTTCTTGAGAAAAAAATATTTCTCCAAAGAATCCGAAGGATAGGTGTACTTGGCGCAGTTGAATCCTACAGAGATAAACTGACACATGAAACCCGCGATAAACTTGATCACATGCTCGGGCCGGATCACCATGTTTCAATCGCTTACAGAGGATGCATGATCTGCAAAGAATTGACTAACCTGGGGGTGTGGGACGAAATAGGAAAAATGGGAAAAAAGGGTTAGTTTATTCTTGTATTCCCCATTTTAATCGTTTATCGTAGATTAACGATTAAACAATGGAGAAGCACATTTTGAATACAAAACCCATTCCCCCTATTACATCCGATGATCTGGCAAAACTGTTCAAAGCTCTTTCACACCCGACCCGGATCAAAATCATTGAACATCTGAAAGCCATTGACCAGTGTATCTGTGGAGAAATTGTCAGCATCTTTCCCTTGTCACAGTCCACGGTGAGCCAGCATCTGAAATCACTTCGTGAAGCTGGCTTAATCAAAGGCGAAGTGGAAGGTCCGAAAACATGCTACTGCCTAAACCGGGATATGTTTGAAACTTTCAAACGGGCTGTGGCCCTTCTTTAAAGGATTATATCATGGACATCATTTCAGCTGATTCGCCTTGTTTGTGCAACACCGAAAAGCATACCAAATCTCAGGGCCTGACAACCATCACGCCATTCATCCTGTCTTCACCCTCTCAAGTAGAAAATGACATTCCCTGCTGCGGACCTCCGGCTGGACCAGCCGCAAGCCCCCATGAAAGACCGGGGTACACGATCTGTCCGTTTGTGGAAAATTTCATATCAACACCTGCCGGGTTCATACCGCGCGTCAAAACAAAGTTAAGCATCAGGGATTATCTCTCAACCCTACTTGTACGCTCGAATATCGGACGAAACGACTACACGATTGCCCCAGGACTCTATGCTGCTGGAAACCCAGACAAAAACTCAGCAGTGCTCGTAACAGCCAACTACAAGCTGACCTTCGACCATGTGAGAAAAGAACTCAAAGGTATTGATGCGTTCATCCTCGTCCTTGACACCCGGGGAATCAACGTATGGTGTGCTGCAGGAAAAAAAACATTCGGAACAGAAGAACTGGTGAATCGGATCAGAATCACCGGTCTTTCCAAAGTGGTGAATCACAGAAACATCATCCTCCCACAGCTCGGGGCTGTCGGTGTTTCAGCTATTCAGGTTAAAAAGCAATCGGGTTTTACTGTGACCTGGGGACCGATCAATGCAATGGATATCCCTCAATTCATAGCGAATGGATTAAAAGCAGAACCAGCCATGAGGCGTCTCACATTCAACCTCACCGAGCGTCTTGTGCTTGTGCCTGTTGAAGTTTCCATTGCGCTTAAACCGGCAATCTGGATTACACTTACCATTGCCATCCTTTCAGGTTTCGGCCCCGGTTTTTTCTCATTTACGGCCCTTGCACACAGGGGACTCGCCGCCGCCATGGTTCTGATTTCCGGCATAATCGCAGGTGCCGTCCTCACACCGGTTTTACTCCCCAGATTGCCGGGAACCCTGTTTTCCATCAAAGGCACAGTGGCTGGTTTTGTCCTTTCCCTTCCCACAGCCTTAGGGTTTGCATATCACTCAGGCGTATCGGGAGTTGTTGGACTTATTTTCATGGCCACAGCCGTCAGTTCCTGGCTTGCCATGAATTTCACAGGAGCCACGCCGTTCACATCACCGTCAGGTGTGGAAAAGGAAATGAAACGTTCCATGCCCTTTCAGATCGCCGGAGCGATCATGGGTTTTGTATTCTGGATTGTATCGGCTTTTTGAAAACAAATATTACGGAGTATAAAGGAGTATAAAAATGAAAGATTTCAGATATCTCGAAAACGTCAGTACCCTTAAACTTGATAAAGAAAAATGTGTGGGATGCGGAGCCTGCGAAAATGTCTGCCCCCATCAGGTATTTGCTCTGGAAAATAAACGCGCCGAAATCATTGACCTGAACGCCTGCATGGAATGCGGAGCCTGCACTATGAATTGCCCCACAGAGGCCATCAGCGTTTCTCCCGGTGTGGGTTGCGCTGCTTACATCATCCAGACATGGATCAAAGGAACTGAAAAAGCGGCCTGCGGATCAGGCGGAGGTTGCTGTTGATTGGATTAACATTTTTAATCCATTTTTCAAATTAAGTGTTGTTCGCATATAAATTCCTCCTAATTATGCATACATTAATAGAATCATATATATGCACTGGCCATAATTTTTACGCACTAATAACAACCATCTGAATAATCCCTATTCAAAAATTCTGACATTATTTATTATGTTGCCACCGTAAACATTCCATTTGACATTGTAATCATAATGGATTATCCATGTAGACATCGACAACATTCAAGTCATGAATAAACGTCAAAAGGATACAGGAACCACCTGTTTGAAAAAAGAATCAACACCTTACCATCACGGAAATCTTCGCCGGGCGCTCATTGACGCGGCGCTTGATATGATCGCGGAACATGGGGTGAAATCCCTCTCCATTCGTGAGGTTGCAAAAAAAGCGGGGGTCAGTCATGCCGCTCCCTACAGACATTTTAAAGACAAGGAAGATCTTCTCTGCGCTGTGGCCATCGAAGGTTTCGACATGGTGATCCAGGACACCTTGAAGCGTTTCGAACGATTCAAAGATGCACCGCTTTCGCGGTTTCACGAAAGCGGGCTGGCCTATATCGATTTTGCAGCGGCCTTTCCTTCCCATTACCGGGTGATGTTCGCCTCAGGCGAACACAACATTTCCGAGGATCTTGACAAACGCTCCAATGAAGCATTCATGATCCTCTATACTTCCATAGCCGAGTGTCAGGAAGCAAAACTGGTTCGGCCTTTGGATACATTCGAACTGGCCATGGCCGCCTGGTCCATCGTTCACGGATACGCCATGCTCGTCATCGACGGGTTCATCAAAGACCCATCGGAACGGTTGAAATATGTAATCACCAATGCCTTGTATTTCGGGCTTCGTCATGAATGAAAAATCTGATTATGGTTTGGATCACTTTAAGGCGGGTTTGGAATCCGCCCTGCTCATTCAAACGATGATCAAAGGAAAAGACAACACTAAAACAAAGGGGCAAACATGTCGGACATCAACACGGATACGATCTACAAAAAACTGGCGAAAGTTCTGGACACCCTACCCAACGGTTTTCCCGAAACGGAAAGCGGGGTTGAAATTAAAATTCTCAAAATGATTTTTTCTCCGGAAGATGCTGAACTTTTCTGTGACTTGAGACTCACCTTTGAAACACCGGACCAGGTCGCCAGCCGAACAGGTCGCCCTCTTGAAGGTCTTGACGAAAAGCTCACTACCATGTGGCACAAAGGCCAGATTTTCGGTGTTGATTTCGGAACCGTGAAAATGTTCAAGATGTTGCCCTGGGTGTTCGGAATTTACGAATTCCAACTGAAACACATGACCCGGGAATTCGCCGAACTCAATGAAGAATACGGCATTTCTTACGGCCCCCAGTTTTTCGGCAATATGCCTCAGCTCATGCAGGTGGTTCCTGTGGAAGAAGAAATCTCCACCGAAAACCTCCAGATCGCCATGCCCTACGAACGGATTTCAGGCCTCATCGAAAAAGGCCAAGCGTTTGCCGTAAACGACTGCATATGCAAAAAAGAAAAAGAACTGCTGGACCAGCGTTGCGACAAACCCATGGAGGTCTGTCTTGCCATCGCCCCGGTTCCCGGTATTTTCGACAATCACCCCATGGGTGCCCGTCCCATTACCAAAGAAGAAGCTTACGAAGTGCTGCGAAAATCAGAGGAAGCCGGTCTTGTTCATCTCACAAGCAATTTCGAGCATGGACATATTTACATCTGCAATTGCTGTGGCTGCTGCTGCGGTGTCTTGCGATCCATCAACGAACTGGGCATCAACAACGCCGTGAACGCCCACTATTACGCAAAAATCGATACCGAAGCCTGTGCCAGTTGCGGCGTATGCAAAGATGAACGCTGCCAGATCAACGCCATCGAAGAAACGGACGGGGTTTACAGTGTGCTCGACAAAAAATGCATCGGTTGCGGCATATGCATTTCAACCTGTCCGGCAGATGCCATCAGCCTTGTCAGGAAAAACCCCGAAGACATCGTCAAACCTCCCGCAGGTGAAACCGAATGGTTTAAATTGCGCGGCGGTATGCGCGGTGTGGATTTCAGCGCATACGAATAATAATTCCATTTTTCCATCAATGTTGCATGTTTTTTAGGGGCAGGCCCTTGTGCCTGCCCCTTTGGTCACATGTTTTTGTAGGGGCAGGACCTTGTGTCTGCCCATCTTGATAAGATAAATGAAGTACACAACTTGGGAATAGGACTATGCATTCCCAGTCGTTTGGTATAGAATAAAGTCATCCTACCACATTAACATCACACAAGGAGCTTTATGAAAATCAAAAGCATCAAAGTTGTGGATACAAGTACACTTGTTCATGATCCGTCCTGCCTGACTTACCTGATGCAAAAAGGAGTAACAGCCTGTATTCCCTGGAAAGTACTGGAAGAACTGGATGGTCTGAAAGGACGGCCGGATATCGGTTACGATGCCCGGGAAGCCATCCGGAACATTGAGGAACTCCGTCAGGGAAACCATCCCAACCTGATGATTGCGAAAAAAATGACCTGGGATAAAATTTCGTTTCTCGATCCCAAAATCAGTGATCACCACATCCTTTCCACAGCAAACAGCCTGATGGAATCTTATCAAAAAATATCTATTGTTTCAAAAGACAGCATGATGAGAATCAAGGCAAGGGAGCTTGGGTTCGAAGCTGAAGATTACTACAGAAACCAGGCGGAAAAAAATTCAGATGATATTCTTCCCAGAATCAAAGTCCCGGCAGACGCCATCGACACAGAAAATTTCACCTTTGAATACATCAAAAAGAAACACGGAGATATTCCACTGAACAGCGGTGTGGTATGTATCAGCGAATGGTCAGGAGATATGAAACGCCCTGACGAACGAACAGCAGAAGGCGAGCATTTCGCCGCAGTTCGCCACAATGGTTATTTCCAGATCATCAATAAAAATATTCAGGCATTCGGCATCAGGCCCTATTCCGGTCCTGATACGGATAATCCGCTTGTGAACTGGCCCCAGTACATTGCGCTCTATCTTCTAACCAACCCCAAGATCAGCCTGATATTCCTTGAAGGTGGAGCCGGAACCGGCAAAACCCTTCTTGCCCTGGCTGCGGCCCTCGCCATGAAAAGCCAGTACCGTCAGATTCTGGTAAGTCGCCCCATGGTCCATCTGGAAGACAGGGACAACATGGGATTCCTTCCCGGTGACATCCATGAAAAAATGGGGCCATGGCTCAGACCCATTTGGCAGAATCTGTCTATTATAAAAGAAATGGATCCGAAGAATAAAGACATAATCGACAAGCTGGTTCTTGAGAAGAAAATCGAAATTGAGCCTCTGGATTACATCAGGGGAACCACCTTCTGGAAATGCCTTCTTATAATCGACGAGGCACAGAACCTCACACCCCATCAAGTCAAGACCATCATCACAAGGGCTGGTGAGGATTCGAAAATCATCTTTACGGGAGATCTGGATCAGATTGACAGAAGACGGCGTCTCGATAAGATTTCAAGCGGCCTGGCCTATGCTTCCAGCAGGCTCCAGGGCCAAGACATCGTGGCTGCCATCAAATTCAAAACATCCGTTCGATCTGAACTCGCCAAAATAGGTGTGGAACTTCTCTGATGTTTTGATAACAACGTTTTCAATACGATTACCTGTTCAATAACAAGGGGCGGGTTTATTACCCGCCCCAACACGTCAGAAAAAGCGCTACCCGAAAATTAGAAACAAAAAAAACTACAAGGCATTTTGTCTTGCCGATTCTTCTTTTCTACGCTTCAATTCGAGAAAATAATCTTTAGAACCATAGCGGACGCCATTCTTCCTTTTAGAACGGTATTCCGAATTTGCTCTGATAAAACATTTCTTGCAGGCAGCCCGTAAACCTGATCTACCCCCTTTCTGGGTGTAGAATTCGATTATGGGTTTGTCCTCCCCACACCTTGAACAAACTTTTGTATTTCCTTTTAACATCCTTATTTTACCCCTTCATACGGTTTGAATCGGGGAACTTACTAAAATTAGAATCTCATGTACAGAGAAATTATCATTATCTTTCATTCATCAACTCCATATCAACAAGACCGGAAATTGTGTAATGCACAGGGTTCATTGTCCAATCAAAGATTAAGTTACTCCAAATAATTTTCCTTGAACAAAAAATCGCGTCAAACAAGGATATTATGAAGGAAAGTCATAGCATGAACCTTGACAAACACCTTGAATGTTTGTACTAACAACCTGTTTTTTAAAGTACTATTCCGATGACCTCTGGAGAAATAATTCCGATGACCGTTTCCATCCGCTGGGCTTTGATCGCCGGTTTTCTTGGCCTTATCTGGGGCACACAGCTTATCATAACAAGTTCGTCGTTCATCTCGTCTGAACGGGTGCTCCTGAATCACGCCAAAAGCATCATGGAAAACATAACGGATCTGACAACGGAACAGTCAAAAAACCATCTGGCACTGGCCCAAGGTGCTGCGCATCTCACCAAGTTATTAATCTCAAACAATGTGGTCAGCGATGAGATGTCCCAACTTTCCCTCCTTGAAAGCTATTTCTATGATCAGCTTTCCATTTACCCCCATTTTGCAGGAATATATTACGGGAAGCCAGATGGGGAGTTTTTTTATGTCTGCCGCAACAACGAAAGGTCACAAGGCGGCTTTCGAACAAAAATCATCCTGATCAAAAATGGTATACGGGAAACACGGCTTATCTGGAGGGACAAAAATCTCAAAGAAATCGAGACAGAAACCGACCCGACGGATACCTTCGACCCAAGGACAAGACCCTGGTATCAGAAATCTTTTAAAGAGAACAGCATCGTCTGGACTGACCCGTATATTTTCTTTACGTCAAAAAAACCGGGCATCACCATTGCCGGACCGGCAAAAACGGAGGACGACACTATTAAAGGCATCGTAGGGGTTGATATTGATATTGAACAGCTTTCTACGTTCATCGGTAAGCTCAAAATCGGTAAGAACGGCCGGGCATTCATGTTCAACAACAATGAAGATGTGGTGGCTTTCCCTGATGTGGAAAAAATAAAAAAACAAGGGCCTGATCCTGGCCCGAATCTGGTAAAAATATATCAAATCACTGATACGCTGACCAGAAAGGCGTTTTTGTCACTGCTCTGGAGCAGAAATACAGATAACAGGCTTGTTCTTGATAAACCCCGATTCACAAAATTTGATCATGATGGGAAAACATACCACGCGATGTTCAGTCCGTTCAACGACACTCACTGGCCCTGGATCATCGGCGTATTCATCCCTGAAGACGATTACCTCGGAAGCCTCAAAGCTAACAGACTGCTGAACATCCTCATCACATTCGGGATATCTGTTCTTGCCACGTTCCTCGCACTGATTTTTTCGCGTTCCATCATCAAACCCATTTCTAATCTTGAAAAAGAAGCAAGAGCGGTTGAAAATTTCGATATGCTGACCCACTATGACACCGGTTCCATTTACAAAGAGATCCAGGTGATGTCAGACACGTTTAACAGGATGAAGAACAGCCTGAACAATCATGAAAATGAGAAATCACGATTGGAAAACCAGTTGATCCGTTCGGAAAGACTGGCTGCAACCGGCCAGCTCGCCGCTTCCATTGCCCATGAGATCAACTCGCCCCTTCAGTCCGTAATCATGCTTCTCCAGACGCTTGAATCCAAATATTCGAGTGACAAGGAGCTTCGGGAAGATCTGGACGTCATGAAGCAGGTATTCTCTACAGTAAAAAACAGGATCAAATCATTCCAGGATCTGAACCGTCCTTACACAGCGATTAAAATGCCGGCAAGCATCAACGAAATCATCGAAACCACCGTGAACCTGGTCAGAGTGAATCTGTCAAAAAACCTGATCAAAGTGACTCTTGATCTCGAACAGGATCTCCCCGCCATCACCGTGGCTTTCCAGCATATCTGCCAGATTTTCTTAAACCTTATCAACAACGCCATTGATGCCATATCTGAAAGATCGGATATCGACATTAATGGGCTGTCACGTGACGAACGCCTTCCTGTGGCTGGAACCATCCATATCATGACCCGCTATGAAAAAGGATATATCGCTATCACCGTGTCGGACACAGGCCCTGGTATCGATGAAGCAATCCTTCCTACAGTTTTCGATCTGTTCGTCACCCAGAGAAAAGACCAGGGAATGGGTATAGGACTTGCCATCTGCAAAGGCATCATCAAAGAATATAATGGAAAAATCGAAGCCTGTAACAGGACTGGCGGTGGGGCTGAGATCACCATCCGTCTTCCTGTCAGCCCATAAGAGCACGATCATTGCCATTGATAATCGAGAATTAAGCAGCGCCATGGAAAAATATAAAATACTCCTCGTGGATGATGACAAAACCATTCTGTCCGTTTTTTCAAATTCACTCGAACATGCAGGATATTCCGTAAACACAGCCTTGGGGGGTGAAGAGGCCCTTCAAATCATTTCAGCCCTTTCATTCCACCTTCTGATCACTGATCTCAACATGCCCGGAGTCAATGGCATCAACGTGCTACAGGCTGCAAAACAACAGCACCCAGAGTCGGTTGCCATCATCCTCACAGGTTTTGGCGATCTGGCATCAGCCGTGGATGCTCTGCGTCTTGACGCCGATGATTATCTTTTAAAGCCCTGTGACCCGGACGAGCTTTTCTTCCGTATCCAGCGTTGTCTTGAAAAATTTGAAATGAAGCGGAAGATAAAGGCATATGAAGGCATACTAACCACCTGCTGTGTCTGCCGTAAATTCCAGGACGATTCAGGAAAAAAACCGGGTTCAGGAGACTGGGTCAGTATTGAAGAGTATCTGTGGAAAAACACACGTCTGAGCATTTCATCAAGCTATTGCCCTGAGTGTGCAAAGAAAGCCATGGATGAAATTAAAGCGATGAAATGATTTTGTTGGGGCGGGTTCATAACCCGCCCCCCTGTTCAACTATCAATAATCCCTGAGCTTTCGTAAAGATTCAATACGTTCAGGATAACCTCCAGGCCCAATCTGGGTGAGGTTGACCATATTGGACCCTTGATGGCTGGTCGGGCTGAAGGAAACAACAAATCCGCCAAGATCAAGGGCGGTCTGTTTTTCTGCGTTGGCGATAAAATCGGCACGTGTCAACTTTGGTGTGCCCATAAGGATAGTGCTGAGTGCCTTAGCTGCAATATATCCCTCCATAGAAACATAGCTCGGGCTTTCATCAGGCATCATACGATTGAGCAGCGTCTTGTATTCATGTACAACAGGGGTCTTGACGTAATAAGGGAAAGGCGTCACCTGGCTCACAATGACTCCGATCCCTTTGTTGGCCAATATGTTTCCAAGAGCGTCTGCACCCACAAACGACACATTAAGAAAAACGATTCTGCTTTTCTTTGCCCGCATGGTTTTCACAAGTTCAGCACAAGCCGAATAGGTTCCAACCATAACAACCGCTTCAGGATTCGTGCTGGAGAAAAGGTTGACAGCGTCTTTCACATCCGTAGTATTTCGTTCGTAATGGGCTTCATTATGTATGGACATCTTTCGTTTCAGAAGAGCGCGCCGTGTTCCGGTAAGGCCTTCCTCACCATAGGCGTCATTCTGGTAAAAAACGGATATTTTTTTAATTCCCAGGTCATTGATCAACCGATCCACCATCATTTCCGTTTCCTGATAATAGCTTGCCCGTATATTGAACACTTCACGTTTCAAGGGTTGTCTTAAAAAATTCGCGCCGGTAAAAGGCCCAAAAAAAGGAACCTTCTTAGTGACAGCCACCGGAACGGCAACCTTGGATGTTGGAGTTCCCACATAGCCGAAAAGGAGAAACACGTTATCCTCATTGATCAGCTTTTCCGTATTGGCGAGACAACGGTCAGGTTCGTACCCGTCGTCGTAAGTGATCAATTTGATCTTTTTCCCGTTGATTCCACCCTTCGCATTCAAATCATTAAAATAGAGAAGGGCTCCGTCTCGCATTCCCGTTCCAAGCAACTTATTTGGACCTGACAGGGCGCATGACTGACCAATCACAATTTCATTGGACTTTCCGCCTTTTTTGGCAGCCCAGCCGTTCGACATGAATCCACAGATAACAACAGAAATAACGAAACACATGATGAACTTCGCTTTTAATTCCGCCATAACAAAAAACACTCCTCCCTTTTGCCATACAAAAAATTCTGGCGTGTGACCCAGCCATTGCAAAAACATGAATTAATTAAAAATCTTAGTCAAGAACATGTATAAGACTAAAAAACCGATAGGAGCCCCCTACAGCTTACTCTTTTTTTATCCCATATCGCCGGGAAAGCGAATTGTATTCGACTGAACTTTAATTCTTCGGGAGTAATGATTACCACTAACGGCACTCATAAAACATATATGATAAAATGATCCAGATCAAATATTAATGCGCCAAAAGGCAGAAAAGAATCAATATTCCTCTATCATCCGGCCTTTATCCACAATTTCTTCAATTTCCTTGAACGTTTGAACCCCCGATTCGAAATGACGTTCCATGCTTTTACATACAACGGCATGTTCAAACGAGAATTCACTCTTCCTTCGACGGTGGATCATGAAAAAATCAAAGCTGAATTCAAAGATGGAGTTCTGAATATCGAAATACCGAAACCTGAAGAGAAAAAGCCTAAAACCATCACAGTTCAATAACGTTATTGGAATTCGATATCAACTGACCCACAAATGAAACAAGGCGGCCAGCCCAGGATAATCCGGGCTGGCCGCCTTGCGTTTGTATTTTAATATCTTCAAAGAAACATGTACCTGCTTGATCACAGAACATGAATCTTTTATATCAACCCATTAAAAGCGAATATCGAAATCCGTGAACCCTCCGGTGTAGTCCTCCCAGGCGACGTCCAACTCTTTCACTACAGCCATCTTGGGGCCTTTTTCACACCACTTGAGCAAAGATTCCACCTGGGATTTGTCTCCTTCAAAAACAGCCTCCACACTCCCGTCAGCTTTGTTCCTGACCCATCCGGTAACCTGGTGCTCACAAGCAGCGCCTTTTGTTTTATACCTGAAAGCCACGCCCTGAACCCACCCTTTGATTATTATACGGGCCCTCACCTTGTCAGACATGATCACCTCTCTTTCAAGGATAGCATTTGTCATACGGCTGACACAGACCAGCCGATCCTCATCGTCCTTTATTTTTATCTCCCAGATATGACTGGATCTCCCCAGATGAAGGGGCGTACACGTACCCCTGACCAAACCCTGTTTGACGCTCCGGACATGATTGGCGTTTATTTCGAGGCCGACCACATCACATTTCTCCGGGTCCACACAAAGATAGGAAGCGATGCTTCCTAAAGATTCAGCAAGAACACAGGAAGCACCGCCATGGAGAAGCCCCATGGGCTGCTGTGTTCTATTGTCCACCGGCATGGTGGCGACCAGAGCCTTGTCCGTCATATCCACAATCCGGATATCCAGATGCTTCAGCATATTGACTTCGATAAAACCCTTAATATCCTCAAACTCAACTTCATTGTAAAACGGAAACCAGATATTACACATAATCTTTAAATCATACCCCCAAAAGCTTGACACTTGACATAGAAGTGAGTTTTAAGACATATCTTGCCTCAAATCAATATCTGTTTTTTAGAGAATTGAACAAAATAGTGAGGCTTTCGTTTTTTGTTAAAAAAATAAACAGGTGACACGCATGGCTAAGGACAATATATACTCGGAAAAATACGGATCGGTTCCCCCCTTTGAATTCAACAGCAAGGTGGTGGATGTGTTTGATGACATGATCAACCGGTCCGTCCCTCTGTACGGTGAAAGCATCCGCCGGATGGCCCAGCTTGCCGAAACGTTCTATGTGGATCACTCCCTGATCTATGATCTGGGTTGTTCCAACGGCAATTTCGGTCTCACGTTCCTCTCGACCATGGGAAAGAAAAACTTTGACATGATCGGTGTGGACAACTCCATCCCCATGCTGTCCATGTATAAAGCAAGACTTAACGAAAGGCCCAACGGTGAAAACGTCCACCTTGTCTGTGGGCAGATGGAGGATATCCTTCTCACAAACGCTTCGGTGGTGGTGATGAACCTGTCGGTTCAGTTTCTGCCTGTGGCGCTCCGGGATGACCTGATCCATTCAGTTTACCAGTCTCTTCTGCCTTCGGGCATTCTTCTGGTCACAGAAAAAACCATCCAGACCCACACAGGTTTTACCGAGCTTTTCCAGGATTTCTATTACCGCTTTAAAAAGGAAAACGGTTATTCGAACCTGGAGATCAGCCAGAAAAGGGATGCCCTTGAAAACGTCCTTATACCCGAAACGGTTGAAACCCATGTGGGTCGGTTCCGACGAGCCGGTTTCCCGCATGTGGATATCTGGCAGAAATGGTTCAACTTCACGTCGTTCATCTGCCAAAAATAAGGGTAAGGTTCAAACATTATGGAAAACCTGATTAAAAATATGGATGAACTCCGGCTCCATTTCATGCAGGACAATTTGGAAGAGTTCATTTCAGCTCTCCGTTCCCAGCTTTCCCTCGATTATGGGAATGAAAAACTATTGCGGGAGTTGATAGCAGGTCTTCCCCGGATTAAGCCAAGTCATGTGGATTATCATGGAGACAGGGTGAGCATCGGCTTGCCGTCGGATATTTCAGAAGATGATCGGGAAAAAGTGATTGACTGCCTTAAAGCTTTGTCTCCCTGGAGAAAAGGCCCCTACGATATTTTCGGAATCCCTCTGGATTGTGAATGGGCATCCAACATCAAGTGGGACCGGCTGAAAAATCACATTGCCCCGCTCAAAGGGAAACGGATTTTTGATGTGGGTTGCAGTTCCGGCTATTACATGTTCCGCATGCTGGCCCAGGAACCGCTCATGGTTCTGGGTATCGACCCCCAGCTTATTTATTATTATCAGTTCAAACTGATTCAGCACTTCGCCGCGCCAAAGAATCTTTACTGCCTTCCGGCCAAACTCGAAGATATGCCTGATTTTAACGACTATTTCGATACAGTGTTTTTCATGGGCGTAATTTATCACAGGAAATCACCCATAGACACGCTGGCCCAGCTCCGAAAATCCATGATCAAAGGCGGCGAACTGGTCATCGAAACCCTGATCATCGAAGGCGATGAACCCCACGCCCTGTTCCCAGAAGACCGATATGCCAGCATGCGAAACGTATTCTTTATCCCCACGCTTACCTGCCTCGAATCCTGGCTGAAACGGTCGAAGTTCGGCGATGTCCGAGTAATAGATATCTCACGGACCACAGCAGGCGAACAACGGACCACACCCTGGAGCGGGGTCATGTCTTTAGATGATTATCTCGATCCGGCTGATCCCACGAAAACCATTGAAGGATATCCTGCTCCGGTTCGGGCTATGGTTATTGCTCGGGCGTTATAATTATTGGCCGGTTCCAAACATGAATTCAGGCGGGTTTAGAACCCGCCCCTACACCATCTTCGTTGTACATAGAATGCCGTGTTAAAATCCCAAATCTTCGTTAATGAGAACCACCGTGATTCTTCCTTTCGGGAAGCACTTTTCCGTAATCATCCAGGTATTACAGATCCTGTCCGGGCTATTGCAGTCTTCGCATACCGATGTTTTGGCGCAGGGTGTTTTCTTGTCAAGGCGCATGGTATTTACCGGAGCTGCGTAATTCTTTATCCGGTTCATGGCGTCTTCCAGATCAGCGACGATTTTATTTCTTCCCATCAGAATCACCACATTTTTCGGGCCAAACGTAATGGCGGCCACCCTGTTTCCAATCATGTCCAGATTTACAAGACAGCCATCTTCGGTCACGGCACTTGTGCCTGCAATATAAAGGTCGGAAAGAAGTGCCCTTCTTCGACGTTCCAGCCCCTCTTCCGGTGAGAAACTCTTGTCATAGGTGTCCAGCACCTCCATGTCCCAGGCTGTTTTCAGGGCATCGTAAAGTCCGGTCTGAACAAAGGTGGCCGAGCCGCCCCAGGATACGCTTTTAGCCCCTGTTTTCGGAACCAGTGTTTCCATCACATAGGTCCGGGCTTCGGCAACGTTTTTGGCCACATGAACATTGAAATGGTTTTTTTCCAGAGCAGCTTTCAAACCCTCAAGACGTTTGTTCCAGTAGTTTTCAATGGGATTTTCCATAAATATCCTCCTTATCCATTCAGTTTTGGTAGTTCAAGGCCTGCATGGTGAACATGCGGTGATACGTTCCATTCTTTTCCATAAGCTCGTCATGGGTTCCGCTTTCAATAATCCGTCCTTCGGCAAGAACAAGAATCCGGTCCGCCATTTTCACCGTGGAAAACCTGTGACTGATGAGAAAGGCTGTTTTGTTTTCCAGAAGCTTACGAAATGTTAAAAATACCTGATATTCGCTTTCAGGATCAAGAGCACTTGTGGGTTCGTCCAGCACCACGATTTGTGACTCGCCAAAAAATGCTCGTGCCAGGGCTATTTTCTGCCATTGACCGATGGACAATTCTTCCCCATCGGCCATCCATTTTCCAAGAAGTGTATCGTAAGAATTGGGCAGATTTTCAATCATATCATGGGCATTTGCAAAACGGGCAGCTTTTATGACGTCCGCATCGTCCAGAGGGCGTTCCACCTGACCCAGCCAAATATTTTCTTTTACGGTCAGCTGATATTTGATGTAATCCTGAAAAACGACACTGATCTTTTTTCTTAAATCACTGGACCTGAAATGCCTGATATCCGTTCCATCAAAACGGATACTCCCATCTTTCGGATCATAGAGCCTGCAAAGAAGCTTGATCAATGTGGTTTTTCCTGACCCGTTTTCACCCACAAGGGCAATGACCTCCCCGGGTTTCACATCAAAACTCACATCAAGCAGAGCCTTTCTGTCGCTGTGGGGATACTTAAAATTTACATGGTCAAAACACAGTGACTTTTCAAAAAACCTCTCGGAGACAACGGGGTTTTCAGGCTCTTCCACCTTGGGTTCAATATCGAGAAACGAATAAAAATGGGTTAGAAACAGATTGTCTTCATACAGACCGGCCAGGCTTTCAAAAAAATCTTTCAGACAGGACAAGGCCTTTTGAAAGGCCTGAAAAAAAAGAACCAGATCCCCGAGACTTATGTGACCATCCACACACTGTTTGACGATATATGCAAGGGAGCCGAACACGGCCAGAACAGCCGCTGACTGGGCAAACAAGTCCCACAGAATCCTTCGTTTCGATAAGGCGATTTTTTCTTCACGGATAATTCGTCTCAGATTCCTGAACCGGTCAACAAACAAATCTCCAAGACCAAAAAGCCGGATTTCTTTCGCATGGGCTTCACCGGTCATCATGGAATTGTAATAGCTCGCTTCCCGTTCGGTCCGAGTCCTTCTTTTCTGCCATTTGTACATATCCCTGGAAAACAGGAACTTCACCAGTATTCCCGGCAAGGTGGAAACGAACAACACACAGGCAAGACCCCAGTGAAACGATATCAGGAGTCCGGCCAGAGCCACCAGTGAAATCCCGTTCTGAAACACCGACGTCAGACCGTTCACAATTCGGGTCGGCCTGTAGGGGCCTTCTTTCTGAGCCCTGTGAAGCGAATCAAAGAAGGTCGGGTTCTCATAAAACGAAAGATCAATGGCTATGGATTTTTCATGGAGCACATCGTAAACGTAATCGGTTACAGTGATCGTCTGTATATCCTTTATAAACTTCGAAACCTGCTGAGCCACTGCAGTCATAAGGGCTGCAACACCTGCGAGCAGAACCAGCATGATCACGTGCCGGTAACTGTTCCCGTTGCCATGTGAAGAAACAGCCACTGCCGCTGAATCCACAATCATTTTCATCAGGTATAAGGAGACAAGGGGAAGAAGGCTGAGAATCACAAGGAGCAGAAGATTCAGTACAGCCGTCATTGGGCTTGCTCTCCATACAAGAGCCACAGCCTTGTGAATCTTCAAAATTTCGGCAATTTTCCGAGTCGTTTTTTGATCTATCATCAGTCAGGGAATCCAATTATCAGGGATAATGGTTCACGGCAATTCGGATTGAAATGCCGTGTTATTTTTTTTTCTTATAACCCATTAACCGATCAATGGCAAAAAAGAACTGAATCGTCCAGGTTGGACGAATATCAGATCAGACAAATTCAAAAATAGCTTTCACCGGATAATGATCCGAAGGGTAAATGCCTTCAAACGGTTCTTGAACAATCTGATGATCCACACCTTTTAATCCTCCTTTAAAGAGAATCCAGTCAATGTGACCGCCCAGATCATGGCCTGTAAATCCGTGAAACGTGGAGCTGTGATGGTTTTCAAACAGATCTCTGAAACCGTTCTCCATGAACAGGGCATAAGTCTCGCTGTTGGGCGATGTATTGAAATCGCCGGTGATGATGGTTGGAATATCGGCAGGATAATCCTTCAGCAGATTGATGATCAGCTCGGCGCTTTTCTCCTGAACCGAAGATGCAAAATCAAAATGGGTGTTCACATGGATCAGAGAATGTCCGTTGTTTTCACAGTGGCCGATGATGCATTGACGTGGCCACTGGCTTCCCGGAAACTGGCTCTGGATATCCGGCGTGTTGCTTAGAAAATAGTGTTTGTGAGACAGGCATGTCCACGGCTTTTTGAAAAAAATGAGGTTATCCTGCCAGGTGGCTGGTAACGGATCGGCTGACTTTTTCCGTTCTCCGATATGGCCGTGGTTTTCCAGTATATCGGAAAGTTGATCTGCCTGAAAATCGTTAGCCTCCTGAACACCAATAAAATCAGGGTCATGGGTTTTAAAAAGAACGGGGTAGGCTTTCTTGCGATTGGCCCAGCAATTCTCTCCATCCTCCGCAAGGCCGAAGCGCAGGTTCATGGTCATCACGGTGATGGTTAAGGATTGTTCAGTCATGACTTTTTATCCATATTCTTTTTCGTCCTGTTCGTAGCTGTTGCGCTATAGGGATCATCCGGCCAGTAATGCTTGGGATAACGGCCTTTCAAATCTTTTTTGACCTGTTCATAAGTGTTTTTCCAGAAACTTTCAAGATCCTTTGTCATCTGCATGACTCGACCTGCCGGTGAAAGAAGCTGAACCGTCACCGGTATTCGCCCTCCGGCGATTCGCGGCGTTTCCATGCAGCCGAACATCTCCTGGAGCCTCACGGAAAGCAAGGGCGACGTATGAAGTTTGTTATCCACCACCTGATAATCAAGGGGAATGTGTGAACCGCTGGGAACCGTCACATGGGTCGGGGCAAGTTCGTCAAGCAACTTCCGCTGGTTCCACGACAGGAGGGAGAAAACGGCAGATTGAAGATCGATTTTTTTCAATTGAGCCAGAGACCGAACACCCGTAAGGAATGGTTTGAGCCATTGCGCAAGCGTCTCTTCCAGAGCGGAATCACTGAGATCGGGAAAATCACCAAACCCGTCCACATTTCGTATAAAAACGGAACGTGATTTAATGCTGACAAGAGCCGCTGTCCAGGGGAGAATACCAATCCCCTGTTCACGTATTTGGTCGATCATAAGATCGGAAACAGCATCCGGGTCAACATTTGTTGATCGTTCACAATGGAGCACAAGCTGATCGTAAACATGCCTGACCTGAGCTGAAACCGCCTGGGTTTTCGTGTCCCATTCCAGCACCTCGCATTTTTCAACAGCATGACCAAAATCCTCTTCCAGACTGTCCATGGAATAAGTTGCGGCAAGGTAGATTCTGGATCGTTTTCGTTTACCATCCAGTTCGGCGCAGACGATCATCGGTTCACAGCACATCGAATCGGAATCCGAAAGAAACACCGCTGTTCCCGAAGCCATTTTGTATGATCCGTGGATGCCTTTTACAGCCATGGCGATTCGTTCGGGATATGCCCAGGCCAGAAGGGTTCCGGCCTCATCCACGTTGTAAGAAGCTGACTTTATTCCAAGATCTTTTTCCAGCTTCCGGGCATTGGTATGAATCGTGGAAACGATGCCATGGTTAATCGCACGACCCTTTATTTCAGACATCTTTCGTTCTTGCACATCCTTCAGATAAGTGAGTCGCAGTCGTATGTCCGCAAGCGCCCTTTCATCTTTCCCAAGAAAAAAATCACGTTCGTTCAGACATGCGGCGATAAGGCAGGCCAGACTTCCCTTTCCCTTTTTCTTTGCAAGAACCAGCATGTGACCAAGCCGTGGATGGAGCCCAAGAGCTGCCAGTTCTTTTCCATGATCCGTGATGCGTCCCTCCTGATCAAGCGCTCCGATTTTAATCAGAAGATTCCGGGCCTGTTCATACGCACCCTTGGGTGGCAGGTCGAGCCATTTCAGTTCGTCCGGCTCCCGTGCACCCCAAAGCCCCAGTTCCAGGGCAAAATCTGCAAGATCGGCATGGATGATTTCCGGGGTGTTGAAATCAGGATGAAGCGCGTTTTCTTCTTCGGTCCACAACCTGTAACAGACACCGGGTCC
Organism: Desulfobacteraceae bacterium; assembly: GCA_041660385.1. Taxonomy (GTDB): domain Bacteria; phylum Desulfobacterota; class Desulfobacteria; order Desulfobacterales; family Desulfolunaceae; genus DYJE01. The sequence goes on along the minus strand of JBAZWJ010000022.1, from coordinate 14,847 downwards.
AAGTCGCCCTGCCCTTCCCCTCCGTTGATCTGCCGACGCTTTGGATACGGGGATGGTTTCAAGGCGGCCCATGGAATATCCGGGATAATAGCGCGGAACTCGCATATACCCGGAATCGATCACCACATTCACTCCCTGAATGGTCAGGGACGTTTCGGCAATGGATGTGGCGAGAACCACTTTCCGTCGGCCCGGGATAGACGGTCTGATGGCCGCATCCTGATCTTTTTTATCCAGATTGCCGCAAAGGGGATAAAGGGAAACATCCGGGTCAGAAATCCTGTTCATAAGCAGGGTATGAACCTGCCTGATTTCTCCGGCTCCAGGCAGAAACACAAGAATATCACCCGAGTTGTTTTCAAGGGCGTAAACCACCTGGGACGCGCATTCTTTCTCATTAAATCCAGGGAACCGGTCCGTATTTTTCCGTGTTCTGTAAATGGTTTCAACGGGGTAACTGATTCCTTCGGACCTTATCACGTCCGCATTACCCATAAGCCGTGAAACAGATTCGGTTTCCATGGTGGCGGACATCACGAGTAGCCTTAAATCCTTCCGTAAAACATCGGAAATCTCAAGACAAAGCGCAAGTCCCAGATCGGTGTTGAGGCTCCGTTCGTGGAATTCATCGAAAATAACCAGCCCCACACCGTCAAGCTCAGGATCATGCTGGATCTTTCGCGTCAGAACCCCTTCGGTCATCACGATGATTCGAGTATCAGATCCGATCACCCGTTCATGGCGTATCTGGTAGCCCACGGTTTTTCCCATAGGCTCGCCCAGAAGTTCGGCCATGCGTCCGGCGGCCATCCGCGTGGCCAGCCGCCTCGGTTCCAGCATCAGAATTTTTTTTTCTTTCAGGAACGGTGCTTCAAGAAGTGAAAGTGGAACCCATGTGGTTTTCCCAGCTCCGGGAGCGGCAGCCACAATGGCCCGCCCCTGGGTTCCGAGGGCATGATGTATAGCAGGAATATGGGGAACAATGGGGAGAACATCGGCCATGGCGGTTTCTATGACAAAGATCCCTCGTGAATCTGGGCGATCAGGATCTCCAGATCGGCAATCACCCTTTCCATGGGCAACTGATTCCAGTCGTCATCTTTCAGAAAGCGTATTTCACTTTTCAATGCCTGCAAAGATTTGAAATACCGCGCATCCGATGCCAGACCGTTTGTTTTAGAGCCCTTTAATTCCCCGCTTTCACGCCGCTGGGTCTGAATGTCGTTATAAGCTTTGTTGATCGATGTTTTCCCGGACTGAACCGATTCTCTGATCTCTTCGGAACCGATCTCCATGATCTTTCGAGCCTTCTCAATTTTACTCTTACTCGTTCCCAGCTCTTTGGCTATATTTTCAACGGTTTCTTTTTTTTCAGCCTTTGGCTTTGACGGATCAACCGATTTTTTTGAGCCGATTTTATCAAGAACCTCAAGACACCTGATGATATTGTCATCGGAAAGATTCCGCCTGTTCCGCTGAATATGAAAAGCGTAAAGCACCGCATCGTCTTCGTTTTCAAATTCCTTGAAAAGAACGGGAAGCTCTGTAACGCCCATTTCTTTGGCCGCAATAAACCGAGTGTGACCGTCCACCAGAATCTGCCGTTCTTTCCAGATGATCAGGGGAAACCCCATATCAAATCCATTGGTCTTCATATCAATCCGAATGGCGTTCAACGTATCGTCATTGATGGGAAAAAAAATAGAAAAAGGCCGCTCAATGCGGATGTCATTGACGTTAAGCTGTGTGATTTCCAAAATCCATGTCCCCGTTAAATTTAATCTGTTTTAAATGATTGTTCGAACCGTTTTCCCAGAAATCGAACGAGGCACATGGTATTATAAAAATGAAATCAGCACAACCATAAGACCACATCATCAGGGTATTTGACATCGAATACAGAGTTACGTATACTAATCCGTACGTTACATCAATTTACGATTTTCTCTTCCTCAGTTCGGACTGAACATATCAAACAAACAGGCGAATCTATTATGAGCAACAACCATTACAGACTCATTTTCCACGGATTGAAACATGATAAGCTGACGGATAACCTTCTCTCGTATTTAAAAGAAGGCCTGGGATTTTCTGAAAAGAAGATCAAAAATCTTGTTTTATCACCACCGCGTGTCTTGACTCTTGCTGAAAAAAAAGAAGCCGCCGTTGCCGTATCCCGGCTTGTTGAAGAATACGGAGGGAAAGTAACGGTGGAATCGGCTGTAAAAGATGAATCTCTGCCTTTTCCCATGAGCACGAATAACTACAGGCGTATCCGTCAGGAGATGCAAAAAGCAACCATGGGCTTTTTCAGACTGGCCCTTATCAGTGCTAAAATTGCTCCAAACAATGAAGACATGCCTTTCCCCTCCTTATTGGCTGATGGATGGGTTGAAAAAATAGAAGACCGTATCGATGGATGTTCTGTGGTTCTTGTCATCGACGAAAGACGGTTTGTGATTCTGGATTTTTTTTCCAAAGACCAAAGAGAATACAAGGGATTATCACGAATCGACGATGCGTGCCGTGACCTGTTCGGAGAATCAGCTGCTGTGTTCAGGGGGGTGTCCATTTTCCCTGAAGATGGAACAACCGTATCGAATCTTATCAATCATGGGGAAACAGGTGCTTCACGAATCGTATTCACAACCCATGATCATGGCGTCCAGTCTGATGCCGAAGGCCGTCTTTCTTTGAAAAGCATCATCAAAGATGGTGAATCAGCCATGGACCTGTTCCATCTGATGCTGATCAATTCCCGGGGGAAAAAATTCAAATGGCTGACGGAAAGAAGCCTTGATGAACTCTGGCATGGCCTGGGGCATCTACCCAAAGTGCGTCAAAAGGAGTTCCTGTTCAGACTTCCATTTGATTCTCCTCTAATTCCAGGTCTTGACGAGGCCATCAAAAAAGGGAAAAAACCGGACGACACACATGACATCCATCGCTTAACTGAAGAATTCCTGATCAAACTGAGCGGATTTGACAATGACGAGCATGCTGCACTGTTGAAAAAGGATATCCGCCAGAAATTAAAAAAAGTTGAATCCTTTCCAACCCTTTCGAAAGTGGTTCTGGACATCGTGGACATCGCAAAAAAACCAGACTCGTCCCTTGCAGAATTAAGTGAAGTGATCAAAAATGACCCGGCATTGACTTTAACGCTTCTAAAAATAGTGAATTCGGCTTTTTATGGTTATCAGCAGCAGGTGGATACCATCGAAAGGGCTGTTCTTATCCTTGGCAGAACGGAAATCGTCAACCTGGCCCTTGGTCTCGGGGCCATGAAGGCCATTGATATGGCCAACATAAAAGGACTTTACCAACCAAAAGCACTCTGGCATCATCTCATGGGAACAGCCGTTTTATGCCGTTATATTTATAAAAGGTTCAATAAAAAAGACGAACCGGGCTTGTTTACAGCAGGTTTGCTGCATGATTTCGGAAAGATTTTCCTCGTGAACCATTATGCAGACGTTTACGGCAGACTCCATCTCGAATCTGCCGAGTTGGACATTCCGTTATATGAACTTGAAGAAGAATGTTTCGGAATCAACCATGCGATGATCGGGAAATATATCGGTGCCAGCTGGAACTTACCCGATCCCCTTGTACAGGCTGCTGCATTTCACCATCAGCCGTTCTTCGCTACAGATCACGCCATCCTCGCTGCGGTTATCGGGTTTGCGGATTTCCTGTACCACCGGTGTTTTCCGGCTGAAGACCTGAACCTTGTGGCGCCCCATGCGGTTCCTCGTCTGACATATGGGCATTGGCAGATACTGCATAGCGTTTTTAGCGGTATGAATTATGATGACATGGATTCCATTGTTCAGGGAGCTCATGAGTATATCGAGGAAAATAACCAGATTTTTTCAATACTCTCATAAAAACAAAGCAAATAAACGATATGAATTCAAACACCTTCAGAGCCATGGTTGTCAGAGAATCTTCCCAGGGTATATTTACGCGGAACGTAGAGCAGAAATCGTTTAATGACCTGCCCGAAGATGACGTGTTGATCAAAGTCAACTACTCGTCCCTGAATTACAAAGATGTTCTGTCCGTCATGGGAAACAAAGGGGTGACACGCATTTACCCGCACACCCCGGGAATTGACGCAGCCGGAATCGTTGAAGAAAGCAGAACAACGAAATTTAAAAAAGGAGACCCAGTGATCGTCACAGGATACGACCTGGGCATGAACACATCAGGCGGTTTTGCAGAATACGTGAGGGTTCCGGGAAGCTGGGTGGTCCCTTTGCCGAAAAATCTGACGTTAAAGGAAAGCATGATGTATGGGACTGCGGGATTCACAGCCGGTCTTGCCTGTCATAAAATCCTTGAGCACGGAGTCGCAAGGGATAAAGGACCTGTCCTTGTAACAGGGGCCACGGGTGGTGTGGGAAGTATCGCTGTCGCGATTCTTTCAAAAATCGGGTATGAGGTCACAGCGTTAAACGGCCATCATGACCGGTCAGAGTACCTCAAATCCATCGGGGCCTCACATGTCATGGCTTTGGATGAAATAGCCGGCACAAGAGAAAAGGCCCTTCTTGCTCAAAAATGGTCTGCGGTGGTGGATGCGGTTGGGGGAAGCGTTCTTGAATTCGCCATCAAATCCGTTGTAAGCCACGGCATTGTCACCACATGCGGCAATGTGGGTTCTGCGGAATTCACATCTTCGGTTTATCCTTTTATTATAAGAGGAATCACCCTTTCAGGAATCGATTCAGCCACAACCCCCATGCTGCTTCGCCGAATCATCTGGGACAAACTGGCCGGACCCTGGAAAAACGGCATTCTATGCACCATTGTCTCGGAGCTCCCAGACTTGGAATCTCTGGATCTTCAGATCGAACAGATCGTAAACCATAATCGGACAGGGCGAGCCATCGTTAATTTGTCGTGAGTTCCGGTTCATTCATCAGGTGGTTCAGACCATTTTCCTGGTTGGGGATCATGCCCTTCCGCAGCCACAGCACCAAGATTTCTATCACTCATGCGGAGGATTTTCCTCAGGCTTTTTTCCCTCACATCGGCACAGAATTCAATGGGAATCCGGTTGGGATCAAACGAGTATATGGAATGGATAAATCCGTGATCCACAACATGGGAAACCCAGAATCCTGCATCTTCGAGAGTCTTCTTAACAGAAAGAAGGGTCGCGTCATCCTCAACTCCGATGGCCACATGGTCAAAAGCCAGGGGCTCGGTTGTGGGTTCCCCATGTTCTTTTTCTTCGGGATTAACTGAACCCGGCCATTGGAAAAACGAGATGATGTTGTTGTCTGAAATTTCAAAATAATACTGCCGGTTCTTCCCGTCACCTGTTGCGGCAAGCATCCGCATGCCGAGAAGATCACGCCAGAATCTTATGGTCTTGTCCATATCGTCCGTGATCATGGCAAGATGGTGAATCCCGGTGTATTTTCCCATAGCAAGTCCTTCAACCCACAATATTATCAAGCGCCTGGGATATTTCAGGATAAGCAAATTTAAAGCCCAGATTTTCAAGGCCGGAGGCGGTCATTCTCTGACTTCCAAGAATGACTTCTCCCAGTTCCCCCATGAGCGCTTTCAGCAAAAAAGCCGGAATATGAAAGAATGCAGGCCGACCCAGTGCTACGGCCAGAGTTTTTGTAAAATCACGGTTTCGCACAGCAAAAGGAGAACAGAAATTAACTGGCCCCTTAGCCTTATCTTGTTCAATCAGAAAGAAAACAGCCGAAGCAAGATCGCTAAGATGCATCCATGACATCCACTGATCTCCATGCCCCAGGTTTCCGCCAAGACAGAGTTTGAAAGGCAACAGCATCTTGCTCAGTGCCCCCCCACCCTTTCCCAGGATCATGCCAAAACGCATACACACCACCCTGGCCCCTTTTTTTTCCGCTTCGTTTGCCTCACTTTCCCAGTCTCTGCAAAGCTCTGCGAGAAAGCCTCGGCCCATGGACGCGTCTTCGTCCAGGATTTCACCACCCCGACTACCGTAAAAACCGGAAGCCGAAGTGCTCAAGAATAGGGTACCGGAGTTTTCTGGAATCGCACGAACAAGATTCCGGGTGGTCAGGATCCTGCTGTCCCTTATCTCCTTCTTTTTCTGCGGGTTCCACGGTGTGAATATATTTTTCCCGGCAAGATTGATAATGACATCCGAACTGGCCACACGGTCCTGCCAGGAGCCTTCCACCGTGGTATCACAGACAAGATGATCAAAACGATCCTTGCCCGAATGAACACTGGTTGACCGGCCCGTAATGGTCACATGCCACCCGCGTTCGAGCATTCGTTCGCACAAGTAACTTCCGACAAAACCAGTTCCCCCGGTAATCAGTACTTTCATTGTCCGGCCCTCGCTGTAAAGGTTCAAGATAAGATAATGGGTGATTATATCTGATTTTCAATGATTAATCATTTTTTTAATAAATTGTTTTGCATTATTCTTTTTAAGATTGTTATAATCGGTATTGTTCCTCAAGTACCATTAAGCAGTCAGCAGTACTTATCGTTTTAAATAGAACCAGTTTTATTTTGTCCGGAGACCATCCTGGACCACGCACCTAACTCACTAACATTATGGAGAAAAGAAAAATGGGAAAGAAAGTTGTCATTGATGCAGAAGAATGTATGGGCTGTGAAGCATGTGTAGAAATCGCTCCTGAAATTTTCGAATTCAATTCTGATGATGAAAAAGCGGTTGTTATTAAGGCTGAAGGCGGAGACGAAGGTCTTATCCAGGAAGCCATTGATTCATGCCCTGCAAGCTGCATCACTTTGGAATAAGATATACTTTAAACCGTATTTGGGCGCTGTCCGTAAGGTTCGTCCAAATGCGGTTTTTTATTGTAAATAGTTCCTTCAATCAAACAAGATAATTGAGATCCAAAGAATCAAGAACCTTTTTTTTGTTGAGATACAACAAAAAACGCACCACATCAGCCCTCTTCCCCGTCACCGTTCGTTTCGCCACATCAAGCAGAGCGCCTTCGTATCCAAAAATTCCAGGCGTGATTGCACACAATGGGATGTTGCCGTTGTTCCAGGTCATGACGCGGCATTGCGTCTCATCGTATTTAAAAACCGAAGACAACATGTGTTTATAACCTCCGGCCATAACGGGAATCTGCAAAAGCTCCGTCAGACCCTGGGGTGGTGATTCGATCATCTGGCGGATGGTGATATGGGAAAGCACAAGGGACGTCATCACATGGGACATCAGGTACACGCTGTCGGCATAACCGCTTTCACTGTCAAATTCCAGATTGCCCACTTCTTCGAGAATGGCATGATTCTCGGAAAGCGTGTCCGTAAAATCCCTTTCTTCATTCGCTGTAATTCCGGTTATATCTGAAAAGAAACGGATGATGGGATGGTCGGCCACAGATTCATCCACGCATAGAAAGGGTTGAATGTCCGCAAACATATGTTCCCTTCTCCCCATAAACATCAGAAAAGAGACGTTTCGATAATAACCAAGTCCGTAGTCAGAAAACATATCCGATGATTCGACCGCTTTGACCAGAGAACCTGCACCCAGATTGTAAAGGCGATTCGATCTGTACAAGGCAGGCCGTCTTCCACTTCCCTTACGGATAATCCGGCCCGGTGGATTTTCATAAAAAGAAAACCCGTAATGGGGATAAAGGCCATGGGGCATCATATTTTCAATCAAGGTGTTGTTCAAATCAGATTCACATCCGTGATGAAAACCAAGAAGTGTGTCCTTTTCCATGGAATAATTCCCGGAATAGGTTTGAACGTACATGTATTTTTTTTTCAATACTTCCATAATTCCTTGATAAACCTTTTCAGAATGTTTGCGGCATAGTACAAAAAATCAAACTGAAATACCATATCCCTTTTTGATGATTGAGGTCATTATGAGCCAGCACCCCGACAACAAGGAAACAACGCAAATCCGAACGATCAACACGATTCTCTATTGTGCTTTGTTTGAAGAAACGGTTCGATTCTACAAAGAGTGCCTGGAATTCCAAGAAGTTTTGTCAAAACCATGTGTTGTTGCATTCGCCGTCAATCCTTACGCCCGCCTTAGCGTTGCCGACCGGAAACGTACGACCATGGAAAGTTCGGGAGGCCAAGGCAGCACCATCACGTTCCAGTTGGATCATCTCCACAAGGTCCATGAACGGCTGAAGTCGATGGGCTTGAAACCCACGGACATCATGATGCATTCCTGGGGGGCAAAACTGTTTCATATCCACGATCCCGAAGGTCACCGTCTTGAATTCTGGGCTGCTTTATAATTTGACTTTGTAATGATTGTTTTTCAAAAAAACGCCGCATGATTGGAATTGAACACCGTTGGATCCCTGTTGATGATCGCTGAAATATCTGGATGTCTTTTGAATTCTTTGTCAAGAAAAGACCGGATGTTCGACCGGTTCCAGCCCATGGGGTGGTTGAATTCTTTGTAAAGTGAAAGATCTCCGTCGTAAAATTCACTGGTTTCCAGATTGTCCCAGCCCTTGGCAAAATACGGCAGATTGAACAACGCAATGTTAAGGTAAGATATCAGATGCTTGTGGTCACGGACAAAATCCATGGTTTTCCGTGCGGCAGCTTCGGTCTCCCACGGCGTTCCAAACAGGAGATACACATAGGTGGAGATACCTGCGTGGTGCAGCTGCTCAAGGCTTTTCGATACGACTTTAAGGTCAATTCCTTTATTCAGATGATTCAAAACGTTCTGATCCCCGGACTCAACCCCCAGCTTCATCATCCGACAGCCCGATTGTTTCAATGAACGACAGAACGATTCGTCTCCCAGTTGACCGGTCACCCGTGAAAAAGTGTACCAGGGTGTCTTAAATCCGCTTTGAAAAAGTCTGGTCATGAATCTGGGGCTCAGGGCATTATCCACAAAATGGAAAAGAGCCGGTTTGTAATTTTCGGCAAGCGCGTTCACCTGAGCCACGGCACTGTCCATGGCAATGGGCTCGTAAGGGTTGTTTTCCGCCTGTTCAGGGCAGAACGTGCATTTTTTCCAGTAACAGCCATCCGCAGTACAGAAAGGAATCACAAGACCGGGACTCAAGTAACTTGGCCCTGAAATCATATCGCTGAAATCGGGAAGATAGGAAGGCTCTGTATCACCCATTCCAAACAGTTCAAGAAGACGGTGCTCACCTTTTCCGGCAATCATCACATCCACAAGGCCGTCAAAGGGAGATTCGAATCCCGGTTTCCGCATGAACGACGTGATAAGTCCGCCACCGACAATGATTCTGACCTGCTTTCTCACCTTTTTCAAATACCCGATCATGGCAAATGTGCAAAGAGCCTGATTCAGGTAATTCAGAGAAAACCCCACGGTATCCAGAAGCATTTCGTCTTCCTTGTTCAACTGCTCAAAACGCGCTTTGAAATAAGGATAATAGATGTTTTCTTCGGGGTGATCCGCTGCGTAAAGCAGATCGCTGCTTTTGAGTGGGGAAAGGGTGTTGCTCTTATAATTAGCCAGCGTGACAAGGGCATCAGCCGGTTTGGAAACCATGGCCAGCACCTTGTTGATATCCATCACGGCATTTTTGTAACGATCCCTGTTTTCATACCCATGGCTTTCACAGACAAGAGACAGATTCAACTCTTTTTTGTTGACGGCACGTTTTCCCCAGAGGTCTTCGGCTTTTATGTCCCGCCGGTAAAGATGGTAAAATCCTTCAAGGTTCATATCAATGGTTCGAACCGGAATTCCGTGATGTTTCAACGATCCGTGAAGTCTCGCAATTCCGGGAGGCGGTTCACATGCTTTTGCCGCAGGTGGATAAATAAGGAGCATCAAAAACCTTCAATCAAGATAACAGTGATACAAAACCCTGCGTTTCAAGGGTATTCATCATCTTTTTTAATTTAAACGCTGATCGGACCAACCAGGCTTCATCTGCCTTTTTATCAAGAAGCCTCTGAACAGAATTTCCCTTGCAGAGTTCCGTCTTTTCGTCTTCTGTGACGCCTATGTAGCAGAAACAGTACAAGCATTCCATCGCTTTTTTTACCATAATCGAAGAACCCTGTATGCCCGGCAGAATCCGCTGAACCATCTGAACATCAAGCGTGTCAGCCCATTCGCTGAAAGCCATCGGCTTGTCCTGGGATTCCCAGCATAGGTAAAGGTAGCGGACCATATCGTTCATCACACGACACCCAATATCAAAGCCCGATGATTTCAAAACAGATGAAACCACATCCAGATGGTGGGCAAGTGTATCAATCACATGTCCAGTGTCATCATCCCCTGCCCTTACGTCCCTCATCAGCTTCCTGATATCTTGAGGCTTCAGATGATTAGCCATGGGGGATTCCTGAAAACTCAAATCACGTAAAAAAGTCCGGGGCCCGCTGCTGAAGGTCAGATAGTCTTCAGGCTTTAAACTATCCAGTTGAATCAAATTAGCCTGGTTCAGAACAGATGGAGTCAGGCTTTTTTCGGCTTTTTCATCATAACTCAAGGTGCCGATGATGAACAAGTTGGATGGAATGGTTAATTCCATTGGTATTTCAGAATATTGAGCAATGTCATCGTCCATGTGAAGGGATACGGTTTCGCCTGTTTCCCAGGCGCAAAGGATATCCGAAAGGTAGTATTCAACCTGGGATTCGTTCATGTTATCAAGGATCAGAAAAAAGGGATTGTCCATTCCCCGTTTGAACACTTCGCCAGCGTTGATGATCAGTTCAAGGGCTTTGGTGCTTTTATACTGTTCACCCTTGCTGTCCATGGAACCTAAAAGTGGGGATCTGTCGGTCCAGTTGCTGCCCACGGGAATGATTTCAAAGGTTCGTGACCGTGTGTGGACGCCGTGTTCGTTGATCTGGATGTCTTTTGTGTAAAGATAATCGGCAAAAAGCCTGATCTGGTCCGGGCTCAACTGATGAATGGCATCACCCCACATGCTGAAGGCCGGAATTCTTTGATCGTCCAGATAAAAATCGCTGATCTTGAGAGGCCCTTTGAACAGCCAGTCGATCCTGACAAAATTCTTGGTGGATTCATAGAACGAATCAAAGGCATCACCGGAATCATCAAAAAAATGAGGCTGAAGAACCACACCGATTCCGCCCAGAGTGTACCCGCCCTGATAAGCGATGATCACGTCGCCTTCTTTCAGGTCTTTCATCATTTTTTTCTGACTCATGTCGATGTTCTTTTTACTGTCAAGGCCGTAAAGAGACATGATCCCGTCTTTCAGCATGGTTTTTCTCACCAAGTTTATCTTCTTATCAGACCCTTCAAATGCGTTAACTATATCTTTGTCGTTGTAACTGATTTTGAACCAGCGTCTGTTTAAAAGATCGCTTTCCTCGGTCAACGATTCGTCGTTTCTCTTTTTTTCATCCATGAAGCAGGCGAACATATGGGCAAGGGTTGTTTTTCCGCAACCGGGATTTCCTGAAAGAATCACAAAGGGTTTTGTTTTTAGAGACAGAATGAACCGCTTGATCACATCCTGATCAAAAACAATTCCCCTGTGACTTAAAAACGTTGAAAACCGTGTGTCAGGTCCCAGGCCAAGAACGGGTTTAAGACTGTCAGAAATCCGATCCGGAAAACGTTCCACGATCATCCTGAAACCGTCGGTACTGAAATTAAATAAGTATCCCTGATTGATGCCTTTTAAGGTGTTGAATGGTTTGTTCTTTTCTATGGATTCGTTGATCATGTCAATCATGGGTTTGATCTCATCATGGCTGACAGGTCTCAAAAGGTCGTAATAATCAAGATCGATTCTCCAGCCTTCTTTTTTTCTGTTTAAATAGATCCTCGCCTTGTCTTTAGCAACAGATAAGGCCATGATGTCTTTCTGTGCAAAACAGATGACCATGTCACCTCGCTCAACATCCTTCATGGATTCCCAGTGGGCAAATGTTTTGCCACCGGCAACCGGGGTTGGAGCCCAGATATAACCGTCCATCCTGGATTTGGCGTAGGTCTGGCCGAGATTGACCCACCAGACATTAAAATAATATGTAATCTCATCGGCCCATTCTGTTTCGTTATCACGTCGATCCATGATGAACCTCCTTGGCCGTACCATAACCGTAATCCCGTTTTTCAAATTTCATGATCACCGATGTTTCGATTCGGATAACCCCTTCAATTTTACTAATTTTGTTGTAAATCAAATCGTTAAGTTCATCCCTGTTTTTCACGATGAATTCGGCATTGATATTGGAATCTCCGGTTGTGAGAATGATATACCACAGCTCACGGAAGGTTTTCAGCTCAGTGATAATATCATCAATTTTTTTCATTTCCACATAGATATAGATGTTTCCGGTCAATTCGAACCCCAGCATAAAAGGGTTGCTGACCGCGACGATCTGGATAATCTCATCATCAATCAATCGTTTCAGGCGTGATCGGACCGTTGACTCCGAAAGGTTCAATTGTCTGGCCATGTCCGTGTTGGATATCCTGCCATCTTTCTGCAAAAGAATGATCATGGCCGAATCAATAGAGTCGATGGGTTTCTTTCTGGTTTCCTGCATGGTCGCCTTTTTAAATGATGTCTGATTGCAAACCGGTTTGGTGCCTTAGTGTTATTATTAATGCCACAGTGGCGGACTTATGTCAAAAGGGCTCTCGGTTGTAATAAACACCACTGGATATACGTCTGCCCTGATAGATATACGTTTTTCGTTTTTTTATAATTATTTTATGCGATATTCGTTTTTTAAATGTCTTTTAATATTGACTTTCGTTCTTAATGCATTTAGAAGAACAAAATATGCACCGGTGAAAGCCATGACCGTCATTTGATTTCAGAAATCAGACACTAAAACAAGTAACACTTGTCAAAAGGAGAACGATTATGAAAAGACGAATAACAGCAGAAACACTTTTGGAAATGAAACATCGAAGTGAGCCGGTCACTATGCTCACCTGTTATGATTATCCCACAGCCCGCTGCATGGATGAGGCCGGAATCGAAATCATTCTTATCGGGGATTCGGTGGGCACCAATATCCTTGGATATGCCAGCCCCTGTGATGTCACCATGGAAGACATGCTTCATCACACACGTGCGGTCAGGCGGGGAGTTTCAAACGCTCTGGTTCTCGCGGATATGCCTTATAAAAGTTACGAAACGCCGGAGGAGGCCCTGTCAAATGCACGACTTTTTATCGAAGCGGGAGCAGAGATGGTCAAGCTGGAAGGAGGATGTGAAGTAACAGAGATCATTCGCTTTCTTTCTGAAAATGGAATCGACGTGATGGCTCATATCGGACACACACCCCAGACATTTAAAGAAGGAGGACGGGTCGTGGTTGGCATAACACCTGAAGAAGCGGAGTCTGTCTATCAAGACGCCCTGCAACTTGAAGCTGCCGGAGCCATGTCCGTCTTGCTTGAGTGCGTACCGGCGAAAGTAACGGAGGTAATAACAAAAACCTTACGTGTTCCCACCATCGGAATCGGCTGCGGTCCGGCATGTGACGGCCAGGTACTCGTGGTCAACGATCTTCTGGGCTGGAACGATCATCCTTTCCGGTTTCTCAAAAAATATGACGATTATCACGGAAGGTCCAAAAACATTTTTTCAGCTTACATATCCGATGTAAAAACAAAGAAATTCCCAGGTGAAGAGCATATTTTCAGAATAAAACAGGATGCGTTTGACTTTTTTCTCTCTTTGACCGGGGCATGTTCTGAAGCTTAACGTTTCTGTGTTTCGCCGGTCGGATCAGATCCGACCGGCTTGAAAACAAAGAAAAATGGCCCTGCTTAACATTCTGTACCATAATAGCGCAAATATTCGTTACGTACACCCACAATTTCGGCAGCCTGCGCGATAGTTCTATAACATTCACCGGAACTCAGACGGAAAAACGTTCAATCGATTTTTGTGCGACCATGACAACCTTCATCCTTTATTCTCTGCCCCCGAATAATCGCCTTTGCCGGGATCAGCCCCGTAGCCGCAGCAGATACGATATTCCCTGCCACACCCGGTCCATCTCCGGCGATATACATGCCTTTGATTTTCGTTTCAAGGGTATTGGAACTTTCCACCTGAGTAGCAAAAAATTTGATTTCCGGGGCGTAGAGAAGTGTTTCCTCATTGGTTACACCGGGAACAACCCGGTTCAATTTTTCAAGACCCTCAACAATGTTGGTGAGGATTCGTTCAGGAAGGGTCATGGCGATATCGCCGCAGACCACATCGGGCAAGGTAGGTTCGATGTAGCTGTTCCTGATTCTGGCCCAGGTGCTGCGCCGTCCTCGTTTCAAATCTCCATAACGCTGGAGAATGGGTTTTCCACCGCCGATCAGGGATGAAAGATACCCGATGGATTCTCCGTAAGCATGATTGTCCGTCACCGGTTCGGTAAGAATCACTTTGGACAGGAATGCAAAATTGGTGTTATCAGACTTATGATCCATGTAAGCGTGGCCATTGACACAGACGAAATCCTTGTAGTGTTCCACTGACACAAATCCGCCCTGGTTCGTGCAGAACGTCCTTGTTTCGTCATCGTATTTGGAGGTTCTAATAAAAAACGTGGGGTCGTAAATAACATTGCACAGGTCCTGCATGATGTCATTGTGGACTTCCACCCGGACTCCGATTTCAATCCCCCGGTTGCTCAATCCAATCCCATGGGCTTTTGCAAGTTTCGAAACCCATTCCGCGCCGACACGTCCCGGTGCGAGGATAACATGGGGGGCCCTGTACTCACCCCGGTCCGTGGTCACGCCCTTGACCTCTCCGTCCTCCACAATAACATCCCGGACATCCTCACCTGTATGAACCCTGACCTTCCGCGACTGAAGATGATCGTAAAACTTGCCGATATAACCCGGAAGATGTTCGCTGC